>JBGAHV010000093.1:0-2619 GCA_044225995.1 Ferruginibacter sp. | reverse complement strand
CACCGGCATCATAGGTTCGTAGGTCTTAACATTCGCTTCTGTAATCATGCTGCTCATAGCTCCACTTTTTACAGCAATGGATTTGATAATACTACTTTTGGCTAAAGTAAAGGGAGTTTTATATACCTGCGATTTCAGCGATGGTTCACTTCCATCTGTGGTGTAGTAAATTGTTGCACCGCCTGCAGCATTTATAGTTACTGTTGGTTGCATTTTATCATTATATAAAACTGAAACCTGCGGCTTTGCTGTAAACCTTCCATAATTCTCAATTTTAATGGCGTAAGCATAAGGTGCCTTTATTTTTTCAGGGTCATACTCTGGCAAGCTTACTTCTATTTTATTTCCAGCCTGCTTCCATTGCAGCAATTGCCCTGTGGCAAGGAATTTTATTTTTGTATTTGCAGGAAGCGTTACATCTTTCAGTACAATTTTTTTGCTGGAAGGATATTTAGGCGACAAGGCATACAAAGAATTTGTAGTTGCGTTGTAGGTGTAAAACACTTCTTTAACTGCATAGCCAGGGTCTGGGTTAACAGTAATTTTTAACAGCATATCGCCGCTACGGTCTTTATAATCTCTTTTACCTGCACTCCATTGTGAACTAACTTTCCACCGGGTGGTATTGTAAATTGCTTCGCCATTTATTTTTAACCACTCTCCTATTTGTAATAAACGTTCCTGCATTATCGGTGGAATTTTTCCATGTTCATCCGGGCCAATATCCAATAAAAAATTACCGCCGCGGCTTACCTTATCAATTAACTGCAGCACCAAACTTTGTGTGCTGTTGTAATCCCAGGCATCTTCTTCCCTGTTATAACCGTAACTAAATCCCATACCGCGGCTTTCTTCCCAGGCATGGTTTTCAAAATCTAAATCCGGCTGGTATTCCGGTGTGTAAATGCCTGCATGTTTAAACCGAACACCACTGCCCCACCGGTCATTAACCACAATTTTATCTTTCACCACGCTTTCATTGTACAGCCAGCTTAAAAACTCTTTACTCTTCCAAACATCTTCACTGGCTTCCCAGTCGCCATCTGTCCAAAAAACATCAGGCTGATAATTATTGATAAGGTCTTTCATTTGTGGCCATGTGTGTTCCGTGGCAAATTTATTTTTATCAGTTTTCCATAAAGGGTTAAACCACTCGTACAAAGAATAATACATACCTGCATGTACCGAAGTTTTGCGAACAGCTTTAAATAAATCTGCTATCAAATCTCTTTTAGGGCCAACATCCATTGCATTCCATTTAAAGCCCCATGTTTTATTTGCTTCTTTACTGGGCCATAAAGTAAATCCATCATGATGTTTAGAAGTGAGCACAATATATTTTGCGCCGCTTTGTTCAAATACTTTAGCCCATTCATCGGGATTAAATAATTCTGCTTTAAAATCATTGGCTAAATCATAATAACTTCTGTCTCCAAATTTTATTTTATGAAATTTTTGCCTTGCCGTATCGTTTGTTTGCAGGCCATACTGGTACCATTCTGCATAATTTCCTTTAGTACACCAGCCCGGTACTGAATATACACCCCAGTGAATGAAGATGCCAAACTTAGCATCAGTAAACCATTGCGGCGTGGGGCGTTTGTCTAAGCTTTCCCATGTGGGCTGATAGGTTTGTGCAGCTGATTGTAATACACAGATAATTAGCAGGCAGGCAATTAATTTTTTCATCGTTGGTTATTCTTCAATGAGATTTTCGGGAATAAGATAGGCTTCAATTTCAGTTATTGCTGTGACATTTTTCTGCTCTTCAATCGTTAGTTCAATCGTATTCACATTCTCCGCCGGAAAACTGATTATTCTTTTTCTGCCAATAGTGGTACCGTGAATTTCTTTTACCATTTCGTCCTTTTTATTAAAAAGCAACAGCTTGAACGCAACACAATTTTGACCTTTGCTGACATCCTCTCTTAGTACAACACAGTTTATTTTTTTATTTTCTTTCGTTTCCACCCCAACAGAATGATTAATAGCTGCCATCATTGGCTGAGCAGTTTGTAACTTTCCGTCTGTAACTGAAGGAGCAATGTTTAAAAGCCCCCCTTTTAAATAGTAAGTAGTTGCTTTTGAAAAAATATTCTTCGATAAACTCTCCTTTTTCAACTTCTTAAATCCAATCAATGCTGCCGAATCGTATTGAGTTATCAAGCCTCTTCCATCCGGTGGCACATTCAATAATAAATTAGCGCCCCGGCCCACACTTTTTAAATACAGCTGGAATAGCTCCTCAGGTGTTTTTACTTTGCTATTTTCCGTTTTATGATAAAACCATCCCGGCCGTATGCTAACATCACATTCAGCCGGTATCCAGTATTTGCCATTTACATTACCGGTATTTAATGTGTCTGTTGAAGGCGCATTTGCCCCCGGTTCAAAGCCATCTATGTCTAACGTATTCCAGTTGGTCTTTCCTGCAACGCCGCTTTCGTTTCCACACCAGCGAATGTCTGGCCCCACGTCACTAAATATTACGGTATTGGGGGAAAGCCTGCGTACGGTTGCTTTAAAGCGTTTCCAGTCGTACACTTGTTTTTTCCCATTTGGTCCTTCACCATTGGCGCCATCCCACCACAATTCCCAAATAGGACCATAGTTTGTAAA
>JBGAHV010000071.1:0-20992 GCA_044225995.1 Ferruginibacter sp. | reverse complement strand
GATGCCTGGGATTACAACAGCACACAAAGTTTGGTGCTGCAGTTAATTGATAAGGTAAGCCGCGGCGGTAATTTTTTATTGGATATTGGCCCGGATGAACATGGAAAAATTCCACCGATAATGCAGGAACGTTTATTGCAAATAGGAGAGTGGTTAAAAATAAATGGCGAAGCAATTTACAATACCACCCGGTGGAAAGTAAATTCACAATGGAGCGCTGGTAAAAGAGATTATAAAGACCGCAGCGGTGATATGCTGTTAAAAATTACTGTTAACCCGGACCCAGGCTATGCAGTTAAAGAAGTGTTTTATACCTATAATGCAACAACAAATTTTTTGTATGCCTTGTCACCTAAATATCCTTCCAGCAAAAAAATTGTACTGAAAGATGTAATGCTTCCTGCAAATACAAAAATAAAATTCCTTGCCACAGGACAATTGCTGCAATGGAAACAAGCTGGAAATAATATAGAGGTAAGCTTGCCCGAGTATGACCCTGAAAAAATAAAGGCACCTTATGCTTATGCCATTAAAATTGAGAATTATGGAAGGTTTACAGCAAAGCCGCAGGTTTCAGTTTTGTATAATGATAAAATGCAGCCAACAGTAACTATAAATGCTGCAGGCGGTGCAACAATTTATTACACCACAGATAGAAGTGAACCATCGCTGAAATCACAGGTATATAAAACTCCATTTACTTTAACCAAAAGCAGTATTATAAAATCCATTGCTGTAAAAAGTGGAGCTATGAGCAGCATGATTACAGAAGCGAATGTTAAGACCTACGAACCTATGATGCCGGTGGATGTATCGAAAATGACAGCCGGGTTACAGTATAACTATTACGAAGCAGATAATATGGGTGCAGCTGTAATGGAAAAGGCTCACCCGGTAAAAACAGGAACAGCAGATGCTTTTAATACAGCAGCTGCACAGCGAAAAGAGAAGTTTGGTTTTGTTTTTACAGGGCTGATAAAAATTGAAGATGAAGGGCTTTATGATTTTTATGTTCAAAGTGACGATGGCAGCCTTTTATATATTGATGGTAAATTAATTGTTGATAACAACGGTAACCACAGCATGGAGGAAAAAGCAGACAAAGCTTTTTTACAAAAAGGCCTTCATACAGTTAAACTGGTTTATTTTGACAGTGGCGGAGATAACGGACTAAAAGTTAGCTATAACCTGCAAGGGCAGCAAAAACAAGTTATACCTGCCAGTGTTTTGTTTCATTAAAACTAACGAACAGCAAAATTAGCTTTACGCTTTTCTAAAAAAGCAGTAACGCCTTCTTTCATTTCATCGGTGCCAAAGCATTCACCAAAGGCTTCAATTTCTTTTTCGTAACCGCTTTTGCCATTGGTGTAAGCACTGTCGCTTGTAACGGCAACGTTAACACAACTGATCACTTTGCTGATAGCATTGGGGCCTTTTGTTATGATTACAGCGATTATTTTGTTATGATTACAGCTATTATTTTCTTTGTTTCTTCCAGCAGTGTTTCGGCTGGCGTTACATAGTTTACCAGGCCCAGAGTCTTTGCTTCGTTAGCATCAATCATGCTGGCTGTCATCATCAGTTCCATTGCTTTTCCTTTACCAACTAATTGGGTAAGACGTTGTGTGCCGCCGTATCCGGGTATTAAACCTAAGTTCACTTCTGGCTGGCCAAATTTTGCATTGTCGCTTGCCAAACGAAAGTGGCATGCCATTGCCAGCTCACAACCACCCCCCAATGCAAAACCATTTACTGCAGCAACTATTGGCTTGGGGCAGTTTTCAATTTTATTAAAAACCATCTCCTGCCCCCTGCTTGCCAGTTCGGTTCCCTGTTCTTTATTTAAACTTAAAAACTCACTGATGTCTGCACCAGCAACAAATGCTTTTGGGCCTGCACCAGTAATAATGGCTGCTTTTATTTCAGTATTACTATACACTTCATCTAATGCTGCACTTAATTCATCAATAACTGTTTTATTCAAAGCATTCATTTTATCGGGCCGGTTAACGGTTAGTAAGGCAATGTTGTTTTCAACAGTAAGCAAAATGGTGGTGAATGACATAAACAATTTTTAATTAAAGGTACAATAATCGATAATTACAATTATTCGCTTTGCAGAAGAGGAATAATGATATGCTGATAAACGGAGCGTCGCCACTATCGTTCAACCAGGGCGAATAAGCTCGTTAAAAAGAAAACTTATTTAGCTGTTATTACTATATCTGAATGTTTACTTTTACAGTATGACTGTGCTGCAGGTAATTTTTTATACCGGTACGTTTGTATTTGCACTTACAGGTGCTTTTAAAGCACGTACCTACAAGATGGACGTTTTTGGCGGTATTGTACTGGCATTTGTTACCGCTTACGGTGGCGGCACATTACGTGATTTGCTTATAGGTATAAGACCTGTTAACTGGGTGAATGATAACCTGGCGCTGGCACTTGTTTTTGCCGGTGCTGTTTTTACTTTTTTAATGAAGGAAAATGTGAACCGGTTTAAGCGGACTATTTTTTTTACCGATGCTGTGGGTATTGGCTTGTTTACTGCTGCTGGTATTGAAGTGAGCCTTGGTCAACACCTGAACGAGGTATATGCATTGGTGATGGGTGTTATAACCGCTACGTTTGGCGGTTTGTTAGGTGATATATTGTGTAATACCACACCCAACCTGCTAAAACGTGGCGAACTGTATGCCACTGCCTGTGCAATTGGAGGTGCTGCTTACCTTTTGTTGTTGCACACTTCGTTACACAATTCTTTAAGCCTTTCGGTATGTGTACTCATTGTTGTGGGAATCCGCATTTATTCAAAACGTAAACGCTTAATGCTGCCTGATATTTAAAAACTGCGGTGTTCTTTTACCCAGCCTTTTATGTAGTCGGCTATTTCGTGTGTATTGGTTCCCGGGTGAAAAAGTTTGCCAACACCAGCATTAGTTAGTGATTTGATATCTTCTTCCGGTATAATGCCACCGCCGGTAAGCAATACATCATCCATTCCTTTTTCTTTCATCAATGCTAATACTTTTGGAAAAACTGTATTGTGTGCACCGCTTAAAATACTAATGCCAATGGCATCCACATCTTCCTGCAATGCGGCATTAACCACCATTTCAGGAGTTTGACGAAGCCCGGTATAAATCACTTCCATTCCGGCATCTCTTAAAGCAGTGGCAATTACTTTAGCGCCACGATCATGGCCATCCAGGCCAACCTTGGCAACCAGTACACGTACAGGCCTTTCATCAGCGGTACTCATAGCAATCTTTTTATAAATTTCTTATAAAAGTAAAGTTAGCAATAAAAAATCTGCTGTACTTTGTTATTTTCATGTATAGTTCACCCTAAAATTTACGTATGACCACTACACCAGCAGCGGAAATATCCTCTTACCTGAAACATGGGGATTATGATTTAGCGGTACGCCGTACACTGGATTTTTGTTTAGACACCGGCGATGACAAACTAATAAGAGAAGCCATTGACTGGGGGCGCCGTTATCATGCACAGCAGGAAAATAATTCTTTGCCAGAAGGTTTTGAAACTGATGCTGAAAAAATACTGGATAAGTCCGGCAGTTTGTATAAACCGCAGCAGCAGGTTTTCCCTTTGGTTACTGCAGATAAAGTAACCAAAACTTACACTGGTGGTAACTTTAGTTTAAAGCCGATCAGTATTAAGTTAAATACCGGCAATGTGCTCGGTGTGGTGGGAGAAAATGGCAATGGTAAAACCACCCTGCTTCGTTGCATTGCCGGGCAGTTATCTCTTGATGGTGGCCAACTGCAATATCATTTATTGAATAAGCCGGATAATTATGCTGTAAAAAACCATATTGCCTTTATACCACAACGTATTCCACGCTGGTATGGTTTGCTGAAAGATAATCTTCACTTCAGCGCTGCCATTGCAGGAGTAAAAGGAGATGCAAATGACCTGATGGTTGATTTTATGCTGGAGCGTTTGAACCTTGGCCGCTATGCACATTTAACATGGAACCAGATAAGCAGTGGTTACCGTACCCGTTTTGAAATTGCAAGAATATTACTGCAAAAACCAAGGCTGTTAATTTTAGATGAACCATTGGCCAACCTTGATATTAATGCGCAACAGACCATTTTAACGGATTTGATTTTTATGGCAAAAGCGGCTCACAACCCCATGGGTATTATTTTAAGCAGCCAGCAGCTGCATGAAGTGGAGAAGGTGGCTGATACCGTTTTATTTATTAAAAACGGCAACTGCCTTTACAGCAGTAATGATAAAGCAGAAAAAATCACTTCCACTGCCGTTGAATTTGAAACGGCTGCAGACAGGGACGCTATTTTAAAAATATTCAGTGGCACACCTGTTGAATTACAGTTTAACGGCGGCTTTTACACCATTGTTACCGCTGCATTAACCGCACAGCAAATAATTACAAAAATGGTGGAAGCGCAACTGCCGCTTACTTATTTCAGAGATATTACTTACAGCACCAAACGTTTCTTTTAAATTTTTAAACTTCTGCAATGAGCAATAATAAAAGGCCTCTAATACCAGCTTTTTTACAAAAGATAGATGATAAACTCCTTCGCAACAAACCCGGTGTGTGGCAAATAAGAGCACACCTTGTCGTATACTTTACTTTATTGTTTGCAGCAGCACTTTCGCTGTTTTGTTTTTTAGTTTTTTTTGATGCAAGACAGTACAGTACCTTATCTGGCTGGGTAACCTTTACTGTATTAATAACGTTAATTGGTTTTGTATTTTGGTTGATATTTCTATTGCGGTTTAATGTATTTAAGCGTTTTGGTAACTGGTACCCAATGGATGGAATAAAAAGCTTTGGGCTTTATTTTATCAGTATCGGTTTGATTGTTTCTGTATGTTTTATCCCTTCTTTAATTCAAACATACAGGGCCAACCAGCAATTTGGTAATGAAGAAATTGTAAATGATATTAATGAACTAAATACAACAGCCTGCAAACTGGAGTATGATATGCTGCCCTTAAAATGGATAGCAAGTAAGTATAAAGTGGAAGACACTACTAATGAGAATTCCGACAGGGTGGTAACCCCTGCTTCTGATACAGCCGTTACAGAAATTGTAAAATCCGATACTCTGGCAAAATCAATTATTGATTCAGGCAGTCTTTCTTATAATTATATTTTAAGAACTGAATTGGAAAAACGCCTGGAGAATGAAGACAGTGTAGTGAAGGTAAATGACTCTGTGTATGTTTTTTACCAATGCCCCGATTATGGTTTTGTAAGATCATACCTGGCAGATGAATTTACTCATACTAAAGTACTTTCATCGGCTCAGTTGTACCGTACAATTATCCGCAATTATAAAAAACCAGACAGGGCTGTATTGGAAAAAAGAATGCGTGCATTAAAAGAAAAATGGGCTGTAAATAACCGGTATGGATCGTATTATGATGGTGATATGTCTTACAATACTAACGACTCTTATGAGGCTAAAATAAAAAAGAAGTATGACCTGATGCGTATAAGCAATGGTATAGATAACGCAGTTGGTGCGAAGTATGAATGGAAAAGAGACTGGTCGTCATATTTACGGTTGTTTTATTACTCCACACTTATACTTACTTTACTGCTCTTTATCTTCAGGCACAGCACAGTTAAAACGTTTTTCCTTTCATTACTTACCTCTGTTGTACTGGCAATATTGACGGGGTTATTTATGCTGGCTGACTATAGCAGCGAAGAAACCTCACTGCTGTCGTTTATTGTTGTTTATTATATTGTTTTTGGGGCAGTAGCATTAACCACATTTGGGGCCGGTATACGCCGGGCAGTACAGGGTATTGGAATTAATATTTTTATGTTCATGACGCCTTTTATGCCTTTGGTGTTTTTAGCTTTAGATGAAGCTATGCACCGTTATAGCTATTATGATGTTAAATATACGGAGAGACCCCGTCACACCGCAATGGATTATTTTATTGCAGAACTGATTGGTGCAATTGTGTTAATTGTGCTAATAGAACTGCTGTTTAAAAAACTGTATCGTAAATGGTATGCAGCACCGGAAAATTAAAACTGGCTTAACGCATAATTTATCCGTTTTACTGTTTCTGTTTTACCAATTGTTGCAGCAATTTCAAATACTGGCGGGCCATATTTGCCGCCTACCAGCATTATACGGAAAGGTAACTGCAGTTCGCCGGGCTTAATATTTTTCTCTGTTGCCAATGCTTTAAAACTTTCTTCTAATGCTGTAAAGCTCCATTCTTTTAAGCTGTCAAATTTCTCTGCCCATGCAGTAAAGAAGGCGGCTTTATCCGCATTCCATTTGGGTTTTACGGCATCGGTATCTAATTGTTCTGGTGTTTTAAAAAAGAATGATGCCTGTGTATAAAAATCACTCAGCAAAGTACACCGGTCTTTAACCAGTTCTAAAATTTTTTCAAAAGCTGGATCATCATTTATAACAATTCCTTTGTTGGCAAAATCTTCTTTAATTTTCAATTGATAGCTTTCTGCTTTCAATTTTTTTATCCACTCATGGTTAAACCACTTTGCTTTTTCGTAATCAAATTTTGCCCCGCCACTGTGTACCCGGTCAATGCTAAACAGTTCAATTAATTCTTCTTTGGTAAATAATTCCTGCTCCGTACCGGCGTTCCACCCTAATAATGCCAGCAGGTTAATAAATGCTTCAGGTAAAAATCCTTTTTCTTTAAAACCTTCAGTTAATTCGTTTGTTTTTGGGTCGGTCCAGTTCATTGCAAAAACGGGGAAACCGTATTTAGCACCATCTCTTTTGCTAAGCTTTCCGTTGGGCCCTAATATCAATGGCAAATGCGCCCATTGCGGCATATTATCTAAGCCAAATAAATGCTTCCAAAGCAATACATGCACCGGTGCGCTGGGTAACCATTCTTCTCCACGAAAGGCATGTGTGATTTTCATTAAATAATCATCTACCACTACTGCTAAATGATAGGTGGGCATTCCATCTGCTTTCAATAAAACTTTGTCATCTACCAGTGATGTTTCGTTTTGAATATCGCCCCGTATCATATCTGTAAACTGCACAATTTCATTCTCAGGCATTTTAATACGGATAACATGCCGGGTGCCTGCATCAAGCAACGCTTTTGTTTCATCAGCGGTTAGCGTTAATGAATTTTTCATCTTCATCCGCACATGGTGATCGTATTGTGGTGAGGGATTTTGCTCAGTTTTAAAATCAGAGCGCATTTTATCCAGCTCCTCAGGCGTATCAAAAGCGTAATAGGCATGCCCATCTTTTATTAATTGCTCAGCATATTGTTTATAAATACCCTGTTCTTTCCGCTCGCTTTGACGGTAAGGCCCATAAGCACCACCATGTAACGGACTTTCGTCTGGTTCTAATCCACACCATTGCAGGCAATCAAATATATATTGCTCTGCACCGGGTACAAATCTTGTTTGGTCTGTATCTTCAATCCGAACAATAAACTCACCTCCTTTATTTTTTGCAAATAAATAATTGTATAAAACGGTGCGTACACCGCCTAAGTGTAAACCGCCGGTAGGGCTTGGCGCAAAACGAACTCTTACTTTACTCATGCCGCAAAGATAAGTGAGAATTAAGGGCATAAAAAAGCTGCTTTTTTTAAAGCAGCTTTTGTTTCAAAGGGAAATAAGTTTATCGTAAAATAATTGTCCGTGGTGTTCTTCCATCAATTGAAATAGTTGCAAGATTATCACAAGTGCCGTTACCAAAATCAATTATTGCATAATGGTTAGGCGCATCTACTCTTACAACACCCTGGTCAACATTTGCACAAATTGCTTTCTTCTGCAAAGGAGTTTGTGTAGTGCTTGTTCTTGTTTTACCTGCAGGGTTAGTTACAGTTCTTGTACCCGCAATGCTGAAAACATCATCGGTTAAATTATTAGGAGTGCTTGCCCCTGCAGTTTGTGTGATAGTAATGTCTGCAGTGTGCAGCCAGTAAGCACCTGATGGTGATGTAATTTTGCCATTTAATACCTGGCGCCTGAAACTAGGCGTACCGGAGCCGGCAACGGTGTTATTTGTCCAGATGATTGTGCCTTCTTTTTTAAATCCATTTACGTAATAATTATCAAATGTTACTGTTGCAGTAGCGCCTGTTCTGCGCAATGAATCTGTGAGTAAAATATTGATAATGCCTTTGCGTACCACACCCCATGGGCTTGTGCATCCTGTACCAAAATCTATTTTGATATTTTTGGCAGGAAAATTTCCGGTAATAGTTACTACTGCACAACTTCCTAAAAAGTTGCCAGTAACAACAGGACCGCCTGGGCCAGAAGGGCTTGCAGGGCTGGTGCCGGCAAGGTCCGCATTTGTGGTGGCTTCCATAACCACATCGTTATCATCTTGGGTAAGGTTATCAGCTACTGCCTGGTCTCCACTTAGTTCAAAAGTAGTTTCAATTTCTTCCGCAGAGGCCCCATTACTGGTTTTTTTACATGAGCTGATTGCAAGTGCAAATATTGCTGCGGTAAATACTGTTAAAAAGTGTTTTGTTTTCATAAAATGTATGATGGTTTTGTTTAGGGTAATTTGACCGGGTATTTATAACAAAGTTTAAAAGTGAATTAGATTTTTTTGAAACTTAAAAACCGCCTCTTTTCAGAAACGGTTTTATTAAATATCAACCAAGCTATTTAGCGCAACGTAATGGTTTTGGGGCCGCCGCCATCAATTGAAATGGTGGCAGTTTTATCACAGTCCCCATTTCCAAAATCTATTACTGCATAATGGTTATCACCTTCCAATTTAAGTTTACCGGACCCGATGTTATCACAAACTGCCTTTTTTTGTAAGGCTTCTGTTATATATGCATTTCTAGTTTTGCCTGCAGCATTAGTTACTGTATGATTACCGGTTATTAAAAACACGTCATCCAGTAAAGTATTGGGAGTATTAGCTCCAGCAATTTGTACGGCATCTCTTATACCATTGTGCAACCAGTACCTGCCATCAGGTGCTGTAATTTTTCCATTTTCTACTTTACGCTGCCATCCTTTTGTGGATGCAGTGCTGGTGTTTGTCCATGTAATAGTGCCTTCTTTCTTAAATCCGTTTACATAATAATTGGTAAATGTTATTACAGATGTACTGCCTGGTTTTCGAACGGAGTCCGAAATCAACACGTTGATTTTGCCGGTATGGGTTATTCCATTGGGGGTTGTATAGCCTGTTCCAAAGTTAATTACAATTGTTTTGGGAAAACCGTTTGACGGAGTTACTGATACAGAAGCACCGGATAAACTGTTGGTGGTAATAACAGCCTGTGTATTACTGCCGAGGAGATTTTTAATTGCTGCTGCTTCCATAAAAACAGCATTAGCATCTTCTGTTGCATTATCTGCCACGGCCTGGCCTGTGCTTAATTCAAGAGTTGTTTGGTCTTCTGAATCAATAGCAGCAATGTTATCCGTTTTTTTACAGGATGTTGCCAGTAAAATTGTTGCCAGTAAAAATAAACTGGTAAAGTGTTTAGTTGTTTTCATTGGTACTGGTTTTATCAAATGATATTACCATTATTGGATTTTTACAGATAGGCTCTGTATAAATAAAACGAAAAAAAAGCTTAGAAATTGCATGTAAACACAAGGAAATATTCCTTTTTGAACCTTGATTTTGAGCAGCTTTTAAATGTAAATTTGACTTATGGCAAAAAGAGGCTTTTATTTTATTACTACACCATGGTGGCTTCGCAGGTTGTTTCCCGGCTGTTTGTGGGATGTAAGAACAAAAGAGAAGGCGATTTATTTAACTTTTGATGATGGGCCACACCCGGATATTACACCTTTTGTACTGGAAGAGCTGGTTAAATACAATGCCAAGGCCACTTTTTTTTGCATTGGCAGTAACGTAAAAAAGTTTCCTGAAGTTTATAGGCGGGTGCAGCAGCAGGGGCACACCGTCGGTAACCATACCATGCACCATATTAATGGCTGGAAGAACAGCGATAATGCATATTTAGCTGACATTACTGAAGCAGGTGAGTATATCAAAACAAATTATTTCCGCCCTCCCTATGGCCGTATAAAACGTTCACAAATAAAAAAACTGAGTAAGGGCAACACAGCTTTACTTCCGCTTAAAACAATAATGTGGTCGGTGCTGGCAGGAGATTGGGACAGCACCCTTGCAACGGAGCAATGTTTTGAACGGGTGAAAAAAAATATTTACCCAGGCTGCATTGTTGTACTTCATGACAGTGAGAAAGCATACGGGCACTTGAGTTATGTATTGCCTAAACTGCTGAAATATTTTACCGAGGAAGGATATAGGTTTATGGCACTATAGAAAAAAATGGCTTGTATTTCTAATAAACTCAGGAGAAAAAAGTAACAAATAGATGAAATTTAAATATGGCTATGCAGAGATAAAACAGCAAACGAAATCGCAAAAATGGATGAAAAAATACCGATAGCAAATGGCTAAAACAAAAATAGGAATAGCTAAAACTTCTTTAAAAAAAATTGGGCCTGGGTAGACACCCTGGCCCGTTTTTAATCCGTACCCTATGAAAACTGGGATGAAGGTACAACCTAGTTTTCAAAAAAGCAATATTTTTTTATGATATTACAAAACAATTACATGCCCAACACCATTGATATAGAGGATGGCGAGGTTGTCACATACTCCATTGCCATAGTCAAGAACAACACTGCGGCCATCTCTTGTAAGGCGAACTGTGCCTTTAACAATCCAGCGGCAAGTAAATTTTTTAATAAGCGGATCAACAATTAATGCAGTCCATACATGCCCGCCGGAGTTAGAGCCATTAGCACCTCCGGTAATTTTATAAACATCATCTAACGGGAAGTTAGGAGTACCATTTCCTTCCACCTGTAAAATATTTTTTAAACTGTTCCACTTTACCCAGCGGCCATTATTTGTATTGGTAATTTTTGCATCAATCACTTTTATGCTCAGCCCCTGCATATTACTGGTGCTGGTGTTTTCTGTAATATGCGTTCCTTCTATATGTAAGCTGTCTACATAATACCCGTCGAAAGTGGTGCTTACTTTAGCCCCAGGTACCAGCATACGGTTGGTGAAAATGCTGATGATTTTTCCTTTACGGAATTTGCCGTCCCGGCCGGTGCAACCGTTTCCAAAATCAATAGTAACAGTTTTAGGGAAAACACCGGGTATATTAGGTACTACTGTTACTGTAAAGCAGCGTTGTGTGCTTGGTGAAAGCGTTGTGCCAACATCTGCCAGACCAGATACATTGGTACCCATTCCGATATCTTCACCTGCATCTTGTGCAGAAACACTGGCAGTAATGTTAAACACATCATCAAATTGCTCTTCAGCCTGGGCATCATCGTTAGCAGTTGTTACAGTAGCGGCAACTTCCTGCTGTGGTATCTCATCAGTTGCTGCAACACTGGTTTCTTTTTTACAGCCTGCAAAAGCAATAATGCCAATAACAGAAAGCAAAGAGAGCCATTTCGAAAAACGAATAGTAGTTTTCATAAAAAATATTTAAAGGTGAATAATGAATGCTGACTTATGACAGCATATGATTAACATGGTTTAATGCTCTGTTAATTTTTTTACTGACTTTTGCAGATAAACAGTATTATGGAATTAATTGATACGCATTGCCACTTATACGACGAAGCATTTAAACAGGATATTAGTGCTGTAATTAAAAAGGCAGAAGAACAAGGAGTGAGTAAATTTTATTTACCTGCTATTGACAGTACCACACATCAGAATATGCTTTTGCTGGAAGAAAAATTCCCTCATAAATGTATTGCCATGATGGGACTGCACCCTTGTAGTGTTAATGCAACTTATAAAGCCGAATTGAAAGAAATTGAAAAGCTGTTGGCACAAAGAAAGTTTGCCGCCATTGGCGAAATAGGCCTTGATTTTTATTGGGATAAAACATTTGCAACAGAACAGCATGAGGCTTTTGATTTACAAATGCAGTGGGCATTACAGTATCATTTGCCAATTGTAATACATACCCGTAAAGCAATGGCAGAAACAATTGCAGCTGTAAAAAAATACGCAGCTAAAGAAATAACAGGTATTTTTCATTGCTTTGGCGGTAGTTATAATGATGCTGTGGAAATAACCGAAATGGGCTTTTACCTGGGCATTGGGGGAGTGCTAACTTATAAAAATGCTGGCCTGGTATCTGTAATAGAAAAAATTGACTTAAAACATCTTGTGCTGGAAACCGATGCGCCTTATTTAACTCCTGTGCCTTTCAGGGGTAAAAGAAATGAAAGCAGTTATATAAAATTTGTTGCAGAAAAGCTGGCTGAAGTAAAAAAATGTACTGTAGAAGAAGTGGCTGCTGTAACTACCGCTAACGCTAAAAAAATATTCGGAGAATAAAGTTGAAAGTGTAATTTTGCCATCCTTCAAAACGGAGACCTGCTCGAGTGGTTGAAGAGGCACGCCTGGAAAGTGTGTATACGGGAAACCGTATCAAGGGTTCGAATCCCTTGGTCTCCGCAAAAAAAATGAACCCGCCGAATTTCGGCGGGTTCATTTTTTTTGAAAGATAATAAAGCTATATAGTTAGTTTTTTTTCTCTGAAAAAAATATGAGAAAATTCATAAAAAAAATTGAATAAGCTCCTGTTTTTTGTATAGTACCAAGGGTTAGATTTGGAATGAAAGCAACAAACATTAATCATTATAAAAAAAGGAGGTTATATGTCAACACAAGCAATTTCCAAAAGAAATGATTTATTCCCTTCTGTTTTCAATGATTTTTTCAAACCGTGGAATGCGTGGTTTGATGCACCAGCCGGAGATGTTTTTGGCAATATGCTCAGCGTACCTGCCGTAAACATCATGGAAAATAAAGATGACTTTAAGATTACAATGGCAATTCCCGGAATGAAAAAAGAAGAATTGAATATTGATATTGAGGGAAACATGCTTACCGTAAGCGCTGAAACAAAACAGGAAAAGCAAAACAAAGAGGGAAAATTTACCCGTAAAGAGTACAACTATTCTTCATTCAGCAGAAGTTTTACCTTACCGGAAGGGGTGATGATGGATAAGATTGCTGCCCTGTATGAAAATGGTGAGCTTACTCTTACTCTTCCTAAAACTGAAGAGATAAAGAAAACTACAGCACGGCACATAGCCGTAAAGTAAGCAGGTTAATTTACTGCTTACATGCTCCCTGCCGCCAACTTGGCGGCAGGGTATTTAAATTATTCCAAAACTATTTTAAACCAGTAGTCATGAAAGCATTGCTTTGTTTAATGTTGGTGCCGTTATTTGTGGCACTATCCGGTTGTTCTGCCTCAAAAATTACGTCATCATGGCGTACGCCAGATATGGTGCAAACACCTATTAAAAAAATAATGGTAGTCGGGTTAATTAAAGAAGCGGACCGCACCATGAAACAACAGCTGGAAGAACACATGATAGATGATTTAAGAGCGTTGGGGTACGAGGCAGTATCGGCATATATTGAATACGGCCCAAAAGCCTTTGAGGGTCTTGACGAAAAAGCAGCACTTGAAAAGTTGAAAACCAGTAACGTAGATGCTGTAATCACCATTGTGTTGTTGAGTAAACAAAGAGAGCGTTTCTATCGTCCTTCGACAATTATGCAAACGCCATACTCTGTTAATTACAGCAGGTTTTGGGGTTATTACAGCGCTTTGTCAGACAGGATTTATACACCCGGTTATTACGAAACAAGTACAAAATATTTTTGGGAAAGCAATATGTATTGCATGTGCGATAAAGCCTTGTTATATTCTTCGCAAACGCAGTCTTTCAATCCTGCTTCAGCCGGAGCAATGGGTCACGAATACGGAAAAAAGATTGTGGCTGATATGGTAAAGAAAAAAATACTGGTAGGGCATAGTGGTAATGTGGGTACTGAGTAAAGAAGAAGAAATGAGTAAAACTATAAAAATGTTTTCAGCAGTATTTATCTGCTCATTTGTCTCATTTGTTTCTTTTTCGCAAAACAACAAAGCGCCTGTTCTATATCCGGGCGCATTGTTGTATAAGCAATCGCTTATTTATCCAGAGCTAACTCATAAATATTACGAGTTGAACGGACACCACCTGTTGTGGGTTGTTAAAGAAAATCAGGCAAAGCAGTTAAGAGAAGAGTTGATAAAAAATATCGACACCGCAGTTTACTTAGGACTTAACCCATCTAAATACCACCTGGCAGAATTGATACGAATATGTGAAGCTGATGAAATTACTGACAGCGCAAATGCTTTTAATGCGGACGAGTTGTTTACAGACGCTTTAATTGCCCTTTGTAAGGACATTTATACAGGCATTAACATCAATCAGTGGATAACATATGATGAGTTCTCGAAAAAATATGAGCCGGCAGACGATGAATATCTCCTCAATAAACTTACAGGTATAACACAAGGAGATGAAATTGCTTCATTGTTGCAATCTCTTGAACCCTCAAACACTCAATATCATATTTTTAAAAGCGAACTTTTTACACAGGTAAACAGTAAAAATGTTGCAATGATGAAGCAGCTTTCGCTTGCTCTAAATTTTCAAAGATGGATTTGCCATTTCGGTTTTTATAACTATATAATAATAAATATCCCTTCTGCGACATTGCGTTTTTACCAGGCAGATACTATTGCTTTACAGATGAAGGTGATAGTTGGTAAACCGTCTACAAAAACGCCCCGTTTTGCAGCGCAATGCGATGAGATAATATTGTATCCTTACTGGAATGTTCCCAGCAGCATTGCTTTAAATGAGCTGTTGCCAAAAGTAAAACGTAACCCTGCAGTTTTAGATGAAATGAATATGCAGGTTGTTAACAGCAAAGGCGTGATTGTATCACCATTTGAAATAAACTGGTCCAGACTTAATAAAAAATATTTCCCTTACCGCTTCAGGCAAAGTACCGGATGCGATAATTCTTTAGGGGTTATAAAATTTAATATCACTGATCCTTATAGTGTTTATATGCACGACACAAATAATAAAACAGCATTTCTTTCAGGCTACCGCTTTTATAGTCATGGGTGCATACGTGTTGAACAGCCTATGCAGCTTGGTAATATCTTATTAAGTAATCAACTTGATACGGCTTTTCTGCAAGCTTGTTATAAAAAGCAAGAACCTGTGCAGATTTCTTTGAAAAAGCCAGTACCAGTTTTTGTTGTATATCATACTGCGGATGCAGATGCAGCTGGCAGAATTAAATTTTATAAAGATGTATATGGCATTTTAAAATAGCATTCTTAAACTCATTTTTATTCTTGGTACAATTCTTGTTTTCAGCCCATCAATTATTTAGATATGGAAATTATGCAGTGCTTTTATGAGCGTTGTTATTGTTAAACCTGAAAACATCAGCATTATGAAGAAGTATTTTTTAATGGCAGCAACTTTATTTATTTTTTCTGCTGCAGCATCAGCACAAAGTAAGGGAAGAACATACACCACAGCATTGGGTGTAAAATTTTTAGATGGCGGCGGTATTACTCTTAAACATTTTGTAAATGATAAAGCAGCGTTGGAAGGTATTGCTTATTTCTGGAGCCATGGTACACGTATTACTGGTTTATATGAATTACACTTTGATATTAACGGGGCGCCAGGTTTAAAGTGGTATATTGGCCCTGGTGCGCATGTAGGTTTGTACAATACCAAGTATGGCGGCGGAAGCTGGATTGGAATTGATGGTGTACTGGGTCTCGATTATAAAATCAACAATGCCCCGCTTAATTTATCACTAGACTGGCAGCCTTCATTTGAATTTGGTACAGGCCGCGGATTTACAGGTAATTGGGGTGGCTTGGGTATACGCTATACTTTTTAGATTTTTTACGGAAAGAGTACCTACTCAAGTACTCTTTCCATTTTCATGCTTCTGCTTCCTTTAATCAGGATGTGAGAGTTCTCGGGTAGCTTTTTTAACATCCATTCTTTAGCCTCAAGAGAATTATTGAAATTAATATAAGGATGTTTAATCTTATTGTAATCACCGCCAACAAGTATTACGTCATGCCATTTATATTTCTCTATCAGATCAATAATGCCTTTGTGTTCAGCAAGACTCTCATTACCTAATTCCATCATTCCACCCAATAATAATATTTTTTTATCACCATCCATCTTGGCAAAATTTTCAATAGCTGCTTTCATACTGGTGGGGTTGGCATTGTAAGCATCTAAAATAATTTTATTGCTGCCTCTTTCAATCAACTGGCTACGGCTATTTGAAGGGATATAATTTTCTATTGCATTTTTTATTTTATCGCCGGGAATATTAAAGTAATTGCCAATTGCAACAGCCGACAATACATTTGGAAGGTTATAATCTCCCACTAACTGTGTTTTAATAACACCAGTGTCGCTGCCTTTCAAAATGTTTACCCAAAGAAAGTTATCTCCCTCTTCAACAACCCCGGTAATTTGTGCTTCTGAACCTGTACCATATGTTATTATGTTTTCAATACCACGGCTCATTTCTTTTAAATAGCCATAATCGCTCATAATAAAAGCGGTTCCTTTACTTGCTTTTAAAAAATCAAATAACTCACCCTTTCCTTTCTTCACGCCCTCAATACCCCCAAACCCTTCTAAGTGTGCTTTGCCGCAATTGGTAATTACCCCATGTGTTGGCAAAGTGTAACTACAATAACTTTCAATTTCTTTTTGATGATTGGCGCCCATTTCCACTACCGCAACCTCTGCATCTTGTTTTACTTTTAGAATAGTTAGAGGGATGCCAATATGATTATTTAGGTTTCCTTCCGTTGTGTATGTTTTATATTGAGTTGATAATACTTCATGTACCAGTTCTTTAGTTGTAGTTTTTCCATTACTTCCTGTTATGGCAATAAACGGAATGTTGAATTGCTGACGGTGATATTTCGCCAATTGCTGAAGGGTGGTTAAAACATCATCGGTGAGTATTATTTTTTCACTGGAAAATTCTATAGGTTCATCAACGATTACGTATGCTGCACCTGCATTTAAAGCTTGTTCAGCAAAATGGTTGCCATTAAAACTTGGGCCCTTTAAAGCAAAAAAAAGATCACGATTCTTAAGTTTCCTGGTGTCTGTTTGTATAGACGGGTATTGAAGAAATATTTTATAAAGTTCGTTTATTTGCATTTCCAAAATTAATATACTACAGGAATATAAATTTCACTATTGATATAAAATAAAAAAGCATCCTGGCTAAAGGATGCTTTTTTATTTTATAAGGTGCCTAAACTATTTTTTCTTGCGTGAATTTTGTTTACGTGTGCCAAAAGTTTGTCCATCCTTAAAGCCAGGGCCTTCTGGAGGGCCAAGATAAGTTTGAGCGCAACGGAAACCAACTGTGCTAGATGCCTGATCTTCCTGCATAAACCTGCGGCTGCCGGGAGATAACCAATAAGGCCTGTCGTTCCAGCTGCCGCCTTTTATCACTCTTGATTCATCATTGATTAATGAACTAACACCGTAACCATAATAAACCTGGCTGGCTGAGTCACCATCAAGATAATTAATTACATTATTCCTTTGGTAGTTTGGTCTGTTTTTAACTTCTTCATCAGATATGTCCACTTTTTTAAGGCGGTTAACTTCTGTAGTACCAACGCTGTCTCTTTGATATTCGCCGGAAGCGTTTTTATAGTATTTCTGGAATTTATTACCACGGAAATAGTTAAAGTCCTGACCATCGGTAGGAGTTAAAGGTCTGTATACGTCAGCAACCCATTCGCTTACATTACCACTCATATTATACAAGCCAAATGCATTTGGGAAAAATGCTTTGATAGGACCAGGTATAGCAGCACGGTCATTCAAACCACCAGCAACACCCATATTATCACCACTTCCACGTTTAAAGTTTGCCAAAAATTTACCTTGCCAGCTTCCGCGACGGTTATCACGTAAGCCATTTGGATTTTGACTCCAGGAATAAACCTGCTGGTTACTTAACAATTCTTCACCACTTTTTCCTTCTTTTTTACGGGGAGCTGGGTTCTGGGCTAAAATGCCGTATGCAGCATATTCCCATTCGGCTTCTGTTGGCAGGCGGTATCCCATGTTTAAAATACCATCTTCCATTTTTACAAAACCTCTTGGCTTACCATTTACATCTTTCAAATCAGTTTTTTTAGGTTTTGCTTTACCCTGAACATTATCTGGCGTCATTAAATAAGATTCTGTACTAAATGCATCAGCGCCAGCACCCTTCATTTCTTTTTTAGCAGCATCTTTTTTAAGAAAACCAGTTTTCATCAGGTTTAATTCATTTACCCTGTCTGTTCTCCACACACAAAAATCATGTGCCTGTTGCCAGTTTACACCAACAACCGGGTAGTAGTTGTATGATGGATAACGGAAATAATATTCCACATAAGGCTCATTGTATGCTAATTCCTCACGCCAAACAAGCGTATCTGGTAATGCACGCCTCATAATATTTGTATCGCCGGAAAAAGTATTTTCCAGCCAGTATAGATATTCACGGTAGTGTACATTGGCAACTTCTGTTTCATCTATAAAGAAAGAAGGCACAGTAATACGGCGGGGAATATTATTCCAGTCACCCATTACGTCCTCTTCTTTTGCACCCATAACAAACGAACCACCTTGCACAAATACAAGGCCTGGCCCGGCTTTGGGATACTTTACTTTAGCAACATGGAAATTACCCATGTTTTTGTCATCATAATTCCATCCGGTTACGGATGATTTAGTGCTTTTTTTCTTAAAAAGACCGCCATTTTTACAAGCACTTAGTGAAAATGCAGCGGCAGTAATAAGGAGCACATTCTTGGGAGAAAAAAATTTAGGCATGTTCATTCGTTTATCAAATTGTTTAACGAAAGGTTTTCTTGTTTATTGTATAAAAAGGGGTTGTAACAAATGCGAATATAATTACTTTAAGGCAATTTTGACTTCTGTGGGAATAAACAAAGAGAAAAATCAGCGCCAGGAATAAATTTAAGGAACATAAAAATTTAGTTAAGACAATTTAGAGTTGTATACAATACACATTCATTTATTACGTTTGCATGGGTAAATGTTCAACTGCAAAAGCATTGACTTGCAGGCATGAGTATAATATAATGCTGTGAATTTTGGGTTTTTTAACAAGATTTTATAAATTAGTTGTTCATTTCACAAAAACCATTATTTTTACAACACAATCAAACCTTTAAACTAAACGCTTATAGAGGTAAGTCTACCTAACCAAGACAAAACAAAACGCATGAAAAGAGTATCATTAAAACTAACTACTTTAGTTATGTTTCTGGGAGCGGCTGTATCTATATCCAACGCTCAATCAAGTAAAGTAAACGTGGTAACAAGTGCTGTTCCTTTTTTAAGAATTTCTCCTGATATCAGGGGCGCTGGTATGGGTGATGTAGGTATTGCAGTTTCTCCAGATGCTAACTCAGGATTTTTTAATATAGCAAAATCTCCTTTTGCAACTTCAAAAGGTTCACTAGGCGTTACATATACACCCTGGTTAAGGGATTTGGGTGTAAATGATGTTTTCCTTGCTTCAGTAGCTGGCTACTATAAGCTTGACGACAAACAAGCGATAACAGGATCTTTACGTTATTTCAGCTTAGGTAAAATTGAATTTACAGATAATTCAGGAACATATTTATCTACTTACAGCCCAAGAGAATTGGCAATTGATGCTGGTTATTCTTTAAAGCTTTCTGATAAGGATGCTCTTGGTGTCGGTGTTAAGTTTATTAATTCAAACCTGGCTGGTACTGTTGGTACAGTTACTTACAAAAAAGCTTCTACTGTTGCTGGCGATATCCATTATTTCCACAACGGAACTAAAGAGAATGGCGAAGGATTTAACTGGGGGGCAACTTTAAGCAATTTAGGCGGTAAGATGTCTTATACTTCAGATGCTACTCAAAAAGATTATATTCCAGCTAATTTAGGTATTGGATGCGCTTATACAAAAGTTTTTGACGAAACAAACAAAATTACATTTGCAGCAGATTTAAATAAACTAATGGTTCCTACCCCTCCTTCAGTTGGTGACTCAGCTGGCTTAGCTAAGTACCGCAGCCAGGGAGTTGTTAGCAGCTGGTTTAAGTCATTCGGAGATGCTCCAGGAGGTATTTCTGAAGAAATCCAGGAAATGAACTTTTCTTTGGGCGCTGAATACTGGTATAATAACCAGTTCGCTTTCAGAACAGGATATTTCTACGAAAACCCAAGCAAAGGGAACAGGAAGTATTTCTCTGTTGGTGCAGGTTTAAAATATAATATGTTTGGTTTGAACTTTGCTTATATTTTCCCTTCAGGCAGTGGTGTTAACCGTAACCCACTTTCAAATACTTATCGTTTTGGCTTGGTGTTTGATTTTGATGGTAAATAAGCAATGATCTTTAATGATATTTCAATGCGCCCCGGTTTACGGGGCGCATTGCTTTTGTAATCAGCCTTTATTTTCATGATATTTGTGTACAAATAAAAAAATGCAATACAGAATTGGTTCAGGGGTGGATTTTCACCAACTTATTGAAGGAAGAGAATTATGGATTGGAGGGGTTAAAATACCTCACAATAAAGGTGCTCTCGGCCACAGTGATGCAGATGTTTTATTACATGCAATTTGTGATGCAATGCTTGGAGCTTTATGTTTGGGAGACATAGGCGTTCATTTTCCCGACACGGACAGCGCTTATAAAAATATTGATAGCAAAATCCTGCTCGCCAGAAGCTTTGAATTGATTAAATCAAAGGGGTATAAAATAGTAAATATCGATACGACTCTTTGCTTACAGGCTCCTAAGATAAAGCCGTACGTACCTGCAATGCAATTAACTATTGCTGAAATTTTTTGTGTTTCAAATGAAGACGTGTCTGTAAAAGCGACTACAACCGAAAAAATGGGCTTTGTTGGAAGAGAAGAAGGGGTTGTGGCTTATGCAACAGTTTTGCTTTGTAAAGAGTCCTGATAAAAAGAGGTTACTTGCGAAAAATTATAACCATAGTATTTGTACTGATTATTAATCA
>JBGAHV010000070.1:0-21036 GCA_044225995.1 Ferruginibacter sp. | reverse complement strand
ATTGTGATAATACCTATACAAACTATTACACTTTATACACATTTACTTGGTTAAAAGTAATTCTAGAATACGAATATGATGATGATGATAATTTTATCGATGTGAATATTTTTGATGAATGGACGGATTATGAATATATTATGGATGGTGAATGCCCCTGGTAATAAAAAATAATTATTCTTAAATGAAGATTTGGTAGTATGATTACAAAAAAAGCAATACTGTCTATTGGTTCACTTTTGCTCTTTATTTATTCGAACTCTCAACAATTGAAGTTTTTTGGTAGAATCGAATACAGTAGTGAGAAATTGTTGCCATCCGGTAATTACAAAGAGTTTCAAAAAACAGCTACTTATTTTAATGAAAATAGCCAATGCACTTATCAAATTGATAATTCTATTGATGTCGAAACTCTTGTAGCAAAGCAAATGAAAATTATTTCGCAAACAAATGAAAAGTATGGAATTTTACTTGATAGTTTCGAGTACGAAAAGAAAAAGAAAAACATAAAAACTCAAATTGAGCAAAAAATAAAGGAAAGTAATTTCTCTGCTCCTTTGCGATTTACTGTTTATAATAGTCCAATTTCAAATACAATGCAGACAATCGGTAAAAATTCTTATTGTATTGTTGATACTACAGCAAAAATTGATTGGATCCTTTTGCCTGATACAATGACTATAATGGGTTTGTTTTGCCAAAAGGCAAGAGGTCTGATTTTTGATAATTTTTACGAAGTGTGGTTTTCACCTTCAATATCTTTTCCAGCTGGACCTACTGTAATGAATGGTTTACCAGGAATAATAGTATTAGCAACAAGTGAAGATAAAAAAAGAAAATATCAGTTAATAAAATTGGAATATCCGCTGACTAATCCTAAAGAATTTGCTAATTGTTCATCCGAAAAAGTAATATCAAGGACTGAATTCTTTCAACTCCAGGACGAATATAAAAAAGAACAAAGACAAAAAATTGAAGAATTAAAAAAGGGAAAATCTCAATAAGCATTTTTTTGATTTTCAAAGGATATAACTAACTCGTTTTTATTGTAGAAATAGATAAATCATAAGGATTAATTTCATTCATGCTAAAATGTTTTATATGCAGTTGCTTAATGCTTTTAGCAACTGCTTTTTCTTTTAGCCAATCGGCAAAAATTGAAGGCCATGTAGTTACTGAAAATAATGATAATTTGGCTAATGTCAATGTAACAGCGAAACAAAATAACGTTATTAAAGCCTTTTCAATAACTGACAATAAAGGTATATTTACGCTGACCATAATTCCTGGTCAAAAGTATGTATTACAGCTCACTTGTATAGGATATGAAAAAACAGAAATCGAAATCTTAGCAAATGCGGTGCTTAATGTGCAAACATATACTTTAAAAAAACAGCTAACCACAATTGATACTGTTAGAATAACTGCCCAGCGTGGTTATTATGAAAGAGGAGACACTATTTTTTACAATACTGATGCGTACAAACGCAATAATGAAAACAACCTAAAAGATTTATTAAATAACCTTCCTGGTGTAGAAGTAAACCAGCAGGGAAGGATTACGGTGGAAGGGCAAGAGGTAAGCAAAGTGCTGATTGATGGCAAAGACTTAACGGGGGATGATTATGAAAAAATAGTAAACAATCTAAGCCCGCATGCTCTTGACCAGGTGCAGGTGCTAAAAAAATACAGAGACCCGTTTAAATTATCTCAATCTTTTGTGGGAGATACAGAAGTAGCCATTAATTTAACTTTTAAAAAGAAACGGTTAATTCCCAGCGCAAAGTTTTCTTTAAGCCTTGGTTTACCGGTTGATTACTTTGAACAAAAAACAGATTTTTTAATAACCAGCAAACAGTTTACAGGACTTTGTTTTAGCAACTGGAATACAATTGGCAATACATACCAGTTTGTGGTGCCGCCAAAAGAAATACTTGGCAGTTACAGGTCAAGCGACTTTAACAAACTAGGCAGGGGGTTACAATATTTTAACAGGGTGAATGAATTATTTTTACCTGTTTCAAAAAACTTATACAGTTTTAATAATACAAAGTATTTTGATAACAGCTCTCAGGTTAATTTTTCAAAAAATACGACTGATAAATTCACTATTACCTATTCACCCGAAAAGGTGGAACAGACAGAAAACAGTTTTGTACAAACTTATAATGGCAGCCAGCAGCTATCCGAAACAAGATCTTTACGTAACCCCATTTTAAAAAATGAGCGTTTTGCAATTAAAAACGAACTGATATGGATGATAAAGCGTAACGAGCAGGTTAAAATTGAGTCTGCTTATCAAAAAGAGAGCAACCAGGCAGTAAATGACGGATTGCTGAATAATAAAGCCACATTGTTTAATACCAATAACAGTAAAACAACTGTAACTAACCTTGTAAACTATACCACTTACTTAAAAAGAAACCGCTTATTTAATGCAGCACTGTTTTATGATTATGAAAAAATTGATGAAGAACTGGCAACAGATGGAGTTGCTTATAACGGTGCCTTGTTCAGCAGTACATTTGGTACTACTAAAAATCTGCAGCAAAACAGGCTAAACGATGAACATAGTGCAGGCGGCTATCTTAAACTAATAAAACATAAAAATGACTATTCTTTAACTATACAGCCCACTTACCGTTTTTTAAGTGGTAAATTTTACTCGCAGTTAAATGCAGCATCAATTACAGGTTTGCAGTTTAATAATATCGATTCTTTCAGTAATTCCTTCCGGTATTTTCAAAATTCATTATCAGTGCCGGTGCGGTATAAGTATAACGATGTGCATGATGTTATAAATTTATCACTGAATATTGAGCCTTTTGTTCTGTTACAGCAAAAATTTCAGTCTGTAAAGCGAACTGCTTATAATGGCTTTAATGCCACTGCAGATATTGAGTATAAGTTTAAAAATAAAAAAACACTTAGTATACGTGCAAGTAAAGGCTACCAAATGGCGGGTGCAGAGCAATTGCTGCAAAATAATATTATAAAGGGTAATACTAATATACAGCTACGGTCGGGGTTAATTACAAATGCTGTTAATTATAACATAAGTACAACCTTCTATAATAAAACCTTTATTAAAAAATTTAAAAACACCTACACAATCGGGTACAGGGTAAATGATCCGGATTTTATCTATGGCAGTATCAACAATAATTTGTACACAGTGTATGGCTACATGCCTTTTTCTAATCTAAATACAGGATACAACGCTGTTGTAAGGAACGAGCTTACAATCTCAGCATTAAAGTTACGGCTGGAGCAGTCTGTAATGTTTAATGCAGGTAAAAATTATTCTTCGCAAAATCAGCAGCTTATACGCAGTGCTTTCAAAAACTTTACATTTGAAAACAAAGTAAAATCCAGGTTTGACCGCACTGTAAATTTTGACTGGACCAACAGCCTGCTTTACAGTAACAATAAATCTCAGTTAAGCCCTGTTGCATATAAAAACTGGCAAAATATTTCCTCACTGCAGGTCAATGTTAACTTTATGAAAAAAATTCACATTGATTTTTCAATCAAGGATTTTTATTTTTATACTCCCGCTAACAAACAAAAAAATAATTTGCTTTTTGCCAACTTCAGCTACAAACAACTTTTTAATAAAGGTAAAATAAGGGCTACTGTAGAGATGAACAATATTACTAACAAAAGAAAATTTGCAAATCAATCCATAAACGCCACACAATACCGGGAGGTAAGCACAGTTTTAATTCCATTTTACGCTTTGGCAAAAATTGAGTTTTTGCTGTAAAGCTGTTTTCAACTTTTTTAAACTAACCTCACTCCATCATTCTCCAAACTCACTTTCTTTTGCCTGTACAAATTCCCCAGCGTCATCTTAAACGTTTTCTTGCTCATGCCAAAAACATCATAGATTGTGTCGGGGTCGGTTTTATCATGGTAAGGTAAAAAGCCATTGTTCTCTTTCAGCAGCCGTAAAATTTTTTCGCCTTCATCTTCCACACGTTTGTAACCGCTTTTTCCTGCCGCCACATCAATGCGGTAACTGCCCAGTTTGTTATCGTACAAAACATTTTTTATAAAACCCTTAAAGCGGTCGCCAACGGTAATGTTGCGGTAAATTTCGTTGTGGTGCAGCACGCCGGTGTGCTGGTTGTTAATGATAACCACATAACCAATATCGGTACGGCGGTAAACAATTAAATCCACTTCATCTAAAGCCTTTACAGTAAGATTGGTATTCTGTAATTCGTTTTCAAATTTTTCGGTGGCGGCAAGGCGTCCAGTTTGTTCATCTAAAAAAAGTTTTACCAAATACTCGCCGTTGGGCAGCATGCCACGCAGTTGTTTGCTTTTGGGTACAAACAGGTCTTTCATCAAACCATTATCTAAAAAAGCGCCGGCGGGGGTTTTACTAACGCAGCGCAGTTTTACAATATCCCCCAAAATGCCATTAGGTTTTTGTGTGGTGGCAATCAACCGTTCTTCGCCATCGTGGTAAATAAATACGGTCAGTTCTTCACCTTCTTTTATATTTTCAGGCACAAAACGTTTGGGAAGCAAAATGCCTTCGCCACCATCATCCAGATAAACACCAAACGCCACGCTGCGTAAAACTTTTAATGTATTGTATTCGCCAACTTTAATCATGGTACAAAGTAAATATTTATTACACGAATTAAGGCGAATTACACGAATTAGATGTTCTAAGTATTGCGTAAATTCTAAGAATGTCAGCCTGAGCTTGTCGAAGGCGGGTTAATGCTTAAGTACAACCGGTTTCGACAAGCTCAACCTGACAGCCTTTATTTTTGAAAATTTAAAATGATACATTATGCAAATTCGTGTAATTCGTAAAAATTAGTGTAATGAACTATCTTCACCAATAATTAAAAAAGGAAAAGATTTTGAAGTTTACTGATTTTGGCTTTGATGAACGCCTGATGGAAGGTATTGAAGCATCTAACTATGAAAACGCCACACCTGTTCAGGAACAGGTTATTCCGCTTATTTTACAGGGGAAAGATATTATAGCCAGCGCCCAAACCGGCACCGGTAAAACAGCTGCATTTCTGTTGCCGCTGATTAACCGCATTATTACCGACCCACAGCAAAACCACAGCAACACCGCATTGGTAATTGTGCCCACAAGGGAACTGGCCATACAAATTGCCCAGCACATGGAAGGGCTGTCATACTTTACTTCTGTTAGCAGCATTGCAGTGTATGGCGGTGGTGATGGGGGCGCTTTTGTACAGGAGAAAAAGGCATTAAGTGAAGGTGCCGATGTGGTTATTTGCACACCCGGAAAAATGATGGCGCACATAAAAATGGGTTATGTAAAACTCAGCCATTTAAAATATTTAGTGCTGGATGAAGCCGACCGTATGCTGGACATGGGTTTTTATGATGACATCATGTTCATTATAAAACACCTGCCGCCAAAAAGGCAAAATTTATTATTCAGCGCCACCATGCCACCCAAAATAAGGGAAATGGCCCGGCAAATTTTACATGAGCCGGCTGAAATAAATATTGCCATCAGCAAGCCCAACGAAAAAATTACGCAGGAGGCATTTGTAGTATTTGAAGCACAGAAAATTCCGCTGATAAAACACGTGCTGCAGCAAAAACAGTTTACATCAGTGTTGATCTTTTGCAGCAGCAAGCAAAGTGTAAAGCAGCTTACCCGTGAATTAAAACGCAACCGAATTAAGGCAGACGAAATACACAGCGACCTTGAACAGGAGCAACGGGAAGAAGTGCTGATGAAATTTAAAAGCCGCAGCCTGCCTGTATTGGTGGCTACAGATATTTTAAGCCGTGGTATTGATATTGACAATATTGACCTTGTAATAAATTACGATGTACCGCACGATGGCGAAGATTACGTACACCGTATTGGCCGTACTGCCCGTGCTGCGGCTGAAGGAACGGCTTACACTTTCATCAGCCCTAAAGAGCAACGCAAGTTTTTATCAATAGAACGATTGTTGGGAAAACCTGTTACCAAAGCAATTGTACCGCCTGAGTTTGGCGAAGTGCCGGAATACAATACCAATCCTGCACCACGAAACAGGGGCGGCGGTAAAAAGAAATTCTTTAAACCTAAAAGGCATAACAACAGTAACAGGGGAAATTAAGAGCAGGGCTATCTGTCAAATTCATTTCTGAAACCCATGCTGCGTACGTTTTTAACGCTTTCCATCACAATATCATCCTGGTATTCTTTATAAGCTTCCAGTTTGCCTGCAATGGAAGTATCATGCAATGCCAGAATTTGAGCGGCTAAAATGCCGGCGTTTTTTGCGCCATTCAATGCCACTGTTGCTACCGGCACACCATAGGGCATTTGTAAAATAGATAAAACAGAATCCCAGCCATCAATGCTGTTGCTTGATTTTACAGGCACGCCAATTACTGGTAAAATAGTGTTGGCCGCAATCATGCCCGGAAGATGTGCTGCACCTCCGGCCCCGGCAATTATTACTTTAATGCCGCGTTGCTTTGCCTGTTTTGCATAGTCACGCAGGCGTTCGGGAGTGCGGTGCGCCGACACGATAGTCAGTTCCGGCTCCACTTCAAACTGCCGCAGCATTTCTGCAGCGCCTTTCATAGTATCTAAATCGCTTTCGCTTCCCATTACTATTCCCACCAAAGGACCGTTTGTTGTTTGTTGTTTGTTGTTTGAGGTTGTTTCGCTCATGATGCAGTTCTGTTTTTAAATTTTTGCCCCTTAATATTTGAGCTGTTAAGATAATTAATAAAAGCAGTTACTTTTTTAGTGACTAAATCTGCTTCGGCGTAAAGTTCGGTAAATAATTCCTGAGTTATATAATTGTTATCGGCACAGCGGTATAATTGAGACTTTAATTCACCAACTTCCCCTTTAGAGATACTTAAAGAATTAATGAATTCCAACCGGCTGCTCCGCTCAAACCCTTCTGCAATATTATCCATAGCGGAGCCGGCGCTGCCTCTCAATTGATCTTTTAGCCTGTAATCACTTTTAACAGGTTCAATAAAAGTAAGTGAGTAAATTTTTTTGGCAAGTGACCGTGCTAACTGCCATATTTCTAAATCTTCAAATTTAGCAATGGTTGCCATTCATGTTTTTTTCAAATATAGCAAACAACAAACTACAAACTATCTCACCAAATCTCCTTTTAACTGCAGCAATTGAATTTCCGCCAGCTTGGTATTATAACGGGCTACCAGCAAACGGTTGTAAGCATCTTCCAATGTTTTTTGTGTTTCACGCAGCTCCAGGTAAGTGGAAACCCCCAGCCGGAAACGTTCCAGCGCAATCATTACATTTTCCTTTGCCAGTAAAATATTTTCTTCTTCCAGGGTGAGCGCCTGTTTTTGCATTTCGTAATCTTTAAATGCATTTATAATGCCCACATCAATTTTTGATTTCTGGCTTTGGTAAGAAATTTTAAGGTAGTCAATATCCAGTTGTGCCTGCTGTATCTGGCGCTTTACATTAAAGCCATTAAAAATTGGAATTGTTACACCAAGACCATAGTTAAAACCATTATTGCGGCTGTATAACGGTGTAAATGGATTTACTACTGCCTTATTATCTGCCTTTGAATAATTATACGCAGAGTTAAATGATAAAACCGGGAACCGGTCTGCTTTTCTTTCCTTAAGAGTAAGGTTCGCAATGTCCAGGTTTTTCTTTGTTACCCTTAAGGAAGTATTGGCAGTTTCGGCACCGGCAAGCACTTCTCCCAGGCTAAGTGACATATTGATGGGAATGGTATCACTCACATCATAATTAGTCTGCAGCGCCACATTTATTAACTGGTTAAGCGTTTCTTTTAATTGTGCAATTACAGATTGTTGTTTTAACCTTGCTGCCTTTTGTGCATTTAAATCCAGTTTTGCCTGCAGCAATTCCGGTTTGGCACCAAGCCCCACACTGAATTTTTTATCGGCGAGCTTTACACGTTCTTCATTAATGGCCATCTGGTCTTCTATGGCTTTCAGCTGCTGCTTTTGATAAACAATATTGTAATAATTGTTTAATACTGCGGCAACAGAAGCTACCATCTGGTTTTTAATATTCAGTTCGCCCAGTTGTACAAACTGTGCCAGTTTATCACGGGTGGCAAACATTTTAAACCCGTCAAATAACGTCCAGTTGAGTTGTACTGAACCAGTAAGATTGCTGGAGCGGATGCCATTGCGTTCCCGTTTGGTGCCGTCGGAAAACTTTTGCAACTGGTTGTTATTATTAAATACAAGACCGCCTGTTGCATTCACTCTTGGGTAAAAAGCAGCTTTTGCATAAGAATTATCCAGTGCAAAGGAGGCAGAATCATTACGAAGCAATTGAATATCGTAGTTGTTTTTTAAAACAGTGGCAACAGCTTCTTCGGGTGTTAGTATGTTTTGAGCAGCGGCCTGCGTTGCATAAAAAAATGCAGAACAAAAAAAGGCTGTTATAAGAATTATTCGTCTCATCAATCCAGGATATTTTTTGCGGTTGTTTCTTCTTCCAGGTTATCCAGTTCGCTTTTCTTCTTTTTAGTTGAAAGAAATGCATACATGGCTGGTATAACAAACAGTGTAAGTATTAATGCAAATAGTACGCCGCCCACAATTACAATGCCCAGTGGTACACGGCTGGTGGAAGCATCACCCAACGACAACGCCAACGGCAATGCACCCAGGGTCATGGCAAGGCTCGTCATTAAAATAGGGCGGAAGCGGCCTACCGCAGCTTCAGTAACTGCTTTTATTTTCTTATCACCCCCAATTTGTTTTTGATTGGCAAACTCCACAATCAAAATACCATTTTTGGTAACAAGGCCAATCAGCATGATCATACCTATTTGAGAAAATATGTTAATCGTTTGACCGAATAAACTCAGTGATATTACGGCACCTGCAATGGCCAGGGGCACTGTCATTATTATTATAACCGGGTCTATAAAACTTTCAAACTGGGCAGCCAATATTAAAAATATCAGTATAAGCGCCAGTATAAAGGCAAACAGGATGTTGCTGCCGCTTTCTGCATAGTCTCTTGAAGTACCGCTTAATGCTGTACTGAAAGTACCATCCAGCACACGCTTGGAAATGGCCTGCATTTCTTTAATGCCATCACCCACCGTTTTACCGGGAGCCAGGTTGGCTTGTATGGTAGCCGATTTATAACGGTTAAAATGATAGATAACCGGAGGGGAACTCTCTTCCACCATAGTAACAATATTATCCAGCGAAATTAACTGGCCGTTTTTGTTACGGATGAAAACAGATTTTAAATCGGAGGGATCGTCTCTTTCGTTACGGCTAACCTGCGCCATTACCTGGTATTGTTTTCCATCTTTAGTAAAAAAGCCAATACGCCTGTTACTTAATGCCAGTTGTAATGACTCAGAAATATCCTCTGCAGTAACCCCCAAAGCACTGGCCTTGGCCCGGTCTATTAATATTCTTAATTCGGGCTTGTTGAATTTTAAATCAGCATCAACGCCTTGTAATACGGTGCTTTTGCCGGCTTCTTCCAGTATCTTAGGCAATACTGCTTTTATCTTTTCAAAATCTACATTTTGTATTACAAACTGTATGGGCTGGCCGCCACGGCGGTTTACAGAAATGGTTTGTTCTTCAATACTGAATGCCCTTCCTTCATTGAATTTAGAAAGGTTTTTGTTGATCATTTTCACAATATCACTTTGTGAACGGGTGCGGTCTTTTGGATCAACCATCACCACCCTTATAAAGCCTGTATTAACCGCACCAGAGCCACTAAAGCCCGGAGCAGTAATAGAAATTAATACACTTTTTTCCGGTACCGAGTCTGCAACAAAATTGGAAAGCTTAGTCATGTAATTATCCATGTAATCATACGACGTACCCTCGGGTGTTGTAACTGACAAGCGGAACTGGCTGCGGTCTTCCATAGGTGCCAGTTCACTCGGAAGGTCTTTCCAAATAAAATAAATTGCACCACAACAAGCTACTATTATTATCAGTGCAACCCATCGTATTTTCATAAAACTCTGCAACAGGTAGCGGTAACCATTCTCCATGCCACGGAAAAAAGGTTCTGTCTTTCTATAAAACCAGGAGTGGGAATGCCCGGCAGATTTACCCGATAATTTTACATTTAGCACCGGTGTTAGGGTAAGAGATACTAACGCAGAAATTAATACGGCCCCAGCCACCACAATACCAAATTCCCTGAACAACCTGCCGGTAAAACCCTGCAGGAAAATGATGGGTAGAAACACTACTGCCAGCGTGATGGAAGTGGATATTACAGCGAAGTAAATTTCTTTGGAGCCTTCTTTTGCCGCCTTCCACTTGTTCATGCCGTGTTCCATTTTCTTAAAAATGTTTTCGGTTACCACAATACCATCATCCACCACAAGGCCGGTAGCCAGTACAATAGCCAGCAGCGTAAGCACATTAATGGTAAAACCAAAAAGGTACATGATAAAGAAAGCGCCGATCAAAGAAACGGGGATATCAATTAATGGTCGGAAGGCAATTACCCATTCCCTGAAGAAAAGATATATGATGAGGATTACCAGCAGCAGTGAAATAATCAGTGTTTCCTTTACTTCTGAAATGGAACGCTTGATATATTTAGTTTGATCAAGTGCGATGTTCAGTTTAATATCCGCAGGCACATCTTTTTTAATTCCTTCCAGCCTTTTGTAAAACTCATCTGCTATAGCCACGTAATTGGAACCGGGCTGTGGTATCATGGCCAGTGCAATCATCGGAACACCGCTTTCTTTTAAAACAGATTCTTCATTTTCCGGCCCAAGCACCACATCTGCCACATCTTTCAGTTTAATGTCGGCACCATTTACATTTTTAATAATAATGTTCTGAAACTCTTCTTCCGTATTTATTTTACCAAATGTGCGTACAGAAAGTTCCGTGGCATCACCGGAAATTTTGCCCGACGGGAGTTCCACATTTTCTCTTGTAAGTGCTGTTTGCACATCGGCAAAGGTTAAACCAAAAGCGGTAAGCTTGGTGGTGTTAAACCAAATACGCATGGCATAGCGTTTTTCACCCCATATCTGAATACTGCTTACGCCGGGAATGGTCTGCAATCTTTCAACCAGGTTGTTGTTGGCATATTCTGTTACTTCCAGCTGGTTGCGGGTATTGCTTTGCACCGTCATGGCAAGTATAGGATCAGAAGAGGCATCTGCTTTTGTAACTACAGGTGGCGCATCTAAATCGGGTGGGAGTGAACGCAATGCCTGCGAAACCTTATCACGAACATCGTTGGCCGCACCTTCTAAATTTTCACCCAGTTCAAACTCCACATTAATATTACTGGTGCCCTGGCTGCTGCTGCTGGTAATATTTTTTACGCCGGCAATACCATTAATGGCTTTTTCCAGCGGTTCGGTAATCTGCGATTCAATAATATCTGAATTGGCGCCAGAGTAAGAAGTACGCACACTGATGTTGGGAGGATCGATAGCAGGATAATCCCTGATGCCTAAAAATTTAAACCCGATAACACCAAACAGCACTATTATAATGCTGAGCACTATTGCCATTACTGGCCGCCGTAAACTTAACTCCGAGATATTCACAAATGATTGGTCTTATGGTTTGGTAATTTTATTCAAAGCAACTTTTGCACCTGGTTTTACTGTAAGAATACCGGATATCAAAACCGTATCACCAGCTTTAAGCCCCGTGGTTATTTCCACATTGGCAGAGTCCCGTATGCCGGTAGTAACCACCTGCCTTGTAGCCACACCGTTAAGCACCAGCATCACTTCCTTGGTACGGGCTTTTGGTATGATGGCCTGGCTTGGTATCATCAGTGCTGCATTATTTTCACCCAATGATATTTTTACTTTTGCAAAGGCGCCCGCAATTAATTGTGCATCCTGTTTTGTTACCAGTGCCATTATCCGCAGGTTACGGTTTTCGGCAGCAATTTCATTTTCTGTTGCAGATATGGTTGCCGGGTAAGTTTTATCGCTGCCTTCTACGGTAAAATTTACCAAGGTGCCTTGTTTCATTTTTGTACCATAGGTTTCAGGCACGGTAAAATCAAGTTTAAGTGGTGAAACACTGCGGAGTGTTGCCACAGTAGTTTGAGGTGAAACGTACGCACCGGGGACAATAGTGGTAATGCCAATCTTTCCGCTAAAAGGCGCATGCAATGTTGTTTTTGCAATGCTGGTGCGGATGAGGTTCATGTCCGCAATGATATTATTTACTGCCAGTACATTCAAATCATATTCCTGCTGGCTAACACCGTTAATTTTTAATAGTGCGGCGTAGCGATCGGCCGTTTGTTGTGCTGTTTTTAACTGTACCTGCAGTTTGCTTAATTGCGCCTGTAAGTCACCATCATAAATTTTAAGTAAAGTGGCACCCTGTTTAACCATTGCGCCTTCTTTAAAATATACTGCCGTTACCCTGCCAGATGCTTCGGGATGCAATTCCGTTTCTTTAAAAGCGGTTAAGCTGCCGGGCACTTCAATATCCTGGGCCAGCAATTGCGGGGTTACAATATATCCATCAACTTTTACCACTGGCGGGGCCGTGGGTTTGGCGGGAGCTTCTTTTTTACCGGCACTGCTGCAGCTAAACATAAAAAACAGCCCTGCAGTGGCTGCCGTTAGTAATTGTTTTTGCACAACCTTTATAAGTTTGTTTAATTAGACTACAAATTAATGAAAAACTGTTGCCGCCAGTTTTATTTAGTTTATGAACGGCAACACAAATATCAGTTACTGATAACTTTTAGTTTATTTTTTATACGGTTTGCCTGGTAAACCAGTTCCTGCTTGTCCTTACTTAAAATGGTTACATGCCCCATTTTACGTCCGGGTTTGGTTTCTTTTTTTCCGTAGATATGAACAAATACATTATCGGTTTTAAGAACTTCCTGCAATCCCTCATAATCAGCAGGGCCACTGTAACCTTCCGCACCCAGTAAGTTTACAATGGCAGCAGGTAAAATAGGTTCTGTATTTCCTAAAGGATAATCCAGTATTACCCGCCACAGCATATCAAACTGGGATGAATAGTTGGCTTCAATAGTGTGATGGCCGCTGTTATGCACACGGGGTGCGGTTTCGTTTACCAGCACATTGTCGTTGTCATCTACAAACAGTTCAACAGCAAAAATGCCTGCACTGTTCAGTGACTTTACCACTTTTAATGCTACAGCCTCAACTTTCCACAATAATTTTTCGGGCAGGTCGGCCGGGCTAATCTGGTAATCCAGCAGGTTCAGGCGCATATCAAAGACCATGTCAACAGGCGGATAAATCGTATTTTCCCTTTTATCGTTTACTGCAATAATGACTGCAATTTCTTTTTTTACCTGCACCATTTTTTCCAATACGGCAGGTGCATCAAATCCTCTTTCAATATCATTGGCAGTTTTTAACAGCTCCACACCGCGGCCATCATAACCGCCCATGCCAATTTTATGTGCTGCTGGCAGAAAACTGCTGTGCTGCTGCAATTCATTTTTATTTTGGGTAATAATGAAATCGCTGGTGGGTATTTCGTTGTCTTTATAGAATTGCTTTTGTAAAATTTTGTTTTTAATAATCTTCAGTGCAGCAGGGCTGGGGTAAATTTTTACACCTTCTGCCTGCAGTTTTTCCAGTGCATCTTCATTCACGCTCTCAATTTCTATGGTTAGTGCATCCAGCCCTTTGCCAAAATTGTAAACATCATCAAAGTTTTTTATATCGCCTTTGATAAAGTGATGGCATAAATGCGCTGCGGGGCAACCGGGGTCGTTTTCCATAACAAATGTTTCTACCGGATAGTTGGCCGCAGCCTGCAGTAACATTCTTCCTAATTGCCCGCCTCCCAGAATTCCTGTCTTTTTCATCAGGCAAATATAAAAGCTATAAATTACAATGCTGTTTAACGGAAGTAAACATTTCCCACAGGTATGGTAACATTTGTAACGGTATACTGCTCCTTTAATTAACAATTTTGTAAAATGGAAATTGCTGGTTATTTACTCGCTGCACTGGTGGGGCTTTCACTCGGACTGATTGGCAGCGGGGGCTCTGTGCTTACCGTACCTATTTTAGTATATGTAATGGGTATAAACCCGGTGCTGGCCACTTCTTATTCATTATTCATTGTTGGCATTACTTCGTTAGTGGGTGCCCTAAACAATTATGCAAAAGGGCTGGTGGATACAAAAACTGCCTTGTTATTTGGTATTACTTCTGTTGTGGTTGTTTTTGTTACCCGTCACTGGCTGGTGCCGCTTATTCCGCATGTATTATTCACTGCAAAAGAATTTAGTTTAACAAAACCGGTTGCTGCTATGCTGCTGTTTGCAGTGCTCATGCTTTTTTCTGCAGTGGCAATGATAAAAAGCGGGGCAAAAAATCAAGTTTCACAAACGGGTTTTAAAAAATCAAACATCCTTTCACTAACCGGTTATGGTGTTTCTATTGGTTTAGTAACAGGGTTGCTTGGCGCCGGCGGCGGCTTTTTAATTATACCCGTGCTGGTGCTGATAATGGGTTTACCCGTAAAAGAAGCTATAGGCACATCACTGCTGATCATCGCCCTGAATTCTTTAATTGGTTTTACCGGTGATATTGGCCATTACAACATCAACTGGCATTTGCTCCTTACTTTATCAGCTGTATCCATTGCAGGTATTTTTGCCGGTACGGCTTTATCAAGAAAAATAAACGGGGCACAGCTTAAAAAACTGTTTGGCTGGTTTGTATTGCTGATGGGAATTTATATTATTGTAAAGGAATTGTTTTTTACCACCACACACGGGGCATTATGAGCAATCAACCACCATTACTGGATGAAGCTTACTGGAATAATCTTTACAAAGAGAATGAAACCCGGTGGGATATGCAGCAGGTTTCACCACCGTTGAAAGCCTATGCGGAACAAATTACAAATAAGCACCTGCGCATTTTAATACCGGGTTGCGGCAACAGTTACGAAGCGGAATATCTTTTACAAAAAGGTTTTACAAATGTTACTGTTATTGATATTGCCGCTTTGCCGGTAATGGGGCTTAAAGAAAAATTAAAAGCTTATTCATCCGCAAAAATTATTCACGGTGATTTTTTTGAACACAGCGGCGAATACGATCTTATTTTAGAACAAACATTTTTTTGTGCCCTTAACCCTGCAATGCGAACTGACTATGTAAAAAAAATACACCAGTTGCTGGCACCTGATGGTAAACTGGCTGGTGTGCTGTTTGCCAGCGAATTTGAAAATGAAGGCCCTCCATTTGGCGGTACTAAAGCGGAATACGAAACCTTATTCAACCCTTATTTTGCGTTGCACACGCTCAGCCCTTGTTATAATTCTTATTCTAAAAGAATGGGCAACGAACTTTTTATTTGTTTCATCAAAAAATGATACCGGTCACCTGTCCGGATGATACATATCAGCAGCAGCAGTAACCATGGTAGCTGCCTGTAAGTACAGTAGTACAGATTTTTGCATGTGGTTAAACTGCCCACCCCTTAAACCAATGCAGTAACCCCTAACCAAATTACACTTGCTATGAAAGTAGAACAAATTTACACCGGATGTATTGCACACGCTGCTTATTATGTAGAGAACAATGGTGAAGCCGTTGTTTTTGATCCGCTCCGGGAAGTGCAGCCGTATATTGACAGGGCTGTTAAAGACAATGCCCGTATAAAGTATGTTTTTGAAACTCATTTTCATGCCGACTTTGTTAGCGGCCACTTAGATCTTCACAAAAAATCAGGTGCCACTATTGTTTTTGGCCCCGGCGCAAAACCTAACTACGAAGCAGTGGTGGCACATGACGGGCAAATATTTAAAATTGGCGATTACCAGATCAAAGTAATTCATACACCCGGCCACACCATGGAAAGCACTACCTATTTGCTGATTGATGAGAATGGCAAGGAACATGGCATTATCTCCGGCGATACATTGTTTATTGGTGATGTTGGACGGCCCGATCTGGCACAGCACGTAGTGGCTGAACTGACAGAAGATAAACTGGCCCGCCTTTTATATCACTCACTGCATGAAAAGATATTACCATTAAGTGATGACCTGATTGTTTATCCCAACCATGGCGCCGGCAGCGCCTGCGGTAAAATGATGAGCAGGGAAACGACAGATACACTCGGTCATCAGAAAAAAGTGAATTATGCACTGCAGCCCATGACAGAGGATGAATTTGTAAAAGCCATTCTTACAGGGCTTACACCACCTCCGGGTTATTTCCCCAAAAATGTACTGATGAATATTACGGGTTACGAAAGCCTTGACACTGTAATGGAACGTGGACAAAAACCGCTTGACCCGGATGCTTTTGAATTTGCTGCCAATGAAACAAGGGCACTGATTTTAGATACCAGGCCCGCAGCAGAGTTTGCAAAAGGCTTTATTCCTAACAGCATCAGCATTGGGCTGGAAGGAAATTTTGCACAAATGGTGGGAGAACTGGTGCCGGATATAAACCAGGAAATTTTAATTGTGGCGGAAGAAGGCAAAGAAGAGGAAAGCATCATCCGTCTTTCACGAGTGGGTTATGATCATGCCATAGGTTTTTTAAAAGGAAGCTTTGCCGCATGGAAAAATGCCGGTAAAGAAACAGATATTATACACCGTATATCTCCACAACAACTGGAGGAAAAATATGGGGCAGAAGATTTTATGCTGGTGGATGTAAGGCGCAAGAGTGAATATGATACCGAGCATGTAATTGGTGCTGTAAACATGCCGCTTCATTTATTGAACAGTTACCTGGCAGAGTTACCAAAAGAAAAATTATTTGTGGTTCATTGCGCAGGCGGTTACCGCAGCATTATTGCCGGCGCTCTTTTAAAACAACGGGGCTGGGATAATTTTGTAGATGTAACCGGTGGCTTTAAGGAAATTGCCAAAACCAGTATACCCAGGTCAGACTATGTTTGCCCGACAACATTATTATAAAATAGTTTTTTTGAGCAGAAAGGTCAGGGTCGTTGTTAACAGCAACGGCCCTTTTATTTGTAACTTATGTTGCCAAAAATATGCAGGCAACAATGCAAATTTGTATCTTCAAAATATATAACTATGAACATTGAACAAATATATACCGGTTGCCTGGCGCAAGGCGCCTATTATATCACTTCAAATGGCGAGGCAGCCATAGTAGATCCGCTAAGGGAAATAAAACCTTACCTGGACCGGTTAAAAAAAGACGGGGTTACGCTTAAGTATATTTTCGAAACACATTTTCATGCCGACTTTGTGAGCGGCCATCTTGATTTAGCAAAAGAAACAGGCGCAGCCATTGTATACGGGCCTAATGCAAAACCAGACTTTGATTTTATCAGCGCCGCAGACGGGCAGGAGTTTGCCATTGGAAAACTCACTATCAAAACACTGCACACGCCTGGCCATACCATGGAAAGCACCACTTATCTTTTAAAAAATGAAACTGGTAAGGACTATGCCATCTTCAGCGGCGACACGTTGTTTTTAGGGGATGTTGGCCGGCCGGACCTGGCACAAAAAGCAGCTAACATGACCCAGGAAGAACTGGCAGGATTGCTTTATGATAGTTTGATGAATAAAATAATGCCATTGGCGGATGATGTAATTGTTTATCCTGCCCATGGTGCCGGCAGTGCCTGTGGTAAAAACATGATGAAGGAAACGGTAGATACACTCGGCAATCAAAAACGAATGAACTATGCATTGAACCAGCCCGGTAAAGATGCTTTTATAAAAGCAGTAACCGATGGCCTTACACCACCGCCGGGTTATTTTGGTTTTAATGTGGCCATGAATAAAAAAGGATATGAGAGTTTTGAAACTGTTTTAAATAACGGCATGCGTGCATTAACACCCGATGAATTTGAAGCAGCTGCAGAAAATACGGGGGCTTTAATTTTAGACACAAGGCCCAATACAGCATTTTATAAAGGCTTTATTCCGCAGAGTGTGAACATTGGGCTTAATGGCGATTTTGCCCCATGGGTTGGCGCCATGATCGTGGATGTAAAGCAAGCCATTTTGCTGGTAACAGACGAAGGAACCACCGAAGAAGCTGTAACCCGTTTAAGCAGGGTGGGTTTTGATAATATACTCGGCCATTTAAAAGGTGGCTTTACTGCCTGGCTGGCATCAGGCAAAGAAGCCGATGTGGTGGACCGTATACCCGCTGATGTATTTGCCAAACAGGTGGATATTGAAAAAGACATGATTGTTGATGTTCGCAAAGAAACAGAGTATGAAGCTGAGCATGTGCAAGAGGCTTACAACAAACCATTGGCATATATCAACGAATGGATAAAAGATATTAACCCAGCCGAACATTTTTACCTGCATTGTGCAGGTGGCTACCGTAGCATGGTGGCTGCATCTATTTTACAGGCAAGGGGGTACCGCAATTTTACAGAAGTGGAAGGCGGCTTTGCGGCCATCAGCAAAACAACAGTACCAAAAACAAATTTTGTTTGCCAGAGCAAAATTATGAAGGCATAACATCACTGGTTCTTTTCAGTTGAAGCATGAGAAAACCAGGGGCAGCACCAGCTGCCCTTTTTGTTTTTTTGGTATGTAACAAAAGTTACCGGCAAGGTATAAATGTGTAATTATTTTTATGCTAACAAAAAATCATTTTTATGAAAAAGAACATGGGTGCTGCCGACCGCATTATACGCATATTGCTTGCTGCGGTATTTGCTGTATTATATTTTACCGGAACAGTAACCGGTACATTTGGTATTATACTTTTGGTGTTAGGAGGAGTTTTCCTGCTTACCAGCCTTATTAGTTTTTGCCCCCTGTATACTTTGGTGGGTTTAAACACCTGCCCCGCTAAAAAGACCAATAACTGAACGCTTTGAAAAGCCATTATGAATAAGGGCAGCCGTAAAGCTGCCCTTTAATTTGTAACCTTTGTTACCAATTACAACTGTTTTTACAATGTAATTTTACTTTATAAAATAATTAATGAAACAATTACTTTTCAGCAACTGGACACTGGTACGCTTTTTACGGCTGGCAATGGGCATTGCAATTATTGTGCAGGCCGCTGCAGCAAAAGATGCTTTGTTTGGCATTGCAGGTTTCCTGTTTACAGTAATGGCATTGTTTAACACCGGTTGTTGTGCAGCAGGTAGCTGTTATACAACAGGCAAACCTGTAAATGAAAAAACATCCACAGAAAATATACAGTATGAAGAAGTGGTTTAGCAATAACTGGTTGTATGTGGCAGGTGCCGTTGCAGGGGCGGCAGGAGGTTTCCTGTACTGGAATTATGTAGGCTGTGCCAGTGGTACTTGTTTAATTACATCAAAGCCGCTAAACAGCACGCTTTATGGCGCATTAATGGGCGGCTTGTTGTTTGGCATTTTTAAAAAAGAAAACAGGCCTCAAAAAGACAGTAATGACTTTTAATGAAATGATACAATCCCACAAACCCGTGCTGGTGGATTTTACAGCTGCCTGGTGCGGACCCTGTAAAATGATGGCACCCATTTTAAAAGAGGTGAAGCAGGAATTAGGGGAGGGCGCCACAATAATTAAAGTGGATGTGGACCAAAGCCCGGAGGCGGCGCAGGCATACAACATACAAGGTGTACCCACATTGATTCTTTTTAAAGAAGGGAAAATACTCTGGAGGCAAAGTGGTGTGGTGCCCAAAAATAACCTGGTAAAAATTTTACAGCAATACGCATAACAATTCAATTTAAAAAAACAATACAATGAACATTCTTCAAAAATTATTTGGCGGTGGCACAACCGTAAACCTGGCAGAAGTAATTAATGATGGCGCTTACCTGGTGGATGTGCGCACGCCCGGCGAATTTTCCATGGGTCATGTAAAAGGATCTGTAAACATACCGCTGGATGTAATTGCCTCTAAAACAGCACAGCTGAAAAATAAAAAAAATATTGTGGTGTTTTGCCAAAGCGGCGGCCGCAGCAGTGCAGCAAAATCTATTTTAGAAAAAAATGGATTTACCAACGTGGTGAATGGCGGCAGCTGGATGAACGTAAGAGGCTACGTAAAATAGGTTGGTCATTTTTTCTTCAATTTTCATTGAGAATCTGCCCTGCAAGGCAGATTTTTTTATAGGGCTGAAAAAGCGTAATTATAGTACATTTGAACTATGAGCATAGTAACAGAAAGGCTTTCGCATGTATTTGAACCGGCATTGCTGCAGGAAATTCAGCAGTTTGGTATTTGGCAAACGTTTAAAGAAGGTGATTTAATTATGGATTACGGCAAGTACATCCGTATGATGCCGATTGTACTGAATGGTACAATAAAAGTGTACCGGCTGGATGATAACGGGAATGAAATACTGCTCTACTATTTATCCAGCAGCGAAAGCTGCTCCATGGCTTACAGCTGCTGCGTGGAAGCAAAAAAAAGCGAAGTAAAAGCCGTGGCAGAAGATGATGTGGAAATAATGGGCATACCCAATGTAAAACTGGATGAATGGCTGTGCAAATACCCCAGCTGGAAAAATTATATCATGCGCAGCTTTAATGAAAGGTTTACTGAACTGCTGAAGTCAATTGAGAGCATTGCTTTTCATAAACTGGATGAGCGCCTTGTTTCCTACTTAAAAGAAAAACAGCGGCTCTCCGGTTCTTCTGTCATCAAAGCATCGCATTATTTAATAGCAGATGAACTCGCCACTTCAAGAGTGGTCATTTCCCGTTTGCTGAAGCAACTGGAAAATGACAAGAAAATTATTTTATACCGTAACGAAATAAAATTACTGCCGGCATTTGCATAGCAATACTTTACAACATAAAATAAAAGCCGGTAACTACCGGCTTTTATTTTTATAACTCTTATTAATATTCATATACTGCATATCCCCAGGGTTCCAGCTTCCATTCTTTGCTGCTTAGCGTTTCTTTGCTGTGCATAAAAACATTGTAAGGCTTTCCCCACAATGTTCTGTCTTTTACAGTAACGGTTTGTTCTGTGGCAGATAAATTTAAAATCACCAGTACTTTCTTACCTGCTTTTTGCCTTACGTATGCATACAAAGCATTTTCATTACCGGCATTAACTTTTTTAAACGATGCATCTGTGGCCAATG
>JBGAHV010000069.1:0-21237 GCA_044225995.1 Ferruginibacter sp. | reverse complement strand
TACATAAGTAACCACCAAAGTATCTTTTTGATAATGGCTTACATTAAAAGAAAAATTACCGGCACTGTCGGTTGTTTTGCCTGCACCTGAATGTTTAAAATATACAGATGCAAAGGGAACGGGTTCTTTAGTATGTGCGTCCTGTATTGTTCCACTGAAGCTGATACTTTGTGAATGACATAAAAGTGCGATAAAAAGAAGGCCTGCCGTAAAGACTATATGTTTGCGGGAAAAATGCACCAATACTTTTAATAAGATTACGATATAGATTACACTTTTGACGGAATGGTTGGCAAACGGATTAAAACAAGTTTACTTAACCGCCATAAGCTCCGCAATTATTTTTTCTAATTCTTTTACTCTTTTCTCCAGCTCCGGTAATTTACGGCTGGCAGCCTGGCTGCGTAATGCCGCTGTGTAATCATGCGCCGGGGAGCCTGTAACGGCTTTGCCAGCTTCTAATGATTTACTTACGCCACTTTGTGCATTTATTTTAGCGCCATCGCCAATATTGATATGGCCAACAATTCCTGCTTGTCCCCCAATCATAACATTATTGCCAATTTTTGTACTGCCGCTAACGCCTGCCTGCGCTGCAATAACTGTGTTATTACCCACTTCCACATTGTGTGCTATTTGTAACAGGTTGTCCAGCTTGGCGCCAGCCTTAATTAAAGTACTGCCAATGGTTGCCCTGTCTATTGTTGTATTGGCACCTATCTCCACACCATCTTCAATAATAACATTGCCAATTTGCGGCACTTTTTTAAAACTGCCGTCAGCCTGTGGCGCAAAACCAAAGCCATCGCCGCCTATGACCGTGCCTGCATGTATCACTACATTTTTTCCTACCACACAATCATGATAAATTTTTACACCGGGATGTATAATGCTGTTTTCACCAATAATAACATTACTGCCCAAATAAACACCCGGATAAATTTTAGCGCCATTTGCCAGTATTACATTTTCGCCTAAATAACTGAAGGCGCCGATGAAAATATTGTCGCCTGTTTTTGCAGTGGCATCTATATAAACCGGCTGTTGTATACCTGTTAATTGCTGTTGTTTTATCTGCTGGTATTTATCCAGCAAAGTGGCAAATGCAGAATAGGCATCCGGCACACGGATTAAAGCCGCATTAACAGGTTGCTTCAGCTCCTGCGATTCATTTACGATAATTACAGATGCCTTTGTAGAATATAAAAACTCCTCGTATTTGGGATTGGCTAAAAAGGACAACTGCCCGGCCTGCGCCTCTTCAATTTTACCAAAGGAGCCTACTGCTGCATCAGCATTACCTTCTACTTTGCCGCCAATAAGCAGCGCTATTTGTGTTGCAGAAAATTGCATGGTGTTTCTTTGCAGGTTAACAGGCAAAAATCAAGCCCGTGTATAACAAATGTAATATTTTTTAACCTTCCCTTTTAAATTTTGATTAATAAGGGCATTGTCTACTTCTGAAATGTCTTTAACCGTTCCGTCTTTAAACAAAATGCGTATATGTTCATCATCAAAATTGTAGGTACTGCTTACTGCCTCGCCGGTAAATACCAGCCATGCTGCATCATCTACGCTTATATTAAACTTTGCACAGGTAACAGCAGTTTGCTCAGCCAGTATTTTTTCATCAACAGGCTCACCAAAATATTTTACTTTAAGCAGCTGCCGGTTTATAATGCCTTTGCAAAGGGTTGATAAAACTACATCAGTATGGTTGCTCCATGTTTTTATGGCTGATAGTACATCAAAATCATCCAGTCCGCAAAACTCTTCAATGGTAAGTTTGCTGTCAGGCTGGCTGATAAGCTTGCTTAAAGGCGAAGGTGCATCCGCTTTAATTTGTTTGGCTCGTTTAACAATCCGCTTCAGCATTTGTTCGGCACATAAAACTGTTTTATGCAGGTACACCTGCCAGTACATCAACCGGCGGGCCACTAAAAATTTTTCAATGGAATAAATCGCTTTTTCTTCCACCATTAACTCCCCATTATGTACAGTCAGCATTTTTAAAATACGGTCATAACCTATAACGCCTTCGCTTACGCCGGTAAAAAAACTGTCACGGGTAAGGTAATCCATGCGGTCCACATCCAACTGGCCGCTTATTAATTGATGAAGGAATTTTTTTGGGTGAGCGCCGGTAAAAATATCTAAAGCCAGCTGCAGCTTTCCTTCAAACTGTTTGTTCAGTTCCTCCATTATCAGCAACGATATCTTTTCATGATGCATGCCTTCAATCAAAGTATGTTCCAACGCATGACTGAAAGGGCCATGGCCAATATCGTGTAAAAGGATAGCAATTTTTGCAGCCTGCTCTTCTGCAGGTGTTATATCAGTTCCTTTGCTTCTTAATTCATTTATGGCGTTGCACATTAAATGATAGGCTCCTAAAGAATGATGCAGCCTTGTATGTACGGCACCGGGATATACCAAATAAGCCATTGCCATTTGATTAATGCGGCGCAAACGCTGGTAATAAGGGTGAGAGATGACCTGGTAAATCAGCTCATCATCAATTGTGATGAATCCATAAACAGGGTCGTTAATTATTTTTCGAAAAGGCATGAAGCTTTGTGGTTTGTTGTTTATAGTTTACTGTTAAACCAGTTTTTTTGTTAAAAGATTTACAAAGCTAAATAAAGCTTAGCAGCATTGGTGTAAAAAGTTAAATTTGTAAGAATGGATGGAATGCAGTTGATACTGATGGGACAAATAAACACGGATTTTTTATACGCTTAGATAAAAGCTGAAAAGTGATTTAAAAGATGAAGTGAGATTAATTTTTATTCTTTCACTGAAAGAATAAAAAATTAACAGAACAAGTTTACAACGATGTTGATTGTTGAATTACTGCTGATAGCCTCAAACCATAAACAACAAACCTCAAACCGATACAATGAGTATAGCAAAATTACTTTGGGTGGATGATGAGATTGACAGCCTTACTTCTCAAATAATGTTTCTTGAAAACAAGGGCTACGAAGTGCAGACCAAAACAAATGGCTTTGATGCAGTGGAGTATGTTAAGGATAATATTGTAGATGTAGTGCTGATTGACGAAAGCATGCCGGGCATGACGGGTTTGCAGGCAATACAACAAATAAAAGAATACAATACCAACCTGCCGGTTGTTTTAATTACAAAAAATGAGGCTGAGAATTTAATGGATGAAGCCATTGGCAGCCAGATAAGTGATTACCTTATTAAACCTGTTAACCCTAACCAGGTTTGGCTGAGCCTTAAAAAAATTATTGACAATAAAAGGTTAGTTGCAGAGAAAACGACACTGGCATACCAGCAGCAGTTTCGGAATTTATTTATGGCCCTGAACGATAACCCCGATTACAATGGCTGGATGGATATTTATAAAAAACTGGTGTATTGGGAACTGGAGATGAAGAAGAGTGACAGCCCGGAAATGCAGGAAGTTTTTCAAACGCAGAAGAATGAAGCCAATACAGAGTTTTTTAAGTTTGTAAGTAAGAACTATGCAAAATGGGTAAGCCCCAAAAGCAACGAAGCGCCGATAATGAGCAATACACTGATGAAGTTTAAAGTATTTCCACATTTGGAAAAGGGAACACCGTTATTTTTTGTGCTGATAGATAATTTGCGTTTTGACCAGTGGAAAGCCATACAACCCATTTTTGCAGAAAGCTTCCGGATACATGAAGAAGAAACTTTTTATTCTATACTGCCTACAGCCACACAATATGCCCGTAACGCCATATTTGCCGGTATGCTGCCAGTAGATATTGAAAAAAATTTTTCGGCACAATGGAAAAATGATGATGAAGAAGGGGGCAAAAATTTATATGAAGAAGAATTTTTTAAGGCCCAGTTAAAACGTTTGGGTAAAGGGGATTTAAAATATTCTTACACGAAAATTACTAATAATAACGACGGGCAAAAGCTGGTGGATAATATTCATAACATGCTTACCAACGACATAAATGTTATTGTGTACAATTTTGTTGATATGCTCAGCCATGCCCGTACCGAAATGGAAGTGCTGAAGGAACTGGCTGGCGATGAAACCAGTTACCGCAGTATTACTCAAAGCTGGTTTGAGCATAGCCCGCTGCATGCTGCACTTAAAAAAATTGCCGATAAAAAAATAAATATGATCGTGGCAACGGATCATGGCAGTGTAAAAGTTAAAACCCCTGCAAAAGTTATTGGCGATAAACAGACCACCACTAACCTGCGCTACAAGCATGGCCGCAACTTAAATTACGAACCAAAAGAAGTACTTGCTTTCAGAGACCCGAGAGAAGCAGGGTTGCCGGTGCCGAATGTTAACTCCTCTTTTATTTTTGCTAAGGAAGATCTGTTTTTATGTTATCCCAATAACTATAACCATTATGTAAATTATTACCGCAATACCTTTCAGCATGGTGGTATAAGTTTAGAGGAAATGATTGTGCCGGTGGTGAGGATGACGAATAAATAAAGCCCCCTCCGGCCCCCTAAAGGGGGAACTTCGAAGCGCTTTTTAAGTTGGAGCGTTTGCTGAGTTTGAATGCTTTAAAGGATATTTATCAACGATTGTTGAAAACGTTTTTTTATTATAAACTCCGATTGCAGCAGATTGCAGGTTACTTTAAAGAGATAAAGCCCCTTGAGGGGTTGCGGTACTATGAAATACACACAACACACATTAGATAAAATTGAACAGGTTGCCGAAGAAGCCGGCTATATAATCCGTTACGAGCGGGGTAATTTTCAAAGTGGTTATTGCATTCTGCAAGCCAAAAAAGTAGTGGTGCTAAATAAATTTTTGCAAACAGAAGGCCGCATAAATACGTTGGTTGACCTGATGCCCCAGCTGGAAATAAACTTTGATGCACTTACACTGGAAAGCCAGAAAATGTATGAAGAGGTAATGAGTGCAGAAGCGCATAAATAATTTGAAATTGCCCATTAGGAATTCGAAATTCCCAGTTCTTAATTCCTAATTTTACATGGTGCATTGCCCCCCTTTAAAAATAACGTTTTTAGGTACCGGTACCAGCAGCGGCGTTCCAATGATTGGCTGCAATTGCCCTGTATGTACATCAACAGATAAAAAGGACAAGCGCCTGCGCAGCAGTATTTTGGTGCAAAGCGAAACAACTGCACTGGTGGTTGACACCACACCTGATTTTCGTTACCAGATGTTGAGAGCGGGAGTAAAAAAGCTGGATGGAGTAATTTTTACCCATCCGCATAAAGATCATATTGCCGGGCTGGATGATGTACGTGCTTTTAATTTCTTTCAAAAAAAAGCCATGGCAGTTTATGCCAATTCATTAACCGAAGAGGCTATAAAGAGAGAATTTGCATACGTATTTGCTGATAAAAAATATCCGGGTATACCAGAGCTGCAATTGAATACTATCGGCAACTCTTTATTTTACGTTGGAGATATACCCGTATTGCCGGTGGAAGTATGGCACCATAAAATGCCGGTACTGGGTTTTAGATTTGGCGACTTTACATACATAACTGATGCTAACCGCATAGAAGAAGACGAGAAAGAAAAAATACGCGGCAGCAAAGTAATTGTGCTGAATGCATTGCGGCATGAAAAACATATTTCACATTATACGTTGAGCGAAGCCATTGCAGAAGTGCAGGATTTACAAATACCACAGGCTTATTTTACACATATCAGTCATCAGCTGGGCAAACACCAGGAAGTAAACAGCTCATTGCCGCAAGGTATTGAGTTGGGATGGGATGGGCTGGAAGTCAGTCTTGCTTAATTACCCTTTTAGGGTATTGCTACCGTTAGTCGCAGTGGCTATTTTGCAACTATAAGCCGGCAAAATGTTTAAAGAGGTTATTTCATCTTACTTAAGCTTTACTAAAAAAGAACGCAGAGGTATCATTGCTATCCTTGCACTTATTATCATCTTTATTGTTTTGCCCTTTTTATACCCATTCTTTGTAAAATCAAAACCGGTTAACACCGATAACTTTAAAAAAGAAATTGCTGCCTTAAAAATAAAACAAGACTCATCCACTGGTTTTGTAAAGAAGGAATACAATGATGATGATAATTACCCTAATTACTATCAGCCATCAGAAAAAAATTATTACAGGAATACTTCCAAAGGAGAGTTATTTTATTTTGACCCCAACACTGCTTCTGCTGATGACTGGAAACGACTCGGTTTAAGAGATAAAACCATTGCCACAATACAAAACTACTTAAGTAAGGGCGGGCATTTTTACAAACCGGAGGATATAAGTAAAGTATGGGGCCTGCATGAAGATGAAGTGCAGCGCCTTTTGCCCTATATAAAAATTGCACCAAAAGAAAATAATTATCCGCAACAAACTTATGAAACAAAAAATTATGACAAGCCCAAATACACCCCATCAATAATAGATATTAATACTGCCGACACGAGTGCACTAATTGCGTTGCCCGGTATTGGCAGTAAACTGGCGCAGCGTATTCTTAATTTCAGGGATAAACTTGGTGGTTTTTATAAGGCAGAACAAGTGGGGGAAACGTATGGTTTGCCCGATTCCACCTTTCAAAAAATTAAAGCAAGGCTAACGGCCGGCAATTCAACTATAAAACAATTTAATATTAACACCGCCACAGTTGATGACCTAAAAGCACATCCGTACATAAAATACAATTTGGCCAACGCCATTGTGCAGTACCGCACACAGCATGGCAATTTCAGTTCAGTTGATGATATAAAAAAGATTATGACTGTTACTGAAGAAATTTACAGCAAAGCAGCACCTTACTTAAAAGTTCAATAATTTTTGCATCCGGCCGGATGTTGGTAAAGGGATAGGGGTGAAATCCCATAAATTTGCCATGAACATAATTGCTCCTGTATGAACTTTAAACAATCAGAATTAACTCAGCATGCTGCACAAACTGCCCGTGACTTTGCGGAGCAGTATATAAAACCCTATGTAATGGAGTGGGACGAAAAGCAGGAATTTCCATTGCATATTTTTAAAGAAATGGGTAAGCTGGGTTTAATGGGTGTATTTGTACCGGAGCAATATGGCGGCAGTGGTATGGGATATTTTGAATACAGCGCAATTATCCAGGAAGTGGCAAAAGTGTGTGGCTCAATAGGGTTGTCGCTGGCAGCACATAATTCCTTATGTACCGGCCATATTTTAAATTTTGGCAACGAAGAACAGAAGAAAAAATATTTACCTAAACTGGCTTCGCTGGAGTATTTAGGAGCATGGGGGTTAACAGAGGCCAACACCGGCAGCGATGCTGGTAATATGAAAACTACAGCAGTAAAAGATGGTGATGAATGGGTGATAAACGGAACAAAAAACTGGATTACACATGGCAAAACCGGTGATGTTGCTGTGGTGGTTTGCCGAACCGGAGAACCCCGTACAAAAGATAATGCTACTGCATTTGTGGTAGAAAGAGGTACGCCTGGTTTTAGCGGTGGTAAAAAAGAAAATAAACTGGGCATGCGTGCCAGTGAAACTGCAGAAATGATTTTTGATAATTGCCGTATACCGGATGCAAACCGCTTAGGTGAAATTGGCGCAGGCTTTAAGCAAAGTATGAAAGTGCTGGATGGTGGAAGAATTTCTATTGCTGCATTAGGGTTGGGTATTGCAAAAGGTGCTTACGAAGCATCTGTTCAATATTCAAAGGAGCGGTACCAGTTTGATCAGCCCATTGCCAACTTCCAGGGCATCAGTTTTAAACTGGCTGATATGGCCACTGAAATCGCCGCTGCTGAATTATTAATAGATACCGCCTGTGATTTAAAAATGCGGGGGCTGCCCATGACGAAAGAAGCAGCGATGGCTAAATACTATGCCAGTGAAGTTGCTGTAAAAGTGAGTACTGATGCAGTACAGATATTTGGTGGTTATGGTTACACCAAAGACTTTCCGGTGGAGAAATTTTACCGTGACAGTAAGTTGTGTACTATTGGCGAAGGCACCAGCGAAATACAAAAGATTGTGATAGCAAGGGAAGCATTGAAAGGTTAACCCTGATATTTGATTCATAGAAAAGCCCTTCTTAAAAGAAGGGCTTTTCTATATCACAGTAAATAAGATTACTTCTTGTCGCCACCAAACATACCGCTCAGCTTATCTTTCACACTGTCAAAAACTTCTTCTGCCTTATGTGCGGCGTTCTTTGCAAATTCTTCTACTTTTTCGCCAGCCTGGCCGGGAATAACATCACTGATTTTATCCATCATGCTTTCTTCTTTTTTCTCCTCTGTTTTTGCGGCTGCGGCTACACTTTCAGGAGATGCCGCAAACATATTATCCACAGCACCACCCAGCATTGGAAACTTCTCTTTCACGAAATTTTTAATAGTGTCAAGCGCTTTAGTTGCCTGGTCTGCACTTATACCGGCCTCTGCAGTAAGGCGGTTAATTAATTCTTGCATAAAATATAGTTTTATTTGTTACACAAATATGATGTGTTTTGATGAGTAAAGGTTGTAAGGGGATGTAAATTAATAGTTAACTGGGTGCTTTATTCGGTATCATACCTGTCCACTTTTTCAATACCGGGTAAATTGGTAAGGCGTTTCACTAATTCATCCAGTTCATCCTTATCGTGTACATATATTTTCATATTACCCTTGAAAATCCCTTCAGATGCTTCAATGGTCATAGCGGCAATATTAAACTTCATCTCCCCGCTGATGAGGTTGGTTATTTTGTGTATTACACCCACATCATCCAGCCCAATAATTTTTAAACCGGTTAAGAAAGAAATTTCTTTGTTTTTAGCCCATTTTGTCTTTACCACCCGGTGGCCGTAGTTAGCCAATAATCTTGCTGCATTAGGGCAGTTGGTACGGTGTATTTTCAGCCCTTCGCCCTGTGTTACAAAACCAAATACATCATCTCCGGGTATAGGCTTGCAACAGTTGGCAAGGGTGTACTGAATTTTATCACTGCTTTCGCCAAAAATTATCAGCTCAGCATCTTTATCTTTTTTGGTATGCTTATTAAGTGCGTCATGCGGATGTTCATCATGCTCAGGTTTTGCAGGTTTTGGAAAAAATAACCGGTCACCACTGGCTGTAAAATCTTTCAGTTCTTTTAAGTCAATTTTCTTTGTGGCAATCTCATACAACAAATCAAGTGAAGAATTGAGTTTGTAAAAAGAAGCCAGTTCTTCCATATTATGCTGCGTGGCTTGTCCCCCAATAGCATCTAATTTTTTTTGCAGAATGGCCTTTCCATCTTCTGCAACTTTTCTTTTTTCTTCTTTGAGGGTGTCTTTAATTTTTGTTTTTGCCTTGGTAGTAACAACATAATTCAGCCACTCCGGGTTAGGTTTTTGTTTGGCGCTGGTAATTATTTCAATCTGGTCGCCACTGCGAAGCTTGTGACTGATGGGCACCAGCTTATGGTTTACTTTAGCCCCAATGCAATGGCTTCCTACGGCACTGTGCACACCAAATGCAAAATCCAGTGCGGACGCACCCACCGGCAGCATTTTTACATCGCCTTTTGGTGTGTACACATAAATTTCTTCTGTTAAAAATGATGATTTAAAGTCTTGTAAAAAATCGAGTGAGCTGCTGTCCTGGTTACCCAATGCTTCCCGTATTTGATGGAACCAAACATCAAACCTGCTTTCATCATCTTTTCCTTCCTTGTATTTCCAATGCGCTGCCAGTCCTTTTTCAGCAATTTCATTCATGCGGCGGGTACGTATTTGTATCTCTACCCACTTACCCTGTGGCCCCATTACAGTGGTGTGCAAGGCTTCGTAACCATTGCTTTTAGGATTGCTCAGCCAGTCACGTAATCTTTCAGGCGATGGGTTATAGGCATCTGTGATGATGGAGTAAACTTTCCAGCATTCTTCTTTTTCTTTTTCAAGCGGGGCATTAACCAAAATTCTAATAGCGAAAAGATCATACACTTCTTCAAAGGACACACCTTTTTTCTTCATTTTGTTCCAAATGGAATGTATGCTTTTAGGCCGTCCATAAATTTCAAAATCAAAACCTGATTTTTCCAGCTTTTCTCTTATGGGGCGGATGAAGTCGTTGATGTATTTGGTACGTTCCCTCTTGGTGTCGTTTAACTTTTGGGCAATGTAACGGTAAGTATCTGGCTCCATATATTTCATGGCCAGGTCTTCCATTTCAGTTTTAATGGTGTACAAGCCCATTCTGTGTGCCAGCGGTGCATATACATAAACCGTTTCACTGCTTATCTTCAATTGCTTTTCCCGTTTCATGCTGTCCAGTGTACGCATGTTGTGCAACCGGTCAGCCAGCTTAATTAAAATTACACGGGGGTCATCGGTGAGTGTAAGTAAAATCTTTTTAAAGTTTTCGGCCTGCTGTGTGGTATTGGCGTCCATTACCGTACTTATTTTGGTAAGGCCATCCACAATTTTGGCAATTTCGTTGCCAAACTCCCTTTTTATATCCTCCAGTGTTATATCTGTATCTTCTACCGTATCGTGTAAAAGTGCACAAATAGTACTGCGTACGCCCAGGCCAATTTCTTCCACACAAATTTTAGCCACAGCCAGCGGATGTAAAATATAGGGTTCGCCGCTTTTACGGCGCATGGTTTTATGCGCTTCAGCAGCCATTTCAAATGCAATACGAACCAGTTCTTTATCTCCAGGCTTTAATTTGGGTTTTAAAACACGCAGCAAGGCACGGTATTGCCTTAGAATCTCCTTTTTTTCTTCGGTTTCGTTGAGGTTATATTTTGGTATATCAATCGTTGTTTCCATATGTGTTCAAACGAATTTACGAAAACAAATTCGTTTCCTTCTTTGATGTAAAAGCCTTAGTTTTGCAGCCCGTTTAAAAACCGCCCTGAAGCGGAACAGTTCTTTAACCGGATGTGGCGAAATTGGCAGACGCACCAGACTTAGGATCTGGCGGAGTAATCCATGTAGGTTCGACCCCTATCATCCGGACAATTTTTGGTTTATTGGTTAAGCAGTGCATGCAAAATGTGGCTCACTGTTCATTTAACCAACTAACATTTTAATCAATTAACAATACAATGGCAACAGTTACAAGAGAAAACATTGGTTTACTGCACGAAAAAATAGTGGTAAAAGTGAGCAAGGAAGACTATTATCCTTCATTTGATAAGAAATTGAAAGAGTATAGCAAAACTGCAAACATTCCAGGTTTTCGTAAAGGCATGGTACCTGCAGGTATGATAAAAAAAATGTACGGTGCTTCTATTTTTACAGACGAAGTTGTAAAAACTGTAGAAAAGGAACTTTACAACTACCTCAATACGGAAAAGCCAGAAATTTTTGCCCAGCCTTTGCCATTAGCCAGCGATTTGGCTAAAATGGACCTTAATAACCCGGCTGATTATGAGTTTGGTTTTGAGATGGGATTAAAACCCGATTATTCCATTGCTGATTTTACTAAGGCAAAACTTACCCTGCATAAAGTAAAAGCCACAGATGAAATGGTGGAAGATGAGATTAAACGCATGCAGATTCGTGGTGGTAAAATGAACGAGCTGGAAACAGTAGAAAACGAGGAATGCGTACTAAACATTTTGTTTAAAGAGGCCGATAAAGACGGAAATGTAATTGAAGGTGGTATTACAAAAGAGAACTCTGTTATAGTAAAATACTTTACCAGTGCTGTACAAAAGAAAGTAACAGGTAAAAAAATTGGCGATTCGGTTACGGTGCAATTAAGTAAAGCTTTTGATGATGATAAGCTTACAGCTATTGCAAAAGATTTAGGATTAGATGCTGATGACAAAGAAGCCGTAAAAAAATATTTCAATCTAGAAATTGTAAAAATTGGCCTGGTTGAAAAAAGAGAGCTCAATGAAGAGTTTTTTAAAGAGGTATATCCGGGTAAGGATATTAAAACCGAAGATGAATTAAGAGCTGCCATTAAAGAAGAAATACAGCAGTACTGGGATGCACAAAGCCGCAACCAGCTGCAGGACCAGCTTTATCATTATCTCATTGATGAAACCAGCATGGAATTTCCAGCCGATTTTTTAAAACGCTGGTTACAGAACGGTGGTGAAAAACCTAAAACAGCTGAGGAGGCTGAACATGAGTACCCTTCTTTTTCAAACTCCTTAAAATGGACATTGATTAGCGAAAAACTAATACAGGATAATAAATTACAGGTAAGTGCCGAGGAGTTGCGTGAAAGCATGAAAACTGAAGTAATGCGCTATTTTGGCGCTATGAACCTTGGCGAAGACACTGCTTGGCTGGATAGTTATATTGACAGGATGATGAAGGACGAAAAACAGGTGGACAGCAGCTATCGCCGCCTCATCACCGACAAATTATTTGCCTGGATGGAAGGGCAGGTAAAACCAAAAGAAAAAGAAGTAACAGGCGAAGAATTAAATGGAATGATGCACAATCATCATCATTAATTTGAAAAGATATAATAAAAAAGCGGCGGTTATTTAATCGCCGTTTTTTTATTACCAGCATGGTACGGGTATGTTACCGCCAAAAGTTTATTAGTTTCGGGGATATAATCGACTTGCTATGAATTTTATGAAGATCGCCGGATCAATTTTGTTACTTATCACATTGCAAACACAGGCGCAAAACAATTCCACCTTAGTAGTTAAAGCAGATAAAATTAAAGCCGCTATACAACCCACTATGTGGGGTATTTTTTTTGAAGATATAAATTTTGGAGCTGACGGAGGTATTTATGCAGAGCTTATTAAAAACCGCTCGTTTGAGTTTGCCCGCCCTAAAATGGGGTGGAAGATTTTGGGGAAACCGGCTACCGAAGGAGACTTTCTAGTGATTAACCGGGGGGATGAACACACCAATAATCCTCGTTTTTTAAGGGTAACATTGCACAACAATGCGGCACGTACTATAGGGCTTAGTAATGAAGGGTTCAGGGGTATGGGTTTTAAAAAAGATAACCGCTATGATTTTTCAATGCTTGTGCATTGTAAAGGAGATGGAGTAAAACTGCTGTTGGAGCTTGTAAACAGTAAAGATGAAGTTATAGGTAAAGAAAATCTTTTAGTTAATACAACTGGTGATGAATGGAAAAAAGTAAGCACAAGTTTTTTTAGCACTGCAACAGTGCCTGATGGAAAATTTAACATCTGGTTTGAAGGAGATGGGGTGATTGATGTTGACATGATTTCACTTTTTCCTGCAGATACCTGGAAGAACAGGCCCGGTGGTATGCGTGCTGATATGGTGCAATTACTTGCTGATATGAAGCCTGGTTTTATTCGTTTCCCCGGAGGATGTATTGTAGAGGGGTTTGACCTTGAACGGCGCTACCAATGGAAAAAAACAATTGGCCCCATTGAAGAAAGGCAGTTGATAATAAACCGGTGGAATACTGAGTTTGCAAACCGGCAGGCGCCAGATTATTTTCAAACATTCGGGCTTGGCTTTTTCGAATACTTCCAGTTAGCTGAAGATATTGGTGCAGAGCCATTGCCTATTTTAAACTGTGGTATGGCTTGCCAGTTTAATAGTGGGGAAGTGGCGCCCTTAAATCAAATAGATCCTTACATACAGGATGCGCTGGATTTAATTGAATTTGCAAACGGCCCCGTTACATCCAAATGGGGTAAGGTGCGTGCAGATATGGGGCATACACAACCGTTTAATTTAAAAATGATGGGTGTAGGAAACGAGAACTGGGGCCCTCAGTATGTGGAGCGGCTACAGCTTTTTATGAAAGCTATAAAATCAAAATACCCTGAATTTAAAATTGTGAGCAGTTCTGGCACCGACCCGGATGGCGCCCGTTTTAATTATTTAAATACTGAACTGCGCAAAATGAAAACAGATTTTGTGGATGAGCACTATTACCGAAGCCCTGAATGGTTCTTAAGTAATGCGGCACGTTACGATAATTATGAACGCAGTGATACTAAAATTTTTGCGGGCGAATATGCGGCGCATGTTGACTGGGACACACCCGGTATAAGAAGAAATAACTGGTTATCCGCTTTGTCTGAGGCTGCATTTATGACCGGCCTGGAGCGTAATGCAGATGTGGTGGAGATGGCTTCTTATGCACCCCTTTTTGCGCATGTGGATGGCTGGCAATGGGCGCCGGATTTAATATGGGCTAATAATCTCACCAGCTATGGTTCGCCTAACTACCAGGTGCAAAAGATGTTTTCCTTAAACAAAGGAACACATGTGGTACCCTTACTTCAAAATAATAGCCCGCTATCCGGTAAGGACAGTTTATATGCGACGGCCTGCATTGATAAAAAAAATGGTGAGTTGATTCTGAAGTTTGTAAATACATCCGGCAACTCAGTAATGAAAGATATTTTATTGGAAGGTATAAAGAAGCTACCTGCTACAGCAACTCAGGTTGTTCTTTCAGCACCACTAAATACTGTAAATTCCTTTGAACACACAACGGCTGTTATCCCTGTTGAAAATTCAATAAACTTAAGGGGTAAAAAAGTTACTTTACAATTAATGCCTTACTCATTTACGGTCTATAGGATTAAAATGCAGTAATGCTACAGTTTTATCTCCTCGTCATTTTCATCAAAAAAATGAAATTGTGTAAGATGGTATGAAGTATTGGACTTAAGCTTTATCCGCTGCTTGTATTTGCGGCGCCACTTAGCTAAAATTGAAGTTAAGAAGAAGCCTTTGGTAAGGTATGCATATAACATAGGGTGTACTTCAATAGTAAGTCCTTTGTGTTTTTGCATTATAAGATAGCTGAGATTTTTTTCAATCTCATCTTCCAGTATAAGAGTGGAGGAAATTTTACCGGTACCGTCACAACTTGGGCATATCTCACTTGTATTAATGTTCATCTCTGGCTTCATGCGCTGGCGGGTAATTTGCATCAGGCCAAACTTGCTTATTGGAAGAACGGCATGCTTGGCTCTATCAGGCCTCATTAGCTGTTCCATTGCATCAGCCAGTTTCTTTTTATTCTCCATCAATTTCATATCGATGAAGTCAACAACAATAATGCCCCCAAGGTCACGTAACCTTAATTGACGGGCAATTTCTTCCGCCGCTTCAAGGTTTGTTTCCAATGCGTTTTGCTCCTGGTTGTTGCTAACACTTTTGTACCCGCTGTTAACATCAATTACATGAAGGGCTTCAGTATGTTCAATGATAAGATAAGCGCCACTTGGCAGGTTAACTGTTTTGCCAAAAGCTGCTTTTACTTGTTTGGTAATTCCAAAGTTATCGAAGATCGGAGAGCCGTTATTATAAAACGCAACGATGTCTGTCTTATCCGGGGCAATCTTGTGTATATAATTTTTAGTATCGCTGAAGATGGTTTTATCATTCACCACTACCCGGTTAAATGATTCATTCAACAGATCACGCAGTATGCTGGTTGTTTTATTTTGCTCGCTTAAAATGCGTGTTGGAGCTGTGGCGCCTTTCAGGTTTTGTTGAATTTGCTTCCAGGTAGCTTCTAACGCTAATAAATCTTCATGCAGTTCTGCAGTGGTTTTTCCTTCTGCAGCCGTACGTACAATAACTCCCAGGTTTTTTGGTTTTACGGCTTCAACAATTTTTTGCAGGCGCTTTCTTTCGTCACTGCTATGGATTTTACGGGAAACAGCAACTATGTCATTAAACGGTGTAACCACTACAAACCGGCCAGGTAAGGAAAGTTCACAACTAAGACGAGGTCCTTTTGCCGCAATGGGTTCTTTAAGTATCTGTACAAGTATATTAGGCTTGCCGTTAAGTACTTCAGTTATTTTTCCAGTTTTAATAATTTCTGGCTCAACTTTAAACTTGCTAAAGTCAAATCCCGTTTCGGCGTTATCATTTATAGCCTGGTTGGTGAATTTTAAGATTGAACGTACGTACGGGCTTAGATCTGTATAATGAAGAAAAGCATCTTTTTCAAAGCCCACTTCAACGAAAGCGGCATTAAGGCCGGGAATTAATTTTTTTACTTTTCCGAGGTAAAGGTCACCTACCCCAAAATGAGCGTCTGCTTTTTCTGTATGCAGTTCCACCAGCCTTTTATCCTCAAGCAGGGCAATCTCCACACCTTGTGGTGCAGCATTAATAATTAGTTCCTTCGTCAAGAAATAATGTTTGATAAGACCAATAAACTATGGTAAAAGAAGTTGCCTGTACTGTATATAAGCTTGCCTATAGAAATAATCTGCAGCTAACAAATATGTACACAGGCAAAAATGCCGGGAAAAGTTACCCGGCATCACAAGAAAAACAGGTAATTACCTTTTCTTATGACGGTTCTTTCTCAGGCGCTTTTTACGCTTATGAGTTGCAATTTTATGACGTTTTCTCTTTTTACCACAAGGCATAACTAGTCTTTTTTAATTTTTTAAAAATATATTTAATTCGGTTTTGTTTATTCAAGCGATTTTATTTTCTCATCAACCTGTTTCAAAAATTCAGGGCTGTTATCCATACGCCTGAGAATTTTGAACCACTTAACAGCTTCTGGTTTTTTTCCGTTTGCAGCATAAGCATTAGCAAGATATTCAATAGCCTCCATGTTAGAAGGCTCAGCATTAACTACCTTGTTTAAACGTTCAATGGCTTTGTCGTATTGCCCTGAAACTAAACCACCTAAACCAAGCATCATTTGTGCTTTCATATTTGTCGAGTCCTTTCTCACAACAGACAGTAACTGCTGAATACCTTTCATAGTTTCTTCTGTACTCCCATTACGGCCTTTGCCAAATATGTAGCAACTTCCCAGCCCTATTTTCAGGTCATCGTTGGAAGGGTTGATTTGTATCGCTTTTTCAAATAACTCTGCGGCAAGGGCCGCTTCCCAGCTTAATTTTGCATCGTCCTGCTCAAACCGCAGGTTGTTTAAAATTAATTGGGCAGCAAAGGTGAGGTTTTTTTCTGAATTATCCAATTTAGCCCCTTCAGATAAATAATAAGCATAAGGTTCAAAAATACGGGCACTGTCTTTCCAGAAGGCAGCCAGTTGATTGTAAGCAGCAATTTGCTGAGATACCACATCGCCCCTTGTAACACTATTTTCTAATTTGCTAAGACTAATGTTTTGATAAGGAGATAATTGCGCCTTTGATTTTAAAATAAACTGTTTTATATCAAATGATGAAACAGCCGGCTGCTGTATTGTAGCAGGAGTGCTAGTTTTGGTTGCAACAGTGCGACCAAAAATAAAGAGAACAGCGACTAGTGCAATTGCAGAAAAAGCTAATACAATTTGTTTTTTCACCCTTTAAATTTAAGGTGCAAAGGTACATTAGTCTTCTCTGTCTTCCAGTTTTTCTGCACTTTCTTTAACGTTTGGCGATGATTTTATTTCCTGCATAAACTCCTTAGCAGGTTTAAATGCAGGTATAAAATGTTCAGGAATTTCAACTGCAATATTCTTTTTGATATTCCGCCCTATTTTAGCAGCTCTTTTTTTAGTAATAAAGCTGCCAAATCCCCTTATATAAATATTTTCGCCATTTGCAAGAGAATGCTTTACTTCTTTAAACATAGTTTCAAGCGTTACCAAAACATCCACTTTGGGGATACCTGTTTTTTCAGAAATTTGGTTAATAAGATCAGCTTTTCTCATATGTGGGAGTTTAATTTAAAAGAAAATTACAAAAGAAGATGGATATTTCCAAATAAGTAAATGATAATCAACTACTTTGTTGAATATTTGGTATTTAAAAAAAGCTTCTTTTATTTAATAATTAATTGATTAACAACGGTATGTAGTTTATATGCCATGTATAAAATAATTATGATAATCTTTTTACAAAATGATTGACAAACTACAACTAAACAAATATGAACGCTTTACAAAGCAGCTCTTAAAGTGGAATAAAGAGAAAAATCACCGTTCAATGCCGTGGAAAGGTGAAAAAGACCCTTATAAGATATGGTTAAGTGAAATAATATTACAACAAACAAGGGTGGAGCAAGGATTAAATTACTATAACCGGTTTATTGCAACATTTCCAACAGTAAACAAACTGGCAAAAGCACCCGATGAAAAGGTATTTAAACTTTGGGAAGGTTTGGGTTATTACAGCCGCTGTAAAAACCTTATTGAAACTGCCAAGAAAATTGCTAATGAGTATAAAGGATCCTTTCCAAAAGATTATGAAAATATTCTTGCCTTGAAAGGGGTAGGGCCTTATACAGCTGCTGCGATAGCTTCCTTTGCATTTAACCAGCCATATGCAGTGTTGGATGGTAATGTATTTAGAGTTCTTGCAAGATGCTTTGGAAAAATCACTGCAATAGATACTGAACCAGGAAAGAAGGAATTTTCCGTTTTAGCCCAGGAATTATTGGATAAAAAGCAACCCGGAAGATATAATCAGGCGATTATGGATTTTGGAGCTGTTGTTTGCAAGCCACAACAGCCGCTTTGTGAAACGTGCTATTTGAAAAAAGACTGCAGTGCCTATGCCGAAAACAAAGTCCATGCGCTTCCAGTTAAGGAGAAAAAAATAACAATCCGGCAAAGGTGGTTTTATTATGTAGTTGTTGTTTGTAAAACTCATGTTTTAGTGAGGAAAAGAAGCAGTAAAGACATTTGGGAGGGTCTCTATGAGTTTTTATTATATGAAAGCGGCAAACCCCTTCACAAAAATGAAATTATAAATATTGGTCTGCTGAAAGAGTTTGTTTTACAGACTAAAGCACACGTAAATCCTATTTCGCAACCTGTAACACAAAAACTCAGTCATCAAACCATACAAGCGCAGTTTATTGAAATAAGCACTGAGAAACAAATACCACAACCTGGTTATGACTGGATACCTGTTAAACAACTTAAAAAAATACCTTTCCCAAAAATTATAACCACATATTTGAAAGATAAAAATCTATCTTTAAATTTGATATAGGCAACTTTTAGCAACTATTTTAAACAAAAAAATATGAGAGGCGTAAACAGGGTGATGTTGATTGGTAATTTGGGTAAGGACCCGGATATACAATATTTGGAAGGTAATATCTGTGTAGCCAAATTTTCTCTTGCCACCACAGAAACGTTTAAAGACAGGAGTGGTAAACTTATATCTCAAACCGAATGGCATACAGTTGTGTTATGGCGTGGCCTTGCTGAGCTTGCTCAAAAATATCTTCACAAAGGCAGTCTTGTTTATATTGAAGGGCGCCTTAAAACCAGGAGCTGGGAAGATAAGGACGGAAACAAAAAATTCGCAACCGAAATAGTCGGCGATAATCTAATAATGCTTGAAAAAAGAAACGATGGCAGCGCTCCGCCTGCTGCTGAAGGAATGGAAGGTATGGGTGGACACGATATACCACCAATTGATGACGGATCAGAAAGATTGCCTTTTTAACTATAAATTGCACCGGGGTTTTCTAATAATAAAACCGACGAATATTATTAACTAAACTGTTTATTTTGGATTATCATTCGGCATTAACCTTTTTTCAATCTTTTTCGCCGGTTTTATTAGTGGCTCTTGCTGCCAATGTAGTCTTGCTCTTTTTAGCTGCTCTCTTACTCATTATTTCGTTTTTGTTAGCAGGTTCAGAAGTGGCTTTTTTCTCACTTACACATAAGGACATCAATGTACTTAAAACAAAACAGCAGCCATCTTACAGGCGTATTGTTAGTTTGCTGGAACAGCCAAAAACATTGCTGGCTACAATGCTTATTACAAATAGTTTCGTTAACATAGGAATTATTTTAATTGCCAATATACTTATAGACGGCTGGACAGCAGGGGTACACTGGAATTTTATAACCCTGTTTTTAATAAAAGTTGTGGCAGTTACTTTTTTGCTGGTTCTTTTTGCTGAAGTATTGCCAAAAGTGTGGGCCACTCATCATAAAATATGGTTTGCCGCCACAGCATCACTTATTGTGGAGATCTTTAACAGCGTTTTCTACCGCTTTGGTAAAAGAATGGTTCGTTTCAGTGATAGAATCGAGAAACAATTTTCGCAGGATACCACCCCATCAATGGACAGCAGTAAACTGGATGATGCTATTGATCTTTTACCAGAACATGAAGCAACTGTTGAGGAAAAACAAATCTTAAAAGGAATAAGGAAATTCAGTGATACCACAGTTAAACAAATTATGCGTACCCGGCTGGATGTAAGCGGCATTGAATACAGCAGCAGCTTTGGAAATGTAATAAAAAAGGTGGAAGAACTCCACTATTCCCGCCTGCCTGTTTATAAAAGTACACTGGATGAAGTGGCAGGAATGCTGCATACAAAGGACCTGTTGCCCTACTTAAGCGAAACAGAAAATTTTAACTGGCATGAGTTAATGCGTCAGCCCTATTTTGTACACGAACAAAAACTTATTGAGGACTTATTGCAGGAATTCCGCAACCGCCGTAATCATTTTGCAGTGGTGGTAGATGAGTTCGGTGGTACATCGGGCATTGTAACGCTGGAAGATATTATGGAGGAAATAATTGGTGATATTAAAGACGAGTTTGACGATGAAGAAAGCGGTAATAAAAAGATTGATGACTACAATTATATTTTTGAAGGCAAAACCATGATTAATGACGTTTGTAAAGCCATGGGCTTGCCAACAGATACTTTTGAAACTGTAAGAGGTGACAGCGACTCACTGGCTGGATTGGTACTGGAAATAGCCGGAGAATTTCCACAGGTAAATGAAGAAGTTGTTTCCGGCGACTTTACATTTATACCATTGGAAATAAATAAAAACAGGATAGACAAGGTAAAAATCATCATTAAACAACCGGAGTAAATTTTTAATTTTTAATGTTCAATTTTCAATTGTTCAGGGCATTTTCAGCATTACTAATTATCACTGCTTTGTTGGCATGCAATTCAACCTATACATCTAAAAAGAAAGGCTATTACAAAATTGATTTGCCTGAACATAAATATGTGCAATTCTCAAAAGAGGGCTTTCCTTATACATTCGAATATCCGGCGTATGCCAATATCATTCAGGATAGCACCTATTTTGAAGGAAAGCCTGAAAATGATTATTGGGTGAATATAGATTTCCCCAATTTTGGCGGACGTATTTTTTTAAGCTATAAAATTGTAGGCGGACATGCTGTGTATAAAATAAAACAGGCAAATGGCACCTACAAAGATTCAATAGGTACAAACGTTTTCGACAAAATGGTGGAAGATGCCTTTAACCTGACTAACAAAAACCAGGTAATTACAACAAAAATTAACGACAGCGTTATGCACACGCCAAATGGTGTTACCGGAATTTTCTTTAGCGTGGGTGGTAATGCTGCAACAGCAAAACAGTTTTTTTTAAGCGATACCACAAAAAACTTCATAAGGGGTGCTTTGTATTTTGA
>JBGAHV010000068.1:0-21963 GCA_044225995.1 Ferruginibacter sp. | reverse complement strand
CTTGCCATGCGTTCTTTAAAACAAATGATGCCAGGCAGCGAATACCCTTACACCGTTCGTGTGGTAAGTGATATTTTAGAAAGCAATGGTTCAAGCAGCATGGCTACAGTGTGTGCAGGTTCATTAGCATTGATGGATGCAGGTGTGCCCATTCCAAAGCATGTGAGTGGTGTTGCAATGGGTTTAATTACTAAAGAAGGTAAATACGCTGTATTAACTGATATTTTAGGCGATGAAGACCATTTAGGTGATATGGACTTTAAAGTAACGGGTACACGTGATGGTATTTGCGGTGTGCAAATGGATATTAAAGTGGATGGCCTTAGCATGGAAATTATGAGAGAAGCTTTGGCACAGGCACGCCAGGGCCGTATGCATATACTGGATGCTATGTATGCCTGCATACCTGCTACACGTGAAGAATTGAAGCCACATGCGCCACGTATGGAAAAACTGATTATTGACAAAGAATATATTGGTGCGGTAATTGGGCCAGGTGGTAAAGTAATACAGGAAATTCAAAAAGAAACTGGTACCACCATCAATATTGAAGAAATTAACGACAAAGGTGAAGTAAGCATTTTCTGTGCTAACAAAGCCGGGCTTGATAAAGCTGTTGAATGGGTTAAAGGAATCACTGCTGTGCCGGAAGTAGGACAGGTGTATGAAGGAACTGTGAAGAGCATTAAAGAATTTGGCGCTTTTGTTGAGTTCCTGCCTAAAAAAGAAGGTTTGTTACACATTAGCGAAATAAGCTGGAAACGTTTGGAAACAATGAATGGCATTTTTAAAGAAGGAGAGAAGGTGAAAGTGAAATTGCTGGATGTTGACCCTAAAACAGGCAAGTTTAAATTAAGCCGAAAAGTATTAATGCCAAAACCTGAAGCACCTGCAAAACCACAACAGGGCGAACAACAGGCGTAATTGTAATATTATGATAATAGCCGCAGTAAAACACTGCGGCTTTTTAATTTTATATAATGATTTATAAAGCCATCACATTTACCAATATCACCCCTGCTAAATCAGAAATGGTAATAGCACTTTTAAGTAACGCAGGCTTTGAAGGTTTTGAAGAAAATGAAAATGAGTTAACCTGTTTTATTAATAAAGAAAATTTTGATGAAAAAGTTATAAAAGAAATTTCCTCTCAATTTAGCCTTACGCACATTCTTGCTGAAATTAAACAACAAAACTGGAATGCACAATGGGAGAGCAGTTTTGAACCAGTAATTGTTGAAGACTTTGCGGCCGTACGGGCAGGTTTTCACAAACCGGTTAACGGGGTTAAGTATGAAATTATAATAACACCCAAAATGAGTTTTGGTACCGGCCACCACGCCACCACTTATTTAATGATGCAGCAAATGAGCCATATTGATTTTGCCGGTAAAACGGTTTTTGATTTCGGTACCGGCACTGGTGTGCTTGCAATTTTGGCTGAAAAAATGGGAGCCACAAAGATTGATGCTATTGATATTGACGAATGGAGTGTGGAGAATACTAATGAAAATATACTGGCTAATAACTGCTATAATATTAATCTTGCCATGGCCAGTACAATTAACATTGCTGTTAAATATGATGTGGTTTTGGCTAATATTAACCTAAATGTATTGCTTGCAAATATGAAAGATATTGCCGCCATTTGCCATAATGGTGCTACGGTGCTCTTCAGCGGTATTTTAACCACAGATGAAACCACTTTACAGCAATCAGCCGCTAAATGCGGTCTTACATTTAAAAATACAGCAGAAAAAAACAACTGGCTTTGTATTACAGCCCAAAGCTAAATATATGAAATGCAAACGTTTGTGACAGCTTTGTATTAAATTACCGTTAACAAACCAATAAAATCCTTACATTTGTAATCTCAACTCAACTAAAGGAAACGAATGAAAGAATTACTCCTTATCATCGTGGCTTATTTAATTGGTTCAATACCTACTGCTTTAATAATCAGCAAAAAATTTTTTGGGATTGACATCAGGGATTATGGCAGTGGCAATATGGGTGCCACTAACACTTTCCGCGTTCTTGGCAGTAAATATGGCACTGTGGTTATGGCCCTTGATATTTTAAAAGGAGCATTTGCCGTAGGCCTTTTTAATTTTTTGCCTTATTATTTTGGGGTTGAAAATGAATTACAGCGCACCAATTTTATGATTGGCTTGGGGCTGGCAGCTGTTGTGGGTCACATATTTCCAATTTGGGCCAATTTTAAAGGTGGTAAAGGTGTTGCCACACTATTTGGAATGATACTGGCTATACAACCATTAGTAGCTGTAAGCTGTGTAGGAGTTTTTTTGCTGGTGCTTTATTTAACCCGTTATGTTTCTCTAAGTTCAATACTTGCTTCTGTTTTTTTGCCAATTTGTGTTTTGTGGATTTGGAATGAACATGAAGTTCTTTATCGTGTATTTGCTTTGATTGTGGCGTTGCTTGTAATTTTTACCCATCAAAAAAACATAGGCCGTATTTTACGTGGTGTGGAAAGCAGGGTTCCGATTTTACGGCACCGGGACAGGAGAAAAGCACGCCGCCGCGGCTGATAAATACGCTGCAACCTTATCTTTTAAAACTCCATCTTAACTAAAAATTACACGTTGTAATTTTCCAGATTAAAAATTGGTACGCCAATTGTTTTTATAATTATAAACCCCTTAAAAATGAAAAAGATAGTTTTCTTTTTTTTGGCTGCAGGCTTGTTAACAGCATGCAGCAAGAACTCTGTTACCGGACGTAAACAGTTAAAATTGTTCGGGGAAGAATCCCTCCGTCAAATGGCTGTTACAGAATATAAAAGTTTTCTTTCGCAGAATCAAGTGGTAAGTGAAACAGTTAACAAAGATGCTGAAATGGTACAACGTGTAGGTAAGCGGATTGCTGCAGCTATAAAACAATACTATACACAGGAAGGTAAACAGGATGTTGTAAAAGAACTGGAAACTTACAAATGGGAGTTTAATCTTGTAAATAATAAAGAAGTAAATGCGTGGTGTATGCCTGGCGGTAAGGTGGTGGTATATACCGGGCTTTTGCCTATTACTCAAAACGAGGCTGCGCTGGCAGTAGTTTTGGGCCATGAAATTACCCATGCTGTTGCCAGCCATGGTAATGAACGTATGAGCCAGGGTGCAATAGCACAGGGGCTTGAAATTGTTGGCAATATTGCAACAGCAAATAATCCAAAATACAATAGTTTGTTTAATAATGTTTTTGCGCCGGGTGCGCAAGTAGGTGTTTTATTACCTAATAGTCGCAAACAAGAATATGAAGCAGACAGGTATGGTTTATATTTTTGTGCAATGGCTGGTTATAACCCAAGAGAAGCAATTCCATTTTGGCAAAGGATGGCGCAGGCAGGCAGCGGCCAAAAACCACCTGAGTTTTTGTCAACACACCCCTCAGACGAAAATCGTATAGTTAAATTACAGGGATATATGGACGAAGCACTTAAACTGTATAAACCTGTAAATTCAGTTAATAACTAAAAAATACACGCATACAAGCATAAAAACTCCGCAACAGGCGGAGTTTTTTATATAAAATCTTTCGGTTAACAAACATATTGTGTATTTTTGCTGGCTGATTTTGCTATAACCTTCCAGAAAAACCTTTAACTAAATCGTGTTTTTGTCCCGGTACAAGCAGATTTAAAATTAGTATCAAATCTTTGTAAATTTAAATTTGTCATTGCGTTATGTCTTCTAACTCTTTACTGGAAAAATTGCAGTTGCAGGATGAAAAAAACCTTTTGCTGCAGGGATTACCACTTGCAATCGAAAAACAATTTATTAAGTTTTCGTTTTCTAAAAATGTTACTCCGCTTTTAAAAACCAAAAAAATAGACTTTGCGTTGGTTTTTGCTTTTAGCCAAAAACAATTGGGGGAAATATTAAAGGAAATAATACCGGCTCTTCATAGCCAATCTAAATTTTGGATTGCATATCCTAAACCTACCTCGAAAATCGCCAGTGACTTATGCCGCAATGTAAGTTGGGATTGTGTGGTTGCACATGGTTATGAATCAGCAGAGCTGATATCTGTTGATAATTTATGGAGTGCAGTACAATTTAAGAAAACAGCAATAGGAGGATTGTTAGGTAGTGAAAAGAAAACAAAACACCGGGAACTTTCTGTTGTCTGATAAAAACTTTTCAATAAACTATAACCGCAGCCTTTGTTGCGGTTTTTTATTTAAAAATAACTGTGCCCAGCTGCCGGGTAAGCTGTATTTCCATTTGTTTAAGGTGCTGATGGGTTTGCAGATATATCAACTGCTCTTCTGCAGATGATGATTTTTCCAGGTCACGCTGGTTTTCATCAATCATTCTTTTTATTTTCTTTAGCTTAAGATAATTCAATGTTGAAAAAACTTCCTCCCTGAATAAGTCTTCACGTGTAGGAATATGCCCTTCAAAGTGTTCCTTCCAGTTGTGGCTTATCTCATAATTAAAATCCATAATGCTCACAACAAGGGAGCTCATTTGTAAATTGTCGTTGTAAAGAAAATTTTTAGGCGTAGGTTCTATTCCTTCTTTAAACCATATTTTGTAAGTAGAAATTACCTGTAACAAATCTTTATTGTCAATCAGTTCTTCAAGGTGATTATTTTCTATCTCAGTAAAAATGTATTCAGCCACCTTAAGAGTATCATCCCATGCTTTTAAACCAAACTCCAGCAGGCTGCGAACCATGGCCCGCTCATGCATTTCATCTTTATTCAGCAGGTTTAGTATCTCGTCACCTGCTTCATTATAATTTACGGCTTCGCTTATTTCGGTGTCTTGCTGGCGGGCCTGTTGTGCTTCTGATTTACTTATTTTTTCCCTTATGAATTTATTTACCAAAGCGTGCAAACCGCTTTCTTCAATTTTTAAAATCTCAGCACATTGTTTAATATAATCCTGTTGTTTTGTAAAATCTTCCGCTTTATTAATACGGGAAATAGTTTCGGCAATTTGATTTACCACTTGCGATTTTTTGTTGGTATCGCTGCCTGCATCTTTCATTGCTATTTCCAACTGAAAAAGAATTACGTCTTTTTTATTATTTGCAATAAACTCACTAAAAGCAGCTGCACCCACTTTATTTACATAACTGTCCGGGTCTTCCTTATCAGGAATTAAAACAAGTTTCACATTAAGGCTTTCTTCCAATGCCAAATCAAGCCCACGCAAGGCTGCCTTTATACCAGCATTGTCTCCATCATAAATAATAGTAAGATTATTGGTGTATTTCTTTATAAGCCGCAATTGATCTGGCGTAAGCGATGTGCCGCCACTTGCAACAACATTCTCAATACCTGCCTGGTGCAGGCTTATTACATCTGTGTAACCTTCCACCAGCAGGCATTCATCAGCTTTGTCAATAGCCATACGGGCAAAATAGCTTCCGTAAAGAAGTTTGCTTTTTACATATATTTCATTTTCTGGAGTGTTGATGTACTTGGGGGCCTTGTCATTTTTTTTAATAATCCTGGCGCCAAAACCCAGCACTTTGCCGCTTTGGTTGTGTATTGGGAAGATAATGCGACCCCTGTAATTATCAAATGCATTGCCATCTCTCTGTGTAACAAGCCCGCTCTTCTGTAACAATTCAATACTGTATTGCGCATTTAGTGCTTCTTTTGTAAAAGCATCCCTTGTTTCGGGATTATAGCCTAATTGAAACTTTTTTATAATTTCTTCCCTGAAGCCCCTTTCTTTTAAATAGCTAAGAGCTATGTCTTGTCCATCTTCCGTATTTAAGAGGGCATTACTAAAAAATTTCTGTGCAAAACTATTAATGATGTAAAGGCTGTCTGCCGTTTGTTGTTGCTGTTTATACTCAGGGCTGGTTTCAGTTTCTTCAATTTCAACATTGTATTTATTAGCCAGCCATCGCAGCGCTTCCACATAACTGTATTTTTCATGCTCCATTAAAAAACTTATGGAATTACCACTGCGGCCGCAACCAAAACACTTATAAATTTCCTTGGAAGGGGATACTGTAAAAGACGGAGATTTTTCGTTATGAAATGGGCATAAGCCAAGATAGTTGGTACCTCTTTTTTTTAATTTTACAAATGATCCAACAATATCAATAATATCAATGCGGCTAAGGATTTGCTGTATGGTGTTTTGAGTAATCAAAATTTATAATAAAATAACCTGCAATTTAAACAATGAGCCAGTAAAGTTAACAGATAGTTTTTTATGACAAATTTCATAATAGCTTTATGAAAAATCAGCCCTTATTTCATCTGTAAAACTGATTAACTGATTATCTTTAGCACTTAAAAACTTAACAGAATGAAGAAATATTGTTTTATGGCAATACTGCTGCTTGCAGGTGTTGCTGTTTTTGGCCAGAGCCTGGAAGATATTAATAAATACATGCTGCTGAACCAGAATAAAAAAGCAAAGGAAATGGTTGATAATTTTTTAGCGCAGCCAAAAAATGCAAATAAAGCTGATGCCTGGTTTTATAAAGGACGGATTTATAACGCTGCATCTAAAGATTCTGGCACAAGTCCGGCAGACGCTATGAAGCTAAAACTGGAAGCTTTTGATGCATTTAAAAAGTATCAGTCTCTCGATCCTAAAGACCTCAGTTTTAAGAATGAAAACTATGTTTCATACTTTGATTTGTACAATGGTTTTTTTGATATTGGTGCAAAACAATACAATGCAAAAAACTTCCAGGTTGCTTTTGAGGGGTTTAAAAATGCGCTGATGATTGAGGAATTTGTACGCAGTAAAAATTATGAATATAATGGCTACAAGTTTCCTCAATTGGATACATCATTGATTCAAAATACTGCCATGGCTGCCAGCCAGGCTAAAGATGAGCCTACTGCAATATCTTATTACAGAAAGCTTATCGATGCAGGAGTATCGGGCGAGCAATTCCTGAATATTTATGAATATGTGGCAGAGTATTATCTCAAAAATAAAGATGAGGCAAACCTGAATGCTATTTTGGAAAAGGGCCGTGCTATATATCCAAAAGAAGATTACTGGACTGAAATTGAAGTTGATGCCGTTTCTAAATCAGGCAATAAAGAAGCCCTTTATGCCAAATATGAGGAGCTAATGAAACGTTATCCAAATGAATATAAATGGTCTTATAACCTGGCAGTAGATATGTTTAATGAGTTATATACAGGCGACAATAAGCCGGCAAATGCTTTAGCAATGAAAACCAAACTAACCGATGTGCTTAAAGCATCAATCGCTGCGCAAGGAGATAAGGGAATTGATGCCAAAATGCTGATGACAAGGCACACCTATAACGATGCTTACGATTACCAGGATTCTGCTAAAAAAATTAAAGGTGTAAAACCGGAAGATGTAAAAAAGAAAAATGAGGCCAAAGCCTTTTTCCTTAAAAAAGTGGATGAGTGCATTCCATATGCTGAACAGGTTGTTACTTTTTATTCGGCTCAATCTACTTTAAAACCTGCTCAACAGGCTAATTACAAAATTGTGCTCGACCTGCTTTCTCAAATGTACGGAGCAAAAGGTGATTTGAAAAAATCTGCGGAATACGAGAAAAAGAAAGCGGAAATACACTAACTAAACTATCACTGGTAAAAATAAACCCCGGATAACCCGGGGTTTATTTTTCTTTAAGTCTATTGACCTCCGGGGCCGCCAATGCGTATCTGCATTCTGCCGTTTCCGTCCTGCATATCTTTTGCAGATTTTAAGGTAACATCTTTAGGTATATCAAACTCCTTATCCGCAATTTCTTTATCCAGTACCACCTTGGTTACTTCTACAATCATTTTTCGGCCCCTTTGCATTTTCATTTCGTACTGCATTGGAAAGCCATTCAAGTTACTTAGCGCACTTAAAGAATTATTCCTGTTGCCAAAGCTAAAACCAAAACTTGCTGCCTGGCCACCTGTTGAAGCAACACCCTGCAATTTAAAATCCGGGCAATACCATATTACCGCACTATCCTTCGTACCATTTTGACGGGTACTTATCAAAAAGGCCTTTTTGCACTGTAACCCAGCAATCTTTTTTGTTTCATCATTGTATCCAATATCTGTTGAAACTACCTGCATGCCAGTATTGTTATTAACGCCTTGTTGTGGCCTTGTTTGTATCATGCTATCCATTCGCTTACGCATGTCTTCCTGGTCTTCATCAGTAGCATAAAAACCATTTTTCCTGCCCATCATTTCCATAATTGTGGTAGTTACTTTTTTAGCGTTATCACGTATAACTGTTGTACGGCTCATTTCATTTTCAGTAAATGTTTTTACAAAATCCCCTTTTAGAGTTGTAACCGATTTTGTTTCCCCATCACCACCAAAACGAAATGTTCTTACTTCTGCACCATCCGGTGCTGGCGGGGGTGGGGGTGCGCCACCATCATCATCTCCTTCTGGAGAAATAATAGTGGTTTTAGTGGTTACCATGGCCTGAGAAACGACTTTAGGCTGAGCCTGAGCAATGACTGCAGCGCAAATAAAAAATAGAGTGAGAGTTTTTTTCATATCATTGATTTGAAACAAAAATACGAACCTGTTCGTAATAAAATATCTTTGTTGCTTCTTTGACACCACTTTAACAATAATAAATGCCAGTGCAAAAATGCTGTGCGGAACCTGTGAATAAGTATGAATATTTACTTTTAAAACAAAAAAAATCTTTTCCTCCATTCCGTTATATTTGCCGACTCACAAAAAAATGATTTGACACCGTGCGATTAAAGAGTTTAGAAATAAAAGGATTTAAAAGTTTTGCAGATAAAACTATTTTGAATTTTGACGAAGGCATTACCGGGGTGATTGGCCCTAATGGCTGCGGCAAAAGTAATATTGTAGACAGTATCAGATGGGTTATAGGCGAACATAAAATAAGCAACCTGCGTAGTGAAAACCTGGACAGCCTTGTTTTTAACGGCAGTAAAAGCCGCAGCGCCAGCGGGCTTGCTGAAGTAAGTCTGACATTTGAAAACACAAAAAATCTTTTACCTACAGAATTTAATACTGTAACTGTAACCCGTAAGTATTACAAAAACGGGGAGAGCGAATACCGTCTTAATGATGTGCAATGCCGTTTAAAGGACATTCATAACTTGTTTATGGATACAGGTGTTAGCACAGACAGCTATGCCATTATTGAACTGGGAATGGTGGATGACATCATTAAGGATAAAGATAACAGCCGCCGTAAAATGCTGGAGCAGGCTGCAGGCATCACCATTTACAAAACAAGGAAAAAAGAAGCCAAACTTAAACTCGATGCTACTGAGCAGGATCTTGCCCGTATTGAAGATCTTTTATTTGAGATAAATAACCAGCTTAAAAGCCTGGAAAACCAGGCCAAAAAAGCGGAAAAGTATTTTGAAATAAAAAAAGATTATAAAGAAGTAAGTATTGAGCTGGCTAAAGCAGCACTTGAGGGATTTAATATCACTTACCGTGACTTAAACCAGCAGCAACAGCAGGAAGTAGATAAACGTATTGAACTGGAGGCTGCCATTGCCAAGGAAGATGCGGCATTAGAACAAGAGAAACTGGGTTTTATAGAACAGGAAAAGGCGTTGCAGCACATGCAACATGCATTTAATGATATGCTGGATGCCCTGCGCAGTAAAGAGAGCGACAAAAACCTGGGTGCACAGCGGCTGCAATATTTAAAAGAACGTGAAACCAGCCTGCAGGATTTTTTGCAGAAAGCCGGAGGACAATTAAAGGGTTTGGAAGAAAGCATTCATTTTACCAGTAACCAGATAAATGAAGATGAAATAAAATTGCATGAGTTTGAAGGCAGGCTGGATGAGCTGAAAAATGCTGTAGAAGAGAAAAGAAAAATTTTTGATGAAAAAAGGAGCAGCATTGATGAATTAAGAAAAGAAAATCTTGCTATACAACGCAGCCAGTTTGAGGCCGAAAAGAAAGTAGCGGTTGCTGATACATCTATTCAAAACCTGCAAAGAACTATACACCAGATACAGGACGAAAAAAATCAACGCCAGGGGCAGTTGACGCAGTTGGAAGCTGATAAAAAAGTTAAGGAAGAAGAACTGGAACAAAGGAAAATGGATTTGCAGCAACTGCAGGATCACCATGAGTTTACCAAAGAACAAATTCTGGCAACACAAAATATGCTGGAAGGATTGCGTTTAGAACTGGCTGAGGAAAATCGTAAACACGACAGTAAAAAGAACGAGCATGCCCTGTTAAAAAGCCTTATCGACTCAATGGAAGGCTATCCCGAAAGTGTTAAGTTTTTGCATAACAACCAGGGATGGAATCACACAGCACCTTTATTAAGCGACATTATTTATGTAAAAGAAGAATATCGTGCCGCTGTTGAAAATGTACTGGAGCCATACCTGAACTATTATGTGGTAAACAATTTAGAAGAAGGTTTACAGGCAGTGCATTTGTTAGATGAAAATAAAAAGGGGAAAGCAAATTTCTTTTTACAGGATAGATTTTCAGCCTTTGAAGCAGCACATCAGCCGGAGGGCACCATACCTGCATTAAGCGTGGTGGAGTTTGATGGCAAATATGCAAACCTAGCGCAACATTTATTGGGCAATGTGTTTATTGCCGAAAGCGAAGATGCATTACATAACAGCAATGGCGCTGTTGTACTGGAAAAAACCGGTAAATATGTAAAAGGAAAGTATTCATTAACTGGCGGCAGCGTTGGCTTGTTTGAAGGTAAAAAAATAGGCCGTGCAAAAAATTTAGAAAAGCTTGCCGAAGAAATTGCAGCACAGGAAACTGTGGTAAATGATTTGAAGTCAGTAATTCAGGCAAGGCATAACGAAGTAATTGCTTACAATGAGCAATTAAAAGAAAATGCCATTAAGCAAACGCAGCAGGACATTAATAATCTTACCAATCATGTTTTTGCATTGCAAAATAAGATTGAAAACCTGCACCACTTAGAAGAGACCAGCAGCCAACGCCTGGAAGATTTACAAGAGCAACTGCAAAATAATCATGATGCCATTGCAAGTACCCGTGATGAATTGGAAAAATTCAACACACAATTGCAGGAACTGGGTGATAAGATGCAATTGATTGAACAGGATTACAGTGCAGCAGAACAGGAATATAGTTTTGCAACAGCTTCCTACAACGATGGCAACCTGCAGTACACAAGGCAACAAAGCAAACTCACTTCTTTAAAACAGGAGTTTGATTTTAAGAGCAATCAATTGAAGGATTTACAGGAGCAGGTAGAGAGCAGCAATATGCAATTAACTGAAGCCAGCAGCAGCATTACAGAAACTGCAGCAGCTTTGGAAGATTTGGAAGGATTGTTGGTTACCATGCTGCAAAACAAAGAAGCAGAAGAAAAGAAATTAAACGAAGCAGACCAGGCGTATTACAATTTACGTAACGCATTGGCTGAAAAGGAAAGTGAACTGCGCCACAAACAAAAATCAAAAGAAGGTATTGATACCTTACTAAATGAAATAAAAGATAAACTGACAGAGCTGAAACTGCAATTAGCAGGAATGAAGGAAAGACTTAATGTTGAATTTAAAGTTGATTTAGATGCGATAATTGATGAAGCAAGAACAGGAGATACGCCATTAGAAGAATTACAGGAAAAAAGTGAGCGGATGCGCAAGCGGCTGGAAAATATTGGCGAGGTAAATCCTACCGCTATTGAGGCATTTACGGAAATGAAGAAGCGTTACGAATTTATTTTAGAGCAAAAGAACGATTTGGTAACTGCAAAAGACAGCCTTTTACAGACTATACAGGAAGTGGAAGCGACAGCTAACCAGCAATTCCTTGATACATTTAACCAGGTACGTGACAACTTCCAAAAAGTGTTTAAAGCGTTGTTTACTGAGGATGACACGGCGGATATGATTTTGGAAAATCCTGAAAATTTGGCTGAGACAGCTATTGATATTGTAGCTAAGCCAAAAGGCAAACGCCCCAGCAGCATAACACAATTAAGTGGTGGTGAAAAAACATTAACAGCAACTGCCATGTTGTTTGCCATCTACTTAATTAAACCGGCGCCATTCTGTATTTTGGATGAGGTGGATGCGCCGCTGGATGATGCTAACGTGGGCAAGTTCACCAACATGATTAAAAGGTTTAGCGAAAACAGCCAGTTTATAATTGTAACCCATAACAAGCAAACCATGAGTGCGGTGGATGTTATTTATGGCGTTACAATGCAGGAGGCAGGGGTAAGTAAATTAGTTCCTGTAGATTTCCGCAGCCTGAATTAGCCTTATACTCATCTTTTAAAATAACAGTTGCATAAAGAGTAGCACCTAAACAAGGCACCGCTTATACAATTGTACGGTATTTTCTAAACCCAAATAAATGGCATCGCATATAAGTGCATGACCAATTGAAACCTCCATCAGGTTGGGAATATGTTGCGCAAAATATTTTAGGTTCTGCAAGTCTAAGTCATGGCCGGCATTTATGCCAAGCCCAAGTTCGTTTGCTTTTTCTGCAGCTGCAACATAGGGAGCTATTGCTCTTTCTTTTTCACCATTGGCAAAAGCTACTGCATAACCCTCGGTGTACAATTCAATACGGTCTGTACCGGTTAATTTTGCGCCTTCCACCATTTCAACAACAGGGTCAACAAAAATTGAAACCCTGATACCGGCTTTCTTAAATACTCCAATTATCTCAGTCAGGTAGCTTCTGTGTTCAATCGTATTCCAGCCATGATTACTGGTAATTTGCCCAAGTGCATCAGGCACCAGGGTAACCTGTGTAGGATTGTTTGCCAATACCAGGTTTACAAACTTTTGCTCTGTGCAATTTCCTTCAATATTAAACTCTGTCGTAACAATTTTCCGCAAATCAAAAACATCGGCATAACGAATATGCCGCTCATCCGGGCGGGGGTGAACAGTTATTCCATCTGCACCAAAACGCTCAATATCTTTTGCCGATTTAATAATATCGGGGTTATTTCCACCTCTGGAATTTCTTAGTGTCGCCAGCTTATTAATGTTTACCGATAGTTTCGTCATAAGGTTGCAAAAGTAAAAAACTGCCAAAACAAAGATGTAAGAAGTTAGAATAAAGTTTGTTTGTCCTAAAAAGTGATTTAAAAATAATCAGTCATAATTGTTTCCCCAACCTGAAAAAACTCTTTAACACAAGGTAGCTGCAACCTTTTTTATAAATGTAAAATCTACAGTCTGGTGTTAGTTATATGTTAGTGATTTTTAAAAATCCGCTGTCCATAAAACGGAATAGAATTAATTAAAAAAATAAATAGAAAAAAAAACAGTTCGTATTAAATAGTACCGTATTTTTACGGTAATTCAAGTAAAACCACCCTTGGATTTGATGAGTAAAATTACCGTAAAATTTTTAACCCTTTTTTTGTTAACAAGTTCTATATCAATAAAATCGGAGGCGCAATGCGTATTTACATCGGCTGATGGTTACACCGTGACAGTTTATGTAACCCCATCCGGAGTAATTGCACCTTCCTCATGTCCTTTTGGCTACAATTATAACTTATCAGTAAACTACTTGGTAAGTTTTTCAGGAACAAACATACCTGCAAATTTGTATACATTGCAGGGTAATATTTATTGTGGTACTACAGTTCATTTCTTCAGCCTCCCTTTAACCGGGGGCAGCGGAACAGTAACAACAGTTTCTAATCCTTATCGTACCACGCCCGATTGCACTACTGCAACTATAGCTTCCCTCGGGTGCAACACCTCACAAATCACCATTCAAGGTCCCGGGCTTCCTGCACAAACTTCAACCTGTGCAGCTGGAGGTCCATTATCAATAACCCTTACAAGTTTTAAAGCTAACCTCATGGATAATAACAACGTTTACTTAAGCTGGGAAACAGCCAATGAAAGTGAAAATGCATTTTTTGTAATTGAGAGAAGTTCTGACGCCACTAACTGGCAAAGCATTAAAACAATTGCAGGCGCAGATTACTCAAACTCGCCGCTTCAGTACCATTATGTGGACAGAGAATTAAAACCTGGTGTTTATTATTACAGGCTTAAACAGATTAACACATCAGGCTCTGTATCCTATTTTCATATTGTAAGTGTTAAACTTGTATCTCTTGGTAACCCTGCTGACATTTATGTAACTCAGTCATTGGGAAACAGAAGCCAGGTCTCAATAGGTGGTATTGCTGACTTTGCAAATTGGGGTGCTGAAGTATTTAATTCTACCGGCCTGTTGGTTTTTAGTGTTCCTTCCTTAAGCTCAGCAACAATTCATTTGCCGGAAACAGGCACTGGTATTTACCTGATGGTTTTACAAAACAAAGTAAACGGGGCTATAAAAACCATAAAATTTTTAAGAGATTAGGGGAGTTAAGCAGAGAAAGTCAATCAAAACAAAATCCCCGGAATAATTCCGGGGATTTTTAATTAATGTCACCTTTTGTTTTACTGCAGATGATGTACGTTGAGCACCAAAGATGTATTCCTCTCACTCAATCAACCTATCTTTGTGCATCATTTTTTAGTTATGAATGAATTACCTGTAATCAATACTGCGCCAGAAAAACTCAAAAAGCCCAACTGGCTCAGGGTAAAGTTGCCCATTGGAGAAGAATATAAACACGTGCGAAACCTGGTGGATCATCATAAGCTGCATACGATTTGCGAGAGCGGCAACTGTCCAAATATGGGTGAATGCTGGGGCGAGGGCACGGCCACTTTTATGATATTGGGAAATATTTGTACCCGCAGCTGTGGTTTTTGTAATGTGGCCACTGGCCGCCCGCTGGATGTGGACTGGGATGAACCACAGCGTGTAGCAGAGGCCATTCACCTGATGAAAGTAAAACATGCGGTAATTACATCTGTTGACCGGGACGAATTGAAAGATGGAGGCAGCATTATCTGGTACAATACCATCAAGGCGGTAAAAACACTCAACCCATCTACAACGCTTGAAACCCTGATACCCGACTTCAAGGCGGAAAAAGAAAATATACAACGTGTAATTGATGCAGCCCCAGAAGTAGTGAGCCATAATATTGAAACCACTGAGCGTCTTACCAAACAGGTACGCATCCAGGCCAAGTACTGGCAAAGTATGGAAACACTGCAGATACTGAAAGACGGGGGTATGCGTACCAAGAGCGGCATCATGCTGGGACTGGGTGAAGAAAGGGAAGAGGTGATACAAACGCTCAAGGACCTTAAAGCAAGTAACGTGGATGTAATTACCATTGGACAATATTTGCAACCCACACAAAAACACTTGCCCGTTGCCCGTTTTGTGCATCCTGATGAATTTGCTGAATACCGTGAGATCGGTTACCAACTCGGTTTTGATTACGTTGAAAGCGGGCCCCTGGTACGCAGCAGTTACCACAGTGAAAAACATGTTATACCCGGTTATGGTATAGCGAAATGGAAAGAAGAAAAAACGCAGGCTTAAATTAAACAACTCACCCAATAAACACTGGTGGATGAAAATTTATTTTTCATTAGTCATAATGGTGCTGCTGATAACAGCAGGATGCCAACCAAGAACACAACCTCCCGGTAAAAAAATTGAAGAGAAAAGCATGTTGCTGCTGGGCGGCGAAAACCAGTATGTGGAAATAACCGGTGAAAATGATGCTGCCCCTGTTTTGTTATTTATTCATGGTGGGCCAGGATGGCCGCAAACACCCATGCTTCGTTATTTTAACAAAGATCTCACCAAAAAATATATAGTGGTATCCTGGGATCAGCGGGGCTGCGGTAAATCGTATATGAATAATCCCAACCCGGGCAATATGACGCTGCAGCAGGTGGTGAGTGATGCACATGAATTAACCGCTTACCTCAAAAAGAAATTTGGCGACAACAGAAGTATTTATCTCGCCGGTTTTTCCTGGGGCAGTATTGTGGGCATGGAGCTTGCGCAAAAATATCCTAGTGACTACGAAGCATACATCGCCATTTCACAGGTGATCAGTTTAACCAAGGGCACACAGGTGGCACGTGAATGGCTGGGAGAGGAGGCTAAAAAGGCTAATGATACAGCCACATTAAACACGCTTGCAAAGCTGAACGCAAAAGATACCAGCTTCTGTAAATCTGACCTGGATTGTTTCATACAACAGTCAAAGCTCATTAGTAAATACAAGGGGGATGTATTTAATGATACAATGTATGCAGCCGAGGAAAAAGCCATGAAGGCATATGATGATTATAAAAATTACGACTGGGAAAAAGGTTTTGAATTTTCATCCAAACATTTTGAAAAAGATATGTTTGCCGCAGATTTTTCCGGCGTTGGGCAGTTAGAAATTCCCGTTTATTTTTTAGCAGGCAAAAATGACTGGCAGGTACCGTCAATAATTACACAGGCGTTTTATGACAATTTCAGCGCCCCTGAAAAGAAGATATTCTGGTTTAAAAACACGGGTCATAATATACCTGAAGAAGCAGCTGCTGAATTCAACGATATACTGATACATAAAATTCTCAAACAATAATCAGCGCCCCAGCCACTCTTTAAAACCATTCACACGTTCCCTGCTTACAATTGTTTCCGCTGTAGTGGCGGGATGGATATCCACTTTTAATCTTCCCCCCAACCAGGTATGCACTTTTTTTATGGATTCAATATTGATTAATAAATGACGGTTGATACGATAGAATGTATCGGGTTGTAATTGCTCTTCTAACTGGCTTAAATTGTTTTCCAAAAGGTACTTTGTACCGTCGAAATCAACAGCAAAACAAAGCTTGCCATCTGCATAGCAGTAAGCTGTTTTTTCTGTTTTAAGATAACTTAGCTGTTGCCCTCGTTTTATTAATAAACGCTCCTTGTATTTTATCAAATTCATTTCCTGCATCAGCTGCATCATTTTGCGGCTGAAATCAACAGGTTGTTTGGATTGATGCAGGGAATAATATTTATCAAGTGCTTTGCTCAGTTCATTTTCATCTATGGGTTTCAGCAAATAATCAATGCTGTTTACTTTAAAGGCCTTTAAGGTATATTGGTCAAAAGCGGTGGTGAATATTACCGGGGTTTTAATTTGTACCTGTTCAAAAATATCAAAGCTTAGCCCATCGGCAAGCTGAATATCCATAAAAATGAGATCGGGCGGGGGAGCGCTGCTAAAATATTTTACTGCTGCTTCCACGCTGTCAATCTTGTTAACAATATCAACACCATCACTGTTCTTCACCAGCAGTTTGGCCAGCCTGTTGGCAGCGGGTGTTTCATCTTCAACAATCAAAACCTTCATACTAATTTTCAATTAATGGAATAGACACTGTAAAGTTGGAATCCGTTTCGGTAACTTTTACCTGTTTATCACCAAGCAGTTTATAGCGGTTGCGTATATTATCCAGCCCAATACCGGTTGATTCTGAAATCTGCTTTTTCATTTGCAGGTTATTATCCACCACTAAACTTCCGTTATCGGAAAACACATGAATTTGCAAGGGTTTATCGCTTGATACAATGTTGTGCTTAATGGCATTTTCCATCAACAGCTGCAAACTCAACGGCACAATGCGTTTGTTCATCTTCTCTTCCGGTACATCAATCGTTACTTTCAAATTATTGCCAAACCGTGTTTGCAGTAAAAAGGAATATGCTTTTAAAACGTCCAGTTCTTCTTTCAGCAAAATACTTTTTTCATCTTTCACTTCCAGTATATGACGGTACAGCTTGCTCATTTGCTGTACAAAGTCAGTGGCATGTGTGGGGTTTTCAGGTATTAGCGAAACCAATGTATTCAGGTTGTTGAAAAGAAAGTGTGGATTTACCTGCGTACGTAATGCATCCAGTTGTGCGTTCAGGTTTTCTCTTTTAAGGGTTTCTGTTTCCTCAATGGAATGCCGCAACTGGTGCATAAAATAAATGCTCTCGTATATGGCAATAATCATTATAGTGCAGAATAAGGATGCGGCATTGGAATGTATCAGTTCATCAGTAAAAGTTACACCCGGCATGTCTTTATGAAACACATCATCAAATACAAGGCCCAGCACTACATTAACCACAACCGTAAAAACCACCATCCACGCCGACTGAAAAAATAATCTTTTGCGTACTTCTGCAAACAATGAAAATTTTTTGCGGCTGTAAATCATTATAAAACGGTTACCCAGCCAGATAGCGATACAAAAAACCATGGTGGAAAAATATTTTTCCCAGGTTAACAGCGGGGGACGGTTAAAACGGCAATTAAAAAATATCACTGGTATAATAAATGCCAACAACGGGATGCCAATGATCATCAGCAGCCCGTCGTTAAATCCAATATGGCAATTATTTTTTTTCAGCACCATATAAAGTTACAGTAATTAAAATGTTATCTGATAATTTATGTTAGGGAAGAAACCAATTTGGTTGATCTTACTTATAACACCCGTTTTAGGATTTAAAGTCTGAATATAAATATTTTCTCTTCCTGTAAGGTTCTGTAAATCCACATACCATTTTTGTGTTACTTTTTTAAGGTTGCGTATGTAAGAGAATTTTAGATCCCAGCGCATATATACAGTATGCTGCAAACTGTAAGCTTCATTTTCTTTATACAAAACATATCCTGCTGTTTGTGAAGCAGCAATATCAAAAGGAGTGTAGCGTTGCCCGCCGGTAACAGTAAATTTTGTATCAATACCAAAAGTTGTTTTACTGTTGAGTTTAAATTCTTTCCCACCTAATGCGTTCACTACATAGTTGCTGTTAAAAGCGGTGTTGCGCCAAATATTATCACTGCCTTTATACTTCGATTCAAAAACAGAAACCGTTAACAGGTAATAAAGCCCCTTATGTAAAAATCTTTCAGTTGTAATTTCCAAACCATAGTTATACCCCTTTCCATTATTCACCAGGTTTGTTTTATCCGGAAAGCCAAAGGTGCTTCCCGTATTGAGCATGCTGAATGAGGAGGGCGTACTTTCAACAGCGGCATTGTAAATATACTGGCCATAAAGCTCTGTTTTTATCCTGAAGTACTTTGTTATGTTTACATCATATCCTAAAACCCCATGTACACTTTTTACAAAGCCCAGGTTCTTATTGGTAAATACGGTTACACCTGTGTTGTCTTTTGTTTGATAAAAATATACATCCAGCGGCTGCACCTGGCTGTGTAAACCGGCGCCAAAAGAAAGCGATTGGTTGGGTTTAAGCTGGTATTTTATATTCCACCGGGGTTCAACACTGCTGGTGTTATTAATGGTAAGATGCTGGTAATATACCCCGGCATTGGTGGATAGCTGATCATTAAACCGATGATAAAAATTTGCAAACCCTTTCAGCAACAAAGCCGTTTGATGTGTGTTTAAAAGGTTGCTTAAAACAGAATCGCCGTTTTTTATATAATCCTGTAACAGTTTTAAACGGTTTATATCTGCAGTAATGCCTGCAGTGAGCTGGTTACGGGCACTGAATTTTTTATTGAAAGTGTGGCTCAACGAATATTTTACCTGTTCACTTTTCCTGTAAAAAGCACGTTTGTCGGCTTTGCCCTGTTCAATAATATCTTCATAATATTTGGATGAGAAACCTGAAACAGCCAGCGTGGTTTTTGCTGAAGTGGTGGTATTGTAAAAATAAATGTGCGATAAGCCTGTAACACCTGTGAGTGAATTAAAGTTCCGGTTCCGTTGTGTACCATCATTGGAAGCATAAAGATTATCATTATCCTGTGCAGCAGGTGGAAAGTTGATATGGCTCTCTCCGCCCAAACCAAACAAGCTGAATGTACCTGCATTCTTTGTAGGCAGGTTTATCTTAAAAGTGCCGTCCTGGTAGTAAGGTGTGGCCGAACCGGTCCCGAATTTTAATCCTATTTTTTGCAGTGCAGCCACCATTGAATACCGGTAATCAACCATGTAAGAGGACTTGCCTGCTTTATTAACTGGGCCTTCTGCACCAAATTCAAACCCATTAAAACCCATCTGGCCTAAAAATTCTGTTTTATCTGTGTTACCATTCCGCAGCCGCAAATCAAATACTCCTGCAAGTGCATTGCCATATTGTGCAGGAAATGCACTGGTTAAGAAATCTGAATTCTTCAATGTATTAATATTTAAAATACTTACCGGCCCGCCGGTTGAACCGAGTGTGCTGAAGTGATTGGGATTGGGAATGTCAATACCATCCATACGCCACAGCACGCCAGCAGGAGAGTTGCCACGAATGATAATATCATTTCTTGCATCGTTGCCACCGCTTACGCCGGCAAAATTTTGCGCCATGCGGCTGGGGTCGTTACGTGTACCTGAATAACGAAAGGCTTCATCAATGCTTAACTGGCGTGCACTTACAACCGCAGCTTCGTTCAGTGCTTTCAGTTTTGATTTGCCGCCTGTAACCACCACTTCATCCAGTTTTTTTACTTTTTCCTTCAGGCGTATTTCCAGCACTACTTCTTTGGAAGAAGTTACTTCAATATTTGTAACCGAGGTGCTTTCGTAACCAATCAGGCTTATAGAAATATTCTGCCTGCCCAAGGGTACTTTATAAAGCGTAAAGGTTCCATCGCTGCCGGTAACAACAGGCTGCAACCCTTCTATTAAAACAGTTACACCACCAAGTGCGCTGCCCGACTGTTCGTCAGTAACAATGCCTTTAATAGTTTGAGTAAAGGATATTTTTTGCGCAGCAGCAGTAAACACAGCTGCCAGTGCTATAAAAATGAGCAATAGTTTTTTCATGGCTTTACTTTTATTTAATGTTGTTGTTGTAGATGGCAACAGCATCGGCCAGTGCAGGAATGTCGCCGTTTACCGATCTTGCTTTTTCTGCAGCAGGTGTACAATCGGCCAATTGTTCTAAAATGAATTTGTTTACTGTTTTTTTAGTGAGCAGGGTAAGCTGACCATTGCTGTAGGCAAAGTAGTCGCCGATCTTTCCATCTGTGCCTGAAATAAAAACAGCTTCCGTTCCGTTAAAGGACGCTTTACTGGAAGCATTGCTTGCTTTTTGCAGAAAACAAATTTTCCCTGTACAGATTGTTTTGAAAAAATCTCCTTTGATACAGATATAATTTGATGTATCAACAGAGGCGGCATTTATTTGATTACCGTCGTACTGCTGTTTACTTCCATTGGCGTTGATAAAACTGATGGCTGCATTTTTTTTGATGGTTTCCTTTATATAACCACTCTCAACTGTGCCGTTGCTGAGTGTTACCGTACCTTTTACAAAACCTTCCGGGGCCTGGGCATTGGTTTTACTTGATATAGCGGCCATACAAATTAAAGTGAGGAACATAGCTGATAGTTTCATGATGAATAGTTTTTGGTGATGTGTTCAATTACAGTACAAGTTTCTTCTGAAACAACAGGGATTAAAACAACAATGGTGTGAGCTGCAGAAAAAGGGGAATGAATTGCATGAATTGCTTTTCTTTACAGCATAATTACTGAGTACATGAAACAATTAATAACAGGAATATTGCTGGCGTTGACGATAAATTCCGGCGCACAGGTAAAATGGATAAATACTGATACAATTTTTGGCACTTTACCCAAAGGCTTTCATGTTTACAAAACAACAGACAGTTTAGAAGGCAAGCCGTTTATTGCTTATTATGCCGAGGCAAGGCTTAAAGATAAAAGGCTTCAGTTTACTGCCGATACCACTTATAAACGCCGCCTTACCCCCAAACAATTTTATGCAAAGAATAACCAGCCGCTGCTGGTGGTAAACTGCACTTTTTTCAATTTTGATAAAAACCAGAATTTGAATGTGGTTATTAAAGATGGAAAACTGGTAAGCTATAATGTGCATACTATACCCGGAAGAGGAAAAGATACATTTACATACCGTCATCCGCTGGGTAGTGCTATTGGTATTAGTAAGAAAAGGGAGGCGGATGTGGCATGGCTGGCTACAGATTCGGTAAAGTCCTTTGCATACGCCAGTCAACGTCCCAATCAAAAATTAGTAAAAGATTCTATTCTCAATTTATCATTTACAGATCTTAAAAATTCAAGTTTATATTTTAAGGAGGGAAATTTTATGGGGGCTAAATTTGAAAAAAATACTTT
>JBGAHV010000067.1:0-22081 GCA_044225995.1 Ferruginibacter sp. | reverse complement strand
GTTTTATGCAAGTTGGGCATGACCAGCAAACATCAATAAATTGCAAAGCCAAGCTGTGGTTCGGGCTCGACGAATAAATCTCAACTTTAGTTCTTAAATTCAACTTTAAATTTTCAATCAGCAGCGGTTATCGGCAGACGGAATACTAATTCCCAACCTGCATAAAGCCCTGCCCGTTGCCTGCTATTTTATGCGACCATTCTCAATCATATTACTATTGACTTTTTTACTCGGCTGTAAGACAGAGTACAGAAAAACTATTGACACTTATTCCAACGGCAAGACAAAATCTGAATATGTCTATCCCGAAAAAGCCAACCAATCGAAATACACAATTATTGAATACTATGACAACGGACAAGTCTCATTCAAAGCCACCGTTGACAATAACAAGTTTGTTGGTGTTAAAATCAATTATTTTGAAAATGGTAATTTAAAAGAAGTTGACAGCATTATAAATCCTTGCGACCTTGACAATTGTTGCTGTGACGGTAAAGTTTCAAAGTATTACACCAATGGAAAACTTGAGCAGACATTTGAAAACAAAAATGGTGTCGCAAACGGTCAAGTAGTTTTATATGGCACCGATAGTTCGGGGAAAGTATGGTCAACTCGGAGTTACCAAGACGATAAGAAAAACGGAATTACAAAAACATTTTATCAATCTGGCAAACTCTATAAAGTTGAAACCTTTAACAACGACACATTAATTGACTACGTTTATTATTTTGAAGAAACTGGCGACACAATGAAAATTAATTACACTTGGAAAGGCAAAGAAGATTTTCCATCAAAAAAATGGCTTGACAATGGACAAATATTTTACGCAACATATTTAGACAGTAGCTACAACAAAGCTCTGTATCGTTGGACAGACAAATCGGGAAGAGAATTGCGAAAAGAAATTGTCTCGCCTAAAACTGGTGGCGAGTGGATAACTTCAAACGGAAAATGGATTACACCGAACTAAAAAAACAGCAGGCAACATGAACTGTTCCCGTCCCGCCGGGGTCTTCATAGCATAGCTATGTGTGTTGCATGAGACCCCGGCGCAGAAATAAGCTGAAACTAATAATTAAATATCCATTCCTGCAAATTCAATAATTTAGCTAAGGGAATTTAATTTATCAATTTCGGTGGATGTAGCCCCCCCGATAGAATAAAGTTAGCTGAAACTCAAAACCAACCACCCTAAAAAATTGAAAATACTTTTTGCATTATTTTTATTACTCTTTACTTTTCAATTTACCTTTTCTCAAAGCAGGCTGGACACTTCTCTTTTGGCATATAGACATGGCAAAATTTATAATCCCAAAACCCAACAGTGGGACACCTTCGCTTTGTGCGGTCAAAACATTATTGCAGACACGATGGGCTTTTTTACAATGCAGAGTGGCTGTGAAAGAAACATTGGTGTATTTATTGGTCGTTATAAATACAATAATGATACTTTTAAAATCACGCCTTTTGATTTTATTAAAGAACCAGAGTTTTTGAATGTAAAGAGAATAGCAAGTAAAAGCCCGGTTCAAAAAATACAATTCTTTACAGCCGACCTTCAACCAATAAACGGGGTTGACAGTTCCTGGGTTGTAAGACTATTTAGAAGAAGGAAAAGCTTTGTTGTTGATAAAACAGGACAGAAAGTTATTACTCTCAAAAGAAAACAGTATGATGGAATGGAGCTTTTACAAATGACTAAACTGTTTAGGCTTCCTGTCATTTTATTTCTTGACCAAAGATTTGATTACAAGATTGTAATTAATTTACCGAAAGAAGCTGTAGAAAGATTTATTATTGGTGGTGGCAGTATTGGAGGAATTGGTATAATTAAAGACAATTTCTTTTTCCTGAATAAAGATGAAGAACGATTTAAGATTATTGACCGAAGAAAACCGTATGACTGAGCTTCAGCCAACATGAACTGAGTAAAACCAAGCAACAATTTAACTATTACACCCAATTCTGTTTTACTTCACCACCACCATCTGCTCTTCTTTCAGCAACGGCAAATTCTTAAACCGTAAAATAATATTTGCCACCGTAAGCACATCTTTTTGGCAATATGTAACAATGCGTTCAATGTTTTTCTCGTTCCAGTACACATGGGCCACCATGCTGCCGTCAATATCATCTTTGGGCGAGGGTACGCCCAATGTGGCGGCCAGCAGTTTTAAAGAAGTGTAGTGTTTATAATCGCCAAAGCGCCAGTACTGGAAAGTGTCAATGGTATTGGTTTCCCAGGGTTTCATGTTTTGAAAATCGAGGAACACCGGTATGGGCATTCCGTTGGTCAGCAGCCGGCGGCACATAAAGGGAATGTCAAACTCTTTTATATTATGCCCTGCAAAACACCATTTGTTGTTTTTGGCTTCTGTTTGCGCCAGCATTGTTATTAAATCCTGCAGTATCTTTTTCTCATCATCACCATAAAAAGATTTTATACGCAGCTGCAGCTGGTCGCCCTGCTTAGTAAAATACCCCACGCTGATACAGACAATTTTTGCAAACTCCGCCATTACCCCTGCCCGCTGCGGATAAAATTCTGCTGCACTTACACCCTCGGGCAAAGAGCGTTGGGTTTTCTCTTCCCACAAATGCTGCCATTCGCTGCTTAACAAAGTAAAGTCGGGTTGCTGTGGTACGGTCTCAATATCTATCAGCAGTACATTATCCAGTTTTATGTGTTGCATAACGCATGATTGTATTGTAAAATACGACCATTAGTTTAAATACCAACTGTTAAAAATAAGAAGCCCGCTGCAGTTGCAGCGGGTTGTATTTGCTGGTATCCCCCATAAAACAAAGAGTATAATTTAAAACCGTGCCCAGTGGCCGGGTACCCAAACCCATCCGCCACGGCGGTGTTTCCAGCGGCCATCTATCCAGCGGAAACCGGGCCTTGGGGCTGCCCAGTAACCATCGGTATAAACATACTGGCCGCCACGCCAAACATAGTTTCCACCAATCCAAACATGGCCGGGTGACGGAGAAACGGGCCTGACTCTTACGACTGGTGCTGCCGGGCGGATCTTTACAACAATCTGTGCCTGCGCAACAGTTGTTAGTGAAACGGCAACAGCCAGTATTGCTATAATTTTAACTGCTAATTTTTTCATGGTACATGCATTTTGTATTTATAAGACCCTGTGTGCTCCTAAAAGTTTAATCAATAAAAAAAGCAGCCGGTATGGCTGCTTTTTTTATTATAAGTTAGTATTACCTGGCACCGGGCGCACAATGCTCCCGCAGGTAGGTGGTGTACAGCATGGATAAATGTTCTCCTGTACCCGGCCCTTCGGAAATGCTGTGTGTGCGGTTGGGGTAGGCCATAAACTGGAACTGCTTTTTGTATTTGATGAGTTCATTGAGCAATTGCTCGGCATTATCATAATGCACATTGTCATCGCCGGTGCCGTGTATGTACAGCAAATTCCCTTTAAGCCCCTGCGCATGAGAAATGGGTGAGCCTTTTATAAAGTCCTCTTTATTTTCCTGCGGCAAACCCATGTAACGTTCCTGGTAAATATTATCGTAGTTCAGTTGATTGCCCACGGCTGCAATAGCAATGCCTGTTTTAAAAATATCAGGATACTGGAACATGAGGTTGAGTGTGGATGAACCACCACCGCTCCAGCCCCAAACGGCCACACGGTCTTTATCGAAGTATGGTTTATCTGCCAGCAGTTTTTTCATGCCCATAGCCATATCACGAATGTTGATGACACCAATTTTGCGATAAATGGATTTGCGCCATGCTGCGCTTTTTAATACCGGTGTGCCCCGGTTATCAATAGCCACCTGTATATAACCATCTGCCCTCATATCTCCGTTGTATAAAAAATTGGTATGTGCTCCATAAGAATCATGCACGGTGGCTGCAGCCGGTTCGCCATACACATACATTACCACGGGATATTTTTTTGAGGGGTCGAAATTGGCGGGTTTATTGATCCATGCATCCAGCGTTACATTATCTTCTGTGGTAAGCTGCAGGTATTCCACATCATTACTGTTATCTGTTTTAATAGTGGCTGCAATTGTTTTGGCAGGATTGAGCGGTTTATTATCCGGCAGGCTGATCCATTCTCTTACATTGGGTGTATTATGATTGGAAAAAGAATGCATGGCAAATTTGCCATTGGGAGAAATATTGTAGCTGTGGGTTCCTTTTAATGCAGCATCACTTACCAGCTCCGGGTCTTCTTTTGGTTTTTTTACTTTATCAAGCAGGGATGTTTTGTTATCAATCCTCACCCGGTATAAATACAATTGTGTGGCATTGTATGGTGAAGCAGTAAAGTAGATGTAATTATTTGCCTCATCAATACAGCGGATATTATCAATATCATAATTGCCCTTGGTCAACAATGTTTCTGTTTTACCGTCGCGGCTTATTTTATAAATATGGCGCCAGCCGTCTTTCTCACTCACAAAAATAAATTCCTGTCCTTTGTTGATCCATTTCCAGGGAGATTCAAAGCTGTTCGCATCCACCCATGCATCATCGTTCTCTGCCCAAAAAGTACGGGCACTACCGTCGCTTACATTACAATAGATGAGTTTGCTTTCCTGCTGTTTCCTGTCTAATTGCTGCACCATAATTTCGTTATTGCCGCTCCATTCCATACGTGGTAAATAATGCTGCTGTGGGTCGCCTTCAATCTGCATCCACCTGATGATGCCGGATGAAACATCCGTAACACCAATTTTTACTGGTGATGGCGCTTCTCCCACTTTAGGATATTCCACCGGTATTACACGGGAATAACTGCTGTCGGTAGTATTGAGCATATAGTAATCACGTATCTTGTTGGCATCTACCTGCCAGAAAGCAATTTTGCTTCCATCGGGGCTCCATCTAAAACCATCACGGCAGTCAAACTCTTCTTCATACACCCAGTCGAATGTACCGTTGATCAGTTTCCTTGTGCCATCATTGGTCATTTTTTTGATGATGCCGGTAGCAAGGTCTTCTACAAATAAATTATGTTCGCTTACATACGCCGCTTTTTTTGCATCGGGAGAAAGCTTTGCAAACATGAGCGACTGCGAAGGCAGGTCTTTACCCAGTTGTGTTAATTTACCGGAAGGAATATCCAGCACCCAGTAATCGCCTCTTGTATTGTAGCGCCATACTTTTGCCGTGTTGGTAAACACCAGCAATTTATTGTTATCGGCGCTGAAGGTGTAAGACTGTGGCATTAGTGTTTTGCCGGCCGCAGTGGTAAGCTGTTCTTTTTTTATCAATACGGTTTCAGCTTCGGTCTTAGGGTCAACTTTTATAATACTGCCGGCACTCAGTCTTGTATAAGCATTGCCGTCGGCCATCCAGTTAATGCCGCCACGCTGTGCGCTTAGCAGCTGGATTGTCAATATAAAAACAAGGAGTAAAGAAGCGGTTCTTAATTTCATAATATCCGTTTTAGGGGCTAAAAATAAGTAAATCCTGCAAGCTGGTATTACCGCTGGCATAAAAGCATTTATTTTTGAGGTATGAACCCCTGTCCCCTAAACGGGGCAAATGAAAAGACCTGTTTATACTGATATGGAAAAAGAAAAGTTACGATTGGATAAATACCTATGGGCCATCCGGCTGTTTAAAACCCGTAGCCAAGCGGCAGAGGCTTGTGACAAAGGAAAAATAAAATATCACGGACTGGCGGCCAAGGCATCTAAAAATGTGAGTGTGGATGATGAATACGAAGTAAAGACGGAAGCCAAAAAATGGCTGATAAAAGTAACCGGTTTGCTGGACCACCGGGTGCAATACAGCGAAGCCATCAATTATTACATGGATATTACCCCGGCTGAGGAAATTGAACGCATCAAATTCCAGGCGGCGGTTTTTCATACCGGTAAAAGAATGAGCAAACAGGGAAGGCCTACTAAAAAAGACAAAAGGGATATTGATGAATTCTTATTGGGCGATAATTAATACCAGCTGTTCTTCCTTCGGTCAAATTTTTCAATACTTATTTTAAACTGCACCGGGTTTTTAAACTGGTTAGCCACGCTGCCTACCATGTAACCACCAATTTTATAACGTTCTCTCCAGAAGCGGAGAATTTTTTCGATGCCAAAAAATGCTTCGGCATATTTTAAATTTCTTTCCGGCGCATACAATATGCCGCCGCCTGCCACTTCCAGCAGGTTGAGTTTTTTCAGCAGTGGGATTTTATTGAGTATGGCGCCATGAAACTGGTGCAGGTAATGCCCTTCGTAAAAACGGTTAAAGATGGGAAACGATGAATCCAGCGCCTGGAAGGATTTTGTTGGATTGGAAAACAGGAACGGATCGCCCTGCCGCATGAATTTATAATCCACCAGCCGCAGGTCTTTGCGGCTGATGAATTTACCACTGATAAAACTGTAATTCGCTTCACCGGCCAACCCCATTTTTAAGTGCTGGCTGATGCCGTACTCCAGGTAATCAAAATCAATTTCACTGTTCAGTAATCCTTTCACTCCTTTCCTCCATGTTACAGAAAAAGTGGGCCAGGCACTGCCAAGAATTATTTTTTCTTTTGGCTCACGAATGTATTTCTGCCTTGGTGTAAAGTCTAAACCAATGGTATTATAAAAAGCATTGTACGAGGGGAAATACACGGCTTTGTTATTGGTTAAAAAGCCCCCGGCAATGGAATCCACTTTATCATTTGTTTTATAACCGGCCACGCTTTTTCGGCCAGTCAGTTCAAAACGATTGCGTAATACAAGGCCATTCGCCAATTCAACTGAATGACTGAGCTCAACGCCTTCTTTCAAATAAACATTGCTGCGTTTTATCTGGTTGATCCATGCATCGCCTTCAAATATTTGCCCAAAGCTGCGGCCCACGGAAATATAATATGTCCCCCTGCTGAAAGGATTATATAATTTCCAAAAACTCACGGTGCCCTGCAGGTCTTTATTGCGGAGGCCGTAACTCATTTCCGTTCGCAGGGTAATCGATTTTTTGTTCTTGTAGCGTTTAGAAAGATAAAAATTAGTGAATATCCTCGATCCGCCAAACTGTATGGGCTGATAAAATTCCGGGATGGTGGGAAATACCATGAAACGTTCCTTACGCCAGTTATTTTTGGTAACACCATCTAAAAATAATTTCTTCAAGGTTACTTTGTTATTGTACCTGTCAACAGAATCGAGGAAAGCTGTGGTGGTATGTGCTCTTACCACACTGTCCCGGTACTGGATAAATTTTATTTCTTTTTCACTAAGCGGTTCCGTACGCACCGTTTTCCAAAAGGCGCTGTCCCGTTCATAGGCCTGCTGTGTGGTGGTGCTTATTTCTGTACCAAAATGTTTTTTTGCAAAGCTGGTATCCACCACATAATTGCTGTACATGGCAATGGTGCTGCCGCTTTGTTTGCTTTTTCCTGCTTTGGTTAAATAATTAAATTCCTGCCGCACGGGCATCCATGCTTTGCCGTTTACCCACTCATATTTTTGGTCCACCGAAAAATAATCATACTCCACCAAATGAAACTTGGGCATTTCAAAATGAGTTTGCAATATCACCCAGGCACTGTCCATAATTTCCATTTCGCCGCTTACCAGTGCGTTGCCAAGTTTGGTGGGTGTTACACGGATGGTATAAATATTTCGTCCATGTTCTTTTCGGGTAGTAACAGTTTTGTATTTATACGCCACCAGCCCGCTGTAACTAATGGGCGACAGCATTGGGATTTTTGCCAATGCCGGTAATTGTACCAGGTTATTGTAAAAATTAAAATCGCCATCGGTGGTGGTTAAAAAGAAAAGCCCGTCTTTACTGCCGCGTATTTTTACACCGGTACGTTCTTCTTTTATTTTATTGGGATAAGAGTAATCAGCTTTAAGATATATTTCTGCCATATTCATTCTTGCGGCAGGGTTAATGGTTCGTACGGTGTCTTTTACTTTTTTCTTTTGAGTAAAATCATTTTCGTCGGTGGCTTTAATATAAATATTGCAGCTGTAGTTTTGCGATGCACCCAGTATCACATCTTTATTCCTGATCACATTTCTTACATATTCTTCTGCGTGGTCTTTTTTAATACCGGTAACCTGCACAGCATTCATCATACTCTCTTCATCCAGCTGCAGAATAATATTTTGCGTATAATTTTTAGTGATGGCGATGGTAATGACCTGCGTTTTATAACCCACCATTGAAAACACCAGGTCGTATTTACCCGGCTCCAGTTGTAACTTGTATATCCCTGCTTTATCCGTTGTGGTGCCTGTTTGTAATTCCTTTACCCGTACAGAAACATAAGGAAGCGGTTCCAGTTTTGCATTGGTTACTGTACCTGTAACCAAATACTCCTGCGCCGTTACAACAGAAAAGCAGGTAAAAAACAAAATGGTAAAAAGCAGTTTAAAGCGCACAGGTTTGTTTATTGGTAATGAATGGAACACAAACTATTAAAAAAAGGATTTTTATGGCAAGACTGCTTTACAAGAATTTGTTAATTAAGTTTGCAGCATGAAAATAGATATTATTTCTGTGGTGCCAGACCTGCTGCAATCTCCTTTCTCCCATTCCATTTTAAAAAGAGCGAAAGAAAAAGGGTTGCTGGAAGTGAATGTAATTAACCTGAGAGATTACACCACCTATGCCCGTGCACAGGTGGATGACTATGCTTTTGGCGGAGGTGCCGGCATGGTAATGATGATTGAACCATTGGTAAATGCCGTGGAAGCATTGCAAAAAGAAACTTCATACGACGATATCATCTACTTAACACCTGACGGAAAAACACTGGACCAGAAAATGGCAAACGGCCTGTCGCTAAAAAATAATTTATTGCTGATATGCGGCCATTACAAAGGCATTGATCAGCGTTTCCGGGATCATTTTATTACACAGGAAATTTCTATTGGAGATTATGTATTGAGCGGCGGCGAACTGGCAGCTGCTGTTTTAGTGGATGCAGTAGGCCGTTTAATTCCCGGTGTGCTGAATGATGAAACAAGTGCACTCACAGATTCTTTCCAGGATAATTTACTGGCTCCTCCGGTTTACACAAGACCAGAAGAATTCCGTGGATGGAAAGTGCCGGATATTTTAATGAGCGGCAACCATAAATTGATTGAAGAATGGCGGCATGAACAATCAGTTTTAAGAACAAAAGAAAGAAGGCCGGACATAATGGATGACGGCGTATAGCTCATGGTTAATGTTGCATGATAATTGCAGCAACCAGCCATGAACTATAAACCATGAACGATTAATTACTCTTTCTTCACACCAATCAAATCCAGTCCTTTTTCCCTTATCATTTTATTCAGTGCAGGCAGATCATCGCTGAATATTTTTTTCAGTTTATTTAATTGCTCATCTGCCTGCCCACTCAATTCTGAGTATGCATCTTTTACCTGTTTGGCGGGTGCAGCAGTACCACTCACAGCAAAATCATAAAGGCCGCTTATTTTATCATCTAACCGTATGGGGAAGTTCAACACATCCTGCCCGCTTTTTGCTTTTGTCTGGTGCAGGGCTTCTTCCACTGCAGTCATTTGTTTATTGATGGTATCCGCCTGTTGTTTTATTTCTTTTGGCAAATTATTACCTGCCCTTGCAGTAAAATCATTTATTTGTTTGCGCACTTCCTGTATGTTCTTTATTGCTTTTTGTATATCGCTGAATTTATCACGTACTGTAATTAAAAAATTAAACTGGTCTTCATAATCCTGCTGACTCATTTTATACACCGGGTTTGCTTTAATGGTAAAGCTGCCTTCTGCAGAATCTTTATCAGCCTTTATTTTGTAATAGTAAGTACCCGGTGCCGCCTTGGGGCCACCCACCACACCATGCCATAAAATTTGCCCGTCAATTTTTTCCGCAGGCGGATAATTCATATCCCACACAAACTGGTTCATGCCTTTGGTTACTTCTATTTTATTATCTTTTTCTTTTGCATCGGTGGCAAACAGTTTAATTTGTTTGCGGTTTTTATCCATTACTTCAATACTCACTTTAGAAGAGTCAGTAGTATTTTTTATCCAGTAATTAATGACACTGCCATTCGGCGGGTTCATTCCTGCATTTTTCGCATTCAGGTTTTGATAACCATCATACCGGTATGCATCATTTACGGCAAATACATGCAGGTTCTTTTCTGTAATACCCGATGCTTTTTGCTGTACTACCGTTAAATCATCCAGCACCCAAAAACTGCGGCCCTGCGTTGCCACAATCAAATCATTTTCTTTTATGGTTAAATCGGTAATGGGTACCATCGGTAAATTCAACTGAAATGGTTTCCAGTTAGCGCCATCATCATAACTGATGTACATGCCATACTCTGTTCCTGCATACAACAACCCTTTTACTTTTTTATCAGCACGCAGGCATCTTGCAAAATGACTGGCTGCAATACCATTGGTAATCTTAACCCACGTTTTGCCATAGTCTTCTGTTTTAAAAATATAAGGTGCAAAATCATCGCTCTTGTATTTGGTACCCACAAAGTAAGCTTTGCCTTTAGTGAACGGGTCTGTCTCCACACAATTCCACATCATCCACTGCCCTGCTGCAGGAGGTGTAACATTTTGCCAGTTTAGCCCGCCATCTTTACTTACATGAATCAACCCGTCATCACTGCCTGTCCATAACAAATCTTTTTCCAGTACTGATTCTGCAGCAGTAAAAATGGTGCAATACACTTCCACCCCGGTGTTATCTTTTGTAATAGGGCCGCCGCTGCTGCGCTGCCGGTTTTTATCGTTGGTGGTTAAGTCTCCGCCTAAAGCCGTCCAGCTGCTTCCTTCGTTTTCAGTAGCAAATAAAACATTGCCCGCTGCGTATAATTTTTTTGGATTGTGTGGTGAAAAGAAAATAGGGAAGTTCCATTGAAAACGGTATTTGCTTACATCTGCTCCGCCGCCCAAGGGGTCATCGGGCCATACACTCACTGCACGGTTCTCCCCGGTTTTATGATCTAAACGGGAAAGGTAGCCGCTGTAATTACCGCCATACACCACATCAGGATTTAAAGGATCGGCCACCACGTAACCACTTTCTGCACCGGCAGTTGGCTGCCAGTCATCCTGCGTAATTTGGCCTCCATCACTTCTGGATAAAATACGAACAGTGCTATTATCCTGTTGTGCTCCTAATATGCGGTAAGGATAGTGATTGTCGGTGCTTACCCGGTAAAACTGCGCTGTAGGCTGGTTGTAATAAGTGCTGAAATTGTTGCCGCCATCAAAACTTATTTGTGCGCCGCCATCATCTCCAATAATCATACGGCTGCCATCTTCAGGGTCTATCCACAAATCATGATGATCACCATGCGGTGTATTAAGCCCCCTGAATGTTTTTCCTCCATCCGTACTTTTTAAAAAATCTACATTCAGTACATAAACGATATTTTCATTTTTAGGGTCGGTAAAAATTTTACTGTAATACCATGCCCGCTGGCGTATGTTGTTATCACTGCTTTGCAGCGTCCATGTTTCGCCGCCATCATTACTCATGAACAAACCGCCATCTTTATTTTCGACCAGTGCATAAATTTTATCTGTATTGGAAGGTGCTACTGTTACACCCACAATGCCCCACACACCTTTTGGCAATCCTTTATTGGCAGAAATATTTTTCCATGTGTCGCCGCCGTCGGTACTTTTCCATAAAGCACCACCGTCGCCGCCGCTTTCTAAACTGTAAGGGGTACGCTGAATACGCCAGGTGCCTGCATACAGCACAGAAGGATTTCCGGGCTCCATAATTAAATCGCTGCAACCGGTTTGATTATTTACAAACAAAACATTTTTCCATGTCTTGCCGCCGTCGGTTGTTTTAAAAATACCTCTTTCATTGTTGGAGCCAAACAAATGGCCAATGGCTGCTACCCAAACAATATCCGGGTTTTTAGGATGTACTATAATGCGGATGATATGCCTTGTATCTTTCAAACCAATATTACGCCAGCTTCGGCCACCATCATCACTGCGCCACATACCAAAACCTTCGCTTACATTTCCACGCAGTGTGCTTTCGCCTTCGCCAACATATAAAACTGTATTATCACTGGGGGCAACAGCAACGCAGCCAATACTGCCACCAAAATATTTATCACTGATGTTTTTCCAATTGCTGCCACCATCAATGGTTTTCCATACCCCACCGCCGGTGCTGCCAAAGTAAAAAGTGTTTTTATTTTTAAGATCGCCGGTTACTGCGCCGCTTCTGCCTCCCCGGTACGGGCCAATACTGCGGTATTTTACTTTACTGAATAAAAGGCTGTCTTCATTAACCCTAACAACAGGTTGTTTTTTTTGTGCAGATGAAAAATGTGCCGATAAAATAATTGCAGCTGGCAGCAGTAGCATTTTCATGATGATAATTTATTGGGTTAAGATACACAATTGAAATAAAAAAAGTGCTTCGTTTTTACAGAAGCACTTTTTTTAATAAAGCCGGTTTATTTAGTTAGCCTTAAAAATGTTTTCGTCCACAGGCTTATTTATTTCTACAGAAGTAAAAACAATGGTACCCCTGGGAGTGGTTTGGGAATAAGCAAACAGGTAGCCATCGGGTGTTTTTCTAAAATCACTAAAAATGGTTTCCACATCTGTTTCTTCGCCGTTTACTACTGCTTTACCTGTTACTTTAATACGGTGATAGTTTTCTGTGTCGATATACACTATTGCATCCTTGCCGAATTTATTGGTAAGCTTAATTTTGTAGCACTCCACTCCTTCTGTCTTTTCTTTACCCATCAATTCAACAGTATTGCCTTTTGCTTTGTAATCTAAAAAAGGGCTTTGTAAATCCAATGCATTTTGTCCGGATTTTACCTGGTCTTCACTTACCTCTTCAGGTGCAGTCTGGCCCTGGAAAGGCATATAGCTCCATCCTTTTGTGGGTGTCATAATCTGGTAGCCTTCTCCCATACCCGGTACGCTTATATCGGTACGGCTGCCAACGCCATGCGATGCGGTTACGGTAATGCCCACATCAAAACCCTGTACGTTCAGGCTGCCTTCCATTTTTACTGTTTTTAAAGCCAGCATTTTTTCTTTTCCGCCCAAAGCATTTAAATAGTTGTCAATAACCTCATCAACGGTTTGTGCCTGTGCAAACTGAACCAGCACCAGCGAAAGCAGGAATAAACAAAATACGATCAAACTTTTCATGGTGAATATTTTTTAGAGCTGCAAGGTAATGGAAAAATTTACTTGCTCATTTTTTTTCATACACCGCTTATAAACACATTCAGCCATCCGTATTTTTGCAAAAAAATACAGGATGAGCACATTCAGCATAACAGGGAATATTGTTGATATTTTTAACAAAGAGATTTTTTATGGCCAGGTAACAGCTGAGAATGGAAAAATTACTGACATCCAAAAACTACCAACAACAAACTACCAACAACAAACTACAAACTTCATCCTTCCCGGGTTTATAGACAGTCATGTGCATATTGAAAGCAGTATGCTGGTGCCATCAGAATTTGCAAAACTGGCAGTGGTGCATGGTACCGTGGGCACCATCAGCGATCCGCATGAAATTGCCAATGTAAACGGTATGGATGGTGTGCAGTTTATGATTGAAAATGGCAAAACGGTTCCTTTTAAATTTCACTTTGGCGCACCCAGCTGTGTACCCGCCACCATTTTTGAAACAGCAGGCGCTGTGCTGGATGTTAATGACGTGGACACGTTGTTGCAAAGCGATGATATTTTTTACCTGAGCGAAATGATGAACTTTCCCGGTGTATTGCACAATGATGCCGGTGTAATGGCGAAAATTGCTGCAGCAAAAAAATACAATAAGCCGGTGGATGGACATGCGCCGGGATTGATGGGTGATACAGCTAAAAAGTATATTGACGCTGGCATAACTACCGATCATGAATGCTTTACCGCTGCAGAAGCGCTGGATAAATTAAACTATGGAATGAAGATTTTGATACGGGAAGGAAGTGCCGCCAAAAATTTTGAAGCCTTAATCGGTTTAATGCACGAGCATTATGAGAACATGATGTTTTGCAGCGATGATAAACACCCGGACAGTTTAGCCGTTGGACATATTAACCAGTTGTGTGCAAGAGCAGTGGCAAAAGGCATTGATGTATTTAAAATACTGCAAGCTGCCTGTATAAATCCTGTATTGCATTACAACATGAACGTTGGGTTATTGAGAGAAAAAGATGCGGCAGATTTTATAGTGGTGAAGGATTTGAAAAATTTTGATGTGCTGCAAACTTATATCAATGGTATGTTAGTTGCCGAAAACGGGAAGTCAAAGATCAAAAGTCAAAAATCAAATATCATTAACCAGTTTAATTGTAATGAAAAGGCGGTTGCAGATTTTGGTTTCAGTACTACAGCTTTTGGAGAAAGCATTTTTGCCATTGAAGCATTGGATGGGCAACTGATAACAAATAAAGTTGTTTGCCAGCCCTTAGTTAAAGATGGCTTTTACAAAAGTGATATAGCAAGCGACATTTTAAAAATTGTGGTGGTGAACCGTTACAACAATGCACCTGTTGCAAAAGCTTTCATTAAAAATTTTGGATTGAAGCAGGGAGCAATGGCATCATCCGTAGCACACGACAGCCATAACATTGTTGCCGTAGGCGTGGATGATGAGAGCATTTGTAAAGCAGTAAATTTAGTAATAGCAGAGCAAGGCGGCGTTAGTGCTGTTAAAGCCTCTCCCAAGGGGGGAGGTTTGGAGGGGGCTGTTTTAGGTTTACCCGTTGCCGGTTTAATGAGCAATGAAGATGGTTATATTGTTGCAGAAAAATATACCGCAATTGATAAAATGACTAAAGAAGAACTCGGCAGTACATTAACGGCACCATTTATGACACTATCTTTTATGGCATTGCTTGTAATACCACATTTAAAACTAAGTGATAAGGGGTTGTTTGATGGGGATAAGTTTGAGTTTTTGAGTTAGTTTATCCGTTCTTTGCATTAACCACTTTTATTACAACACTGTCTGTTCCCTTAGGTGCATAGTATTTGGTTTTAAAATCAGCATCTTTGCCGGGGGCTATGGTTTCGTAAATGGTTTCATTATCTTTTTCCAGCAATGTGCCTGTTTTGCTAAAAAAGCTGATTTCTATTTCCACATCTTTATAACTGGCAACAGTGGCGTTATTTTTCAATGTGCCTTTTACCACAGTTTGTCTAATAAGATTTTTTCTATCGTGGCTGCTTACACTTAAAAACCGCACCGGGTCTTTCTTTTCCATTTCTTCCAGCGTTTCTTTTTTCTCTTCATACTTATCTTTTTTTACCGTAGTGGCATTTTTTGCATCGCTGCCGCCGCAGGAGTTAAAAGTGGCAAGCATAAAACAAAAGGAAATAAACAGTAAAGGGTTTTGCAGCTTTTTCATTTGTAAAATTTGTATGCAATAAAAATACATTTTTTAGAAATGTGGTGTTAAAATTATTCTGGTGCGGATTTATAAAAAATAATCCGAAAGATGTTTTTTGTTTTAGCTTTGTTGCACCGGCGTTTTTAAATAAATTTCAGTAATGAGATATGGCACAAGTGAGATTATTCTTTATTCTTTCAGTGAAAGAATAAAGAATAACAGAATAAGTTCACAACCATGCTGAATATTGAGCTGGTACCGGCCCCAAACAACAAACTATAAACTGCAAACCCAAATGGTAATTAACTTAAGCGAAAAACATTCTTTGGTAAGTAACTGGGTAGGGGAATTACGCAATATTGATGTGCAAACTGACCGCATGCGCTTTCGCCGCAACCTTGAGCGTATAGCCGAAGTAATGGGCTATGAAATAAGCAAAACGCTGGAATGGGAAGAAAAGGAAATCACCACTCCTTTGGGAACATCTGTAACCAAAGTTTTAAAGCAGCAGCCCGTGCTGGCTACTATTTTACGTGCCGGGCTGGCCATGCATACGGGCTTATTGAATGTGTATGATAAAGGGGACAATGCTTTTATAAGTGCTTACCGCAAACACCACGCCGATGGCAGCTTTGAAATTAGCCTTGAATACATGAGTTGCCCGGATATTGAAGGCCGTACGATTATTATAAGCGACCCTATGCTGGCCACCGGCGCTTCGTTGGTTAAATCCATTCACTTTTTAAAAGAAGAAGGCCACTTTGCTGCCATACACATAGTTTGTGCCATTGCCTGTACTGTGGGTATTGAATACGTGAAACGGGAAGTGCCCAATGCCACTATCTGGTGTGCAGATATTGATGATGAAATTACAGCAAAAGGCTATATAGTACCAGGCCTCGGTGATGCCGGCGACCTGGCTTTTGGCGCAAAAATGCAATCCTGACCTGCCTTTTGGTGCGGTATTTGTGTTTCTAAGCTGTTCCGTACCGCTATTGGCCCAACCTTACCAGAAATTTTCAGCATCCGGTTAGTTATCGCCTTTACCGGCCGGAATAAATGAATTAATTCTATGCAGCTTTTAGCTGCAAATCCTTATCTTTAAACTTCTGAACTGAACGTAAATGAGAAAATTATTTGTTTTAACTGTTGCCCTTCTTTTTGCTGCAGGTGCTAGTGCTCAGGATCCGCATTTTTCGCAATTTTTTGCCTCTCCATTAACCTTAAACCCTGCTTTTACAGGCAAGTTTAATGGTTTATGGCGTTTAGCTGCCAATCACAGGGACCAGTGGCCTTCAATACCCAAAGCATATGTAACTTCCAGTGCTTCGTTTGATTTTCCCATTATGAAGAACAAAATACCCGAAACGGATGTTTTTGGCGTAGGTGTTTCTGGTCTTTCTGATGCCAGTGCCAACAATATTTTAAAACTTAATTATGGCTCTGTATCCATGAGCTACCACAGAGCTTTGGATGAAGATGGTTATAATACAATTGGCGCAGGCTTCCAGGGCACATACTCCAGTTTAACACTGGATATTACGAAGCTTACTTTTGAAGATATGCTTACCCAAAATGGTTTTACAAACCCAACCAGCGATATATTAACCAACGGAAATAATCAAAGCTATTTTGATATGAATGCCGGATTGCTGTATTCCGGTTCCAGTAATGGAATTAATAATTACTATTTAGGTGCGTCAATGTATCATATTAACAGACCAAAAGTTAGTTTTAAAGATAAGAACTGGTACTTAAGCGGCAGGATTACAGTGCATGGCGGTGGCTCTTTTCCTGTAGGCGACCAGTTTACACTGCATACATCTATTATTCATCAAATACAAAATAAGGCAAGTGAAACTACCTTAGGTGCTGCTATTGCGGCAAACCTTAACCAGGACCAGGACAAACCCACCAGTGTTTACCTTGGCAGCTGGGTGCGTTTTAACGATGCGGTTGTGCCTTATATCGGGCTAGAATTTGGAGGACTTCGCATTGGCGCCAGTTATGATTTGAATATTTCCAGCCTTAAAGCTGCCACCAATACAAGAGGCGGATCAGAAATATCCCTGATATACATTAAACAACCTGCTGAAAACAAGGGCATCCCCTGCCCCAAGTTTTAGCAGCTAGTTAGCAACGATTATTTTTTTGCCACTATAAAAGGCATTTGCATTTGGCAGCTTGTAATTTTTATTACAGGCATTTTTGTGTAAATTAACGCCTGCATAAATTCGATATATTGCAAACTAAACTAACTGATACATGAAAAAATTTTTACTCCTTTTATTTTTATTTATAATAACAACCAGGTACAGCTTTTCGCAGGTAGACAGGTTTTGGAGTGCTTCTGCTGCAGACCCAGGCAGTATTGTTACTAATAAGGCTGTAGCCAGATTGAGCTTCCCTAAGGAGTTTAAGCTTTTTAATTTATCTCTTTCATCAATAAGGCAGGAGCTTTTTTCAGCCGTAGACAAACCTTTAAAAAACAAGGCAGTTATTTCTTTGCCTAATACTGATGGCAATATTGAACAATTTGAAGTGTTTGAAGCATCTAATTTTGAACCTGCTTTACAGGCTAAATTTCCTGAAATACGGGCTTTTTCCGGAAGAGGAATAACAGACAGATATGCCACTCTTAAACTTAGTATTTCTCCGCAGGGAATACAGGCAATGATATTTCGTACCGAAAAAGAGAATGAGTTTATAGAGCCTTACTCTAAAGACCATATTACTTACGCCGTTTTCAAATCTAAAAGAGAAAAAAACAAGTTGCCGTGGGCATGTACTACAGATGATAAAACATTTGATGCCGGTATAAAAAATCAGTTAGCACAAACAAACGGGGTTACAAGCTCTGCAGGCGAATTAAAAACGATGCGTCTTGCACAGTCTGTAACTGCAGAATATTCCAACTATTTTGGCGCTACGAGCCCGGCACAGGTTGCATTAGTACTGGCCGCAGTAAATACAACTTTAACCCGTTGTAATGGTTGTTACGAGAAAGACCTTGCACTTCATTTAAACCTGATACCTGCAACGGTTAATGTGTTTTATTACGATCCTAATACCGATCCATATTCTCCTGGGGCTGTAGGTGCAGGGGGAGCCTGGAACGGCGAATTACAATCCACACTTACTTCTGTAATCGGCGAAGCAAATTACGATATTGGCCATTTGTTTGGAGCTTCCGGCGGCGGCGGAAACGCTGGATGTATTGGTTGTGTATGCGTAAACGGTTCTAAAGGCAGTGGTTTTACCAGCCCGGCAGACAACATACCTGAAGGAGATAATTTTGATATTGACTATGTGGTGCATGAAGTGGGCCATCAATTGGGAGCCAATCATACTTTCTCCATGTCATTAGAAGGGACGGGACGAAACAAGGAAGTAGGTTCAGGAATTACAATTATGGGTTATGCAGGCATTACGTCGCAGGATGTGGCACCACATTCAATAGACATTTATCATGAAACGTCTATTGAACAAATACAAGCCAATCTTGCTATAAAACTGTGTCCGGTAACCACTAATATTACTGCTAATAACGCAACCCCTGTTGTTGCACCCTTAACCAATTACACTATTCCTATAAGCACTCCTTTTGCATTAACGGGCTCGGCAACAGATGCCAATAACGATCCGCTTACGTATTGCTGGGAGCAAAATGACAACTCTACTGTTTCCGGGGCTAACAGCGTTGCCTCACCAACTAAAGCCTCTGGCCCTAACTGGCTTTCGTTCAGCCCTGTTTCCTCGCCAACAAGATTGTTTCCAACACTGGCAACAATATTGGCTGGCTTAGATGTTACAGGCCCTTTACCGGGCGGAGACCCAGGCACAAATATTGAAGCATTAAGTTCAATTTCGAGAACATTAAATTTCAGGCTCACAGTCAGAGACAATCACCCTTATAGTTCAACCCCGCCCATAGCAGTTGGCCAAACTGCCTATTCAGATATGGTTGTAACGGTTACCAATACAGCCGGCCCCTTTAAAGTTACATCACCCAATACAAATGTAGGCTGGTGCGACGGAAGCACACAGACAATTACATGGGATGTAAATGGCACGGACGGAGGTATTATCAATTGCGCCAACGTGAAAATTTCTTTAAGTACAGACGGGGGTCAAACTTTCCCAATTGTATTATTTGCAAGCACGCCTAATGATGGTTCGGAAACATTTGTTGTACCCAGTAACTTTACCTCAACTGCAAGAATAAAGATAGAATCAATCGGAAATATTTTCTTTGACATTTGTGACAGTGATTTCAATATTGTAAGCTCACAGCCAATTGTTGTTACTGCACAACCAGCCAATACTACTGTCTGCAATAACGGAACAACTACTTTCACTGTAGCCACAACAGGCTCTTCTCTTACTTACCAATGGCAGGAAAGTGCAGATGGAGGAGTTACTTATAATGATATAACCAATGGAGGCATTTACAGTGGCGCTACCAGTGCAGCACTAAAATTGACCGGCGCTACATTTGCCATTAACAATTACAAATACCGTTGCAACGTAACAAATGCCTGTAATCCTGTAACTACATCAAATGGGGCATTATTGACAATAAATGCTGCTACAACTTTTACAACCCAGGCAACGAATACAGCTGCATGCTTAGGGAGTAATGCTACATTTACCATTGTTGCCACAGGTAGCGGAACACTTACCTATCAATGGCAGGAAAGTACCAATGGAGGATCTACCTGGACAGCAATAACCAATGGAGGCATTTACAGTGGCGCCACAACCACCTCTCTAACACTTACAGGAGTTACAATGGGTATGAATAATTACAAATACCGTTGTGTTGTTACCAGTTCATTATGTGCCCCACCCGTAAATTCATCTGCAGCAATACTTACCATAGGCACAGCATTATCAATAAATACACAACCACTTAACTCTATAATTTGCGATGGTGGCAATGTCAGCTATTCGATCACTGCAACCAATGCCAATTCCTATCAATGGCAGTTAAGTACAGATGGAGGTGTTACATATACTAATTTGACAAATGGGGGTATTTACAGTAATACAACAACTGCTACCCTGAACATAACCGGTGTAACAGTTGCAATGAATAATTACCGCTACCGTTGTATTGCACTGGGTATTTGCCCTTCGGTAAATTCCAGTGATGCGTTGCTAACGGTTAATACATCACCTTCATTAACTGTGCAACCACCTGCTTCAGTTGCTGTATGTAACGGGCAGGGAGCATCGGTTGGATTAACAGCTACTGGCTCGTTAGTAAATTATCAATGGCAATTAAGCACAGATGGCGGGGTAACCTATAACAATCTTACAAACACAGGAGTATACAGCAATGTTACCACAGCGTTAATGAGTATAGCATCAACTACTACAGCCATGAACAATTACAGGTACCGTTGTTTATTAACTGGCGCCTGTACACCTGATGTAACCAGCAACACAGTTACTTTAACGGTGAACACCGCTGTTACAGTTACGGCAAGCCCGGTTAATTACACGATATGCGAAAACAGTAATGCAAGTTTTAAAGTAACTGCAACAGGCACTTCGCCTGCTTATCAATGGCAGGTGAGTACAAATGGGGGCGTTACATATACTGATGTTACCAATTCTGGTGTTTATTCTGGTGCTACCACTTCGGTGTTAAGTCTTACAGGTGTTTCTGCTTCATTAAATAATAGTCAATACCGCTGTGTGGTAATTGGTGCTGCATCATGCGGCAACGTAACCTCGGGCAGTGCTGTTCTTTTTGTAAATGCTGCTCCATTACCTTTCACTGTTACAGGTGGTGGGTCTTATTGTAATGGCAGCGGTGGTGTGCCAGTGGGTTTGAGTGGCTCTTCGGGAAGCATTTATTACCAATTGCAGTTAAATGGAGTAAATGTGGGCAGCTACTTAGCAGGTACAGGCAATCCATTAAATTTTGGTAATAAAACAACTCCCGGAACGTACACGGTATTTGCTTCAAACAGTATAACAGGCTGTACCAGGCAGATGCCCGGAAGTGTGGTTGTAGATGTGTTTCCGGTGCCAGTTGTTTCCGTTACCGCAGCGCCATACCAAAAATTATTTCCAGGGCTAACCACAACATTAACAGCCACGGTTACCAACAGCACCGCAACGCCGTTCAATTATGCATGGTTTAAGAACAATGCTTCTTTATCAAGCGGTAACACTGTGAACCCAATATCAGTTAACATCAACAGCCTTGGAGACTACAGGGTATTTATTACAGATGGAAATGGCTGTACGGCCCAATCTCCCACTGTAACTATTGGAGATTCTGCAAACAGTAAGTTGTTTATTTATCCCAATCCAAACAATGGAATATTTACTGTTACCTATTACAGTAATGCAAGCTTATTTGCACCCACCAAACAAGGCATTACCATTTACGACAGGCAGGGTAAGCAGGTATATAATAACATCTTTGAGGTAACAAGAGCATACCAGATGCACCAGGTTGACTTGCGCAATTACAGTGCAGGTGTTTACTATGTAGTTATAAGAGATGAGAATGGGAAAGCTATACAAACACAGCCGGTTTTAATTGTACGCTGACAATATTCTTTAACTCTGAAAGCCCCCGCAAAAACGGGGGCTTTCATTTTTCAATCTTAAAACGATAACATTAATGTAAAAAATAAATTTTTATTTTTTAAAATATTAGTATTTATATTTGGCATATATTATTAAATAAAATAAATTTTATGAAAAAGAGATTCTTCCAACTTTTAGCTTTA
>JBGAHV010000066.1:0-23612 GCA_044225995.1 Ferruginibacter sp. | reverse complement strand
CAAAAATAGCAATTACCATGGGCGACCCGGCCAGTATTGGCCCGGAGATAGCTGTGAAAGCATTGCTGCAAAAAGAAATTTATGATATATGTAAACCTCTGCTGGTGGGTGATGCAAAAGTGTTTGAACAAATTATTGCAAAGCTGCACTTGCCTGCGACAGTAAATGCAGTCAACAAAGTGAGTGATGCAAAATTTGAACTGGGCTCTATTGATATATTTGATTTAAATGTTACTGACGTTAGTAAACTGGAGTTTGGAAAAATTGATGCTATGTGCGGTGAAGCAAGTTTCCAGGCGGTAAAAAAAGCGATAGAACTGGCATTGGCAAAAGAAGTGGATGCAACGGTTACCGGGCCAATTAATAAAAAATCCATCAACGAAGCAGGGCATCATTTTGCCGGGCATACAGAAATATATGCCCATTACACCGGCACAAAAAAATATGCCATGCTGCTGGTGGAAGACAATATCAATGTAATTCATGTAAGTACACATGTATCGCTGCGGCAGGCATGCGATTTAGTGAAGAAAGAAAGAATTATACAGGTGATAGAATTAATTGTTGACGGATTGAAGCGTTTGGGTAAAACCAATTTGAAAATTGGTGTGGCTGGTGGAAGACAATTATACAGGCGTTTGGGTAAAACCAATATGATAGAATTAATTGTATCGACGGATTTAGTGAAGAAAGAAAGAATTATACAGGTGATAGAATTAATTGTTGACGGATTGAAGCGTTTGGGTAAAACCAATTTGAAAATTGGTGTGGCAGGTTTAAATCCCCATGCAGGCGACAGTGGTTTGTTTGGCACAGAAGACGATTTGGAAATTTTACCAGCCGTGGAAGAAGCAAAAAAAATGGGATATGATGTGGAAGGCCCGGTGCCGCCGGACACCATGTTTGCAAAAGCAGCACAAGGTGCTTATGGAGGCGTGGTGGCTATGTACCACGACCAGGGACATATTCCTTTTAAGCTGGCAGGTTTTAAATGGAATGCAGAAAAACAACAAATGGATAGTGTAAAAGGAGTGAACATTACATTGGGGTTGCCCATTATAAGAACATCAGTTGACCATGGCACCGCTTTTGAAATTGCAGGTAAGGGTATTGCCAGTGCCGATGCAATGATACTGGCAATTGAGAGTGCTGTGCAACTGTCAAAAAACAAAAACCAGTTATGAATTATGAGTGTTGCGCTCGTAAACTCATAACTCATCATTCATAACTCATCATTAAATGAAAGCAGTAATAGCAGATGATTTTACAGGTGCAGCCGAACTGGCAGGCATCAGTCTGCGTTACGGTTTGTCTGTTGCTGTTCATTTAGATAATAATATTGATGCGGATGCAGATGTGGTAATTATTTCAACCGACAGCCGCTCCATGCAAAAAGCAGCAGCGGTTTATTGTACAGCTGATGCAGTGGAAGCTGTTGAAAAATACAAGCCTTCACTCTTGTATAAAAAAATTGATTCTGTTTTGCGTGGCTATGTAATTGATGAAGTAAAAGTGCAAATGGAGCTGACCGGAAAAAGCAAAACTCTAATACTGCCCGCTAATCCTTCATTAAACAGAACCATCAGTAATGGTGAATATTTTATTGATGGGAAAAAGATAACAGCAACCGGTTTTGTAAACGACCCGGAATTTCCGGTAAGCAGTGCCACTGTTACCGGAATGGTTATGGATGAAACGGTGCAGGTTGCAAAACATACCGACTGGTTGCCAATTGAAGGAATTGTGATTGGGGAAGCAACAACGGCAGCAGATGTGGAAGTTTGGGCAACAATAATTGATGAATCATGGATGCTGGTGGGTGCCGGAGATTTTTATAATGCCCTGCTGCAAAAAGAATATGAATTAATAGAAAAGGGAGTTTGCAGCTTGCAGTCGCCTTTACTGTATGTGTGCGGCACTGCGTTTGAAGAACGGAAACAATTTATTAAAAGCCTGCATTGCGTTGCTTTTATGCCGGACACAATTAATGAAGAATGGCTGCAGCAAACAATTGACATTATTAAGCACCTAAATAAACTGGTAGTTGCCATTGATGCATCAAACGCAGATGCATTGGATTTGAGAAAAGCAATGGCGAAAGCTGTAATAGAAATTGTGGCGAGAGAAAACATAAAAGAAATATTTATTGAAGGCGGCTCAACAGCTGCTGCTGTGCTGGAGGAGATGGGAATAAAAAAATTAATACCGGTAAATGAATTAAGCAGGGGAGTGGTGCGTATGAAAGCCGGTGATGTATTTATAACAGTAAAGCCGGGCAGTTACGGGTTGCCGGAAGAAATTAAAAGAATTATGAGTGATGAGTTATAAGTTATGAGTGCTATTCTCAACTCATAATTCATAACTTATAACTCATCACTATAAAACGATTGCATGAACCATCTTCACTTTATAGATTTCGCCATCATACTCATTGTGCTGGGCATTACCCTGTGGCTCGGTTTCCGCTTTGCCAATAAGCAAAACACCACAGAAAATTATTTTCTCTCCAAAGGAAACTTTCCTTCATGGGCATTAGGATTGTCATTATTATCAACACTCATCAGCAGCAATACATTTTTAGGTTACCCGGAGCAGGGCTTTCAATCCAACTGGATTTATTTGCTGCAGGGCTATATGGTACCCATTGTTTTATTGGGCAGCATTTGGTTTATTGTACCATTGTTTCGCAAAGTGATTGGTTTAAGTACCTACGAATATTTTGAAAAACGTTTTGGAAAATTTGCCCGTTATTATTCTTCGTCTTCATTTATCATTAGGCAGTTTGCCGGTATGGGCTCCGTGTTAACTTTAGTGGCGCTGGCCATTTACAAGTTAACAAACATCAACCCGATGTATGTATTATTATGTGTGGGCTTTGTGCTGATCATTTTAAATTTAAAGGGTGGTATGCAGGCGGTAATATGGCTGGATGTGTTCCAGGGCTTCATGTTATTTGCCAGCGGGTTTATTTGCCTGGGCATATTGTTATTCTCTATTAAAGGCGGTATACCGGAAGCATTAAAGGTTGCCACAGAAAATAACCGGACTGGTTTTGGCCCATACGATTTTAAGTTAGATAAATTGAGTTTTTGGGTATTAGTAATTAATGGTGCTTTCTATGCTATTCAGAAATATGCCACCGACCAAACCGTAGTGCAGCGTTATCTCACAGCCAAGTCTGATAAGTCTGCTATCAAAGCATCATTAATGGGAATTTTTTTAACGGTTCCTATCTGGACGATTTTTATGTTCATTGGCACAGCGCTGTTTGTGTTTTATAAACAAAACCCGTTACCGGGAGATGTTACTGCTAAAACAGTGTTCCCGTATTTCATGATGACCAATCTGCCCACTGGTGTTATTGGTTTTATTGTAAGCGGCTTTAATCAGTGCCGCCATCTGCAGTTTGAGTGCCGATATTAATTCCAATGCTGCCGTTGCCATGGAAGATTATTGCAAAAACTTCGCCCCGGTAAATCAGACAAAGAAAATTTATTTGCAGGTAAGTAATGGTATTGCTGTCCTGCTTTTTTTGCAATAGGTATGGGTNCTGGGCATTACCCTGTGGCTCGGTTTCCGCTTTGCCAATAAGCAAAACACCACAGAAAATTATTTTCTCTCCAAAGGAAACTTTCCTTCATGGGCATTAGGATTGTCATTATTATCAACACTCATCAGCAGCAATACATTCTTAGGTTACCCGGAGCAGGGCTTTCAATCCAACTGGATTTATTTGCTGCAGGGCTATATGGTACCCATTGTTTTATTGGGCAGCATTTGGTTTATTGTACCACTGTTTCGTAAAGTTATAGGCTTAAGTACGTATGAATATTTTGAAAAACGGTTTGGTAAATTTGCCCGCTATTATTCATCATCTTCATTTATCATACGGCAGTTTGCCGGCATGGGCTCTGTGTTAACCTTAGTGGCGCTGGCCATTTATAAACTAACAAACATCAACCCGGTGTATGTTTTATTGTGCGTGGGCTTTGTGTTGATCATTTTAAATTTAAAAGGCGGTATGCAGGCGGTAATCTGGCTGGATGTGTTCCAGGGCTTTATGTTATTTGCCAGCGGATTTATTTGCCTTGGTATTTTATTGTTTTCTATAAAAGGTGGTTTGCCGGAAGCCTTGAAGATTGCCACAGAAAATAACCGGACTGGTTTTGGCCCATACGATTTTAAGTTAGATAAATTGAGTTTTTGGGTATTAGTAATTAATGGTGCTTTCTATGCTATTCAGAAATACGCCACCGACCAAACCGTAGTGCAGCGTTATCTCACAGCCAAGTCTGATAAGTCTGCTATCAAAGCATCATTAATGGGAATTTTTTTAACGGTTCCTATCTGGACGATTTTTATGTTCATTGGCACAGCGCTGTTTGTGTTTTATAAACAAAACCCGTTACCGGGAGATGTTACTGCTAAAACAGTGTTCCCGTATTTCATGATGACCAATCTGCCCACTGGTGTTATTGGTTTTATTGTGGCGGCTTTAATCAGTGCCGCCATCTGCAGTTTGAGTGCCGATATTAATTCCAATGCTGCCGTTGCCATGGAAGATTATTATAAAAAACTTCGCCCCGGTAAATCAGACAAAGAAAATTTATTTGCAGGTAAAGTAATGGTATTGCTGTCCTGCTTTTTTGCAATAGGTATGGGTGCAGGTAAAGTAATGGTATTGCTGTCCTGCTTTTTTGCAATAGGTATGGGTTATTTTTATTTAAAGTTCAGCAGCGGGGGCATTATTGATTTAATTTTTACCGTGTACGCCATTTTCTCCGGCGGTATTGTTGGTATTTTTTTACTCGGCGTATTCAGTGCAAGGGCTAACCGGCAGGGAGTAAACATCGGCATCATTGCCTGCATCCTTTTTACATCCTGGGCATTTTTAACCAGCACACCCATTGGTATAAAAAATCCTAAACTCCTGCTGGATTTAGGTAATTTTAATTTCACTCATCATAAACTCATGCTGGGTGTATACAGCCACCTCATTGTAATTGTAGTAGGTTATATCGCCAGTTTATTTTTTTCCAAACCAGTGCTGGAGCAAAATTTATTGTACAGCAGCTGGAAACAAAACAGAAATAATGAAAGCAAGTAGTAAATCTTTTTTTATGAAGTCAGCTGTATTGCTACTATCCTCATCGTTGCGTCGCACTCTTCAGGGTTTTGTTCGCTATTCAACAAGTAAAACCACAAAGAAACAAAGGCACAAAGTTTCACTAAGTGTTTTCTTTGTGCTGCTTCCTGCCTTAGTGCCTTTGTGGCTAAACGCACAGCTCAACACTGAAACACAATTCACAAAACCTCTGAAAGAAGTCCTCAATGATGTTCAAAAAAAATACGGTGTTACCATAAAGTATGCAGACAGTATGGTAGCCAATAGAAAAGCTACCTATGCCGACTGGAAATACCGCAGCGATGTGGATGTAACACTCGATAATATTTTAAAACCACTGGAACTGAAAGTAAAAAAAGAAGGAGATAAAAAATATAAACTCAGCACATTTGAATATTACCGCTGGGATGTAAAAGATGGCTGGGCCGAACTGGACCGCATTGCATCGCAATATAAAACAGTGGAAGAATGGGAAAAACGCAAAGCAGCTTTAAAACCCTGTTTGCTGGAAGCATTGCAGTTAAGCAAGGTGCCGGCATCACCCGGCACACAACCCATTAAAGCAAACTTTAGAAAACAAAATGGCTATACCATTGAAAACATCGCCATTGAAATTTTACCCGGTGTTTGGGTAAATGGTTCCTTATATAAACCCGAAAAGTACAAAGGTAAAATTCCGGTGGTACTGCATCCGCAGGGCCATTGGGATAAACACCGTTACCGTCCCGATTGCCAGTACACTTCTGCGGCCATTGCAAAAATGGGAGCGATGTTATTCAATTACGACATGTTTGCGTGGGGAGAAAGTTTGTTACAGGTAAAAGCTGAAGACCACCGGCAAAGTTTAGCGATGACATTGCAAACCTTAGCCAGCATCCGCATACTCGATTATTTGCTGGCACAAAAAGATGCAGATACCAGCCGTGTGGCAATTGTTGGCGGCAGCGGTGGCGGCACACATACGGTGTTTATGACGGCGCTGGATAAAAGAATAAAAGTATCGGCACCCGTGGTAAATCTTTCTTCTTATTTCTATGGCGGTTGCCCCTGCGAAAGCGGGCAGGATGTGCATGGCTGTTTGGGCCGTACCGATAATTTGGAAATTGCTGCCATGGCTGCACCGCAACCGCAGTTGGTTGTAAGCGATGGCGGCGACTGGACAGACCGTATGCCTGAACATGATTTATTGTACCTGCAAAAAATTTACAGCTGGTATGGTAAAAGCGATAATCTTACCAATGTGCATTTGCCCAATGAAAAACACGATTTTGGGTTTAACAAACGCAAAGCGGTGTATGAGTTCTTTGCAAAGCACCTGAACTTGAATTTAAAAGCAATACAAGCCGGAGACGGAAGTATAGTGGATACAACAATAGTGCTGGAACCTGAGAACGCTTTTTATGTTTTTGGCGATAAAGGAGAGAAACTGCCTGCGAATGCAGTGATGGGTTTTGACAATATTCAAAAACTGTTTTATAATGAAGTGGAAAAAGCAAGAACCAGCCAGCGTTATAAAATTGGTTTGATTGATTTGATGTTACTGAAGCGGCAAAAACTGGGCGCCATTACTTTAACCGCACAACTAAAAGCCGATGGAGTGGAAGTGGATATGGGCGGATTGGGTAACCGGCCCACATTTGATAACCAGCTGCTGACAGATTCTGTCCGGGAGCTGTTTATAAAAACAGCCAAAGAAAATAAAGTGGAAATATTTTCACTGGCCATGACAGGCTATTATGCACAAAGTTTTTGCGGCCGTGAAGAATACAAACGCGGCATTGAAGACTGCATAAAAACAATGAAACTGATGCATGTGAAAACAGCTTTTCTTCCACTCGGTGTGCAGTGCGATTTAAAAAAGACACCGGCTGTAAGAGATTCTGTTGTGGCAAGATTAAAAGTAGCAGGTAAAATGGCGCAGGATGCCGGAGTGGTAATTGGTATAGAAACGGCTTTATCTGCCAAAGAAGAAGTGCAGCTGTTAAAAGAAATTAATTCTCCTGCTATAAAAATTTATTTCAATTTTTCCAATCCATTAAAAGAAGGCAGGGATTTAATAAGCGAATTAAAAATTTTAGGAAAGGACAGGATTTGCATGATTCATGCCACCAATAAAGACAGTGTTTGGCTCCAAGACGATCCACAGATCGATATGTATAAAGTAAAGAAATGTTTAGATGAAATGGGTTACAGCGGCTGGCTGGTGATAGAACGCAGCCGTGACCAGAAAAAACCTTCGGATACAAAGTATAATTATGGAGCAAATACGGCATTTTTGGAAAAAGTATTTCAGCAATGAGAATCTTTTTGCATTTCGTCTTTTCATCACTCATCTCATTTAAGCAATCCAAAACGGAAATAGGAAAAGTAGTTAACCTGCAAACTTTTGAACTATTACGGAATTTTACAGTGGCTACGAGAGCGGAAATGGCTGGACTGAATTAAAATGAGCATATTAAAAGGGGAACTAAAACGGCACAGTACAGGACAATCCATTTAAACGGATATTTAACTTTAAAATCGATTGCTATTTTATTAACTAATGAATCTGTCTGAAAAGCTTGCTGCACTTAAAAAAGGTGATGAGTTCATCTTTGGGGAAATTTTCAATGAATTTCATGAGAAAATTTACTTTTATATCCTTTCAAAAACAAAGTCGCAGTACCTGGCAGAAGAGGTTACACAACTTGCTTTTATAAAACTCTGGAAATACAGGGGAAGGCTTAACGAATCACTGCCACTGGGTGTGCAGTTATTTCAAATTGCCAAAACCACCTGTATCGACCTGCTGCGAAAAGAAGGCAACAGAAAAAAACTATCGGTTGTAAAAATTGAAACTGCTTTTATTGATAATGTTACCGAGGATTGTAACAACCGGGAACTGCAAGCTAAACTTAACACGGCAGTGCAGCAAATGCCTCCTGTGCGAAAACTAGTTTTTATGCTTAGCCGATATGAAGCCAAAACCTATAAAGAAATTGCTCAACTGCTTTCACTGTCAGAAAAAACGGTGGAAAATCATATTTCTTTAGCCGTTAAACAGTTGCGGCGTATCTTAACTGTCATTCTCCTTTTCTTATTTCGTTAAAAACTTTTTTTTCTGCGATTGGGGGATAATTTTATTTCAAACGTATACTTATTGTTCAAACTTAAAATGCTTCTGGTAAAAAGCCAACGCTGTTGCCGGGGTTTAAATTATTATGGTTACAAAAGAGTTAATTGAACGCTTTTTCCGGAATGAATGCAGCACTGATGAACAGCAGCAGGTAATGGATTATTTTAAGGCAAATGCTGATGAATTTGCAAAATACCTTGATGAAAATGAGTGGGAAGAATTTAAAACTGCGGGAAAAATTGACCCTGATATTTCCAGGCGTTTGTTTGAAAACATTCAACAACAAACAACTAAAAAAGCAGGAAAATTAAAGATCATGCTGCGGGTGGCGGCGGCAGCAGTTGTATTATTGCTGGTTGGGCTGGGGTGGAGGTATTTGAACACAGATAACAGGGAATTGCCCGTTATTGCAGCAACGCCAGCCACAAAAGAAAATATTGCTGCTGTAATAACCCGGCACGAAACCAACTATACAGGAAAAAACAAAACGATACAACTGGAAGACGGCTCTTTGATTATCCTGTCAACCAACAGCGAAATAGTTTATCAATTGCCATTTACAAGTTCCCGTAATATTAGTGTAACCGGTAAAGCTTTTTTCAAAGTGGCAAAAGATAAAACAAAACCGTTTATTGTTACATCGGGCGCCATTACAACAACTGCGCTGGGTACACAATTTACGGTGGCAGCACATAAAGGTTCTGGTCATGTAATCGTTCGTTTGTATGAAGGCAAAGTGGTGGTAAAGCCGGTAAATAAGGCAAACCGCTATTTAAAGCAGGATGTTTATTTATTGCCTGGGCAGGAGTTCATTTATGGAGAGCAGGCACTTGCAAAAAAACAGTCTTTCAAATTAACCAAAGCAACAGCACCTGAGCAAATAATGACGCAGGAAACAGCAATGGATAATCCATCGGTTCCGCAAAATTTAAAAGGTTCATGGTTCCAGTTTAACAACAGGCCTGTTAGTGAAGTGCTTGACCAGTTGGCTGAGATCTATAAGGTTAAAATTGTTTATGAGAAAAAAGATGTGCAGAATATTTATTTCATCGGTAAATATAACAGCTCAGATTCTGTAGAAACAATTCTGAAGAGAATAGGCAAACTTAATCATCTTACAATTACTGAGAACGATTCAGGCTTTATAATAAACAAATAAGAATCAGGTAACGCTATAATACCGCATCCATTAAACAAAGGATGTACAACCTGTTTTTAACAGGTTAAAGGATTTCTATTGTTCATTTAAAAATGCAAGCTATATGAGAATTAAACAACTCCGCATTTATGCTTTATTATTAAGCATCTTCTTTTTACTTCACCTGGTGTATCCATCTGCAGCAATTGCGCAAAATACAATGAGTGTAGTAAGAGGCCTTGTGCAAGGCGATAACAACAAACCACTTGCAGGTGTATCAGTTGTAATCCGTAACAACAAAACAAATTTTACATCAGGTACTGTTACCGACAGTACAGGTGTATTTACTTTTTCGAGGGTACCGGCAGGAGGCCCTTACAGTTTTTCTTTTTCAATGGTAGGGTATGAAGTACAGTCAATGTCTGGCTATACCATTAAAGGAGATGCCACATTATTATTAGACGTCGAACTGAAGAGTCTTATAAAATCACTTGATGATATTGTGGTGATAGGATATGGTACTACCAAAAAACGTGACCTTACAGGGTCAGTAGTATCAGTTAAGCCCCAGGAAATTACAGCCCGGCCAGGATCCAATCCAATGGAATCCCTGCAGGGAAGAGTGGCAGGCCTTGATATTACCCGTACATCGGGCCAGCCCGGCGCCGGGGTTAATATTCAATTACGCGGCACCAGGTCTTTTACTGCCAGCGGCACTCCGTTGTTTATTATTAATGGCCTGCCCGGAGATTATGCTACACTAAACCCTTATGATATTGAATCAATAGAAGTATTAAAAGATGCTTCTTCAACTGCAGTATATGGTTCGGCGGGTTCCAATGGTGTAATTATTATAACAACGAAGAGTGGTAAAGCAGGAAAAATGACTATAGACTTTAATACTTTTTATGGTTATAACGGCTGGTCTGTTACTCCTCAAATGCTTACTAAAGATCAGTATTTACAAACCAAACGGGACGCTTATCGCTGGGTTTATGATGCAACAGCTATGAAGTGGGTAACAACCGGCGCAACCTGGCAATCTCCCGCAGATGATTCGGCTATTTTCGGTTCTGCCAGGTGGCCCATTTATAAGCAAGGAGGTTTTGTAGATTGGGCAGATGTATTTCTGCAAAAGAACGCAGCTACAAAAAACTATAGCCTGGGCATTGCTGGCGGTAACGATAAAACAAAAGGTTATATCTCCTTTAATTATGCAGATGAAAAAGGCCAGTACAGAGGCGATGATTATAAACTGTATACTACCAGTATGCGAATAGATCATAAGGTAAGAAACTGGCTTTCTATGGGAACTAACCTGCAGGCTTCTTATGTGGACAGGGATAAAGCCCGTGATAAATTGGAGAACGCTTTAACCACAGATCCTTTAGTGCAACCTTATAAGGCTGATGGAACATTGAATGACCAATTGGGCAATAATGTTTATAACCTGCTTTTCGATTACCAGCCCGGCGTTTATGGAAACGTGGATAATAATACCAAATTAGCTCTTAATCCCTATTTAGAGATTAAGCCAATAAAAGGCCTGAGCTTTTTATCCCGTGGGGGTGTTCAGCTTTATTACTCAAATACATATTTGTTTAATGGTATTGGCTCTGTGGGTTATGTTTACCTTACCCCGGGTATTGCCAATGCAACAATAACCCAAAACCAATTTAGGGGTTACCAGTGGGAAAACATTTTGACATACAATATCAAACTGGCCAAAAACCATGATCTAACGTTCACAGGTGCCAGCTCATGGTTCTATAACCAGAACACCAACACCGAAATGACACAAACCGGTATAACCAGCAATAATTTTAAATGGTACAGGTTTACCGGCGATTCAAGCACTAAGGCCACATCGTCTTATACTATGTCGAAGACCTTAGGATTTATTGGACGTGTTAATTATTCCTACAAAGGAAGATATCTTCTCTCCGCTTCTGTACGCCGTGATGGATCATCTGTATTATACAAAGACAACCGCTGGAATAATTTCCCTGCAGCTTCTGTTGGGTGGAGAATTTCAGATGAACCATTCATGCAGGTTACAAAGAGTTGGTTAAACAGCCTGAAACTTCGTGTCGGATGGGGCATAACCGGCTCTGCAAAAATTGAGCCTTATAGTTCTGTTCAAACACTGGAAGCAGGCAGTATGTCGCTTGGCGGCTTATCGCAACCCATGTACAGAAACACACAATTTATTACTAATGCAGACCTGGGATGGGAAAAATCAAACAATACAAATTTTGGTTTGGAAGCAACACTGCTTAAAAATCGTATTGATGTAACGCTGGATTATTACATTACTAAAACAGACGGTGTTATTTACAGTGTTACTTCCCCTATTATTTATGGTACATATACACCAGGCAATCAGTACAAAACAAATATCAATGTAGCTAAAACCACCAATAAAGGTTTTGAACTTGCTTTGAATACAAAGAACATTGTTATGAAAGATTTTGACTGGACCTCTTCATTTGCTTTTGGCTACAATAAGGAACAGATCAATAAGCTGGTTGGTGGTGTAGTCAATAATATTCAAAACGGTGCTTACTGGCTTACCTTGGGTGAAGCAGTAAATTCTTTTCGAAATTATAAACTGGATGGTATTTGGCAAATTGGTGAAGAGCTGGATGCTGCGGCGTTTGGCAAACGCCCCGGAGATATAAAAGTAAATGTGCTGGGTTTAGAAAAACTGGCGCCCGGCGTATTTGTGAAAGATGTAAATGGCACAAAAACGTACTACTATAATGTGCTGGCAGATGCCCAGAAATTTAACCCGGCACTTACAGCCACCACTAACAAGTATAATTACAGTTCTAATGATTACCAGGTATTGGGGCACAACTCTCCCAACTGGTCGTTGGGTATTCAAAATACATTCAGGTATAAGGGTATTGATCTGGGTATCTATGCATATTTCAGGTGGGGGCAAATGATAAACTACGTAATGCCGGGATGGTATCAGCCTCAGGCCTTTGCTACCAATGCAAGCCCTTCCAGAACATTCCCTGGTTATTTCAATTACTGGACACCGGAAAACCCATCTAATGATTTTCCTGTAATGAATTATAATTCGCCTAGCTCTGCATCTGGTTTTTCAGGTCTTACTTATGTGGATGGTTCGTTTTTTAAGATCAAGAATATTTCACTTGGATATACATTGCCATCAAGATTGATCAAGAAAGCTTCCATACAGAAGTTACGTGTGTATGGCACCATAACAAACCCATTTATTTATGCTAAAAGTCATTTGATAAAAGACTACGATCCTGAAATGAATGGTGTATTGGATTATCCATTGACAAAACAGGCTGTTGCAGGGTTAAACCTCACATTTTAATTCACGCATTAAAAGCATTACAAATGAAAGCAAAAACTATAAAAGCAATATTATTTACAGGTATATTAAGTGTACTTGTTGCTATCTGTATTCCATCGTGCAAAAAACTGGATGAATATAACCCGGCTGCTCTGTCAGAAGAGAATGTACTGAGAAACTATTCTGGCTGGAAGGCTTTTCAATCCAATATCTATTCCGGCCTTTGGGGATCACTTATCGGCATGCCGTATGGTGTTGTATCCGAAGCAGGAACCGATTTATGGACATTTCCTTATAATAACAAGGTTAATTTCAGGGAGATGCTTGCATATGATGCATTAACGATAGACTATGGGCTTGTAAGAAATACATGGGATTTTGCATGGGGCTCTATAAAAGATTGTAATAAAACCATTCAACTATCAGCTCAATTGGTTGATGGCAAAGCCAGCGACATTAAAACGCTGGTTGCAGAAGCAAAGATGATGAGAGCATATTATTATTCGGTACTCGTTGCACAATTTGGAAGTTTACCACTGGTGTTAACCGACGACCCGGTAAAAAACTTAAGTCCTAAACGTGACAGCGTTTCTAAAATATATGCTCAGATTGTTTCAGACCTAAGAGCTGCATTTGACAGTTTGTCTGTAACACCATTTGAAAATAATCCACAGCGGGTAACAAAGAAAGGAGCATTTGGCTTACTGGCAAGAGTATATGCCCAGGGTGGAGGAGAGGGTTTAACTGAAGGAGGTAAGTCGTATTGGTTACGTGCTAAGGAAGTAGCGGATAGTTTAATTAGCAATATGACAACTTATGGCGCTGCTATGTATGATGATTTTGCAAAAGTATTTGCATCAGCCAATAACCGGGATAATGCAGAAGTTTTATTTACAGCTTATGGGCTTAATCCTTATTCTTTATCATACAATTCTTTTACAGGCAATAGTAAACCTAATTTCTACCTTCACTTTTATCCTAAGCTGGATGATGCTTTTGGAACAGCAGACCTGTTTAAAAGGAGTGTTAACTCAAACAGTTCCAATTCTTATTATGGCCGTTTAAACCAGCAGTTTATTGCGCCAACCAAATACCTGATCAATTGCTTTGATGCCAGGTATGATAAAAGATGGGAGAATACGTTTGTTACGGCATTTACAAATTATTCCGGTACACAGGCAATTGCAAGCGGATCAACAAGTGCTCCTGGTGCGAATGTGACATATGCTGCGGCAACTATTACATTGACCTCGGCTATGTGTACTAAGTATGGAATTGATGCTTCGCATGTGAATGAAAAGATTTATCCATATGCTGATGTTGATGCCAAACTATCCCCTTCATTTGCTACCTGGCAGTTCAGCCCCAAAATATGGCCTAAAGGTGTTTATACTGGTACGGCATCTTCTTTAGTCAGTGTTGCAAATGCTAACGTTCATCCTTATCCATTAGCTGCGGATGAAGACCGTTTTTTTGTCTACCTGAGTAAAGACCCGCTTACTGCTGCTGATAAAAAGCTTCGCAGGTATGTTACAATCAATATTGATGATATGTTTGATCCCGCTGATCCAACAGGCAGCACTTACAAGAGTGTGGCAACAACGAATGGGTTTACACCAAGCAGCCTGGCTAATTTGTTTCCAAGTATGATGAAGTTCAATCACAATTTCGATGGCGGATGGCTTGGCGGAAATTTTCAGCAGAAGCTCGGAAATATTATGGTAATGCGCATGGCCGAAGTATATTTAATCGCTGCTGAAGCTACATTGCATGTAAGCACCGATGGTGCCGCCGCAGCACAATACCTGAATGTACTGCGCAGGCGTTCTTGCCGTAATCTTGCAGATTTTAATACTGTTACAGGAATGCAATTGACTACAGCCTCTATGAATGATGTTTTTGATGAGTATGCACGGGAGCTTTGCGGAGAATACAACCGGTGGGCTTTATTGAAACGGGAAAAAGCATTTGAAACAAGACTGCAGATGTACAACAAAACAGCATATGTAAATTTTGTTCCGTCCAGGCATTACAACCGCCCTATACCAGCCACATTCCTTAACCAGATTAACAATGCATCTGAGTTTGGAACAAATGGTTACTAAAGCTATTTAATTTTTTTTCATATAGCAGGTCTTTTATAAGATCATAACCGGGTTTAGGCCCGGTTTTTTATTTGTGTTTAGTTAAACTGATATAATTAAGGTTCTCTTGTCAAACTCTCTTGTATTGCATTAATTTTAACTAAACAACAGAGCAGGCGCAATAATAACCAATAGAGTTACATAAGAAGCGCCTAATAATTATTACTCACAACTTTCATCATTCTTGCCTAAATACTTCGTATCTTAAACCGTATTAAAATATCTTTTAACTATGCGTTGCTTTACTCTTACACTATTTGCTGGTTGCTTTATATTAACCGCAACTGCACAAAAAAATCAACCGGTAAAAATTATCCGTTCTGCAACGGAAAATAAGATTGATATACAAATTGGCGGTAAATTATTTACCAGTTTTTTATACCCCGATTCATTGGAGAAACCGGTGCTGTACCCGGTGAATACCGCCGGTGGTACTGCTGTTACCCGTGGCTTTCCATTAAATCCGCAGCCGGGTGATCCTACCGATCATCCGCATCATATCGGTATCTGGTTCAATTTTGAAAATGTGAACGGGCTGGATTTCTGGAATAACTCTTATGCCATTCCCGCCAATAAAAAATCACAGTACGGATGGATAAAAACAGACAAAATAACTGAGGCCACCAGTGGTGCAACCGGCACGCTTGCTTATCATGCCAACTGGGTAAACATTCATAACAAAACGCTGGCGCAGGAAAATACCCGGTTTGTTTTCAGTGGTACAGCACACCGGCGCATCATCGACCGTATTACCACCATTACTGCGGATACCGTTTTATTGTTTACCGATGCAAAGGATGGATTATTTGCTATTCGTGTGGCACATGCATTACAAATTCCTACGGATAAAGACCAGAAATTTACAGATGATAAGGGTAACGTAACTATTGTAAAAGGCGGCGCTGATAAAATTCCCAATGGCAATTATCTCAGCAGCGAGGGAAAAATTGGCGACAGTGTATGGAGCACCCGTGGCCGCTGGTGCAAAATGTTTGGAAAACTGGGGAACGATTCTGTGAGCATTGTCATCATGGATCATCCGCAAAACCCCAATTATCCCACTTACTGGCATGCAAGGGGCTATGGCTTGTTTGCGGCCAACCCGTTAGGCGAAAAAATATTCAGTAACGGTGTTAAAACCAAAAACCTGCAGCTGCAAAAAGGCGAAAGCGTTACTTTCCGTTACAGGGTTGTGGTGGAAGATGGGAAGGGCACAATTGCAGTAAGTGATATGAATAAACTGGCAGATGCCTTTGCCGGTTTAAAATAGTAAAATCCTCCATCTTTTCAGCTGTTAGGTACATCTTCTCCAGTAAGGATAGTGCTATATTTATTGGTGTAATCCCCCTGCTTTGCAGGCTTGTTAAGGGATTACATCTTTTGCTGATGAAACGATTGCCCGGGTTATTAACTGTATTATTTTGTTTTCTTGCTATTGTTGCAAATGCAGCAGATATTTATTTGTCTCCAGCCGGTAATGACAATAACCCAGGCACTAAAGAAAAACCCTTTGCCACATTGCAAGCCGCCCTCCGCAAAGCAAGAAATTTACGCAGGCTGAACGATGAAAGTATCAAAGGTGGTATACACATTATTTTGCAGGGTGGTGTTTACAATATTTTAGAAACAGTTATTCTAAGGCCTGAAGATTGTGGCACGGAAGACAGCCAAACATACATTGAAGCGGCTAACAATGAACAACCGGTATTAAGCGGCGGTGTAACAATTAAGGGATGGAAAAAACTAACTGCGCCTGTTGCCGGCCTGCAAAAAAAATATCAACATCAAATTTGGGTGGCTGATGTGCCACAGGTAAACGGGCTGGATCTTAATTTCCGCCAGTTGTGGGTGAATGATGTAAAAGCGGTAAGGGCAAAATCATCCAACGGAGATACAATGCTTCGGATATTGAACTGGAATAAAGCAGAAGCGGCTTGTGTAATACCAACGCCTCCATTTCAAAATTTAGATCAAACAAAAGGTATTGAATTATTCATACACCAATGGTGGGAAATTGCCAGCCTGCGGGTGAAGAAGCTGCAGCTAATGGGTGACAGCACCAAACTTTTTTTTGAGCAACCCGAAAGTAAAATACAAAACGAACATCCCTGGCCTGCCCCGTGGCTGAATAAGGAAACTGGTAATTCTGCTTTTTATTTAACCAATGCCATCCAGTTTTTAGATGAACCGGGTGAATGGTATTTAGATGTTGCCAATAAAAAAATTTATTACTGGCCACGGAATAATGAAAATTTAGCAACAGCAAATGTGGTTGCACCGTTTACGGAAACACTGTTACAGTTTGAAGGAACAATTGATAATCCGGTTAAAAATTTTGTGGTTGATGGAATTTCTTTTCAGCATACTGGATGGCTGCGACCTTCTTTGCAAGGACATGTGCCGCACCAGGTGGGATTGTACATGACAGAAGCGTATCGCTTAAAGCCTGCAGGTACCGCAACAAAACCCGGATTAGATAACCAGGCCTGGGTTGGCCGGCAGGCAGCTGCAGTGGAAATGAATTATGCTGTTCTTACCAGAATTAAAAACTGTTCTTTTCGTCATTTGGCTGCTACTGGTATTGATTTAAAAAAAGGAGTGAAGGAGAATATAACGATGAATAATTTATTCAGCGATATAGGTGGCACGGCAATACTGGCTGGCAATTATGGCGATGAAGGAAGGGAAATTCACTTGCCTTTCAATCCAAAAGATGAGCGGGAGAAATGCGACAGCATTTTAATAGAAAATAATTTCATCACCAATGTCACCAACGAAGACTGGGGTACTGTGGGTATTGGCTGTGGTTTTGTAAGCAATACCACCATTCAGCATAATGAAATTGAAAATGTTTCTTACAGCGGTATTAGCGTGGGCTGGGGCTGGACGCCAGCTGCCAATATGATGCAGAACAACAGAATTGTAGCCAATAAAATTCATCATTATGGAAAATGGAACTACGACTGCAGTGGTATTTATACGTTGAGTGCACAACCTAACTCTGTGATAGCAGATAATTACATCGACAGTATTTATAAATCTCCTGTTGCACACTTACCTTCTCACTGGTTTTATATTTATAATGATGAAGGATCTTCTTATTTCACAATAAAAAACAACTGGACACCTTCTCAAAAATATTTACAAAATGCCAATGGCCCCGGTAATGTTTGGATCAATAATGGTCCGGGTGTTGATGAGGCTGTTAAACAAAATGCCGGACTCGAAAAAAAATTTCAACAACTGCTTGTAAATAAAACGCCTGTTGCTGATCTGCCCATTAATGAAGAACACAATGAAGTGATAGAGCTGGTGGTGAAAGACGGACAGCAACTGGATATTGTAAAACTTAAAAACCTGCTGGCCCAGAATAAAATGGACAGCAATGCCATTTATCACTGGCAAAATCATTACGTGATATTTGATAAAGTGCAGGACCTGGGGGTGATGGAAGGAAGGCTGCAGAACAATTTTCCTGAAGCAACAGTAAGGGCTTATCAAAACATGTTTTACGAATACAGGAAGAAAAAACACTGCAGCAATAAAACTGAAGCGAAAGAATGGACAAATATTTTGCTAACAGCAAATTTGGTAGCCGATACAAAATTGCAGCAGGAGTATTTGAATTATCATGCCACGCAATTTGAAAAATGGCCGGATATTTCCCGTGGTTTTTGCAATGCGGATTTTCAGCAGTTGCTGATTTTTAAAAATGGAAGACAATTAGTTTTAGTCATCAGCATACCAAAAGGAGAAACGCTGGATGAACTGAATCCAAAAACGACAGAGAATAACCCTAAGATGATAGAGTGGAATAAAATAATGGGCAAATACCAGGAAGGAATTGATGGAACGAAGAAAGGAGAGACATGGGTCTTTTTAAATCAGTTATGAGTGATAAGTTATAAGTGATAAGTGCTGCAGCTGCAGTCACACACTCATAACTCATAACTCATAACTCATAACTCATAACTCATAATTATGCTAAACATCGGAATCCTCGGACTCGGCGAAGGCCGCAGCACCATGAGTGCCGCCATACAGAGTGAAAAAGTAAATCTTAAAATGATTTGCGATGCCAACAAGGCATTATGTGTGCAGCGTGCTGATGAATTTAAAATGTATGATTACACCACGTCGTACGATGAGATGCTGAATGATGCAGAAATTGATATCATTGCCATTTATACACCCGATCATTTGCACGCAGAGCATATCACCAAAGCCCTGCAGCATGGCAAACATGTTATCTGCACCAAACCATTCATTGACGATTTAAGCAAGACAAAGGAATTACTGGCTTTGCAGCAGCAAACAGGTAAAAAAGTTTTTGTTGGGCAGAGTTCAAGATTTTTTGAACCGTACAAAAGACAGCGCAAAGATTTTGAAGCAGGTTTGATAGGAGAATTAATAACTATAGAAAGTCATTATAATGCTGATCACCGCTGGTTTTTAGAAAAGCCATGGGCTTTGGAAAAATCATTCAAATGGTTGTATGGAGGTTTGAGCCACCCGGTGGATTTTATACGTTATTATTTACCCAACATTGAAGAAGTGATGGGTTATGGCATGATAAGCAGCAACGGCAAAAATGCTGGTTTGAAAAATGAAGACACCATGCATTTCATTTTTAAAGCAACAGACGGACGTATTGCAAGAGTGAGCGGTACGTATACAAGCCCTACACAACCCGTGCAAAGAGACAGCGGCATGACCTGTATTTTAAGAGGCACAGAAGGTGCATCGCAGGCGGATTATCATGAACTGCGTTATGCGGTTACCACAAAAGATGGCGAAGAAAAAATAATTACCTGGGGAGATAAATATTTAAAACATTATTTCAGGTTTGAAGGACAAAGCCATCATGCCGGTGAATACCAGAATTACCTGGAATATTTTGTTGACAGTATTGAACAGGGCTTTACAGCTTATCCTGATATGAAAGAAGGAATAGGAACTGTAGCATTGTTGCAGGCAATGGATAAAACGTTACAGACAGGAATGCCTGTTAAAGTGAAAGATATATTGGAAAGTTATGAGTTATAAACTATAAGCTATGAGTGAAGGGAAAAGTATTCTTAAAGACAAGTCTTTTGCTTTTGCAGTGCGGATTGCAAAAGTGTATAAACATCTTTCAGATTCAAAAAAGGAGTTTGTTTTAAGTAAGCAGTTACTCAGGAGTGGAACCTCTATTGGTGCAAATATAAGGGAGGCAAATAACGCAGAAAGTACAGCTGATTTCATTCATAAGCTGGCCATTGCACAAAAAGAAACGGATGAGACTTTATATTGGCTTGAAATATTGAATTCAATTGAATTGCTGACGAAGAAAGAATTTGATTCACTATATAAAGATGGCCTTGAGTTGCTTAAAATGATCCGCAGCAGCATTTTAACCATTAAAAAGAAACGAATCAACTCATAACTCATTATTCATAACTTATAACTATCAGGTGAATAAAATCTACGATAAACTAACAGGCCTTGACTTTGCCATTGTTGCAATATACCTTGTTGCTTTACTTGTCATTGGTTACATTGCCAGTTTCAGGAATAAAAAGAAGGACGAGACATTATTCCTTGCACAAAACTCACTCAACTGGTACAATATCGGTTTCAACATGTGGGGAACGAATGTGGGGCCTTCTTCATTATTAGCATTTGCAAGTATTGGTTATACGGCGGGCATTGTGGGTGGCAATTTTGAGTGGTATGCATTTGTGTTTTTATTATTACTCGCCATGGTGTTTGCACCAAGATACATTGCTAGCAAGGTGAGCACCATGCCTGAGTTTATGGGCAAACGCTACGGCAAAAGCACACAGGATATTTTAGCAGGTTATGCACTCATTAAAATTCTCATCAGCTGGTTATCGCTGGGTTTGTTCAGCGGCGGTATTTTAGTACGGCAGATATTAGGCATACCCATGTGGCAATCTACCATTGCCCTGGTGGCATTCTCCGGTTTGTTTACTTATATGGGCGGGTTAAAAGCCATTGCAAAAGTGAATGTGTTTCAAATGATATTGCTGATTGTTGTTTCGCTCATACTTACCTATTTAGGCTTGCAAAAAATTGGTGGCTTATCTGCATTGGCTGCAAAAACACCTGCCAATTTCTGGAACCTTACCAGGCCTGCTTCCGATGCCGGATATCCCTGGCATGCATTGCTGTTGGGTTATCCTGTTTCTGCGGTGGCGTTTTTCTGCACCGACCAAAGCATGGTGCAAAGCGTACTGGGTGCAAAAAATTTAAAACAGGGGCAACTCGGTGTAAATTTTATTGGCTGGTTAAAAGTACTTGCATTGCCCATGTTTATTTTACCGGGCATTATTTGTTTTGTGTTGTATCCGAATATTGGTGATGATAAGTTAGCGTACATGACGATGGTAACAAATCTATTTCCATCGGGTATGAACGGTTTGGTTATTTGTGTGCTGATTGCAGTATTAGTGGCCACCATTGGTTCATCACTTAATGCACTGAGTACGGTGTTTACAAAAGACATTTATGTAAACAGCATTAATAAAAATGCCTCGGTAAAACAACAGGTGTATGTAGGCCGGCTTGTGGTTATTGCAGGTTGTGTTTTGGCTGTACTGATGGCAATAGCACTGGATAACATTAAAGGAAAAACACTGTTTGATATTTTTCAATCGATACTTGGCTATTTAGCACCGCCGCTGGCAGTAACATTTTTATTAAGTGTATTCTGGAAAGGCACTACAAAATTGGCGGTGAATTTAATTTTATCTGCCGGTTCTGCTGTAAGTCTTTTTACCGGTATGCTTAACTTATGGATATTGCCACCTGATGCAGTAACCGGAAAAAATACCTGGTGGCCGCATTATTTTTTAGTATCGTTCTATTTGTTTCTGCTGTTGTTCGTTTCTGCTATAGTAATTTCTTTGCTGGATAAGAATAAAGTGAAAGCAACTGTTGAAGAAGGTGCACTGCCTAAGACAGATAAGCAAGTAAAAATTTTATTTGCATTGCTGGGTTTGGTCATACTATCCTTATACCTCATTTTCAATTTTCATTAAAAAATCATCAAATCTTTATCTAAAAATTTATTTGCTTATATATGGAACATAAAAAAGGAAGTTTAAAAAGTACGATAGCTGTATCGCTAACAAATTACCTCGATGCTGGTGCAATTGTGGCAGGCGCAAGCGGGTTGACTCTTTGGCAAAATTACCTTGGGCTTAATGAAGGGCATCTCGGTTGGCTGAATGCTATTAGTGCCAATGCCTTTGGTGCGGCCATTGGTGCTATTATCGGTGGTTTCCTGGCCGATAAATACGGACGGAAAACCATTTACACCTACAATATGCTTGTGTATATGCTGGGTATTGCCATTATCATGTTCACCGTTAATTTTCCCATGCTGCTGACCGGTTTCCTGGTAACGGGTATTTCAGTGGGCGTGGGTGTTCCTGCCTCATGGACGTATATTTCCGAAAATTCAGAAGTGGGTAACCGGGGAAAGAATATGGGTATTTCACAATTTGCCTGGGGAGTAGGCCCAATGATCATTTTAATTTTAGGAATGCTCCTAGCCCCCGGCAAAGCGGATGCTTCACCCGGTGTATTATTTAGTTATGTGCAAAAGATCGCTTCGTTCTTTATTGGTAACGATGCAGGCATTGCTGCAATCAATGTATTCAGCAGCCGTATCATTTTCGGGTCTTTGTTTGTTGTGGCGTTAATCGCCTGGACATTGCAGCGGAAACTCCATGAATCGAAAGACTGGGAAGAAGCAAAAAAAATGCAAACTGAGGAAAAACAACCCGGTGTTTTCGCATCGTTTGGTACGCTGTTTACCAACAAGGTAAATATACGCACCATGCTTTTCCTGGCTGGCATTTATATCAGCTGGAATATGGTGGCGTCGGTAATGGGTTTCTTTCAGCAACATATTTATGAAACCGCTGGCGGTCTTTCAAACGGCGAGGCAAATATGATTACAGCGATACAGTGGATCGTAATTATTGCAGTAACCTATTTTGGCTTTGCCATGCTGGTGGATAAAGTCAATCAACGCTGGTTGTATGTTTTTGGTACATCAATAGGAATTGTAGCCTGGGGTATACTTATTTTTATAGGCATAAAAGATCATGCGGCACTTTGGACTTTCACCATTCTTTGGGGCATACATGCAGGTATAAGTGTACAGGCATTTTATGCGCTTTGGGCTTCGGAACTTTTTCCTGCCAAATACCGGGCAGCAGCCCAGGGGATAATGTTCTTTGCAGTTAGAAGCATTGCAGCCGTGTGGGGATTTGGCTTTGTAAATATTTATGGCGAAAACGGAGAAGGATTTTATACAGCCGCCAATATTATGATGGGGTTACTGATTGTAGCGCTGATTATAGGGACAATCTGGACGCCAAAAACCCAGGGCAAATCATTGCAACAAATTACTAAAGAAAGATACGGGGATGATGTTTAGGCCGTGGCCGTTATTGATTTTATTCAATATACTGGTATTATCAAAATAGTAAAAACAAATATCGCCATAAAGGCAAATAACAAAACTTAGATAATAGCTAAGAAATTAACTTAAAGAAAATGAATGTTTCTGCATTAACAAATACTTTTTCTGCACCAACATGTATATGGTATCCCGGCGATTTTGAAATTGTACTGGCCAATAAAATGCAAAACCGCCGTACCGAACGGGGTACTTTCTTCCCGGTGTTCTGGAAAATGGATAGCCATTATGTGCTGATGGATTTTCATAAGGTATTTGATGT
>JBGAHV010000065.1:0-24436 GCA_044225995.1 Ferruginibacter sp. | reverse complement strand
ATTAACAGTACTTTCTTTTTTTCTTTTGCGGCAAGGCAGGCTATATTTACAAGTGCCATACTGCGCCCAACACCGCCTTTGTAAGAATAAAAGGTAACTGTTTGCCCGTTTACCGGTATTGCTTCCATTATTAGTTGTCTTTTTTTACAAGCAGGGGTTTATGTTCTGCTTCAATTTTTGTTTGCTTTTCTTTTTGCTCCTTTATCCATTTCTTCACTTCTTCATCAGTAGGTTTGGGTATTGCCTGTATCAGTTGCTGAAAATCGATATTGCTGTGATTGTCTAAAATACTCCAGCATTCATTAAGAGTGTCACAAAAATCCTGTTTAAGCTTAACAAGCTCAGGAGACCATTCTTTTTTAATAATAAGATATTCAAAGTCCCTTATTAAAAGGGCTTTTTTAGACGACATACCTTTGGGCAGGCTTTCCGGTTTGCCACGGTAAATAAAGGGGATTATGTAAAAGAATTTTTTCTTTTCATCATCTGTTAAATTGCTGAGTATTACATCCTGCACCTTTAATGCATGCATCAATTCACGTGCACACCATATATTATCTGCATGTAAATAATTAGGATAGTAAATAGGTATAAAAAAATAAGAGCAACTTACGCCGTCATATATTTTATCATCCCACTCCTCGCCGTACTTTATAGCAGTTTCATCAAAAAACAGCTTGTTCTTATTAGTGGCAAGCATTGCCTCCGACTGAATAATATCCCTGAGGTTATTATAGAAGATTGCTTCGTTTTGATTATGCCTGTAACTGATAAAGCATGAGTATTCAAACGCCATAGCACAAGGTATTTGAATACCAATATACTATTTTTTGCGAATATTAAAAACAGCAGCTCATTTATTTCAGCTGCATCTCTTTTATTATTCTTGCAATTTTATCATCCAGTGCTTTCTCTGCAGTCTCAAACTCAGTTATATTGTTCAGCTTGCCTTTAACACTAAAGTAAAATTTAATCTTCGGCTCTGTGCCGCTGGGCCTTGCGCTAATTTTACTGCCATCGGCCAGTACAAATTGCAGCACATTACTTTTTGGCAAATCAATTGGCCATGTGTTGCCGGTGGTTAAATCTTTACCCACTTTTAAATCATAATCTAATAATTGCGTAACAGCCACACCGTCTAATACTGTTGGCGGATTATCCCTGTAGCCCTGCATCATGGCCGCAATTTCAGCCACACCATTCATACCTTTTTTAGTAAGGCTCACCAGGTCTTCTTTATACAAGCCATATTGCAGGTACATGTCAATCATCTTATCGTACAAACTGCGGCCTTTGTTTTTTTCGTAAGCGGCCATTTCGCACAACAACGCCACGGCGCTGATGGCATCTTTATCCCTCACTTTATCTCCAATCATCAAACCAAAACTTTCTTCGCCACCCACTACATAATTTTCTTTGCCTTCTTTATCCTTAATCATTGCCGCAATCCATTTAAAGCCGGTTAACACATTGTAGCAGGCAATATTGCTTTGCTTAGCAATTTCATCAATCATATCAGTGGTAACAATTGTTTTCACCACCATATCGTTGGGCTGTGCAATGCCTTTTGCTTTTCTTGCTTCAATCATATAATTAAAAGCAAGCACAGCAGTTTGGTTTCCGTTCATCAGCACCCATTCGCCTTTGTTGTTTTTTACACCAATAGCCACACGGTCACTGTCGGGGTCAGTGCCCAATAAAATATCTGCATCCAGTTCTTTTGCTTTTTGCAAACCAATGCTCATCGTTTCTTTTTCTTCGGGGTTTGGATAAACCACTGTAGGAAAATCGCCACTCGGCATGGCCTGTTCAGCCACAATGGTAACATTGGTAAAACCAAAACGCTCCAAAACGGAAGGCACCAATGTTATACCTGTACCATGTATGGGTGTGTAAACAATTTTTAAATCATGCTGTGCTGCACACACATCAGGATAAACCGATAATGTCTTCACCATATCCAGGTAAGCATTATCTAAATCTGTTCCTAACGGAAAAATATTCGCTTCACCGCCTGTCCATTTCACTTCATCTACACTGGCAATTTTTTCCACTTCCACAATTACATTTTTATCATGCGGCGGCACCAGTTGTGCACCATCGTTCCAGTAAGCTTTGTAGCCGTTGTATTCTTTTGGATTATGACTTGCAGTTAACACCACACCTGCCTGGCAACCTAATTTTCTAATAGCAAAACTTAACTCTGGTGTTGGGCGCAATGCTTCAAACAAATACACTTTAATGCCATTGGCTGCAAAAATGTTTGCCGTGGTCTCAGCAAAAAAGCGTCCGTTATTACGGCAGTCGTGTGCAATAGCAACGCTGATATCTCCCGTAAAAGATTTTTTTAAATAGTTGGCAAAACCCTGTGTGGCCATACCCACCGTATATTTATTCATGCGGTTGGTGCCAATGCCCATAGTGCCACGCAGGCCGCCGGTACCAAACTCCAGGTTGCGGTAAAACGCATCTTCCAGTTCGGCAGGATTATCTTTTTGTAATTTTTTTATTTCGTCTTTAGTGTTTTGGTCGTAATTACCGTTTAACCAGGTATCAATTTTTGCAATTGTTGTTGCTTCCATATTAGTTGATTTACATCTTCAAAAATAAATGTTTCGTAATTAATTAACAGCATATACAGTTAATTTTGTTTTTTATGTACCAAACGGAAGATCATACTTCAACTGCGGTGGCGTCGCACTCTTCAACAGTTAAAGCTTTATTGAGCTTTTTTGTGCTGATGCTTGCGGCTTTTCAATTACAGGGGCAGGATACAACAGCAAATGAAATTCAGTTTTTCCATGAACCAATAAAAAAAATTGATTCTGTAACATTAGAAAAATACAAAAACAAATTCTTGAATACCAATATACCGTCGATAAGCAAAGACCAAATTCGTCGCCGTACCAAAATAATCGCCATCACCAACATCATTGGATACAGCGGTGCAATGGTGGGCCTTTATGCAGCCTGGTATAAAAATTATCCGCAAAGTAGTTTTCATACATTTAATGATATTGGTGAGTGGAAAGGCATTGACAAAATTGGCCACATGTACAGCGCCTATGCCGAAAGCAAGGCCAGCATGGAGCTGTGGCGGTGGACGGGCATTGACCGTAAAAAACGCATTTGGCTGGGCGGCATGAGCGGTGCTTTTTATCAAACCGTAATTGAAACGCTGGACGGCTTCTCCTCCGAATGGGGCTGGAGCTGGGGCGATTTTAGTGCCAATGTTTTGGGCAGCGGCCTCCTGGTATCGCAGGAACTGGCATGGGATGAGCAACGTATACAATTCAAATTCTCTTTTCACCGCAAAACATACAACGACCCAACTTTAATACAACGCAGCAATAAAATTTTTGGCAGCAGCACAGCCGAACGTTTTTTAAAAGATTACAACGGGCAAACCTACTGGCTCAGCGCCAACCTGAAATCATTTTTTCCAGAAAGTAAATTGCCCGGTTGGTTAAATATGGCTGTTGGCACGGGTGCCGAAGGCATGTTTGGCGCAAGAGATAATATTGGCAAAGATGCTAACGGCAATATAAACTTTAGCCGCACCGATATTAAACGCTACCGCCAATGGTATTTTGCGCCTGATATTGATCTCACAAAAATCAGGACAAAGAAAAAAGGCATTAAAGTGGCATTGAACATTCTCAACATTGTAAAGTTTCCCATGCCTTCGCTGGAATATAGTAATGGTAAATTGAGGGTGAATGCTATTACGTTTTAGGATAGAACACAGATGAGACTGACACAACTGATTTACGCTGATTTTAATTCGTGTAATTCGTATAAATTAGTGTTCCCATGGCTGCATTTAATTTAAGAGAAGAAATACTTAAGGAACATTCCAAAGCTCAATGCACAAAAATTGTTAATTGGGTGGGTGATTCGCAACAACGCTTTGACAGCTTGTTCAAATTATTTTTAAATGATGAATACCGGGTGGTGCAAAGGGTGGCATGGCCGGTGAGTTACTGTGTAATTGCCCATCCGCAATTTATAAATAAACACTGGGCTGCATTAATAAAAAACTTGAGTAAGCCTCATTTACATGCTGCAGTAAAAAGAAACAGCATCCGGCTGTTACAGGATATTGACATTCCGGAAAAACACCAGGGCAGCATTATGGATATTTGTTTTGGCTATATTGCCTCCCCCACCGAAGCAGTAGCAGTAAAAGCATTTTCATTAACAGTACTTAAAAATCTGAGCAAACAATACCCCGAAATTATACCCGAAATAAAACTGATTATAGAAGAACAAATGCCGCATCAGACAGCGGCATTCAAAGTAAGAGCAAAAGGTTTTTTAAAATAACCGGTTCAATAAATTTTGCTGCAATCAGTCTTTTCTTTTTATACCACACCCCACACTCCTGCTTTCTTTTACTGTAACTTCTTTACCGGCAGCCATTTCATCAACCGCTGCTTTTAAATGATGGCGGCTTACATTGTCTGCATCAGCAGGGTTATCATCTATTGCACCGTGATATACCAGCTTTAAACCGTTGTTAAATAAATAACATTCCGGAGTTCTGTTGGCGCCGAATGCATCGGCTATTTCATTGTTTTTATCCACTACATAATTCCACTTATATCCCTGTTCTTTTGCATAAGCCTTCATGGCTTCGTAGCTGTCCTCATCGTTGCGTTGTGCCTCGTTGCTGTTTAAAATAATAACACCGATATTATTTTTTTCAGCATAAGCCGCCACATCCAAAGTACGCTGCTGGTTTTTTATAACATAGGGGCAGGTGTTGCAACTGAACATTACCAGCACCCCGTTCTTCTTTGCTGCTTCTTTTATACTCACTTCTTTCCCGGAAATATCTTTCAGCTTCACATCTGCTTTAGGCATATCGCTGCCAATTGGTAGTGGCCCTGTAACTGCAAACGACATAGCTGCCATTGCAGTTGCTGCAATTAAAATATTTTTCATAAAAAAGTTTTTCTTAAAGCTACTTCATTGCAGAAGCAATACAAAGCCGTCTATGTAATTTGTTTGTCAGCAGCTTTTAATTTTTCAGCCGCTTCCCGCTGCTCCGCAATTAATTTAAGCGACTTAATGCTGACATTTAATTCAAAACCAATTAAAAGCACCAGTGAGTTGATGAAGATGAGCGCCATAAGCATTATGATGGTTCCGATTGAGCCATACAGTGCATTATACCTGCCGAAATTATTTACAAATGCTGAAAAGCCCAAGGTAGCAATAATGCTTAATGAGGTTGCCAGTATGGTGCCCGGGGATACCAGCTTCCATCTTTTTTGCACGGCGGGAGCATATTTGTAAATAAATGCAATGGAGTAATAAATAAGAGCAATAATAAAAATCCAGCGGGTATAGAAAATAAAATCTTTCCAGAAGGGGCTTTTTACTCCCATCCATTTTAATACAGCGCCCTGGGTTATCAGCAGTATCAAACAACCCAGTACCAAACCGAAGATGAGAGTTGTAAGACGGATGGCTATCCACCGGTTGTGAAGCCCTTTTCTTTTTTCAAAACCCATATAATTTTTATTGAAGGAGCGCATCAGCCCCATCATAGCATTAGAGGCAAAAAAAAGTGCCAGCAACAAACCGAAAGACAACAGGCTGAACACCGGCGTGTTAAAAAAAGTTTGTTCAATAAACTTAATGATGTTTTTATTGTACCCTTCGGCAGGAATAATATCCCTGATAATAAGTGTTAACTGCCGGAGTATTTCTTTCTTTTTAAAAAAAGGCAGTTGTGGTATAAGTGTAAACAGAAATAAAAAAGACGGAGGTATGGCCATTATAAAATTGTACGCAATAGCCGATGCCCGTTCGGTTAAACCAACCGTTTTAACCTGCCGGTAAAAAAATTTTATTACATCGTACAGTGGCACTCCTTCAAAACCGGGCAGGTGCCAGTGCTTGCTTTTGCGTAATAAAAAAGCAACAGGGAAAGATGTAACAATTATTCGTTCCAGCCGGGTCATATTTTACAAGATACTATTCTATTTTATATTCACACTGTCTAAAAAACGCTGGTAATTCCTGGCATTAATCTTATGCTCGTCGTAACTGTGAGTAAAGTTTGATAACCCCGACCAGTCTGGCCTTGCTACAAAAAACAAGTAATTGGTTTGTGGAGCATTTAAAACAGCATCAATTGTTTTTGAAGATGGTGTGCAAATTGGCCCGGGTGGCAGGCCGGCATTATAATAAGTGTTGTAAGGAGAACCTGCTGCGGCTTTTTTATGCGAATCCCATATACGTTTTAGGCCAAAGTTGCGCAGAGCAAATTTTATGGTAGGGTCTGCTTCCAGCCGCTGACCGGTTTCAATACGGTTAATATAAACGCTTGCTACTTTTCCTTTGTCTTCATCTTTGTTGGTCTCCTCCTCTACAATGCTTGCCATTGTATACACCTGTGCCGGCGTCATGTTAAGAGCAGCAGCTTTTTTTTCTCTTTCCTCCGTCCAGAATTTTTGCTGTTCAGTATACAGCTTCTTAAAAATTCTGGATACGGGAGTGTTCCATAAAATGTTGTAGGTATTTGGTATAACGGCTGTCATCACTGTATTCGTATCCAGTTTATACTTACCTAATGAATCTGCATTGTTTAAAAAACTAATTACGCTTAAAGAATCACATTCAAAATTGCCGGCTATTTTAGCAGCAAGGTCTTCTTTTGTACGGAGTTTTGTTATTACCAGTTTTACCGGGCTTTGATTACCTGAACGCAGCATACGTACCAGGCTTAAGATACTCATACCATCCGCTATTTCATACCGGCCGGCTTTTACAGCTTTATCATAATTTAGTTTTTTTGCCACCTGGTTAAACCAAAATTCACCCGGTATGATTTTAAGAAATGCTAAGTCTGCCTTTACATCCGCATAAGTGGCACCGGTTTTAATAAAAAAGTATTTTTTTTCCGGTGCGGCAGTTGCAGGACCAAGAATTTTAAATGCAACAAAACCTACCGCCAGTAACAACAAAGCCAGTGTCGTAAAAATGATTTTCCGCTTCATACACTTTAATAATTGCGGCAAAGTAAATTAAAAAACCCCGGCAACATGGCCGGGGCTGTCAAAATATTTTATTAAAAGATTATTTACCGCTGTCTTTCTGTTGAGCACCCGGCAGAGGAGCCGTTGTATTAGCTGCAGGCGCTGCCGGAGTTGTTGTAACTTTTGCCGGTTGCTGTGTGCTCATGGTTTCGGTTACTTTATTTGTTTGCGTTCCTGATTTTGGGATAAAAGCAGGAGAAGTAAGGCAAAGTATACCCACCAAAGCCGCAAAAATCCAGGTGCCTTTTTCCAGCACATCCGTTGTTTGCTTTACACCCATCAACTGGTTGCTGAAACCACCTAAACTGGCTGATAAACCACCACCTTTTGGGTTTTGGATGAGTACGATAAGACCCAGCACAACAGAAACAATGATCACTAAAACACCAAATAAAACTAACATATTTTTATCCTTTTAATTTCTCAATTTGGGCAGCAAAGTAAGCACTTTTAGCGGGATTGAGCAAACTTAATTTTTGATACACTTCTACCGCTTTTGCCGACTTCCCCTGCTGGGCAAATACTTCAGCCATGGCCTCTGTAACAATTTCGTTCTCCGTATTGCTTTTTTCTGCCATGGCTTGCACGGCAATTTCGGCACCAGATAGGCCGGCTCCCTGTTCCGGTATATGAATTTTCTTCATTGTTTTCAGCCAGTCAGTAAAGCTTTTAAGCTGCCGGCCCAGTTTGTCGGCACCTTGCACTTCATTGCTCAGTTTTATTCCCTGCGATGCAAAGTAATCCACCAGGTGCATGGGCTCAAAGGCCGGAGCCTGCTCATTTTCTGCGCTTTTTAATGATGCTGCCAAATCAATTTTTATTTCCTGCATTGGTTCATGTTGCGTTTCAGCTGCTGCCAATACCGCATTATCATCATCATTGTCGGTATTTTCCGGCCAATCAGTTTGTGCTTGCACCGTTGCCACTTCCTGTACTAACGATACTGAATCCTCACTAACAAAAACCTCCTCATTATTGTTTGATACTTTAGCCAGCACAGCGCTGTCATCGTCATTATCTGAATTATTATCAAATATTTCTTCGGGCAGATTGACTTTTTCAAAATCCGAAGCTAAAAAAGCACCTGGTACTTTATCATCCTCATGCTTATTATTGGCATATAATGCAACAACCGGGGCTTGTTTTACCGGCGCTTCTTCGGCCATATGCTGCAGCTTAAACTGTAACCAATAGGGATTGTTAAAAAACAAGGCTGTTTTTGCAGCCAATGGTGCATATTGCTCATCATCTGAATGCAACTGCTGCAATAAAAAAAAATGAGCGGGTGAAAAATAAGGATGCTCGTCCACCACTTTTTGTAAAAAATCTTTTACGGGCAGTTCGTTGGTGTTTTTAGCAAGTATAGTATGAAGAAGAGAATTATGCATCACCCAAAATTAACAGCAAACAACTTACCAGTTGGAAAAAATTTTATTGAAAATAGCGTCCACAATATTGCTTACAATTTTAGTGCCGTTGGCAGCCTCTGCCTGTGAAAGGGATTGTGAAGCCGGGAAATCAATGTTTACAGGAATTTCCGCTTCTATAATTTTCTTGTTCTCGTCTGTTGCCCGGTTATTTTTAAAATTCAGATGAAAGGAAACATTCAGCCGGTTCTGGCTGGCATTGTTACCACTGATACCTGTGGTAGTGGTGTAATATTCGCTTACATAACCACTGATGTCGTAATCAGCTTCATCTGTATTGGTTTGTTTTAACCGGGTGGAGTTGATGATTTTTTGTTTGAGTTTTTCGCTTAGTTGTGGTGCCAGTTGCGGATTTACATACTGTGCTTTATTTTCGAAATAACTTACCCGGAATGTTTTTACATCCGGAGGCGGCGGGTTGGAATCTTTAAAGCCGTATTTGCAGGTGGAGTAGTTGAAAACTATAAGAAGAAAACTGCAAACTACCAGACGTCTAACAAAAAAGATAATATTATTTTGATTGCTTAACATTACAAGGCAAATTAAGCAGTTTTTATGAATTGCTTTGTTAAAGATGCGCTTTCACCAATAAATCGACTCCTTGATAAACAGCGAGTCCGCGGAACTCTCTAAAGGAGAAAGAGCGTATTTCCTTTCATAGGCTTTGGCTTTGAACATTATTTCTTTTTTTATTCTTACATAAACGTTACAATTATATTGTTCTATTTTTTTTAGTAAGAAATAATGAAACGAATATTTCAATAAATTATCCCGGGCATTTTCAGCTTCTGGATACAAATTCTCCATCAATATACTCTCAATGATCTCAGCACTTCTTTTTGACTTATAAGCAAGTAATGCAGAAATAAAACTGTCAAACACTCTTTCAAACTTGTCTTCTCTATGATAACGTTGCTGAAGGTCTCCAAAATATTTACTATGCTTTAATGATTCATAAAATTTTTCGATAACAAAAAAATAGGGCTGAATAGGATTATTTTCTACCAGCAGAAATTTCTCCTGATTATCACGCCATCGGATCTTTAAAGCGGTTTTAATATAGCTTGTATCAGCAAAATTTTTATAGTCGGATAGCTTCTTCAATAACATTTCTTCATAGGCATAATGATGGGGGTATTTATGCAAAACAATGTCTCTCAGTTCATGATAGTATCCCTGCATTGAATCTTTTCCATAGAGAAAAAAGGTTGCAGCGTTAATTAAATAAGGATGCTTTTTAACAACTGCTGCAATTACATCCTTTTTCAAAATCCTTGTTTTACCTTTACTACTTTGGAGAAAATTATCAGCCACAGTAGTAAAATCTGGCCCAAATTCCCCATTACAATGAGAGATAATGGCTGTATCATCGAGATGGTTCAGCAAGACATCATTTACAAGAGGAGATTCCCTTCTGCATAAAAGTTTAAATCCATAGGCACGCAGTAATGGATGTTCTGAAAAAATCATTCTTTGTAAATCCGACTGAGTGGCGTTAGAGTCAATAAAAGAAACGTATTTATCACGAAGTCCATTACTTCCATTGTCAAAAAAGTCATCGCACATACCGCCATTTGTAATAATTTTTTCAAGGCCTGGTCTAAGCTCCTGCCTGAAATCTTTAAGCGAATATGGATACTTCGTTTTATAACTACTGCAGGACGCAGCAATAACAACAATAAGCAAGAAACATAACAACCTCATACAACAGTTTTTTGCTTAGATGCAAAAAACAAAATTTTCTCTAAAGAAAGCCGCTTGTTGAGTAGATAAGTCTATGTAAGTCTTATTCAGAGAATTTACTCCTCAATATCATACTCCTTCAATTTCCTGTACAGTGTACGTTCGCTTATACCCAAATCCAGCGCTGCATCTTTACGTTTGCCTTTATGCTTTTTAAGCGCCTTAATAATGAGTTCTTTTTCTTTATCCATAATACTCAGGCTCTCCTCCACATCTTCGTGGTGATGGATATCATTGTGGCCGTTGTGCTGAATCAGCACCGGCTGCGCAGATGGCACAGTGGCCGGGTGCATATTTAATTCTTTCAACAGCGTTTCACTGCCAGCATACACCGGGGCCTGTTGCGCCAGCGAAGGGTTTTGCAGCAAATCAAAAAACATCTTCTTCAGCTCGTTCACATCCTTTTTCATATCGAAGAAGAGTTTATATAAAATATCCCGTTCGTTTGCAAATTCAGACTGGCTTACTGAACCGCTGCTTCCTGCCAGCACCGGCAGGCGGGAGTAATTATGTTCCGGCAAAAATGCTTTTAGCTGTGCCGCTGTAACTATTTTATCGGTGCTTAAAACCGATATCTGTTCTGCAAGGTTTTTTAATTCCCTTACGTTACCGGGAAATGAATAGTTAACTAAAAGGTTACGGGCTTCATCATCCAATTGCACCGGGGTGGTTTTATACCTGTCTGCAAAATCGGCCACAAATTTTCTAAACAACAGCAGGATATCTTCTTTACGCTCTCTTAGTGCCGGAACTTTAATTGGAACTGTATTTAACCGGTAGTACAAATCTTCTCTGAATTTACCGGTTTGAGTAAACTCCAGTAACTCTTTATTGGTGGCTGCAATTACACGTACATCTGTTTTTTGCACTTTACTGCTGCCCACACGGATGTATTCACCTGCTTCCAGCACCCGTAACAAACGTGCCTGAGTACCCAATGGCATCTCTCCTATTTCGTCCAGAAAAATAGTGCCGCCGTTTACGGTTTCAAAATAACCTTTGCGGCTGTCTACAGCGCCGGTAAAGCTTCCTTTTTCATGGCCGAACAATTCACTGTCTATAGTGCCTTCCGGTATCGCACCACAGTTTACGGCAATAAATGAATTATGCTTGCGTGCAGATAAAGCATGTATAATTTGAGAAAACACTTCTTTACCCACACCACTTTCCCCGTTAATTAAAACTGATAAATCAGTATTGGCTACCTGCACTGCAATATTCAATGCATGGTTTAACGATGGCGAATTGCCTATAATGCCAAAACGGTTTTTTATACTTTGTAATTCCATAACATCCTCCTGCCAATAAGCAGCGTAACTTTTATAAATTATTTATTTATTATTTTCCACCGCAGAACCTATCAATGTGCCCGCAGTACACCGTTCCACTTTCACATGTACATAATCTCCCGGCTTATAATTTTTCCTGGGGAAAACCACCACCTTATTCTGGTCATTCCTTCCAAACAATTCCTCTTTATTTTTTTTGCTGGTTCCTTCCACCAAAACTTTAAATGTTTTGCCAACTTCCTTCTGCATACTTTCTAAAGAATGAGTACGGTGTAAATCTACCAGCTCCTGTAACCTTCTTTTCTTTACTTCTTCCGGTATATCATCTTTAAAACGCCGTGCAGCCAAAGTACCAGGGCGTTCACTGTAGAAATACAGGTAAGCCAAATCGTACTTGCAGTATTCCATCAGGCTTAAGCTGTCCTGGTGGTCTTCTTCGGTTTCGGTACAAAAGCCTGCAATCATATCCGTACTTAAACCACAATCGGGCAAAATTTGTTTAATGCGGTCTACTTTTGCAATGTACCATTCACGGCTGTAAGTGCGGTTCATTAACTGCAGTAAACGGGTGCTGCCGCTTTGCACGGGCAGGTGTATGTAATTGCAGATGTTTTCATACTTCGCCATTACATGCAGCACATCATCTGTAATATCCTTAGGGTGAGAAGTGGAAAAACGAACCCTCAATAAAGGAGAAATTTGTGCCACCATTTCCATCAGCATTGCGAAAGAAACGGTTTCATTTTTTGTTTCATCAATCCAGTGATAACTGTCAACATTTTGACCGAGCAATGTCACTTCCCTGTATCCCTGGTTAAACAAATCAGCACTTTCTTTTACAATACTTGCAGCATCACGGCTGCGTTCCCTTCCTCTTGTAAATGGTACCACACAAAAGCTGCACATATTGTTACAGCCACGCATAATACTTACAAAGGCGGTAACGCCATTGCTGTTTAAACGTACCGGTGCTATGTCCGCATAGGTTTCATCACGGCTTAATAAAACATTCACCGCTTTTTGCCCTGTTTCTGCCTCTTCAATTAAACCGGGCAAAGTGCGGTACGCATCGGGCCCAACCACCATATCCACCAGTTTTTCTTCTTCTAAAAACTGCGATTTAAGGCGTTCGGCCATACAACCCAGCACACCCACCAATAAACCTTTGTTGCTTTTTTTATATTGCTTAAACTGGGTAAGCCTGTTGCGTACGGTTTGTTCCGCCTTTTCCCTGATAGAACAGGTATTAATAAAAATCAGGTCTGCATTCTCTGGCTTTTGAGTGGCGCCAAATCCATTTTCATGAAGGATGGATGCCACCACTTCCGTATCGGCAAAGTTCATTGCACAGCCATAACTCTCTATATAAAAGTGCTTTTTATATTGATTAGGATCTGATTTAAACGGGGAGAATGCTTCCCCCTGTTTCGTTTCATCGTGTTCTTTCGTTAATAATTCCTGCATACACTTTTCATTTGCCCCGCAAAGATAGAATAAAGAGATGATTTATGTCAGTATGTCAGTAACAATCGCTTGTTAACAGGCTACAATTAGTATCTTGCAGTACCATGAAAAAAGTTGCTTTTATCCTATTTGCCCTTGCAGTAACAAGCAGTTGTAAAAAAAGTAATAGTGGTGGTGTTGAAAACCCCGTTTTACCTCCAAGTTATGCTTCAGTTCAATATCGTGGGGCCGATTTGTCTTTTTTACCCGAAATAGAACAGGCGGGTACTAAGTTTTACTCAGCAGCCACACAGGTTGATGCCTTTACTTTTATGAAAACAAAAGGGATGAATTTGGTAAGGTTGCGCTTATGGCACACCTCATCTACCGGGCACAGCAATTACAGCGAAATAGAAACCTTTGCACAACGGATAAAAGCCGCCGGCTTAAACTGGTGGCTGGATGTTCATTACAGCGATACATGGGCCGACCCGGGGAACCAAACCATTCCGGCAGCCTGGCAAGCGGCTTCATTAACCACACTTGGCGACAGTATTTATAATTATACTTACAAAGTATTAAACACGCTAAAGTCAAAAAACCTTTTGCCTTCTATTGTGCAAATTGGCAACGAAACCAACAGCGGTTTTTTATGGGATAAAGGAAAAGTGGGTGGAAGTTTTGATACTAACTGGCCCAATTATGCAGCGCTGGTAAAGAAAGCTGCAGATGCTGTAAAAACAGTTGATGCCACCGTTAAAATTATGCTGCACGTGGCAGGCACCAGCAGCGCACAATGGTTTTTTAATAATGTAAAAACTCAGGGTATCCCTTATGATATTATTGGTATCAGTTATTATCCCTGGTGGCACAACCGTACATTAAGCGAATTGCAAACAGACCTGAATACCCTTGCCACCACTTTTGATAAAGATATTTTTATTGCAGAAACTGCTTACCCATTCAGTACCGGCTGGAATGATTATACCAATAATGTAGTGGGCAGCACTACCGCAATATTAAGCGGCTACAGTGCTACTGCTGCAGGGCAATTACAGTATTTAACTGACTTGCGAACTGTTGTTCATAACATCAGCAATAACCACGGCATTGGCTTTTGTTACTGGTCGCCAGACTGGGTGGCATTCCGCGGCACCACCGCCACCAATGGTTCTTCATGGGAGAATCTTACACTGTTTGATTTTAATAACATAGCTTTGGATGGCTGGAACGCTTTTACACCATAAAATGCACCAATCCTGCTTCTTCGTATTCTCCCTTGCACCATTTAAAATAACTTCGTTAAAACTAAAACAAAAACGTTGAGACTTGTTGCTGCAACGGTGTTGCTGTTATTTTCTTTAAAAGGCTTTTGCCAGAAAGACTCTACCAAACCAACAGGAAATTTGGGAATAATTACAGGCACTGTTATGGATATGGATAATTCAAAAGTCATAAATGGCGCTACTGTTACTTTATCCCGCATTTCAGACAGCCCCTTAGTATTTACAGCCATAACCATGAAAGATGGTTCATTTTTATTTGAGCACCTGCCCTTTGGTTACTACAGGCTGCAGGCAAGTTTTATTGGATTTGCCAATTTAAAATTAGACAGTATTTACCTGCGTGCTGACCGTTTTGATTTTGACCTGAACGAAATTAAACTGCATAAAAAAACAACAGACCTTGAAGAAGTAATTGTTTACCAGGAAAAGCCTTTGATTGAAAGCAAGGATGGTAAAATAATTTTTAACGCAGGAGAATCTGCGCTAAGCGCTTCTTCCAGCACTACAGAATTATTAAAGCAGGCACCATTGGTAAATGTGGACAATGATGGTAAAGTGCAATTGCGTGGTAAGGAAGTAAAGATCTTAATTGATGATAAACCAGTGGAGTTAAATGGCAAACAGCTGCAGGATCTTTTAGAAAGTATGCCGGGCAGCATGATCGATAAAATTGAAGTGATGACCACTCCCCCGCCTCAATATGCAAGCGAACGGGGCGGTGTAATCAATATTGTAACAAAAAAAGGCCGGGTGGGTATGAGCGGCCGTTTAAATGCCATATACGGTACAAGAGGCGAACATTCATTTAGTGCAAACTTCAGTTACCGGAAAAATAAAATAGCATTGAATGTAAATGCCGGTTTTGGTTATAACAGGTACGAAGGCAGCAGTTACAGCATACGGCAAAATATTTACACTGACTCCTCCAATTACTTTAACACCAATGGCAGCAATGGTAATAACAGCCTGCGGCCAAGCGGGCGGGCAAGTTTAGATTACGACATGAACAAACGCAACGCTTTTAATGCCACCATTTATTACAACAGTGGTGATGCAGAAAGCAATTCTGTAACACAATACACCAATATAAACCGCTACAACAGTATTTACCGTTTAAGCAACCGCTCTATTGCAACCGGTTCTAACAGCCACTCCCCAAACGCAAATATTACATGGACATTAAAAGGCAAAAAAAACGGTGTGGTTTTTAAAAGCATTGGCGGCTTCTACAGCGGATTAAGTAATACCGAAAGAGATTATTATCAGCAGTATCTTAATCCTGATTACACTTTTAATGGTAACGACAGTACGCAGCAGCAAATAACCGGTTCAAAAAATTATACGTATACACTTCGTAATAATTACGACAGACCCTTAAAAGAAAACAAATTGTATTTAAGTGCCGGCAATGGTATAATAGCAAGCACAAGCCATAACATTTTAACCACCAGCTATCTTAAAAAACCAGACAATGTACTTTCTAAAAACGATTTATTAAGTAATGATATCAGCTTTAAGCAAAACATATTTTTTTACAGGGGTGCCCTGCGTTATACTTTTAAGACCGATTTTAATGTAACCGCCGGTGTACAGATGGAGCAAACCTCCACTAAATTCAATATTGTAAATAACAGCGATGATTACGCCAATAACTATTGGAGTGCATTGCCCTTTGCCACTTTAATAAGAAAATGGGAAAATGATATTACTGTAACGGTAAGTTATAAAAGAACCATACAGCGCCCCGGCATTGCTCAGTTAAATCCCAGTGTTGATTATGCTGACCCATACAACACACGTTTTGGCAATCCTTATTTAAAGCCCTGGTTTGCGGACAACTTCGATCTTATTTTTGGCAAATGGAATAAGCAATTCTACTTCAATATTTCAGCAGGCTATAATGCACTGCAAAATATTTACAGCAGTATACGCACCCTGCAGTCCGATGGAAAAACCACCACCACCTGGCAAAACCTCAGTGGACGTAAAGAATATGAAGCTAACACATGGAGTGGTTATACCATCAATAAAAAAGCTAAAGTAAATTTAAGCGTAGGTTACAGCTACAATGTTTACAGCCTGCACGACAGAACAGTAAACCGCTATCATAACGGCGGATCTTTATTTTCTACATTAAACGGCAATTACCTTTTTACTGATTTAATGAATGCCACAGCCAGTTTTACTTTTAACCGCTTTGCCAACCCACAAGGTTCTGTACGCAGCACCATCAGCATGAATATTAGTGTGCAGCAAAAATTTTTAAAGAAAAAACTGTTTGTTACGCTTAGTGTAATTGATCCTTTTCGCCAGCAGCAGAATAAAATTTTTACCTATGCCCCTAACTTTAATTTAGAAAGCTACAGTACCACCAAAACCAAAAACTTCCGTATTGGTGTAAGTTATTTGTTCAGCAAAAAAGCTAAGAAGAAAGCAGCGCCTGTAAAACCGGCAGCAGCAAAACCAAATATTAAAAAGTAGAGCGGCAAACGGGACTTGAACCCGCCACCTTCAGTTTGGGAAACTGACGCTCTGCCAGATGAGCTATTGCCGCATTGCATTAGTATCTGTTACCGGGAAGTTTATTTTTTTTGCCAGCCAGCTGTCTTTCACCGGCACCATCCATTTTTCCAGCAGCTCTTTTTTTGTAAGTACCGTATTGTTGAAGTACAAGGTGTCTCCATTAATAAAATTATTCTCAGCAGCATAATTCAGCTGAGACAATGGCAGCAATTGTATTTTATCTTTTATAAAAAAAGCCAGGTTCTGCCGGTCGAACATATTTACTTTAAACTGTTGTTCTATGTCTTTTATCACATGCACAGAACTGTCCGTACTGCAGCCGCCAACGGTGCTTTGTGTTTCATCCGCCATCAGCACAATAAACTGCCCGAAAAATAAATTAGCATAACCTTTTACCGGTGCGCCATGGCTCTTCCATTGCGCCGTAAAATTTTTAAGTATGTCTTCAATAGCAAAAGCCTCACTCATAAAAAACAGGCGGCTGCTTTGGTAAATCCATACACGGCTGTTATCATCAAAATCTGCGGGTATGTGGTCGTTCAAATCAAAGTTGGTCATGTTTGTGGTTTGTTGTTTGTAGTTGATGGTTTGTAGTGCAAGGTATTATCAATTACTCATTGACGCTGCCACCAGCTCCGCAATATCCAGCACCTGCACTTCTTCTTCCTTCTCATTTGTTTTAACACCATCTGTTAACATGGTATTGCAAAAAGGGCAGGCCGCTGCAATTACATCAGCACCGGTTTCTATTGCTTCAGCAGTTCTGTCTAAATTAATTCTTGTAGTGCCTTTTTCTTCTTCCTTAAACATTTGTGCCCCACCGGCGCCACAACATAAACCATTGCTGCGGCAGCGTTTCATTTCCACCAGGCTTGCATCTAAAGCTTCTAACACTTTACGTGGCGCTTCATAAATATTGTTGGCACGGCCTAAATAACAACTGTCGTGATAAGTAATTTTCTTTCCTTTAAACACGCCGCCTTCCGCCATTTTTATTTTGCCTTCATCAATCAATTGCTGTATAAAGGTGGCATGATGTATCACTTCATAAGTACCACCCAGTTCCGGGTACTCATTCTTCAATGTATTAAAACAATGCGGGCATGCAGTAACAATTTTCTTTATTCCATAGCCATTCAGTATTTGAATATTCTGGTAAGCCATCATCTGGAACATAAATTCATTACCGGCACGCCTTGCAGGATCGCCGGTACACATTTCTTCTTTGCCTAAAATGGCGTAGCTCACTCCCACTTTATCTAATATCGTTACAAATGCTTTTGTAATTTTTTGTGCCCGCTGGTCAAAACTTCCGGCGCAGCCCACCCAAAACAAAACTTCGGGCTGTTTGCCTTCTGCCATTAACTCCGCCATTGTTGGTACATGCATACAATCATTTTATACAGCAAATGTAAATAAATGTTCGTCGTTGCCATTTGCCTCTTAGGGTTTATTTTTGCGTTTTTGGTACAGGCGGCAGTTCCCTGGTGTAACTTCGGTGGCGCCTGTGCCGAGAAAGGTTTGTGTGCTGCATCGGCATCGCATTTCGTTCAGCATTTTTGCTGCTATATAACTTTAAAGAATTTTATATTGAAGAATATATTCCGTAAAATCACTCACTGGGAAGCCTGGCCTTTTAAACTGCTGTATGCCCCCATTACTCCTGTTTGGCTTTGGTACATTTTACGTTCAGGCTATGTTTGGTTCTTTACACCCAGCAACCCTAAACTCACTTTCGGCGGCATGGAAGGCGAACCCAAAAAAGAAATGTACGATTTGCTGCCAAAGCATTTATATCCCCCCACTTTTAATGTGCAGCCCGGCGAAGACTTTTCATTGATTGAAAAAAAACTCCAGGAAAATAATATCATATTTCCGCTGATTGTAAAACCGGAAATTGGCGGGCAGGGCATTTTATTCCGCAAGCTGGATACAGTAGAAGAATTAAAACACTATCACTCCATAATACCATTTGAATATATTGTGCAGCAACTGGTGCATTATCCCATGGAAGTAAGTGTGTTTTACATCCGCCACCCAAAAGAGGCCAGGGGAATTGTTACGGGGTTCCTGCATAAAATTCCCATGCAGGTAATTGGTGATGGTGTACAAACATTGGAGCAGCTCATCTTACAACATCCCAAAGGGCAAAAACGTACCGAAGAATTATACGGCAAGCATACCGAAAAATGGAACAGCATTATTCCTGCCGGTGAAAAATACATGCTGAGTTATGCAGCCAACCATAACCGGGGTGCCCAGTTTGTGGACCTGAAAGAACATATTGATGAAAAGCTGGTTGCCCAGTTTGATGAGATCAGTGTACGCATCAACGATTTTTTTTACGGCCGTTACGACATTATGTGCACCAATGTGGAGGATTTAAAGAATGGTAAAAACTTCACCATTTTAGAATACAACGGCTGCGGTGCAGAGCCCAATCATTTTTATGATACCGGCTATACACTCATAGGTGCTTATAAAGAAATATTAAAACACTGGAAAGCGCTTTACGCCATCAGCATGTACAATAAAAACCAGGGGGTGCAGCCCTGGAGCCGCCAAAAAGGAAGAACCTTTTTAAAAGAAGCCAACAAACGGATAGCAGAAATGAAACGCATTGATGCATTAATAGGCTAACACATGAACCGTTATATAAAAATATTTTTTTGGGGCATGATGATCAGCTTTTTAGGCAGCCTGCCCTTAGGCACGCTGAATGTTACTGCCATGCAGATAGGCATACAGGAAAGCATTATGGATGCCGTTTATTTTTCCTTTGGTTCGCTGCTGGTGGAAATGGTGTACGTTCGCATATCACTGGTGGGTATTGACTGGGTGCGCAAGCAGGAAAAGCTGATGAAGGCCATGGAATGGATTACACTGGTCATTATTGTGGCGCTGGCGGCAGGCAGTTTTATAGCCGCAGCAAAAAATGGCGGCGAAGCCAAAAGTGAGTTCTTAAAAAATAACATGCACCGTTTTTTATTAGGCATGTTAATGAGTGCCATTAACCCGGTGCAAATTCCGTTTTGGTTTGGCTGGAGCACTGTACTGTTTACTAAAAAAATACTGGAGCCTGTAAAGGCACAATACAACAGTTATATTATTGGCATTGGCTTGGGCACTTTACTGGGCAATTGCGTTTTTATTTTTGGCGGCAAATGGCTGGTACAGCGTATTGCCAATAGCGGGCAATATTTAAACTGGGTAATTGGCGGCGTGTTTACCCTTACAGCCATTATACAACTGGTAAAAATGATCACCAAAAAAGACGCCATTACCAAATTTGAGGAAAAACTGCAGCAGGGCGAAAAAAGCCACCCGTAACGCAGCAGTATTTAAATTACATTTGCAGCAGGAGCCTTTTTATGACAACAGCACTGCAACATTTTCTGCAAAAAATTGACGATAGCTTTAAACAAAACCATTTTATTAAACTGGTACTGGGCAATAAACGGGATAAAGCATCCAATTTAAAAAATGTGCTGGTAAAACCCGTACTCATACAAAAAGCAAAGCAGTATTCCTTTACTTACCGGCACAATACGCAGGACACCGTAAAAAATTATACCGCCGCCGAAGCCATTACAACTTTGGAGCAACTGCTGCAAAAAGATTTTTACAATGCAGATGCTTTTACCACAGAAAAAGATTACCAGCTATCCGGCAACAGCGAAGGTTTTAAATTAAAAACCAAAGCTGCCAGCCTTGCCGCCACTGCAACCGACCTGCAGCACGACCGTAAAAAAATATTGAAGGCAGACAGTAAAGCGCCCTACCTGCATCATTTAGGCGTAACCACCAATGATGGAACGGTTAAAAAAGACATGCAGGACAAATTCCGGCAGATAAACCACTACATTGAAATTATAGACGGTATTGTAAAACACCATATGGAAGGCAACAGCATTTCCGTAGCAGATATGGGCAGCGGCAAAGGTTACCTCACATTTGCACTGTACGATTTTCTTACTTTCAACAAAGAAGTAAAAGCAACTGTGTATGGTGTGGAGATGAGAGACGACCTGGTAACCAAGTGCAATACCATTGCCAAAACATGCGGCTATAAAAACCTGCATTTTATTAAAGGCACCATACAGGAAGCAGCAATCCCTGCCACGGATATGCTGATTGCCTTACATGCCTGCGATACTGCCACTGACGATGCCATTTACAAAGGCATTAAAAACGATGCAAAAATTATTGTGGTGGCACCCTGCTGCCATAAACAAATTCGCAAACAAATGGCGCCGCAAAATGTTTTAAATACCATAACACAGCACGGCATTTTGTTAGAGCGGCAGGCAGAGATGGTAACCGATACCATAAGAGCATTGATTTTAGAAGCACATGATTACAAAACAAAAGTGTTCGATTTCATCAGCACCGAACACACACCAAAAAATGTGATGATTGCAGCGGTAAAGAATAGAGTTGATAAAGGTGATAAGGTTGATAAAGTTGAAATGTTGAAAAAGGTAAAAGAGTTGAAAGAGATGTTTAATATAGAAAGCCACTACTTAGAAAAATTATTACAAACCAAATAAACTTCGCAAGTCCCCTTCAGGGGATTTAGGGGCTTCATGTACGCCATCGTCGATATAGAAACCACCGGGGGTTATGCCGCCTCACACGGCATCACCGAAATTTCTGTGTTTGTACACAACGGCACCAAAGTGGTAAAACATTTTGAAACACTCATTAACCCGGAACAAACCATTCCCCGTTACATAACAGCACTTACCGGCATTGACAACAGCATGGTGGCCAACGCCCCCACTTTTGATGAAGTGGCTGATACCTTGTTTGAACTGCTGAACGATAAAATTTTTGTTGCCCACAATGTAAATTTCGATTACAGTTTTGTAAAGCATCACTTAAAACAATCCGGCTACGAATTAACGGCAAAGAAATTATGCACCGTTCGTTTAGGCCGTAAAATTTTCCCCGGCCTTCCCTCCTACAGTTTGGGAAATTTATGCCGCAGTTTAAATATAAAAATTGAAAACCGCCACCGTGCCGGCGGCGATGCCAAAGCCACCACTATTTTGTTTGAACATTATTTAGCCAACAACGGCGAAGTGTTCATTAACGACATGCTGAAAAAAAGCAGCAAAGACCAATGGCTGCCACTGCATTTAGATAAAACAGCCATTGACAAACTGCCGCAGCGCCCCGGTGTGTATTACTTTCATAACAGTAAAGACAAAGTGGTGTACGTGGGCAAAGCCATCAATATTAAAAAAAGAGTAAGCAGCCATTTTACACATAATGATGCCGACCGCAAACGCCAAAACTTTTTACGCAGCATTCATAAGGTAACTTATAAAGAATGCGCCAACGAACTGGAAGCACTGGTATTTGAAAGCACCGAAATAAAAAGGTTGTGGCCTTTGTACAACCGCAGCCAGAAACAACCTTTACAGCAATACGGCTTATATACTTTTGAAGATAACCGTGGGTACATCCGGCTTGCCATTGATAAAAAGAAAAAGAACCTGCCCCCGCTGTATAAATTCAATTTGCTGCACGAAGGACTGGTGATGCTGCAAAAAATGGTGGAGCAGTTTGAGCTGCACCCCAAACTTTGTTATTTGGACAAAACACCGTTTACCACCAAAGACTACGAATTTTTAGACGCCCCCCATATTTACAATGGCAAAATAAAAAATGCCATGGATGCACTGAATGAACAACTGCCCACATTTGCCGTAGTGGATGCCGGCATACAACCCAACGAACAGCTCTGCCTGCTGATGGAACGGGGCAGCTTCTGGGGAATGGGTTATATACCTGCAGCAACCAACATTAACTCTGCAGAAGATTTAAAAAACTTTTTAAACCCGTATGCAGATAATGATTACATCCGCAATAGTATTTACGCATTTGTGGAGGCGTACCCGGAGAAGAAGATTAAACTAAACAGTAAATAAAATGATTAAAATCAAGTCGTGTATTTTGACAATTGCAGTAATTGCCATCCTTTATACGGGTTGTAAAAACAAAGAAAATAAAGAGGGAATCCAATTCCAATACTCAGCATATTCTTTTCATTTTAATGAGGAAAAAGAAATAATGGAATTTTATTTGGCTTATTATTTCAAGATTTCAGAAGATGGAAATTATAAAATTTTCAAACATTCAACTTTTATGGATATACCAAAATATTTTAAAGGGAAATTTGAAATCGACGATAAAGAAAATATTGACTCGTTAATAATTAATATCAACAACTCTCAACCAATAATTATTCCTGATACTCCGTTATTAGTGTATGATGGGTTTACATATTGCCTTGATTATAAAATTGGAAATAAGGACACTGGTAAAATTCAGTACATTAATTCCAGAAGCCGTTGTCCGGAAAATATTTATACACTTACCGCAAAGCTTGACGCTTTAATTTTAAATACCAGGAGAAACGAGACTGATAGTTTTTCTCTGGGCGCTTATATTGATACATTAAAAAAGATAAGTTCATTTTACAATTTTCCTCATCCGCTAAAAGCACCTCCAATAAAAAAAACTCAGCCTAAATTTATTCCAGATAAAGAATGAACCGTTCGCCTCTGTTGAAGTGAACATTTCGCCGCCACACAAGACACTTGTGGATATTTCGAATAACTAAAGTAACGCAAGTACTCCAATAACATTGCAAAATAAAAGTGCCGTATTATAAAATATAATTTGACTTTTTTGCTCACCATTTCAAATTACATAACCTACAAGAATGTAAAATTATTTACACATTAAGATTGTGTGTATATTTGGAAGCAGAGTTTTAAACACTCCTTATGTCGACCATTTTTAATACCAACTTTATTCAATAAAAACAAATTGACCAAGTTTATACTTTTATCATTTCTTTTGACTGGGCACTTTGTGTTTGGGCAAAGGGCTGATTCAATAAACAAAATAATTATTAAATATGGCAAAAGTCATAACTCTTGGGGCTACCCAGGAATTTATGCAAAGGGTGAAGTATTTGAATTATCAAAAACTATAAATAATAACTTTAAAATAACCCGACATTTTACATCTACTGCATCAACCGGAAATGATGGAAAGACCTATAAAAAAGACACAACAGAATTAAGTACAAGGAGATTTAAAATTATTACCAAAGAAAAAATTCAAGTTTGGCTGACACAGCTAAATACTAACAGGGAAAATTTTACTGCAACCTTTATTAGACCCAAATTAACAAAACCGACAAAAAAAGAAATATTAGGTGTTGCAAAAAAATATGATAAAATATGGATGTTAACAGGTGAAGGTGAAGACTACTTTGATAAGGAAGACAGGGCAGACGCCAGAAAAGCAATAAGGCAAATGAAATCCTTTTTTGAGCTTGACTCATTTTTAATGTACAAAAGACCGACTATTGAATATGACATGGTTGTTATTGACAGTTACAATAGTCTTAATATATTGACAATTCAAAATAGCGACACAACAGAATATCGTTGTCAATTTTTTGAACCGCTTGGGCAACCTATCAATCGTTATGATAAAAGAAATTACATGACAAGATCAAAGGTTTTTAACTTGGAAGCTAATACATCTGCATTAATATTTTTACCAAGGAACTCAATGTTAGGAAAAGTACTTAGTCTTAACAATATCAAAGAACAATACATTAAATGGTATTTAGAAAGGTTTTAGGATAAAAA
>JBGAHV010000064.1:0-25147 GCA_044225995.1 Ferruginibacter sp. | reverse complement strand
AAAGCTTAGCGACGGGTATTTTAAAATGACCACGGTTCCGCTGGTTGTATACTTGCCGGGTAAAATTTTATTGTGCAGCGGCAGGGTGATTTTTTATGACAGCTATACTGATGGGTGCGATAACTATTTTAAAAAGTAAATTCAAGGTTATATTTTTAAAGGTTAGTGTGCTCAACATACTTCGTCTCGACTCATGGTTCACGAGCCATTCGCTTAAATCGCCGCTACAATAAAAGCCCAACAGCATTACAACAGTTGAACGGAGTCCCGCTTTATAAAAATCTATTTCTCCACCCTGAACCAATCCAAATCTGCAAAGCCGGCATCGTTAATTTTTTGAACACGGCTGCAGTATAAACCCATAGTAGCGCCAATCCATTTACCGGGCACAGCTTTAAAGCTGGCGGGCATGTTTGTATAAGTAGTTCCGTCGGTGCTGTAACTAAAACTGCACATGGCGTCTTTCATTACTTTCACCCGGAAATATAAATCCCCAGGACTCACTGGCTGTGTGGCAGTAACGGTTTCAGGTTTTCCATGTTCTGCATCCATGCAGTTAATATAGCTGATGCTTAAACCGCTTTCAGTTTTTGTTACGGTAATCCCGGCATAGCTCATTCCCATTACCACCAGGCCAAACTGCTCTCCGTTTGTTTTTGTGGTAAATGAAAATTTCACCGTGGCTGTAAATTCTTCCGCAGGAAATTTTTGTGTCAGCATGGCCGGTACCTCCCACAGGTTTTTGGCAGAGTCTGGTTTTAAAATACTGTTTAACCGCAACACTCCTTTTGCCGGAAAGCAATACGCCCAGTTCAATTGCGGATTTGCCTGCCATTGCCATTGCAGCCCTAAACTGTTGCCATTAAATTCATCCGATTCCTGTGGAGAGGTTGCAGGATATTTTTTACCTACGTTGGGTTTTTTATACCGCAGCACCGGCTCTCCATTGCCGTCATTGTCTTCATCGGTACCCATCTCCGGCCAGTCATTCATCCATTTCATGGGCTGCAGGTGCACAATTCTTCCATACGCATCCCTGTCCTGAAAATGCAGGAACCAGTCTTCACCGGTTTGTGTTTGCACCCATGCACCCTGGTGCGGACCATTTACATTGGTTTTACCCTGGTGCAGCACTTCTTTTCTTTCATAAGGGCCATAAATATTTTTGCTGCGCAACACCAGTTGCCAGCCTGTGCCCACACCACCGGCGGGTGCAAAAATGTAATAGTAATTATTACGTTTGTAAAACTTAGGCCCTTCAATGGTGGCGTCTGTTGCATGGCCATCGTACACCAAAACATCATTGCCGGTTACTTTATCACCGGCTGCATTCATTTCGTTTACGATCAATACTGATTTAAAACCTGCACGGCTGCCGGCGAGTGCATGCACCAAATAAGTTTTTCCATTATTATCCCACAACGGGCAGGGGTCAATCAATCCTTTGCCTTCGTACACCATTACAGGGGTTGTCCATGGCCCGGTAATATTTTTTGCCTTAGTTACATAAATACCAAAATCAGGATCGGGATAGTAAATATAAAATTCATTGTTGTGGTAACGGATGGAAGGCGCCCACACACCATTGCCATGCTGTACTTTATTAAAATGCGCCAAAGGAATTTGTTGCTGCAATGCATGACCAATGATGGTCCAGTTTACCAAATCTTTACTGTGTAAAATGGGTAAGCCCGGTGCATGGTTAAAACTGCTGCTTATTAAATAATAATCGTCCCCCACCCTTATGGCATCCGGGTCGCTGTAATCAGCATGAATGATCGGGTTTTTATAAGTGCCATCGCCGTTATCTGCCACCCAAACTTTTGAAATAGTATTTTGCTGCGCTGAAACTTCTGTTGCCAGTACAGTAATTAATAAAACGGAAAGAAACAATTGCCTGATCATAACACGATGGTGTTGCTTTTTACAAATATAGGCGGATGAAATACAAGAAGGTTTTTACAAACCATTTTCATCTACCCAAAAAATACATAACAAAGAATGATGGAGGTGATCACACAAACTAAATCGGCCAGCAGCATTGCGCCAATACTGTAACGGGTATTCTTTATTCCTACGGAACCGAAATATACGGCCACTACATAAAAAGTGGTGTCGGATGCTCCCTGGAATATACCAGATAATTTACTGGCAAATGAATCGGGCCCGTAAGCTTTCATGGTGTCCACCATCATGCCCCTTGCAGCTCCACCACTTAGCGGGCGAATCAATGCTGTTGGCAATCCATCCACAAATCTTGTGTCTGTTCCAAACATAGCAAAGAAATGTTTGATGCCGTTAATGATGGCATCGAAGGTGCCACTGGTACGCAGCATGCTCACGGCAATTAAAATACCCAGTATGTAAGGGATAATTCTTATGGCTGTATCAAAACCATGTTTAGCGCCATCTAAAAATGAGGAAAAAATATCTATTTTTTTATAGAGCCCACCCAATACAATTAACAGGAACACCAGCAGAATAAGCCCGTTGCTGAGAGAACCGGAGAACAACTGAAGCCCCCAGGTATTTAAACGGGTAACGTACCAAACCAGCAGTGCAATGATGGCAGAAATACTGAACACCCACAGCAGCACCACCGGTTGAATTAAATTAATGCGCTGCCTGATGGAAACTATTATCATGGCAGCCATGGTGCCCACAAAAGTTACAATCATGCAGGGAATAAAAATATCCGTTGGGTCGCTGGCTTTTTGTGCGGCCCTTACAGCAATTACACTAACCGGTATTAAATTAAGCCCGGCTGCATGCAAACACAAAAACATGATTTGAGAATTGGAAGCCACTTCTTTATTCGGGTTCAGTTCCTGCAAACTTTCCATTGCCTTTAAACCAAATGGTGTGGCTGCATTGTCCAGCCCTAAAAGATTGGCAGAAAAATTCATGATCATATGCCCCATGGAAGGATGGCCTTTGGGAATTTCAGGAAATAATTTAGAAAAGAACGGCCCAACAATACGTGAAAGAAAACGGATGCCGCCTGCTTTTTCTGCAATGCTCATAAACCCGATAAATAAGGCAAGCACACCTATCAGCTTTAAACAAATCTCTACCGCCGTCCAGCAGGTCTCTATCACGCCATCCACCGGTTTCTGTTTACGGCCCACCAGGTATGCTGATGATACCACTCGTATGGAAGGGTATTTTGCCTGGATTTTTTGAACCGTATCGGCAGCACCATTTTCAGTTACAAGGTATTTGGTTTCCTTGTCAACAGTATCTTTTCCCGTTCCTGATTGAAAAACATACCCATAATCCTTCATTTCATTTTTTAAGCCGGCGCAGTAAGTACTGTCTCCAATTACTGCATACTTAAATTCATCTTTACTGGTACCTGAAACCATCCGGATAAAAATATCATCACGGCTCTTATTAGAAATAAAATTATAGCCGGCAACAAAAATTGCCACAATGATAAAAGCACTCCATATCCGGGTTAAAGCCATGGTTCTGAATTGAGAATTGAAAATTAGGAATTAAATATAACATATACTTAAATGGTTTCTGCAATTTTCAACAGCACCGCTGTACTGTAATTACCAATTGTAAATTGTCAATTATGCATTATCTGTTACCTTTGCGCCACTTTTTAATTTTTGACTTTTTAATTTTTAAATTATCATGGCATTACAGGCTGGTATTGTGGGGTTGCCCAATGTAGGAAAATCAACTTTATTTAATGCGGTTAGCAACAGCGCCAAAGCGCAGGCAAGCAATTACCGCTTTTGTACCATTGAACCCAATGTTGGTTTGGTAAACGTACCCGACCCAAGATTGAATGCACTGGCCGAACTGGTAAAGCCCGACCGCATTGTGCCCACTCAAATTGAGATTGTAGATATTGCCGGGCTGGTACGTGGTGCCAGTAAAGGTGAAGGACTGGGCAATAAATTTTTAGCCAACATACGTGAGGTGGATGCCATAATTCATGTTATCCGTTGTTTTGAAGATGAGAATATTTTAAGGGATGAAGGCCCTATTAACCCTGTTAGCGATAAGGAAATTATTGAAACCGAACTGCAGCTGAAAGATTTGGAAAGCGTGGAGAAAAAAATTCAGCGTACAGAAAAAATTGCCAAAACAGATGCCAAGGCAAAAGCAGAGCTGGATATTTTAGTACGCTGCAAAGAACATTTGGATAAAGGAAAAAATATTTTGGCGCTTGGCTTAACCAAGGAAGAAAAAGGTGCCATTGCCGATCTATTCCTGTTAACTGATAAACCCATTTTGTATGTGGCTAACGTGGATGAAGCCAGCATGCATACCGGCAATAAATTTTCTGCTGCGTTAATGGAAGCGGTAAAGAACGAGGGCAACGAAGTAATTGTAATGACCAATGCTATTGAAGCACAAATTGCCGAGTTTGAAGATGCCGATGATAAAGCCATGTTTATGGAAGAATATAAAATGACCGAGCCTGCACTGGACCGTCTCATTCATTCCACCTATAAACTTTTAAACCTGTCCACTTATTTTACAGCAGGTGTGCAGGAAGTACGTGCATGGACCATTCACCAGGGATGGAAAGCGCCGCAGGCTGCCAGTGTGATACATACCGATTTTGAAAAAGGATTCATTAAAGCAGAGGTAATAGCGTACGATGATTTCATTCAATACAAAAGTGAAGCTGCCTGCCGTGAAAATGGCAAACTGCGGATTGAAGGAAAAGAATACGTGGTGAAGGATGGTGATGTAATGCACTTCCGGTTTAACGTATAAGTTTTACAGCTTACAATAAAAAAAGCGGAACAGGTGGTTCCGCTTTTTCTTTATGCATTTGAAAGAGTTAACCGTTTAATGCTTCCTGCATTTTCTCCACCAGTTTGTAGGTGGCCGGGCAGTACTCAATATTTTGTTTGTGCACGTGCATGTAATCCACCATTTTCTTTTTAGGCAAATGGGGAAAGCCGGCACAGTCTGCTGGTCTTATTTCGTAAATAGAACATTTGTTGTCTTTTAAATTTAAAAACTGGCAGGGCTGTTTTTTGTTTTGCCAGTCCTTATCCTTCTTCTCATACACAAGCCATTTATCTTTAAACTCATCCGGAGTCATTTTAAAATGCGAGGAAATACGCTTGATATCCGCAGGAGTAAATGTCGGCGTCATGGTTTTGCAGCAGTTAGCACAGGTAAGGCAATCCACTTCTTTCCACACTTCAGGTTCTAATGCGGTGGTAAGACTGTCTAACCGGCGGGGAGGGTTCTTTTCAATTTTAGTAAGAAAACGGCGCATGTTTTTTTTGTGAAGTGCTGCCTTTTTTTTGAATGAGCGTAGATTTACTTCCTGCATGAAATGATTGATTGCTGTTTTTGTGATGAGTTGCGAAAATAGCGTATAATTGTTTTAAATACACAATCACCTGCCACAATGTGGGAAGTTTATAAAAAAGGATTTAAAGCATGGCTGCAACTGGAAAAATCGCTGGCCGATAATTCGGTGGACGCTTACCTGCGTGACCTGGATAAACTGGCGTCTTTTTTTGGCGAAGAAAAAAAGAATCCGAAAGACATTGCGCTGGCCGACCTGGAACGTTTTGTAAAACAAGTGGCGGAATTAGGAATGACTCCCTCATCGCAGGCAAGAATTATTTCGGGGCTGCGCAGTTTTTTTAAGTACTGCCTGCTGGAACATATTACCACCACCGACCCCACCACATTGCTGGAAGCGCCTAAACTGAAAAGGGCATTGCCCGATGTACTCAGCTTTTCTGAAATTGAAAACATTATTGCACAAATTGATTTAAGCAAGCCCGAAGGCGGCCGCAATAAAGCCATGCTGGAAACTTTGTACAGCTGCGGACTGCGGGTGAGTGAGCTTGTAGAACTGAAACTAAGCAGCCTTTATTTAGATGTGGGCTTTATACGTGTAATTGGAAAAGGGAATAAAGAACGGCTGGTGCCCATTGGCAGCGATGCCATCAAGTACATAAAAATTTACCGCAACGATATACGGGTGCATATTGACGTAAAAAAAGGCAATGAAGATATTTTGTTTTTAAACCGCCGCGGCAGTATGCTTACCCGTGTAATGGTTTTTTTAATAATTAAAGAGCTGGCCAAAAATGCCGGCATTACAAAAAGCATTTCGCCGCATACATTCCGGCATTCTTTTGCCACGCATTTGGTGGAAGGCGGCGCCGACTTACGTGCCGTGCAGGAAATGCTGGGGCATGAAAGCATCACCACTACAGAGATCTATACGCATCTTGACAGGGAATATTTAAGAGACACACTGCAGCAGTTTCATCCTGCCTTTAAATAAAACTTTTTAAAAGAAACCGGCCAGGCGCTCCTGATTTTCGTTAATCTCATAAGGCAGACGCCCAAGCCGGTATTACAACCAACACTACTGAACGATGAAATTGTTTGTGCTTAGTAAATTATTTTTTGCATCCGTTAACCGCAGGTAATACAGGCCACCTGCCCATCCTGCATTTGTTTGTACACTGATTGCATTATTTTTTGCACCGGCCACAACCTGCTGCTGCGATACCACCTGTCCTGCTGCATTGCTTATTTGCAGCAAATAATTACCGGTTTGTTTTACAGAAAAAGATACGTTCAATACATTGCCACGCTGTACAGGATTGGGCGCTATCTTTAAACTGCTTGTTAGTTTTGTTTTAAGAATGTTAAGTGTATCAGCAAAATTCCGTTTAACAGTTACATTATCAAAGCTGCATTGTGTAACACTTGAAACTGAACCCATGGTAACCCGAACCCTTCCTTGCTCATAACTGGTTACCTTAACAGCTTCCATTTGTTTGTAATCGCTTAATGTGGGCGCCTTCTCTAAAAAAACATATTTAGTCGCTTTTCTTTCATCAAAAGTCCAGCCTTTAATTTCCACTTCACTTGTTAAATAGCCATCTGCCTTTACAGTTACAGTAAACTTATCATCCACAGCTATGCGTTTTAATTTGTAACTACCTTTTGCATCTGTAAGAACGTTTTCTTCTTTGTAGCCTGTTTTATTAAAGCTTAGTGTTGCTTTTACGGGTTGATGTGTAGCGTTGTCTAATACTTCAAGTACAGCAACATGTTTAATTGGGGCTACAGGAGTATAATCATAGTCGGAATAAATACCACCGGCAATAACTACAACATCTCCGGTCAGTTGGCATTTAGAAGCTTTAAGAGTAATGTTATAATCTGTTCCATTTCCGAGTGTTTGTTCATAATCTTCATAACCGATGGCACTCACCTGGAGTATATCTTTTTCTGAATTTACTTTAATACTGAAGCCTCCATTTGCATCAGCAGAAATTCCATTGCTGTTTCCCTTTATTTTAATGCTGGCAAAAGGTACCGGTTCGCCTTTTTCATCAGTAACTTTCCCTGTAATGACTTTTGTAAGTGGCAATAATTTGTCCTTTGAAAAATGATACAGCTCTTTTACTGAAAATTTTGGCTTATGTTCTACCATAGAATGCTCAACACCTAAACCACCATGAACGGTTGTTGCATTGCTTTTTTGAAAGAGCATTAAAAACATCGCTGCATAATTCCAGTACCACCATTTTTTTCTTTCAGGATAAACGGGTTTGGTAATGGACCTGTTTAGCTGGTCGGGGTACATACGGCCGCATACTTTTTCATTCTTTTTATCCAGGAAATAATGGAGCACTTCTGTATCGCTCATGGTGGTAAAGTCCACCACTTCCTTGGCGCAGGAGCTGCAAAAACGGCCTTGTTGAGAGGGAGTCATCTTGTCCCAGTTTTCGTGGCAGGGCTGGGGAATGTTTAGATGCAGTTGTGGATGCATAGCAGTTTGTTTGCTATGCGGATGCAGCCGCTTGCATAATTACATAAGCCGCATAAAAAATATTATCTCCCGCTTGATGCAACATATCCTTTTACTGCTTCATTAAACTCTGTTTGCTTCAGCAGTTCTTCCAGTGTAAGGTGCATGCGGTATTTCCAGTAATGATTGGGGTTGGCCGGTATGTTAATGCGTTCTTCGTTGGGGTCGGCACGGCGTATTTTTTCATCGCAGCCCATCCAGTCCTGCAGCTGAAAAATGCTCCACATGGCAGGTGAATACAAATGCTGCAATACAATTTCTTTATTGATCCATGCTTCGCAGAAATAAGGTGCTTCGCCGTAGCGGCCCATAATGGTATTGTAAAAGCGTTGTGTCTTATTGCGGTCTTCTTCCCACCAGCCACGTATGGTGCTCATGTCGTGTGTGGAAGGTGTTACCACACTCATGTAAGGCGCATCATTGGGGTGAAAGAATTCCACCTGTGCTTTTTTAGGCATGCGCTGTATTTCCAGGCTTAAAATGCCGAGCTGCCACATTACATCGGGTACACATTCAGGCACCAGTCCCAAATCTTCGCCGCAAATAAGCATGTTGGTGCTGTGTTTTAAGCCGGGCAGTTTGTGCATGGCTTCTTCCATCCAGTAGGCATCCTGCCTGCGGAAAAAATAATTCACGTACAATTCTTTCAACTGCTGTTGAGAGTATGCATCCAGGTGGCGGAACGACAAGGTTTGTTCCATGGCAAAACGGAAATGAAATTTTTGCCCGTCCGATTTATCTTCTTCAAACAAAATAACATTGCTGATCACATCAAACAATCCGTGTTTTATTTTTTCATCTGCATCGGGTAACACAGCAAAATAATCCTCTACTTTCCGCTGCGTATTAAACTCCGGCTTCAGTTCGTGACCATTAAAAAACGTTTGTTTTACATAGCCCGTATTGCTGCCAAAAATATCATGCAGTATTTCTTCGGTAACATAAGGTTTGCAGTAGCGATGCCATTCGTAGGAAATATTGCGTTCGAACAACTCATTAATGTGTACGGGAATGGCAGGATCAAAACGCCCCATAATTCCTTCCACGGCATCTAGAGGAATACTCCAGATGCGGAAGAATCCCAAAATATGATCAATGCGGAAAGCATCGAAATAGTTGCTCATTTGCTCAAAGCGCTGCCGCCACCAGGTAAAATTATCCTGCTGCATGGCCTTCCAGTTGTAAGTGGGGAAGCCCCAGTTTTGTCCCTTCACTGCAAAATCATCCGGTGGGGCACCTGCCTGAGCGCTCATATTATACAAAGAAGGCGCCATCCATGCATCCACACTGTTGCGGTAAATACCAATGGGAATATCGCCTTTTACCACAATGCCGTTTTTATGGGCGTAAGCTGTGGCTTCTTTCAATTGCAGATGCAAATGGTATTGTGTGAAGTAGTGCACCGCAATATCATGGTAATGTTTTTGCGAAGGGCTTACCAGCCGCTGTACGGCATCTTCATCATATTCGCTCAGCGATTTCCATGTACTGAAATCGCAGGTGTTGTATTTATCTCTCAGGTAACAAAACGCGGCATAAGGCACCAGCCAGTAACGGTTCAGTTCAAAAAATTCAAAATAAGCCTCGTCATTTTTCAGCTCATCTTTTTGCGCCTCATAAATTTCTTTTATGGCCGAGGTTTTAAATTTTATTACACTGTCATAATCCATATCGGCCAGCGCATTTAACTGCTGTTGTTTTTTGTGCAATGCTTTTACAATGGCTGCCTGGTTTTTACCTGCTGTTTTTTCCAGGTTAAGAAAAATGGGGTGCAGTGCAAAAGCAGAAATGGCGGCGTAGGGGTAAGAATCCTTCCAGGTATGTGTGGCGGTGGTATCGTTTAAAGGCAGCAGCTGAATAAGTTTTAGCCCGGTCAATTTTGCCCAGTCCACCAGTAATTTTACATCGGCAAACTCTCCTACGCCAAAACTGTTTTTACTGCGCAGGCTGAAAACGGGTAATGCCACTCCGGCACCACGCCAGGGTTTAAACGGAATGTTTACAAAACCATCGTGGCAGATGGTGATTTTTTTCTTTGAAGCATCACCAATTAAAATACGGTTATCGCCGCTTTCAAACTTAACAAATGTATTGGTGGCTGTATTAAAAATGCCGTACTTGTAAGTGGCCGGAAAACCCTCGCCGGACAGGTTAAGACGTATCTTCCACCAGGTATTATTTTTTTCCAGCAGCAAAGGTTTTTCTGTATCCCACTCTCCTAATACGGTGCCTGCGCCGGCAATGCAAACTGCTTCATCCGCATCAAGCAATGGCGCTTTAACCCGGAATTCGTGTGTAACGGTTTTAGATGGCTTTGCTTTTGTTTTGGCAGCTGCTTTGGAACGTTTCAGCAGCACATCCTGGAAAGGCTGGGTAAAAAAAGCATTTTCTTTCTCTCCGGAAAAATTCCATGTATCAAATACATTTACCTCTTCAGCATTTATTGTATCAACAGCCAATAGGCGGTCGTCTCCAAACTCAATGGTTTCAGGCTTTCCTTCTTCCCGTAAAATATATTTGTAACGAATGGGTGCGGATGAAACTGCGGTATCGATATTGATACTGCCGTGCCAAAATTGTTCATTCAGGTATTGAATGGGTAAAGCTTTAGATGTATCGTCGTTTCCAAGAATGTCTGTATCCCCGCTTACAAAGATGGATTGTCCGAACCGGGTAGAAAACCGCAAGTAAAAATGTATAACCATGGCAAGCCGTTAATGGTGGCAAGATACTGCCTTTAATTTAAAATGTAAAAAATACACATTAAAATATTGAATTTACTGAAGCTCATTATCCCCTGCATGGGGGAAATAATTTTTTTGGGCAATTGAATTCAATAAACATTGGTGCATTATATTTGCAAAAAAATAAAAAAACCATGACCAAAAAACAAAAAGGAATATACTGGGTGTTGTTTTTAATTTCAGTTGCAGCTTTTTTTCTTGTTTTAGGATCGCCTATTGGGGCATATTGTTCGATGGTATTGCCTTTTAATACTACTTTTTTGGCCAAGGCAATGGATTTAATGTAATGTAAAAAAGAACTTATAAGATAATGAGCCGCCGTAAAAGGCGGTTTTTTATTTGCTGCCGGCCTAGTTAGCACTTACAAAATCGGGCCTGCGGATAAAATTGCTGCTGTACTTAAACCGGATATTGGTACTTAGCTCAATTTTCCAGGGGTTCATATTGCCATTGGTACGGGGGAAATAATAGGTTTTTAGTTCGATGGTGCCAAATACCAGGTTTTCATTACGTGTACGGATACCGCCCCCGATTGCAGAATACAAATCTCCTTTTTTCAATGGTTGTTTAACGGGTTTAAGAAAAACTAAATCCGTAAATGTAAAAGGGGCTAAACGGAAGCCAAGAATTTTTTTCATATTGAAATAAACCGACTCCAGTTTGAGTGTTCCTCTTAAATCTGAGCTGATGTTCTCCGGGTTAAAATAGGGCAATCCAAAAAAACTATTAATAAACAAAGGTGCATTCAATACGGAATTAACCTGTGCGGTAATACCTGTGTTGATAAAAGTACGCTGGTACCAGTTAGTGTTTATTTTTTTAAGCCGGGTAAAATGCTCTACGTTAAAAAGTACATCCATATCTTCAACCCTGTTACGGTAAAAATAGCCCCCCGCCCTGAAAGTAAAATTGCTGTAGAATCCCTTGTTTTTAAAATTTGCAAAACCAAAATCAAGCCCTGAGTAAGGGCGCTTCAAGCCATCCCTTTTTGTAATACCGCTTATTAATGCCAGGGTAAATCCTTCCGGCACGTCTTCGTTTCTACCAAAGCCATAAATAAAACTTGTTTTATAAAATACCTGTTTAAAAATGTTGTATGATGCCAATAATCCCATTGCATTGGCGAAGCGGTAATCAAAAAAGGTTTCTGTACGCCCCGGGGTGTGAATAAAATGCTGTGTGAATGCACGTAAGGCAATAAAATTATGTATCCGTATTTCCCTGTTATTATAAAGACGGCGGCGGTTATCCAGGCTGTAACCAAACCAGCCATCTGCATTATAATATTCGTAACGGAAATCAGCTTTATAGACAGAGTCCAGCCTGTAAGAGTCGTTGGATTTATAATAGCCGCCTTCTAAACTTCCGGTTGAGGGAATAAAAGGTGTTACCAATGGCTTTTCTAACCGGGAATATATTTTGGTTTCTTCCCACCGGCCATTACTGTAAGATGGTGCAAACTGGCTGAAACCTGCAGTAAAATCTATAAACGACCCGCCAATATTACGCCGAACAATTTCACCCGCCCAGGCTTTTTGCGGATTTCTTGGCTCATCATATAATCCGCTTAAAGTAATTTTTGTGGCGCTGCCTGCAATATTATCATCGCTGATTTCAACCCTTCCTCTTGTTCTGTCGTCTACTTTCAGTTTTGCACCAAGAGAAAAAACGTCTTTTGTCAATACCAGCACATCTACTGAATCTTTTCCGGACTCAGCATAATCTACCAGTATACGGGCATCCTGTATAAACGACAAATCACGAAGGTAACGTTCGTTATCCGCAAAAAGAAAAGGATATAAGCGCTCGTTTTCTTTAAAGAATAAATTTTTCTTTATTACATTATCTGTTGAGTTTTTATGAAAAGTATTTGCCAGCCGTATTCCTAAATTATATTTTACCAGGGTAGTATCCCAAATATTTCGCTGAAAACTCAGCCGCACTACTTCTACCGAACGAATGATTTTTCCTTTAAATTTCAGGTAAGGGTTCTCAACCTTTTGCGGAAGCGCATCAACGGGGTTCGTGGTAATGCTGCGGCCCAGTCTCCCTAATAATCCTTTCTTTTTTGCCAGGAAAAAAGTATCCTGTTTTTCCGGCGCCTGTTGTGCCTTAACATAACTGAAAGCTATGCACAGGCAATAAATTAATATGTATTTTACAAAAAGCCGCATGTATAATTGGGGGTTAAAGATATTGATTTACCCAATTGAATAAAACAAACGGCCGGCTAAGCCGGCCGTTGTTGAAAACGCATGTGTAAGAGTCTTATTTTACTATTTTTTGCGTATAGCGGTTGCCATTAAAGTTAACATCCACCATATACATACCTTTATTAAGGTTACCAAGATTATTCAAAATAATTTCAGTGATGCCTTTATTAACATTTACTGTTTGTGTTGTAAACTGCCGGCCAGCCATATCCGTTAAACGGATCAATGCCTTACCAGGGTTTTCGCTTGATAAACTAATGCTCACTTTATCAGTAAAAGGGCTTGGGTAAATACCAGTTACAAAAAAACCTTTTACTGATACATTTACTACTGTGATATTACTGTATGTAAAACTTCCGTCTTTGTCCGTAATCCGCAGCCTGTAATAATTAGTCCCTGCACCTGCTTTTACATCATCAAATTTGTAAGAAATCATTCGGCTGCTGTATCCCGCTGCATATACTTTTCCTATAGCAGCAAAATCAGTTCCGTTGGTGCTGTGCTGTATTTCAAAATAGCTGCTGTTAATTTCCTGTGCGGTTGCCCAGGTTAAATGAGATACCCCATCTTCATAAACAGTTTGCAAAGGCAGTAATGATACTGGGAGTATGGCAGCTGCCGGTTCAATGATGCAAATGTCATCAATGGCTACGTTAGTAACATTATTACCGCTTGTATGAATGCTGTATTCCAGTTTTTGATAAGTGCCTGCAGGGATGGTAACTGATAAAGTCAATTGTATCCAGTTACCAGGATTTCCATTAATGGTGGCTGTTGTACTGTTACTTGCAAATGCTGTAACAGTGGCATTTCGTGTGGTGGCTCCTTTAACTTCAAGTACCATGGAAGCATTAGTAGCATCAACTTTAGCAAACCATGCTTTAAAAGTAACCTGTCCGCCAAAAAAACTTGTGGCATTGGAAACAACAGAAGTACGGTACCATATACGGTTTGAAGCGCTGTTATCATTACTTACCACCATCATCTGGTTACCAGAATGTGGTGCAAAGGCACTAAACGCCGTATTCATAGAATCCGCATTAGACATAACCCTGTAACGGGGTGATGTGCCTAAAGAGCCGCCTGTCCATTTTGTAATATCAGTAGCAGCTTTTGCTGTTTCTCCATAAGTTCCGGGAGTGCTGAAGTTGTCATTTAATGAACCGGTTGAAACTTCAAAGCCACCAAAATAATCTGAAATTGCCGGAGAAATATTCGCCGGATTATTAACCAATGTATTGCCACTGCAATTGGAGTAGCAATTTTCTGTTACAGATTTGGAAATTAGCCTGATGTATTTTGCCTGGTTAGCATTCGAAAATTCTTCTCCTCCCCATGCAGAAGTTCCGGGGTATGGATTATACTGTGGATCCAACCCATAAGTCATTATCACCCTAAGCTCTACATTATCCAGTTGCGTGGTATAAGCAGGGCTTCCTACATTGCTTATAATAAGATCAGGTGTATAATCAGCAATATTTGATACCAACGACGCATTGGCAACATTGAAAGTGCGGCCATTGATTACATTGTTACCATTAGCAAGCCATGTCCATGAACCGCCTGCAACAGTACGATATTGCCAGTGATAATATGTACCTGTACCTGCAAGTACAACTTTTACTCCAACAGTTACTGTTGCGCCCTGCGTAAAACAAGGTGGGTTATAGTAAACAACTGTGTGTGCTGTTGCTTTTTTTACAGCAAGCATTAAAATAACTGTGGCAATTATTGCTGTGATAATTTTAAAAGCATTGCCGGTCTGTGTAAAATTTTGTTTCATTGTCATAAATTTTTCTTGTTTAAGAAATGTAAAGGCAAACCGGTCTCAAACAGGGTTGGATAGAAAAATTTACATCAATGGGAGTGTTGAAGAGAATCAGAGGTATCGGAATGGCAAAGCAATAGCAGCTGGTAAAAATTACCCTTTTACAGCAATCAAATGATATAACATACCATTGTTGGCTGTATAAATTACTTCAGTGATTTGTTCAGTGGAAATTGGGTTTCAGATTAAAAGTAGAGTGTGTGGTAAGTCATGACAAAAATAGAAAAATTTTCCGTGTATACAAATTTTCGGCAGCTTTTTTTTATTGTTTTAAAAAGCCGTGCAACATTTGTTTAAATACCTTCACTTTATATAAACAGCCAACAACCTGGAACAAACAGCCATAATACCTGCTGAGCTATTAGTGCAACAATGCCTTAATGGAGATGCTGCCGCTTACCGCAAGTTATACGACCGGTATTCAAAAGCAATGTATAATACCGCATTGCGTATTGTAAACAAAACTGCGGATGCAGAGGATGTATTACAGGAGGCTTTTACAGATGCATTTATGCAACTGCAGAGCTTCCAGCAAAAATCAACGTTTGGCGCCTGGTTGAAACAGATTGTGGTATATAAAAGTATCTACAAGGTAAAAAGAGATAGATTATTTATTGACGACATCAGCACCCTGGAAGATAAGAGTGATGAACCGGCTAACGGTAATACCCCCGACCCGGAACTGACGGTTGAGAAAATTAAACACGCCATAAAGCAATTACCTGATGGCTATCGTACCGTTTTATCGCTTTACCTGCTGGAAGGCTATGACCATGAAGAAATTGCTGAGATACTGCAGGTGGCTCATGTAACGGTACGTACACAATACATACGGGCTAAAAACAAATTGATTGAAATTTTAAAAGCGGTAAATGTATATGAGTAACAGAATTGAAAAATTTATAGAGCAAAACCGGCACCTGATGGATTCCGAAAATGTGCCGGAAGCCGTTTGGCAAAAAATAAAATTACCTGTTGCTGAAAAAACACAGACTAAGGTGGCGGTCTGGAAACCCATTTACAAATGGGTGGCAGCTGCATCCATAACCGCCCTGGTGGCTTTAACAAGTTACCTGCTAATTCAAAAGTATAGCCATGATATATCACCTTCTTTTGCTGAAGAGCCAAAGCATAGTGATTCACTACCAATAGGTGAAATAAAAAGCTTGGCGCCTCAATATGCGCCCGAAGCAGAACAGATCTTTAAAACTATTGCAGAACAAAAAGAAGACCTTAAAACCATTGCCAGTACAGATCCGGAACTGTACAAGCAGTTTGCAAATGATTTAGCCACGCTGGACAGCAGCTATCGTGTGCTAAAATCTGAAGCAGCCACATCTCCGAATCATGATGTGATCATTAAAGCAATGATTCAAAATTTACAGTTGCAGGCAGAACTGCTGAGCAGGCAGCTGTTGATTATTAACCAATTTAAAAATTCCAAAAAGGAAAGTCATGAAACAAAAAATACTATTCAGCGCACTTAGCATTTTCTTTTGCATTACGCTGGTCAATGCTCAAAATGAAAAAAAACGGTATGATCATTTTAAAGAACGCAACATTTCTAAAAGCTACACAGCATCAGGCACCAGCCTTGATATTGAAAACAGTTTTGGAAAGGTGGAAGTAATTACCTGGAGCAATAATGAAATTAAAGTGGATGTTCATATTGAAGCCAGTTCTACCGATGCTGATAACGCTGAGCAAATTTTTAACACCATTACTGTAACTGACGACAAAAAAGGCAACACCGTTTATTTTAAAACATCTGTAAAAGGAGAAAATAATAAGGGTTGCAAAAACTGCCAGAACAATATGAGCATTGATTATACCATACATGTGCCTGTAAGTGTAAGTATGGACATCAGCAATTCGTTTGGCAAAATTACATTACCGGATTACAGTGGCGAATTATCCCTCTCCAGTAAATTTGGTGGCATTGATGCCGGCAATTTGGGCAATGTTAAAAAACTGAATGTTGAATTTGGCGCAGCCAATATAAAAAAATTGAGCAACATAGATGCCGTTTTTAAATTTTCATCCGTTGATTTGGGAAGCCTTTCCGGCAGTAATAAATTAAAAATGGAATTTTGCAGTACTTCAAAAATTGTACTTACAGATGCGCTAACATCTTTAAACCTCAATGAATCTTACAGCACTGTAAATTTAAAACCAACGTCCAACCTGCCCATTTCATTTACCCTGCATACCAGTTTTGGCACATTAATTAATCGTTCTGGCATGGATATTAACCGCACCGATAAACCTGATGAATACGGGCCGGATGCCGATAAGAATTTTGAAGGAAAAAGTGGCAATGGTGGCGTTAAAATTGATATTAAATCTTCGTTTGGAAAGATCATTATTGGAGAACCGCAGCCCGGCGACATGAAAGAAAAAAAGAATAAAAAAAATAAAGCAGAAGTCTGAAATAAATCTTGTTTGTTTGAATTTAAAAATTAAACAGAGGCGACCGTACATTAACCGGGCGCCTTTGTTTTAACAATCAAATCTGTCTTCGGCAACCAGGCTAAAATGTTTTTCTTCCGCTGTAAAATCTATATAGACGTTCCGGCTTTTTATACTCTTTATTTTTTCAAGAACGGTTTTTGCAAATTGCCGGTGCGCCTGTGAAAGAGCGTTAAACGGTTTATGATTAACCGCTGCATTAATTTCATTAATCTGCAGCATTAATTGTTGTGATGGCTCATCAATACATGTGGTTATAAATTTTTCCCACACATAATTAGTGGCTGCATAATTAGGATGCACCATATCTTCTGCATAAAAGCGGTAATCCCGTAAATCATCAATCACCAACTCGTAAGCTGGAAAATAAAACACATTTTTAAACTGTTCTGCAGCCATATGTACCGCATGTATTAAAGCTGCCTTGCTGCGATTGTTTTCTACAAACCCTTCCCGCAGGTGGCGTACCGGGCTGATGGTAAAAATTATTTTTATTGCGGGATTGAATTGCTGCAGTTGCTCCACTGTTTTATTGATTACTTCAACCACTTCTTCATTACGCAGCAGCCGGCGGTTAAACCAACTGGCAGGGGCTTTATGATTATTGGCAGCCACATTGCCTGTAACAGCATTTGCTGCAGCTTCCGTAAGCTCATATACCCATGCAGAGCCAAAAGTGATAATCAGCCAGTCTGCATTTTTCAAATATTGATGCGCCTGTTGTGTTGCATTGTTTATTTTACTTACCGCCTCGGCAGGAGTAATAGCCGAAAATCGGCTGTGGTGCTGCCAGCTATGCCATGATTCATTTAATTGAAATAAATCCTCTTCGGCAACTGCTTTGCAGGAGATATAATTTTCAAAAGCTTCCTGTACACTAACCGGGTTAAACAAAATACCATTGGGGTTTTGCAGCACCGAAAATTTATATGCCATTAGTTTATCACCAATATTTTCAGTAAAACAGCTGCCCACCAGCATTAATTTTTGCGGATGATTTATTTTAACGGGAAATGGCCTGGGTATAAAATCGAGGTGAAAATCCATGATACAAATTTCAGCTATTAAACAAATATTTCAGCAGCCATTCTGCTGCATTCAAACAATGCTTCTTTGTTGAATTGAGGCAATATTTTTTTTTCTTCAAAATAAGGAATCATTAATTCTGTATCCATATTACCCACCAGTTCATCATCTGCCATCGGGCAACCACCAATACCTTTTAATGCCCCATCAAAACGCTGGCAGCCGGCAATTAAAGCAGCCGCTGTTTTTTCTTTCCAGTTCAGGGCGGTGGAGTGCAGGTGAACCCCGATTTCAACATTAGGCAAAGCAGTAATTAAATGTTTCGTAACAGTCTCCACTTGTTTTGCCGTAGCAATACCAACTGTATCTGCCAGTGAAATTATTTTTATATCCATTGATGCTAACCGGTGCGCCCATTTAAACACAATATCTTCATTGTATAAATCGCCGTAGGGGTTACCGAAACCCATTGAAAGGTATACGACCAATTGTTTGTTATTTTTAATACACAAATTTTGTATCTCCTCCACCCTGCCCAGCGACTCTTCTATGGTAGAGTTTGTATTGCGTTGCTGAAATGTTTCTGAAACAGAGAATGGAAAGCCCAGATATGTAATAGCGTCATACATTACAGCATCCAGGGCGCCACGTTCGTTAGCTATAATGGCTAATAATTTTGTTGGGGATTTACCTATTTCAATTTTCGAAATTACTTCTTTAGTGTCTGCCATTTGTGGAATGGCCTTAGGCGAAACAAAGCTGCCAAAGTCAATGGTATCAAATCCCACTTTCAGCAAAGCATTTATATAATCGATCTTCCTTTGTGTGGGTATAAAATGCTTCCAGCCCTGCATGGCATCACGTGGGCATTCTATCAGTTTTATTGTTTTTTTTACTTCCTGCATTCTTTTATCCGTTCACGCATGGCATTAAAAAATTTGTTCCTTTCTTTTTCGCCCGTTTGGCTAATGAGTATGGAGCGGCTTAACAGGTTATTAAAATTGGCAAACGCCTTATCCGTAAATTTTTTATCTGTAGTACTAATGTATTTTAGTACGATATGATTTATGACGGCAATACGGGTATCATCCCCCTGTACCATAATACTGTTATTGCCGAGAATTATTTCATTAATGTACAATTTTAGCGGAGCTGCATAGCCGGTCTCCCCCGTGCCGGGTAAAAATTTATACCCTTTCTCTGCTTGCTTTTGAATGTGCAGCAGCATCATGTCACAGGCATCCAGCACACTTTGCAAATCTTTATCCGATTCAAAAATACCGGCATCCCTGTAATATTGTATTTGAAGAATGGTGCTGTTTATACTTTCATAATTCCACAATTCCACACTCGACATTTTATTATATTCAGCAATAAGTTTCTGCCCCAGCTCAAAAAATTTTACAGCATCAAAATGCTGCAGGCTGAAATTTTTACCCTCATAGTCCGGGTGATTTAAGATGCTCTTACTCCAGAAAAAAGATTTAAAGGCAGCGAGCTCTTTTGTATAAAAGAAATAAAATACAGGAATATCTTTTGAAAGATAAAGCATTTCCTTTTGATGGAAACTATTGAAGTATTGAAGCTGGCTTATCATCCCCTGCAGGTATTCATTAAAATTGGTCACTGGGTCTTTGGCTTCTAAATCGGTAAACAATACCTTATCGGTATGCAACTGCAACACCTGGTCCAGCGACAACTGAAAATGTTCACACAAAATTTTAAGTTCAGTCAGTGTAACAGGTTTTTCGCCACGTATGCGGCGGTATACACTGTCATAACTTAAATCCAGCAGGTTACTAATTTCATCCACCATAGAAATATGTGGCGGTAAAAAGTTTTTAATATGCAGGAATAGCTCTTTCTGAATGCTGTTCTCTTCCATAAAAATAAATTTACGGATTTTCCGTAACGACGCAGGAAAGTTTACGGTTTAAACCCACAAAAGCTTTTAAAGTAATGCACAAAAGCGGGCAGCCGTAAAAAGTTTGTCATTACCATATATATTCTTATTTCCTGCTTACGGCAATTCATCAAACTCATTTTTCAATTAGAACACAACAACATAGTGCCCTACTTTGGTTGCCTAAACAGCAATTAAATGAAAACGATATCACTACTGCTTTTTATATTTATGACAACAGAAGCCTTTGCACAAACCGGCAGCTCGTCCACCCCAAATAAAAGAATGAATGTGTATGTTATTTCCAAGTCGGAAAAATTTGAGTTTCTCCCCTACACTGTGAAAATAAGGGCGTACATAAAAAGTATTTTTAAACCCAAACGCATGCGTGTGATTATGGCATCAAACGCAGGAATGGCTTATAATAAAATTGAAAAGCTGATGAAAAAACGCCACGCCGTTATCGGTAATTTATGGTTCGATTCGCACGGGCTGTATAAAAATGGTTTTTCATCTTTCAGTATTGGAGAAGATAATTTTAATTTTAAAAACATTAATGACACAGCGCACACATCTGCACTAAAAAGGATGGCAGCATTTACCGATCATGATACAAAAGTGGGTATCGGTTCCTGCTATGGTGGCGCCACATTTACGCATCCCGGTTCGGCTACAGTAAAAAGCGGGCCAATGAATGGAGACAGCTTAATGATTGGAATGGCTAAGATATTTGATGGCAGCACTATTTATGCCAGTGGCGGCTGGGTGATGATGAAACCGGGAATTTTTTCTGATAAGTTTGGTTTTGCAGGCTATCCATTAGGCAAGAGGTACCGTACCCTTTATTGGAAACCCGTGTGGGATCATTTGGGTGAATGGTATAGTTTCAATACAACAGAAAACATTATCCGGAATATAAACACGGTTGCGCTGAATAATATGGGTGAAATAAAAGTAAGGGCAAGAAATTACCTGAGCCTGAACAAAGCAATAAAAAAACAGGGCAAAGCAATTGCTTCATTGCAACCATAATAATTGATTACAGACGTGCAGCTAATTTCATTTTATCCCTAATACGGTTAAAAAAGCGGTAGCGCTCTTTTTCCCCTACTTTGCTAAGTTGTGTGGAGCGTTTTACCAGTGTTTGCAGCATATCGAACATATAAGCATTAAACCTTTCGTCTGTTGTGCTGATGAAATTAATGACACTGTGGTTGAGTATGGTAATACGGCGGCCATCCATTTCAAACATCACTGTATTATCACCTAATACAAGGTCGTTCCACAACATATTATATGTAACTGAGCCTGGTAACGCTGTGCTTCCGTATTGAAATTTTACACCGGCTTCTGCCTGTTGTTCCAAGTGGTTAATTACCCTTAATACTGCCTGGTAAATTTTTTTTACGTCATCTTCTGTCTCAAACATATTGGATTCCCTGTAAAATTCTATTTGCCTGATGGTACTGTTAATACTTTCAAGATTCCATATTTCCGTAGAAGGGATTTGGGTATATACCTGCTCAATTTTTTTTCCCAATTCAATATGCTCGGGTACTATTTCTCTTAAAGAAAATTTAGTGCCTTTCATATTTTCATAATGCAAAATCGACCTGCGCCATAAAAAACTTTTAAAAGCCAGCAGCTCAGGGGCCATAAACTGGTTCATAATAGGCAGGTCTTTTGCCAGGTAGTATAAATGCTTCTCTTTAAAACTGTTTATGAGAGTAAGTTGCTTCAGTATATTTTCCATCCAGCGTTCAAATACATGCTCTCCGGCATTGGCCAATGAACCTGAAAAAATAAATGAGTCTGATTTAATGTGCAGGAACTGGTCAATAGATATTTTAAAATGATTTGCCAGTTTTTGCATTTCATCGAGACTGATGGGTTTTTCGCCCCTTATACGCCGGTAGGCGCTGTCGTTGCTAATATCAAGTACCCCCGCTACTTCATCCACAAATGATATATGCGCCGGTAATATTGATTTAATATGCTGGAAGAATAATACCTGGGTGCTGTTGTTGCTGTCCATGAAACAAAAATTGGTAAAAATTGCAAAACCACATAATTAAAATAGCTCATTTTCTACTAATAACAGCTTTGACCTTTGCATTTTTTGCAAAATTCAAAGGTTAAATCAAGAAAAGCGGTTACACGAATTTGCTTTTACTAAACCCTGCGGCTCACAGATAAATATCAATTATGACAAGGGTTATGGCTGGTATAGTTTTGATGTATTCAAAATATCTACCATCAAAAATTCCGGTTATGAAAAAAAAAACCTTTTTATTAATAGCTGTAAGCATCACACTATTATCTGCATGCAAAAAGAGTAACTCTTCCAGTAACCAGCCAACGGCACAACAAAAAATACAGGCTAAATGGCACTATGTTTCCACTGTTATCAATAATTATTACAACGGCTCCCCGCATGTGGTTACACTAAATGGTAATGCTGCAGATTATGCAGATTTTAGAAACGACAACAAAGTTTATTCTTATACCACAGGTGCATACGACACTTCTGCGTACACTATAATAAATGATACCAAAATGTGGATTGATACCCCACAAGATGAGTACGAAATAAAAAAGTTAACAACCAGCGATTTTATCCTGTATAGCAAAGAAACCATTTCAACAACAGAGTACACTGAAACTACCATAACTCTAAACAAATAAAAAAGCATTATGAAACATTCTGATCAAAAAAGCAAATTGCAGTTCCATTTTTCAAGCAGGTTACTGCTAGCGTTATCGCTTGCATCTTTATTGCTTCTTATTACATGCCAATGCAGCAGTCAATATGTTACCAGTTCCTCTTCTAAGTTCAAAAGCATTTCTGCTTACAAAGCAGTAACAACAATTCCTTTTTACCAGCTTAACAATACCGCTGATGAGTTGCTTAAAAAAAGCAAAGCACTTAACACAGCAGCCTGGTGTTTTTTAAGCACAGGAGCTATTGTAATGACCGTCGGCATTGCATCATATCCCAAAGAAGGGCTAACCTTGTTTTACTCCACGCCTGAAGCCAGGAAAAAGGCAGACAAAGCAACTATTGTTACACTTTCTGGTTTTGGGCTATCGCTTGCAAGTGTTCCTTTTTTCATATTAGCCCGGAAGGATAAAAGAAAGGCAACACTTGCTGTTACTAATCAAAAAACAAGCTTTTTGCTGCCTTACGGTTATGTCAAAAGTGTTACGGGCATCACAGCAACATTCCGAATCAGCAACTAAACTTCTTTGAACATAAAAAACAACTTGCATGAGAACCAAACCTCAATTCAAAAGAGAAGAAAGCAATCCTTTTTTTTCATTACTTAAGCAGGATACAAAACCCTTGTTTGAAGCCTATGCAAACAAAGCACGTAAAACAACCTGGGCCAAAGTAATCATTTATCCTTTACTATACGCTATGGTATATTCCATTCTATTATTAAAGGGTGAAAACATAATATGGTTCTATTGCTGTTATATTTTATTGGGCTTGTTGGTTACACTGAACGTTTTTAACATTGTGCATGACGCTGTACACCATGCTTTATTTGAGAAAAGTAAGTTGAACAAGCGGGCAGCTCTTTTACTGGACATAATGGGAGGCAATAGTTTTGTATGGGGTAAACGGCATGTATTATATCACCATACTTTTACGAATGTGCCCAACTGGGATATTGATGTACAGCAAACAGAGCTGGTTAAATTTAACCCCAGGCAGCAGTACAAATGGCATCATCAATACCAATATCTGTATATGCCTGTACTCTACCTTTTCTATTCTTTAAACTGGATTCTTGTACGTGATTTTAAAGATTTCTATCACAAGAAATCGTTAGTAAAACAAAAAACAACAATTCCGCTAACTGAGTATTACAAACTGTTTACTTGTAAATTGTTTTACGTTCTTTATTTGGTGGTAATACCTGTAATTTATTTACCCCATCAATGGTACCATTTTGTTACAGGCATACTACTGATGCACTGGTTTACAAGTGCCCTTACACTGCTGGTTTTATTGCCGTCTCATCTTGATGAGCATGCAGTTTTTCCTGAGCCGGATGAAAACCTGTTGCTGGAAGATACATGGGCAGTTCACCAATTAAAAGTAACCAACGACTTTGGCACTAATAACTGGTTTTTAAATTTTGTTATGGGAGGATTAAATCATCATATTGCTCATCATCTTTTCCCAAAAACCAACCACAATATTATACCTCACCTTACTAAAAAAATTGAAATGGCTGCAAAGCAAAATAGCCTGCCATACCGCTGCTATACATTGAAAGAAGTAATGGTATCACACTTTAAATTATTAAAGAAAAACGGGCAGCAACATAATTTTTTTGAAGAATAATTTTATTTATAAACAGGGATTGCCGAAAACCTGGGAAAGAGTAGGCGGTTTAAAAAACGAAAAAAAATGAAAAAGCAACTGTTAACCTTAGTCTTTATTATTTTGTGCTGCACTTTATTTTCTCAAAAGAGAACAATTGATTTACATACAAGAATGAAAAGCATAACATTAAAAGAGGGAGTAAACGTCATTGACCAATCAACAAATGGCCTTCAGCTTGTTCTTGAAATTTCGGGCACCATTAAAACATGGAAAATGATAACCTCAAAAGGTGTTTCGACAATTTTAACTCCCTATGCTATTAATCAAAATATCGCCAAGAAAAAGAGTGGTGGCAAAAAAAGTTCTGGAAACAAACCTACATCATGTGAAATATGTTATCACTATCCTGAGAATGGTAGCGAAATGATTATCTGTTACACAATACCTTGCCCATGATGCTAAAAAAACTATTTTCTTTGCCGCACCACTTCATAAAGCACCACACCTGCAGACACACTCACATTCAAACTTTCAAAATCCCCAGGCATGGGGATTTTTATTTGTTCGTCGCATATCTTCATCAATGCAGGATAAATGCCTTTTTCCTCGCCACCCATTATAAAAGCACAGGGTTCAGTAAAATTACATTCGTAAATATTTTTTTGTGCTGTCATTTCAGTTGCATACACTTTAATACCATTCAGGTGCAGTTCATCCACTGCCTTCATTAAACTGTTTACACGGCAAACAGCTATTTTTTCAAGCGCCCCGGCGGATGTAAGGACCGCATCTTCATTTAAAGC
>JBGAHV010000063.1:0-25797 GCA_044225995.1 Ferruginibacter sp. | reverse complement strand
CGTTTTTCTGCATCGATAATACCTTTTAATTGGGATGAAGTGGCTTTTATAAGTTCCAGCTTGGCATTAGAATGAAAAACCACCTGGCCTTTCTTAACTATATAGATTGATTTAGTTCCTGGCTGTACAGGTACAAATGCAGCCAATATGCTGCAGCAGGCAACAAAGATTAATACAAATTTCATTAAAAGCAGGTAACAAGGACATAGTTACAATTTTTATTCCAGTTATTGTGTAACCAATGTCACATTTGTCTTTTTTATTTTTTTTCTATCTTAGCGGCCTTGAAACGTTTTTTAGCCATACTTTGCTTTAGTGCTATTATTACAGCAGGTACTGAGTTGCATCAGCTTCTAAAATTGCCGGTGTTGCTGCATCATTTTGCGGAGCATAAGCAAGAAGATAAGAACATTTCATTGTTCAGATTTATCGTTATGCATTATTTTAAAGGAAGCCCGGTGGATAAGGACTATGATAAGGACATGCAACTTCCTTTTAAAACTGCCGATTGCACACCGCTTATTTCAATTGCAATACCCCCCCAAATTATAACAACCGAACGGCCCGAATTTTTTGTAAAGCAATCTTATCCCGCTATAAAAAATAACAATACCCTCCCAATCTGTACGTCTGACATCTGGCAACCGCCCAAGTTCTCTTAATACAATAAATGTTTTGATTTCCCCGGCAGCTGATGTGCCGGAAAATCCTGTTATGGACACTTCATCATGAACATGTATTAAGAAAGAAAAAATCATGCTTAATAAAATAATTGCATTTTCTATCCGCAATAAAATCATTGTGGGTATAATGGTGATGGCGCTTATCATATTCGGTATTTATAACCTAAAAAAACTACCGATTGATGCTGTGCCGGACATCACCAATAACCAGGTGCTGGTTATTACCTCTTCACCATCACTTGGTGCAGCAGATATTGAAAGGCTTATTACTTTCCCAATAGAACAAGCCACCATTAATATCCCGGGCATTACCGAGCAACGCTCATTCTCACGTTTTGGGTTATCTATCGTTACCATTGTTTTTGACGACAATACAGATGTTTACTGGGCACGTACGCAGGTAAGCGAAAGATTGATCCAGGTACAAAACCAAATTCCTTCATCATTGGGTGTGCCGTTTATGGGGCCGGTAACCACTGGCTTGGGAGAAATTTTTCAGTACGTGGTAAAGCCAAAACCCGGGTACGAAGGGAAATATGACGAAATGGAATTGCGTACCATACAGGACTGGATTATACGCAGGCAGCTGCTAACCACACCAGGTGTGGCAGATGTAAGCAGTTTTGGCGGTAAGCTAAAACAATATGAAATAGGAGTTAACTACGATAAATTGAAATCATATAACCTTACCATCTCCGATATTTTTACTGCACTGGAAAAAAACAACCAGAACACCGGTGGCGCATATATTGAAAAAGGCCCCACCGCACTTTTTATCCGCAGCGAGGGTTTGGTTAAATCAACAAGTGATATCAGCAGCATTTTAATTAAACGGCTGGCAGATGGAACGCCTGTTTCCATACAGGATGTTGCAGATATAAAATTAGGTGCGGCCACCCGGTACGGTGCCGTTTGTTATAATGATAAAGGTGAAGTAGCCGGCGCTGTTGTAATGATGCTGAAAGGTGCCAACTCATCAAAAGTTATTGCAGATGTAAAAGATAAAATTGCACAGATTGAAAAAGTACTGCCGGAAGGCGTAACGATAGAACCCTTTTTAGACCGAACAAAAATGGTGAATAACGCCATCAGCACCGTAGAAAAAAATTTACTGGAAGGTGCCCTGATTGTGGTGCTGGTGCTGGTAATTTTCCTTGGAAATTTAAGGGCGGGTATTTTGGTGGCATCAGTAATTCCACTCGCTATGTTTTTTGCCATTATTATGATGAACCTTTTTGGTGTAAGCGGCAACCTGATGAGTTTGGGCGCACTGGATTTTGGTTTGATAATAGATGGCGCAGTTATAATTGTGGAAGCTGTAATGCACCGACTGCACCACAATAAGCATTTTACCGGCCTTGCAAAAATAAACCAGCAGCAAATGGATGAGGAAGTAAATCACTCCGCAGGTAAAATGATGAACGCGGCTGTATTTGGCCAGGTAATAATTTTAATTGTGTACCTCCCCATTTTATCGCTGCAGGGTATTGAAGGAAAAATGTTTAAGCCAATGGCACAAACGGTGGCTTTTGCCATTGCCGGTGCATTTCTTTTATCGCTTACCTATATTCCCATGATGAGCTCTGTAGTGCTGAGCAAAAAAATCAGCAGCAAAAAAAACCTTGCAGATAAAATGATGCACTGGCTTGAAGGGGTTTACAAAAAATCATTAGAGTTTGCCATAAAAATCCCTTTTTGGATGATCGGCTCATCCGTAGCCATGTTTGTTGCAGCATTGTTTATTTTATTTTCACTGGGCGGGGAGTTTATTCCGAAACTGGAAGAAGGTGATTTTGCAGTTGATACCCGTGTGCTTACCGGTAGCTCTTTGCCAACCACGATTAAATCCACACAACAGGCTGCACATATTTTATTGCAACGTTTTCCCGAAGTACAAAAAGTAGTTACAAAAATTGGCAGCGGTGAAATACCCACCGATCCCATGCCTATTGAAGCATCGGATATGATGGTGGTTTTAAAACCAAAAAAAGAATGGACGTCTGCCAAAACATTTGATGCACTTGCAGAGAAGATGAGCAAGGCGCTGGAAGATGTGCCAGGTATTACGGCAGGGTTCCAGTTTCCGGTGCAAATGCGTTTTAATGAATTAATGACAGGAGGCAGGCAGGATGTGATTTGCAAAATTTTTGGAGAAGATATTGACACCCTTTCAGCTTATGCTGAAAAACTGGGAGGCATTGCTGCAACAGTAAACGGCGCCAAAGATATTTATGTGGAAACAGTTACCGGTTTACCACAAATTGTGGTAAACTATAACAGGGCTGCATTATCACAGTACGGATTATCTGTTACAGATGTAAACAATACTATTCAATCTGCTTTTGCCGGTGCTTCCAGCGGGCAGGTATTTGAAAACGAACGCCGTTTTGATTTGGTTGTACGGCTGAATAATGAAAGCCGGCAGGATATAAAAGACGTACAAAATTTACTGATAGCCACTCCCACTGGTGAGCAGGTTCCGTTGCAGCAGGTAGCTGATGTACAAATAAAAGTAGGCCCCAACCAAATACAACGGGAAAATGCACAGCGCCGCATTACAGTGGGCTTTAATGTACGGGGTAAAGATGTGCAGACAGTGGTAAACGAACTGCAGCAAAAAATAAAAAACAGTATAAAGCTTCCCCCGGCTTATTACATTACTTACGGCGGCCAGTTTGAAAACCTGGTAGCTGCAAAAAAAAGATTAAGCATCGCAGTACCGGTTTCATTGCTGCTCATTTTTTTAATCCTCTATTTCGCCTTTAATTCTATAAAACAAGGGCTGCTTATTTTTTCTGCCATACCATTATCAGCCATTGGTGGTGTATTTGCATTATGGTTAAGAGGAATGCCTTTTAGTATTTCGGCAGGTATTGGTTTTATTGCCCTGTTTGGAGTGGCTGTGCTGAACGGAATTGTATTAATTACTGAATTTAACCAACTGAAAGAAGCCGGCGTAACACATGTACGTGAAAGAATTTTAAAAGGCACCAGGATACGCCTAAGGCCCGTATTGATGACAGCGGCGGTGGCATCATTAGGTTTTTTGCCAATGGCATTGAGTAATGGCGCCGGCGCAGAAGTGCAGCGGCCTTTGGCCACTGTTGTAATCGGTGGCTTAATTACCGCTTCTTTACTTACACTGCTGTTGTTGCCCATTTTGTATATGCTAACGGAAAAAGACGGAGGAATAGTAAAACCAAAAATTTCCAAATTTAAAAAATCAAAAAAAATGCGGTTTATAATAATGTTGTTCGCTGTTGCAATAGTAACCCCAGTTGTGGCACAGCAAACTATCGGCCTTACATCGGCAGTAGATACTGCTTTAAAACAAAATCCTGCTGTTACCACAGCTAAATTAAAAACACTGGTGGCTAAGCAATCTGAAGTCACAGCTTATGATATTGCGCCGTCATCCTTAACAGCAGAATACGGACAGTTAAATAGTTTGTATGCTGATACAAAATTGAGTATAGCACAACAATTTTCTTTTCCCATAGTATATAAAAAGCAAAACAGTGTTTTAAAGGCGGTAACAGATTTAAGCAGGTTAAATGAAACCCTATTAAAAACTGAAATAAGGAAATGGGTTACGTCATTGTATTATCAAATGCTGGTGCTGCAGGAAAAAAAGCAACTGCTGCAGCAAACCGACAGCCTGTATACTGCCTTTTACCAAAGGCAGGAGCAGCGGTTAAAAACAGGCGATGCCGGAATACTGGAAAAAACTGCGGCAGAATCCCAACTAATGCAGGTGCGGCAACAACTGAATTTACTGCTGGAAGATTACAATGTTTTACAAATACAGTTTGGCGCTTTGCTCAACACTGCTGTATTATACCAGCCTGAAAAAACGAATGCCGCATTTGTATTACCGGTGAACCCGGGTATAGAAGTTGTGGCGACTTACCCCTTACTTAAAATAAAAGAACAGGAGCAGCAGGTTGCAGTTAAAGAAGTAGATTACCTGAAAACCCGTAACCTGCCGCAGTTTAATATTGGATACATCAACCAGTCATTTGTTGGAATACAAAATATAAACGGTACAGATAAAAATTATACAGCATCTGCACGTTTTTCTTCTGCCATGCTCGGGCTCAATATTCCAATTTTCAATAAAGCCAATAAAGCAAGAATTGCTGCCGGTAAAGCAACTGTTTCTGCTGTTCAGTCGGAGTATACTGCATTATTGAAACAACAGCAGGCAGCTTTGCAAGCACTGCTGATCAAAAAGCAAAAGGCCCAAAAACAGCTGGAGTATTACACAAAAACGGCTTTGCCACAGGCAGAGTTAATTGCAAGCAATGTAAGCCTGCAATTAACTCATGGCGCTATTAATTATATGGAATGGATAATGCTGTCCAACCAAATTATAAATATCCGCACTGAATATATTAATGCTATACAGGAATGGAATGCGGTAACCATAGAACTGAGCAGTTATTTAAACAATTAAAAAAGAAAAAATGAAAGCAAAATATATAAACCTCTTCGCTGCATTATTACTTGCATCCTGCAGCCATAATACAGACAAGACGGAAGCTGAAAAGCCAGTGGCCACAAATGAAAATATTGTTACGCTGACAGCTGCACAAATTAAAAACGCTGGTGTGGAAACGGGCAAGCCTGCTGTTGAAAATATGAACAGTATTGTAAAGGTTAACGGCCTGGTGGATGTGCCCCCGCAAAACATGGTATCTGTAAGCTTTCCATTAGGTGGTTATTTAAAGTCCACGCAGTTGCTGCCCGGCATGAAAGTGCGCAAGGGAGAGGCCATAGCTGTAATGCAGGATCAATCACTGATACAAATGCAGCAGGATTACCTGGTGGCTAAATCAAAAGCTGCTTTTCTTAAAAAGGAATACGAACGGCAAAAAACATTGAACGAAACAAAAACCAGCAGCGATAAAATTTTTGAACAGGTGAGCAGCGAATTCCAGGTGGAAACGATAACGCTAAACAGTCTGAAAGAAAAACTGCTGATGGCTGGTATAAACCCTGCCACACTTAATGAAAACAACATCAGCCGTTCAGTAAATGTATTATCACCGATTAACGGTTATGTTTCTGCAGTAAAAGTTAATATTGGCAAATATGTAAACCCGGCAGATGTGTTGTTTGAGCTGGTTAACCCGGAAGATATACATCTTGCATTAAAGGTTTTTGAGAAAGACGTTCAGTACTTAAGTGTTGGGCTAAAAGTTAAAGCGCATCTTGTAAACAATCCTGAAAAAACATACATGGCAGAAATACTGCTCATAAGTAAAAATATGGATGAAAACAGGAGTGTGCTGGTTCATTGCCATTTCGAAAATAATAATCATGATTTGCTGCCGGGTATGTTTTTAAATGCAGAGATAGAAACCAGCAATGCGGCTTCTGTAACCGTGCCCGAAGATGCCGTGGTACGTTATGGCGATAAGCAGTATATTTTTATCCAACGTTCCAGCAGCCAGTTTGAGATGACAGAAGTTAAAACAGGTAACACAGTAAATGGCAAAACAGCATTGGCATTGGACAATACAGATTTAGCGCAACAAATCATTGTAACTAAAAATGCTTATGCACTGCTGATGAAACTGAAAAATGCTGCTGAGGAATAAGCCACAGTTAATTTACAGGTTCAGCCATGCCTAACACAATAAATGGTAATTTTAGGCATTGTAACTCAAACAAACTGATTGAACCGCCCCCAAAAATACCTGCTGTTGCTGTTACTCTTTTGTGCGCAGGCTGTGTATGCGCAAAAACCATCTGCAAGTAACCTGCGTAAAAAGCTGCTTGCGGTAAACAGTAATGTGGTTAAGGTAGATTCTATGAGCATTGTACCGGGATCGGTAAGCATCGAAAATATTGAGGCAAACACTTATAAAGTGAATGAGCTTACTTCCACGCTTACCTGGATAAAAAAACCTGATACCGCTTTTGTATGGATAAGCTACCGGGTTTTCCCATTTCGTTTAGATGCTGTTGTAAAGCATTACAATTACGACAGCATCCGGTATAATTTTTCATTAGAAAAACCAGCAGTGTTTTCCATAGCAGAGCAGCAGGCTAATCCATTGTTTAATTTCGGCACAGTTAAATCGGAAGGAAGTTTTAGCCGTGGTATATCCTTTGGAAACAGCCAGGATGCTGTCGTAAACTCCAGTCTTAACCTGCAGTTAAGCGGTTTTATTGGAGACAGCCTGGAATTAAATGCCGCCATTACTGATAACAATATTCCCATACAGCCTGATGGCAACACACAAAATTTGCAGGACTTTGACAGGGTCTTTTTTCAAATAAAGAAAAAAGGGTGGCAGGCTAACTTTGGAGATATTGATTTAAGGCAAAGCAAAAATTATTTTTTAAATTTTTATAAAAGGCTGCAGGGTGTTTCTTTTATTACAGAAAACAAGCTTTCGAAAAATATATCTAATTCTTTTTTAGTAAACGGCGCTGTGGCTAAAGGAAAATTTACCCGTAATATTTTAACACCTGTGGAAGGCAACCAGGGGCCATACCGCCTGCAGGGCGCCAATTATGAAGTGTATTTTATTGTGCTTGCCGGAACTGAACGAGTATTTATTGACGGGCAGTTAATGCAACGCGGCGAAGACCAGGATTATGTAATTAATTATAACACTGCTGAAATAACTTTTACTCAAAAAAACTTAATTACAAAAGATAAGCGCATACAAATTGAATTTGAGTATGCCGACCGTAATTTTTTGAATTCGCAAATATATACCAGTGATGAAGTGCAATTTGGAAAAAAGTTTTCTTTAAGTGTCGGAGCATTCAGCAATGCCGATGCAAAAAATACTTCTATAAACCAGGTACTGGATGTAAAACAAAAACAGTTTTTGGCAGACATTGGAGATGGCGTGGATACTGCCTTTTATCAAAACGCTGTAAAGGATACATTCTCTACCGATAAAATTCTTTATAAAAAAATAGATACCGTTTATAACAGTACAATACATGACTCTGTTTTTGTATTTTCTGTAAACCCTGCGGATAAACTGTACAGCCTTTCTTTTACATATGTTGGCCCGGGCAAAGGCAATTATATGCCATTACAAAATGCGGCCAACGGAAAAACATTTTATTGGATATCTCCCAGCAGCAGTAACATAAAACAAGGCGAGTGGGAACCGGTTATTTTATTAGTGGCACCTAAAAAACAGCAACTAGTTTCTGTTGCAGGCGAGTACCGTATCAGTAACAGCAGTAAGTTAACAACTGAATTTGCTGTAAGCAATTATGATGTTAATCTTTTTTCCAGTAAGGATAAAGGAAATGATAAAGGTCTTGCGGCTAAAGTGCAGTTTGAAAGCAACGACCGAAAAGCAACATTATTTAATAAACAGGTTTTGCTGACAACAAAGGCCGGTTACGAGTTTGTGCAGGCATTATTCCGCCCATTGGAGCGGTTGCGAAACGTGGAATACTTACGTGACTGGAGCCTGCCTTACCAAACCAGCCGTGCAGATGAGCATCTTGCAAATGCAGGAATTAAAATTGGAAATGAAAAGGGCAACTATTACAGTTATGAAGTGGTAAATTACCGCCGCAGCGATAACTATAATGGCATCCGCCAGCAGTTTGATAATGTTACTGCAATCAGCGGCTGGCGTTTTGCAAATACAATTAGCTTAACCAGTACCCATACGCAATTTATTACAGGCACATACCTGCGGCCATCTGTTGACATTAGCAAAAACTTCACCCGGTTGCGTAACCTGCAAGCCGGTATTAATTACAGCAGTGAACATAACCGGCAAATGGTAAAAGGCACTGATTCGCTTTCAGCATTAAGTTTTGCTTTTAATATCTGGCAGGCTTATATCAAGTCTAACCCCAATAAACTTAATAAATGGGGGGTGAGTTATTTCACCCGAAATGATTTGTATCCGCTGCAGCAAAAATTACAGGAGGCCAACCGAAGCGATAATTATAATTTTTTTACAGAGCTGCGTAAAAATGATAACCGCCAGCTTGCATTAAACATAACTTACCGCAGGCTGCACGTGGTTAACACTGCTATAAGCCAGCAGCAGCCGGATGAAAGCCTGCTAGGCCGTGCTGATTATACCATGAGAGAATTTAAAGGTTTGATAACCGGTAATGTATTGTATGAACTGGGAGCAGGGCAGGAGCAGAAACGGGAATACACTTTTTTTGAAGTGCCCGCAGGCCAGGGAGAGTACACCTGGATTGATTATAACAATGATGGCATAAAACAATTAAATGAATTTGAAATTGCCATTTACCAGGATCAGAAAAAATATATAAAGCTGTTTACACCGGGCACGCAATATGTAAAAGCAAATTATGTACAATTTAATTATAGTATTGGGTTAAACCCCAAATCAGTTATCAAATCATCTTCAAAGGGGTTATTAAAATTACTGTACCGGTCCAGCACCAGCAGCAGCTTGCAAATAAATAAAAAAGACATCTCCACCGGTAAGTTTCAATTTAATCCATTTACAAAAAAACTGGTGGACACAACACTGATATCTCTTTATTCTGAATTAACCAATACTTACTTTTTTAACCGCAGCAATGTAAAATGGGGGTTTGATGTTACACATCATTTAAGCAATACAAAATCCTTACTGGCATACGGAGTAGAAAGCCGGAAGGCAAGGGATTTAGGAGGCAAACTGCGGTGGAATCCCGGACGGTTTATTAATACAACACTTGCCCTTCGCAATTCTAAAAACGAATTAAATACTGCGGGTGCCAAATTTAATAACCGTAACTACGCTATACTGCAACAAAAAATTGAGCCGGCAGTGCGGTTTACAAAACCAAGATCTAATTTTTGGGTAACGCTCAGTTACAGTTATAATAACAAGCAAAATCAAATTGACTCCATGGAAAAAGCGCTGGTACATGAGCTGGCAGCAGAACTGCGCTACAGTATACTTTCTAACAGTACACTAAATGCAAAATTCACTTTTAATCAAACCAGGTTTACTGCTTATCCCGGTGCTGCCAACACAACTGTTGGCTATGTTTTGCTGGATGGATTACTTCCGGGTAAAAATTATTTATGGAATATAGAATACACCCGGAGGCTTGCAGGTAACTTTGAACTTTCTGTTCAATACGAAGGCAGGAAACCAGGAGAAACAAAAACAATACATACTGGCAGGGCCAGCATCAGGGCTATTCTATAAACTTTGTAATAAAGCTTACACCCGTAATTTCCCTCTAAAACCTCTTGCAGCATAATACGACTCTGCACCATTATGGTATAAAAACACCGTATTATAACGTCGGTCGCAAAAAACAGCGCCCCCCAGTTTTCTAATAGCCGCAGGTGTGCTTATCCAGCTGGAAGTTTTAGTATCAAAATTTCCGAGTTGTTGCAATTGCCTGTATTCATCTTCGTTTAAAAGCTCAATGCCCATTGCGGCTGCTTTATTTACAGCACTGTCTTTAGGTTTATGTTCTTTTCTTGATTGAAGGGCTTCGTCATCATAACAAAAGCTGCGTCTGCCGGCAGGGCTTTCTGGAGTGCAATCGAAAAAAATATATTCTCCTGTTTTCTTATCAACACCAATAACATCCGGTTCCCCGCCGGTTTCCTCCATTTCATTCAGCGACCATAATTTGCCAGCGTCTTTTTCCAATTTTGCCTGCAGTTTACTCCAGTCAGCATCTTTATGCCGCTTCATATTTTTTTCAAAACGTTCCTTTAATTTGTTTATAAGTGCAGATGATTGTGCTGCGGTCAATGCTTTTTTATTACTGCTTTTCATTTTCTGGCATTTAGAATTTTATAGTTGATACACTCAAATATATAAAGTACATACAGTAAAAGAAACGGGAAAAGGGGTAAGCGGTTTATTATTTCCGTTGAATTAAAACGGATAGTTGATTCCAATAGTAAAATTAAAATTCTCATAACGCCACCTACGGTAAATATCATTTTCGCCTCTTGCAAAAAGTTTAGGCAGTACATCATTAAAACTTAAAGCGGGTATTTTCCAGCCATTGTTAACGTATGCCAGTTCGGGGCGTTTAAAGCGGAAGCCTAGATCGAGGCGAACAACAAAGTAGTTAAAATCCAGCCTGAAGCCGGTACCAATATTAATCCCCATGTCTCTCCAAAGGTTTTTAAACTGGAATTGTGCACTGTCTACTCCGCCGTTTTGTTTTGAGTTGCGTAAGTTCCATACATTACCTGCATCAATAAATAATGCGCCTTTCAGCAACATGGTATTAGGTATCAGTTGCACAATATTATACCGGTATTCCAGGTTAGCCTCAAGCTGAATGTCGCCTGTACGGTCGTTAAAACGGTTGGTAGCATAAGGTGCAAGCGGCTGGCTGCCTCTGCCTATTCCTCTCACAGGCCAGCCACGCATACTGTTGGCGCCGCCACCAAAATATTGTTTGAAGAAGGGGAGTGTTGTATCCTTTCCATAAGGAACACCTACACCAAGAAAAGAACGAAGTATCAATGCAGATTTAGGACGGCTGCGGGAATGAGAATAACTAAAGTCAACTTTTACAAAACGGCGCAGGTACTTTTCAAAAAAGTTAGCCGGTAATAATAAACCCGAGTTTTCCAGGTTGGCTCTAAAACTATGTTGACGGCTGGGGAATTTTGCATTGGTACGGTTGCTTGAAAAGCTTCCATTAAATATTACGCCAGCCACCAACGATGTATTGAAAGAATACCGTAAGAAAGGATTATCCTGTAAAGTTTTTGCAAAACTGTCTGTTTCATTGTATAGTTTGGCAAATTCCGCATTAATAGGTTTCCAGCTTATCTCATCATTCTTCCGGGTGTGCCATGTATAGCCAAATCCAATATTGGCCGATTGTAAATTAAAAAGGTTAATCCTGTTTATATATGAGGTATTAAGATTAACAAATGTCTGTGGCTGAAAAATTCTTTTACTGCTGTCTATTTTCCGCTGAAGCTTATTTCCGGGAAACAAAAAACGGGGTATTATAAATGTGTTTGAAAGCCCTATTTCATTTGAGTTAATCAGGTTCTTCCGGTCATTACGGTCAGGCTTTAAATTAAACTCAACACCAGCCCGGGCAGTGCTTGTCCATTTTATACCTTGTTTGGCAAGGTTGCGGTTGGTAAACGAAATATTGCCTGATGTTCCCAGCAGGTTGCCGGCATTTACAGTAGTAACGTTATTGGTGTTGCTGTTAGCAGAATAACTGGCTTCGATAGAAGCTTCAAATACATATTGACCGGCTGGTATCAGTTGCACTATCATGTCAATAGCGCCCACGGAATCTTTGGCTTCAACAATTTCAATGTTCACACTTTGCCAGGCACCAATACGTGAAAAGCTGTTCAGTGTTTTATAATAATTGGTTTGATTGTAAAGTTCACCGGGTTTTAAAAACATATTGCGCAATAAAAAACCAGTGCGGAAACGCTTATTATGAAAAAGGATGGTGTAACCTGTTTTCCGGAGGTTACGTTGTTGTAATGATGGATCGGTAATGGAATCGCCAGTTTGATAATCTGGTTGAATATAAATATTACGGATGTGGTATTGTATAAGCCTGCTGCTGTCTGAAGGAGGATTTAGCACTACCGCCAGTTTAATTTTTGGCGTGTCTTTTTTTTGCTGTGCCTGTGTAAGCGCCTGGAGTACTTCAAATGGATCATCACTAATGTTAGTCAGTACATCCAGTGATGTATCACCCTGTACTTTTAACTCTTCGGATGTAAACCTGTAATAACCATTATTACGGTATATGTCCACCAACCGGCCTATTTCTCCCAAAACAGCCGATTTAGTAACAGGAGTATTTTTTTTCAACAGGCTTTGATCCATGTTTTGCAATGCTATTTGTTGCAGGTCGTTCCGGCGCAACCGGTAACTGATAGTATCAATAATGGTTGGTTTACCCGGTTCAATTGTATAAGTTACATGTACCCTCTGCTGGTTTTGAAGATAAAATGGGAAGTGTCCCTGCCCGAAGTTAAAACTGAAAATGGGATATTTACTTCTTATGATTGTATCTGCCCTATACTCTTTTGCTGCCTGGTAATACCCGAGGTGCAGCATGGATGCCTGCATATTTTTGGCCGATAAAGATGTGTAGGTAGTATCGAATGCGGCCGGTTTTTCATAAATATGCCAGAAAAAGATTTTATCAACAACATTTATTTTAGCGCTGTCTTCCAATTGAGCGTTCAGCCGGGACTTTAGCGCAATTAATTCGTCTTTGGTAAATTTTCCTCCCTTAACTTCGATGCTGTTTTTAACGATAATGGGTTTACCCTTTTGTTCCTTCTTTAAAATAGTACAGGCGGGCAGCAATACTGTAAAAAGTAAAAGTATATTAATGTGCCGGAGAGAGTTTATTTTACAGGGATTGCCAGTGCGCATACAATTTATTAGTGCTTATGCTTAACAAAACACATACCAAATATATCCAAAGTTTGCACCATAAAAAATTCAGGGATGAATTGGGTGAGTTTATTGCAGAAGGCCCCAAGGTGGTTTTGGAATTACTGGACAGCCGTGAATTTGTTTGTATATATATTGTTGCGCTTGAAAACTGGGTGCTGGCAAACACCAAATTGCTGCAAAAATATCCCGGCCCGCAAATAATTCCCGTAAGAGATTTTGTACTGGAAAAAATAAGCATGTTAAGTACACCAAATAATGTACTGGCAGTTTTTAAAAAGAAGACCGATGCTGCAGTTGCGGCACAAAATAAAAAAGTAACAATGGTTCTTGATGGGGTACAGGATCCCGGCAATTTTGGTACAATTATACGCACCGCCGACTGGTTTGGCGTGGATACAGTAGTATGTTCACATGCATGTGCAGATATGTACAATCCAAAAGTGGTGCAAAGCACCATGGGCAGCCTTGCACGGATAAAAATTTTTTATACTGATTTGGAATTGTGGTTGCGGCAGAACCCGGCAATTAAAAAATATGCGGCAGTACTGGAGGGTACTCCTTTTACGGAGTTAAAGAAACTGGATGAAGCCATAATAATTATTGGCAGTGAGGGAAAAGGTATTACAGAGGGCGTGGCAAAACTGGTAAACAATAAAATTACCATACCCCGGATTGGTGAAGCCGAATCATTAAATGCAGCAGTTGCTGCCGGTATTATACTGGCACAGGTTTGCTGATAAAATAATTACCGGAACTGGATTGCTTTTACAGGGTTTACCCTTTTAATTAATAAAGTAGGAATAATAAGTGTGGCAAAACAAACGGCAAGCGTGGCTGCGCAAATAAGTAATACCTGCCACCAAATTACTTGAGCATGTGCCTGGCTCATATAATATGCATCTTCATCTAATTTTATAAAGCCTGTTTTTTCCTGTAACCAGCAAATACCAAGACCAAGCAATGCGCCAAGGCTGATACCAGTAGTTGCAATAACAGAAGTGTTATATAAAAATATTTGCTGTACAGTCCAGTCTGATGAGCCTATTGCTTTTAAAATACCGGTCATCCTGGTTCGTTCCAGCACTAAAATAATTAAGCAGGTAACCAGGTTTACCACGGCTACTACTACCATTATAATTAACAAAATATTTTTTATGCGCCCCTGCAATGCCAGCCAGTCAAAAATGTTGGGGTTAATTTCTTTAATGGTTTTGCTGTACCAGCTTTGTGGCAAAACATCCACGCTGTAAATTTTTTTATTAATAGCATCTGTTTGCCTGTAGTCTTTTAAAAAAATTTCATAGCCGCCTATTTGGTTGGGCTGCCAGTCGTTAAGCCGCCGGATTAAGTTTATATCGCAAACGGCAAATGATTTGTCGTATTCTTCTATAGAAGTTTTATAGATACCGGTTACTTTTAATTTTCGCTGCCGTATTGAGCCCAGGCCATTTTTAAGGAAGAAAACAAAAACACTGTCATTAACAGATAAATTAAGCTGTCCGGCAGTATATGCAGAAAGTACAATTTCATTACTATAGCCAGAGTCGGGCATTTGTATCCACCGTCCCTGCCGCAACAGGCCGTTCATTCTTGAAAAATCAAATGAAGAGTCAATACCTTTCAACAATACATTTTCTATTTCGCCTTTATACTTTATGGTGGCAGCCCTGGTGGCAAAACGCTCCACCGATTTTATTTCGGGAATTGCTTTCAGGTTCTTTTCAACCGTATCATTAATTACTATTGGATATTCCTCTGCAATGCTTCCTTTGTCTTCAATATCCTGCTGCACCCGAATATGCCCCCAAAAACTGAATACCTTATCGCTGATGACCTGTTGGAAGCCGTTTACAAAACTCATGGCAACAATCATTACTGCTACGCTTATGGCAGTGGCAGCAACAGCCAGCCGTATGATAAACCGGCTAAACGTTTTCTGGCTGTTAAAAGCAATGCGTTTTGCTATGAAAAACGATAAATTCAAATGGCATACTTTTGGTATCTTACAAATGTATTTTATTTATACTTAACCATGACGGATAACATAAAAAAAGCTGACAATAGTACTGCCGTACAAGTGAGTGACACAACGATGCTGAACGATGGAGTGAAGCTTGTAACAAAAAACTATCTTCTTTTCATTTTATTATTACTATCCTGTTTCAGGCTGACAGCTCAATTGCCCGACATGGTGTATAAAGACAATATTAAGTGTGTGCGGTTTCATATGTATGGCGACCAGGAAAGTATTGCCATATACAATTTAAACAGCGGCGACCAGGCAGAACTGAACTTTGATGACCTGGATGGTAACGTAAAAAGTTATTATTACACCTACCAGTTATGCGACTATAACTGGAAGCCGGTTGACATAAGTCCGTTTATGTACATAAAAGGTTTTACACAGCAACGCATTACTACTTACCGTTATTCCTCCATTTCTTACACCAAGTACACACATTACCAGGCCATGTTGCCAGACAGGAATACGCAACTTACCATGAGCGGTAATTATTTGCTAAAAGTTTTTCTTGATGGAGATACGTCTAAACTGGTTTTTACAAGAAGGCTGCTGGTGCTTGATCAAAAAGTTGCATTAACAGGAAATGTGGTACAACCATTAACGCCACAATGGTTCCGCACCCATCAAAAACTGCAGTTTAATGCAAACATTACCGGGTTAAACTCTTTTAGTGCGGCACAGCAGGTTAAAGTGGTAATACTGCAAAACAACCGTTGGGATAATGCCTTAAAAGATGTAGCGCCCACTTTTGTTCGTGGTGTTAACCTGGAATATAATACAGAAAATAACTGCATTTTTCCTGCAGGCAGGGAATGGAGATGGCTTGATTTAAGAAGTTTTCGTTTGCAGAGCGACAGGGTAGACCATGCGGATTATAAAAAAACAAGCACTGATATTTACGTACGAACCGATGCAGACCGCAGTAACGAAAGGTATGTTTATTACCGGGACTTGAATGGTATGTTCCTGGTGGCAAATTCTGAAAATATTAACCCATACTGGCAAAGTGATTTTGCAACAGTGCACTTTAGCCTGGCCGCCCCGGGCAACCAGCCTTATGCTGATAAAGATGTTTACCTGGCAGGCCAGTTAACAGACTATGCATTTAATGACAAAACTAAAATGGTGTTTAATGCAGAAAAAGGTTTGTATGAATGTACCGCTTTTTTAAAGCAGGGTTATTATAGTTATACCTACATATTGGTTGATAAAAAGAATCCACAAATAAAGACCACCCTGGATGGTGATTACTGGGAAGCTGAAAACAGTTATACCATTTTAATGTATTATAAAGCATTTAATGACCGTGCTGACCAGTTGATTGGAGTGGCACATATTGACTCCAGAACGGACAGGCCTGGATTTAGTTTTTAAATACGTGCAATGCAGCCTGTTTTGCAACTCCAATCACTTTACTACTGCAGTTGCCATTTTGTTGCAGGCAAATAAATTGATGTTTTCAAAATTATTTTAACTGTTAGGGCGTATATTTGCGGCGGCAAGTCTTATACGGCCAGCTCCTGCTGAACTCCCCCAGGGCCGGAAGGCAGCAAGGGTAGGTGGTTGAGCGGTGCGATGTAAGTAACTTGCCATTTTTATTTTATTCCCTCACTTAAAATATACAGTAAGCAATGAAATTTTTTATTGACACTGCAGACCTTGCTCAAATTAAAGAAGCCAACGATTTAGGTATACTGGATGGTGTTACCACCAACCCTTCTTTAATGGCTAAAGTAGGCATTAAAGGCACCGAAGCCGTAATGGCACATTATAAAACCATTTGCGAAATGGTAGATGGTGATATTAGTGCAGAAGTTATTTCTACCGATTATGAAGGTATTATTGAAGAAGGTAAAAAACTGGCTGCCATTCACCCGAATATTGTGGTGAAAGTGCCGATGATAAAAGATGGAATTAAAGCCATTAAATGGTTTACTGAAAATGGTATTAAAACTAACTGTACGCTTATTTTTTCTGCCGGACAGGCAATTTTGGCCGCAAAAGCTGGTGCCACTTATGTATCTCCTTTTATTGGCCGTGTGGATGATACCGGATGGGATGGAATGGATTTAATTCATCAATTACGCCAGATATTTTCCATTCAGGGATATAAAACAGAAATATTAGCTGCTTCAATACGCAACCCTAACCACATTATAAAATGTGCCGAAGCAGGTGCAGATGTTTGTACTTGCCCGCTGGCTTCTATTTTAGGGTTACTAAAACACCCTTTAACTGATAATGGGTTGGCGCAGTTTTTAGAAGACGCCAAGAAATTTTCATAATAAAATTGTCAAATTGCATAACTGAAAAAATAAAAATGCCCGGCAAATCGTACTGATGAGCCGGGCGTTTTTACGTTAAAGAAGGGTTGCTAATTGCCCTTGGGCCGCTTTGGTTTAGGAGCTGGTATTCCGTACAGTTCTTCCACTGTTTTTAAGTTTTCATTATCGGGTTTTATTTTAATGTACATGGTAAACTCCCTGTATAAAGCAGGGTTGCTACGAAGTACAGCTTTTATTGTAATTTTCTCTCCGGTAAAATCCTTTGCCACAAACAGGCTGTTGCCATAAAATTTTCCTGCCGTGGCACTAAATTGTATATGGCTGCTGTCAAGCGGCATATAATGCCCATTGTTTAAAAGACCGTCGATATTTATATAATTGTAAGTGCCTTTTTTCAGGCTGTCGGTGTACAGGTTTACATAAATGCTGTCAACCTTCTGCGCATTAGCAGCAATCGTAAACAATGATAAGAGTGAGAGTAATAAATGCTTCAACCTGCTGTTATTTTTTACAAAGATGGAAAAAATTATGCCAGCGTTGCAACCGCTCATTACAGTAATTGTTAAAAATGATTAACTTTTTAAATGCCCGTTTTTTTTCCATTGCTTGTCAACAACCAGGGCTTCATTTAAAAGTTTGGTAATGGCTTTAATGTTGATGTCATCAGCATCTTTATAAATTTTATAAAAGATCTGCCTGTTAGTTCCATGTGTTAAATAACCATTACTGTCTTTTAATTTATTCCCATACCAAAAACCAAAAAGCACACCTTCTTTAATACCACCACGGGGTATAGTTGCCGGCCAAATAATACAAATGCCTTTGTTTCCATAAAAATAGGGAACGTTAAAAGATATTTTTTCTTTGGCATATCCCTGAAATGCGGCATGGCATATTTCACGCAATACATCCACAATAATCCTTTCCCCTTCCGGTAATAATTCATACAACTGCAGCAAAGATTTTATTTTAACTGAAACGGCCTTGCTCATGAATTAAAGATAAACACTTTCCTGCCGAAGACTGGGTTGTTATAAAAAGCGCCTGTTGCGGCGCAATTTACGTAGATCGTAAATGCACTCTTACAACAGGCGTATACGGCACGAACTATTCAACTAAGGGTTCTATTGCTGTTCAATCAGCCTTGTACTACCGGTTTTTTTGCATAACTCCTCAGGAAGTTGATCAAATCTCCTGGAATTCTTGTTTTGCCAAAATTATTTTCACTGATGCCTTCATTGCCGGGGAACTTGTTTTTAAAACCAGGCATTTCCCTGTGGCCAAAGTATACTTTATACAGCAATGCACCATCCGTTTGTTTCTGAAACGCATCCGACGTAAAGTCCGCAGGGGCGGAGCTAAGGTTTACCGCTCTTTTACCGGCTCCTTTTCCGTTAAGCCCATGGCAGGATGTGCAATGGCTTTTATAAATTTCTTTTCCTGCCAAAATTGATGCAGTATCTGCTTTAACCGGGTTTTTCATTGCGTTGTATTTTTCCGGAACAACCCATGGGTCTTCCTGCATGGTATTAAATGCTGTTATTGCGGCTGCAACAGCAATTACACCCAGCATGGCTATTCTGTTTTTCATCTTTTTATGTTTTAAAAATCATTTAATGGCATGATTAAAGTAACCATGAAAAAAAGTTTTTTTCATGATTGCAGTCAACAAAAACATTGAGGAGAATCACAACAAAAAAAATGAAAAGAAAAAATCAGTCAGTATCAGGTAAAATTTTCAGCAGGCTGGCTGATAAAAAAATAGTATGGCAATTTATTTACGTTGCCTTTACAATAAACTTAGTCTTCTTAATGCCTTTTGCAATAAAAAAATGACAATATAATTTACGTTACTGTTTTTCTATAAAATACACCATCATCTCTTTTCGTATGGTAAATCCCATTTTTTTATACAGGTGTACTGCCGGGTTGTCGGGGTACACATGCAGGAACGGGGTTTTTGATTTTGCAAAGATTTTGTTTAGCTGGCTTTGTAACAATTTTGCAGCATAGCCTTTACCAGTGTGGTCGGGATGAGTGCACACCGCACTCACTTCAATAAAATTGGCAGCATGAAGCCGTTGCCCGGTCATGGCAACTAATTTTCTACCGTTAAAAATTCCTTCGTAATTGCCAAAATCTATCGTTCGTTGTAAAAAAGGCCCGGGATTGGTAAGGTGAGTAAGCTTCAGCATAGCCGGGATATTTTTATCGCCAAGTGGCTTAATATGCTGTAAGCCGGGCCCAACCATTCCCTTTTTTTTGCAAACCATTTGCAGCAATGGTTTTTCCAATTTTATACTCCATGTTGCAGGAATAATAATTTGCTTCGGGGTAAAAAGAATGACTTTACTGCCCGCTGGCAGCAAGCCATGTAATTCGTTCAGTGCTTTCTGGCTGTTGCGTTTCATACCAGCAAAAAAGCCCACATCCCGTTTAATATATTTTACGGTTTTACTGCCGCTTGCTAATTTTTTATTGCCTGATGTGAGGGCTTGCCAAATGGGATTATCGAGAAGATGGGACACGTAATATTTCTTTTAAACAAATTTAAGGTAAAGTAAAAGTGGCCCTCTCTTTTGAAGTATCCATTTATCAGATATTCTTAACCAACTGAAACTTACACAAATTGCTGAATTATAGGCATAATACGTATTGCCGTAGTTTTTATTCTACATTATGTAGAATAAAAGGCAATACCAAAACGTAAAACTACGTTTTAGCGCTGTGGCAAAAATCTGATAGCATGAGAAAAATCTCCATTTCTATTTTGTGTATTCTCTTTTTTTCTATTACCAGTTATACACAACCCTGCACTCCTCTTGGCGATGAAGTAACTTATGGCACCAACGATGTATGGATTGGATACGCCTATGATAACATTGATTTTACAAACTATAAAGGATATACAAACGAGGGAGTTGTGGGTAACCCTGATTTTGATGAAAGTTTTGGAGGAGATGATGTAACATACAGCACCAATGGCTGCAGCTTTTTTACAAGCACATTCAGCATGCGTTACAAGCTGATAAAAAATTTTGCAAACGGTATCTATGTATTTTCTGTTGGCGGAGATGATGGTTACCGTCTGAGTCTCGACGGAGGTGCAACCTGGGTTATTAATAACTGGGGAGATCATAGTTATACGTCCACCATGTATTCAGCAACATTAAACGGCTCCTACAACATAGTGCTTGAATATTATGAAAATGGGGGAGGTAACCGGGTAAGTTTTACGGTAGCTCCGGCATGCACTGGTACAGAAGATCAATCTGTTTATGGTACGGGAAATATTTGGAACGGGTATATTTATGATGGAATAAACTTTGATCTTTATTCAGGCATGGTACATGAAGGCAGTGCGGCCAGCCCAAATTTTGACGAAAGCTTTGGCGGTAGTGATGTTTTGTATGCAACCAGTTCCTGCAATGTGCAAACAGAAACATTTAGTGCCCGCTACCGGCTTAGAAAAAATTTTATTTACGGGAGTTATGTATTTACCGTGGGTGGAGATGATGGCTACCGGTTAAGTATTGACGGCGGCGCCACCTGGCTGGTTGATAAATGGAACCTCCAGTCATACAATACCACTTTATCACCTGTGGTTATCCTTAATGGAAACTATGACCTTGTTGTTGAATATTTTGAAAATGGTGGCGATAACAGGGTATCATTCTCTGTGCAGCTGCTTACAATACTGGCGGTTAATCTTAGCACTTTTAATGCCACTCCAAATGGAAATGAGGTAAAATTAGACTGGACGGTTGCAGCAGGAAGCACACCCAAACAATTCGAAATTCAAAAAAGCGATGATGCTATTGCTTTTAAAACGATTACTACAACTGCCGCTGGTAACAATTTGCAATATACTGCCACAGATAAAAATACAACACCCGGCATTTCCTATTACCGGTTAAAAAGCACAGACATCAATGGTGGTTTCTATTATTCAAATATTGTTGCGGTACGGATAACTAAAACAGACCGCATAAACAACGGGTTATTTTACCCATCCATTGTAACGGGTAATACTGTTACATTTAAATCTGAAACCACCATTAACAATGCTGTAATTACAGTAACTGATATTAACGGACGTACAGTTTCCCGGCAAGGTTTTGAAAAAATTACTGCAAATACACCGATGCTGTTACAGTTAACCCCTGTAAATAAAAAACTGCCTTCCGGTTTTTATATAATCAAAGTAAACAGTGCAGGTGGCGAATCAGTAACAGGAAAGATCATTATTCAATAGCGTAAAATCCTGCCAATACTGATAGAATTTTTCAACAATTCACTTGTTTTCTGAATACAATATTCAAATAAAGAAGCGCCATAAACAAGGCGCTTCTTTATTGTTATTCTCCCTTAAATTAATTTACTCTCCGGCTGGTTCCCACAATTGAATTTTATTTCCTTCCATATCCAGTATGTGAACAAACTTACCATAATCGTATGTTTCAATTTTATCAACAATGGTAACGCCTTCCTTTTTTAATTCTTCCACAAGCGCCACCAGGTCTTCAACACGGTAGTTGATCATAAAATCTTTGGTGGAAGGCTCGTACAATTTAGCCGTTTCCGTATTTACATTCCATTGTGTCAACCCTTTTTTAGTGGGGTCATCCGCCTGGCGCCATTCAAAACTTGCACCGTAAGGCCCTGCATCCAAACCAAGGTGTGTGTTATACCATTCCTTCATTTTATCAGGGTTTTTGCATTTAAAGAAGATGCCGCCAATACCGGTAACTTTTTTCATTGCTGTTTGTGTATTTTTTTGTTTTGTAATTATAGAGTTTGCTGCGAAACCAAAACAGAATGATACCGCAGGAAGTAAAAATATCAAAGTTTTTTTCATGATGCTGGTTATTTTTTTAAGGCTGAAAGCAGTGATGTTTGTTTTCCCGTTTTCCCTTATTATAAAACCGGTTATTTTTTAAGCAGCCGCCTGATAACTGCCAGGTGCGACAATAATACCAGCGGCACCACTACCGACGGCAACCAGTTAAATGGAAAATAAAGGATGGCTATATTCGGCTGATCGAACGCAAATTTTTGAAAAGGGAAAGGAGCCGACAGCACCGCATTAATCACAATATTTGCCAGCAACCCTAAGCAAATAAAATTCCACCATAATAACCACTTCGCCGGCATGGTGTTTTTTACAAACGCAAAATAAAAAACAACAGGTGCGGTAATGCCCGCAATGATGTCAAAATTGCGGCCCTCAAAAGTCATTAATTGCGGAACGGTTTTATAAGTAAATAAAAGAAATAAAACAAACTCAACCGGTATGCGAACCACATGCAAAATGGTAAGTGTTTTATAATTTAACCCGTCAATAAAACGGCGGCCGCTTTTGGTTATAAATAAAAGTATAATGCTTATTACCGGCGGCACCACCATCAGTAAAAATGGCGGTGGCAAGGTATTGGTAACTGTGTAAAAACCTGCCATTCCCAATATGGCCTGCAGCAACATCCATGCAAATAAAATGATCAAAAGTTTTTTTGAACTGGCGGCAGCCCTGTAAAAAAACCAAACTGTTACCAGTGCGGTGAACTCAAACAGCAGGTTTATATATGATGGCACTTGTTGCATACGGGATAAATATATAATAATGCAGCTTGTTTTGCAACTGTACTTTATTGCTGCACTGTTTTAATGAATAGCACACCGGCAGGCTTTTATGTTGTAACCACAACATTTTTACCCAGGGTTTTAAAACGCTCTCCATTTTTTTGTACTACGGTTATGGTAATATGCCCGGTCTTGCTCAGGTTTATATCTCTTACTGTTCCAGACTTTCCGGCATGTGTTCCTGCAATGACTGTACACTGGTCGCCATCTTTTAATTTTACTGGTACCTGCGATTTCATTTAAGATATAAAGTTTTAAGTGTATAGCCTGTAAGTTACAAAACAGGGTGAAAGAAATAATATTAAAATAGTTATTCCGGTTAATGGAGATACTAACCAGTAAGGAAAACAGCCATAGTCAAATAAACCAGTATATTTAAAGTTATTTATCAACCGTGACTACCAAAACAAAAACCATAACCGGTGCGTCTGTAATAGGAGGGCTTTTAATAGTGTTTAAATTATGGCATGCTGCCACAGCACTTAGTGACATTGTGGAGCCTGAAAGCAACCAACTGAAAATATTACCTGCAATTATTATTACAACTGATTCATCAGGAAAATCAGATACCATGAAACTGGAGGATTACCTGAAGCAAAATAAGATTGGAGATACAATGGGTAAGTAAGGTTGCTGGCGGCAGAAAGAATTATACCTTTTCAAATAACCTGTAAGGCCTTCTCAAAACAAATACTGTTTTCACTATCCGCATACTTGCCAAAATTCGGAATAACAGTGTACTTGTTCTTTGCATAAAGCCCCATTGCTTCAGGCTGATTTTTGCCTGTTTCCAGCAGGCAGTATCTATATCCCAAGGCTGCCGACCATTTTTCTAATTCAGTTAAGATCGCCGTTGCTATTTTATGCCCACGCTGCTGAGGTTTCACAAACATCCGTTTTATCTCTATGACACTTTCACTATACTCCCTTACGCCGCCACAACCCACCGGCAAACCATCTTTATAGGCTACAATTACGTATGGTAAGTTGTCTATCTTATTAAGCTCTGCATAAAGGATATGCTGGTCGCCGTCCCGTAACTTCAATTCCTGTTCCAGCTCATTGGATAAATACTGAAAATGCGGATTTTCTGAAGTGGTTCGTTGTAGTGTCATTGTCTGAATTATCGATGTTGGGAAGAAGTTGTTTCGTGTGCGAACCAGGGTTGAGATTTTTTTGCGAAGAATAGTTTTGTTGATTTTGCGTAAGGGGCAAGTTATGTATTCCCTGGTGAATTTGCACCCATTTACAAATAGTGGTGCAGCTGATGCCATACTTGGCCTGCAGTTTTCTAAAACCACAGCCGGTAAGTAAATACTCCTGAATGATCTGGTCTTTTAAGTCCATTTTTGGTTGATTTTGTAGTCAACCTATTTCAGGACGAGACACTGTGTTCCGTCCGCTTGGTGCCGCTGCTGGTTAAAGATATAAAAGCTTATTGTTTATTCTATTGTCCGGCGTTATGCGTCTGCCGGAACCGAAGGTGATTAGCGAACAAAAAGCTAAAAGTATATTAGTCGCCCCGCCATTTTGCCAATGCAATGTTATTTGCCGTATTTCTCAATTCGACTGATCATCGATTCACAATATCTTTAGTCTTTAATAGCCTGATCTATTGTTTCGGGTTTAAATAATCCTGTTTTCATTTTATACTTCACCCAATAAAAAGCAAATCCTGCTGTTACTGCTATGAATATTGCAACAGTAATGTATACGTTTAGTCTCAATTCGGGAGTTGGTGAATTATTGATAAACGCATAAATCATTCCTGATATCCCAATGATTTGGAGCAATGGAACCCATGGAGCTCTGAACGGGCGGGGATAGTTAGGGTGTTTTTTTCGTAATACCATTAAATCTATATGGGCTATAATATAAGCAAGCAGATAACAGCTTGCTCCTGAAATAACAAGCATTAGCAGTGCATCCTGATTATTTCTAAAAATCAAAAGGGCAATTGTTACCAATATGGCCATAACCAATATACCGAACCATGGAGTTCTCCATTTTGGGTGAAGTTTCATAAAAATGGCTGGTAATTGCTTGTGATGGGCCATGCCAAATAACAGCCTTGGTGTTGTTGCAAATCCAGTACTAATAAAACCACACGTTGTAGTGATAGATAAAACAAGGATAATAACTTTACCTGCATTTCCAAAAATTACGTTTCCTAAAGCCAGATGTGGGGTTTCTGTGTTAGCAAGTTGTTCTGCAGTCAATAGCTTCATAGCTACAAAGGCAATTAAACAGTAGGCAAACAGCAAAGTTATGCAGGCACTATACATAACTTTCGGGATATGTTTTACCGGATTTTTTGTTTCTTCAATAAAATCGCATATCATTTCAAATGCTATAAATGGCCAAAGGGCTACCAGTACCAGAGTAAATACAGAGCTGTTGGGGTGAATAAGGTCTTGTAATATATGCGCAGGTGTAATTCCTTGAGAATTGGTAGCGTTCATTCCTACAAATCCAATAACAAAAAGTGTAATCAACATAGTGAAAGAAATAATACTTTGCACAGACGCAAATAAATCTATACCCAAAATATTAAGTACTGTAAATATCCATATTACTACAAGAGACATATTGATAAAAAAACCGGGAATGATTGTGTCAAGAACATTTTGCAACAGTAGTAATTCGGCTATTGAGCCAAAAACTGCCGGTGCAACATAAGCCGAAAGCGCTGCAATGATTGCAGGAAAATGTCCGATAGAAACAGTTGTATAGGTACTAATACTTCCCGCTTTTGGCAGAATTAATGCCAGCTC
>JBGAHV010000062.1:0-26358 GCA_044225995.1 Ferruginibacter sp. | reverse complement strand
TTAGTCAGGGCAATTCCCACACCGTTTTTCCAATATTTAGCTACATCTATGCTCCCATTATTTTCATATCCTGCCACATATACATCGCTGCCCGATACATAAATAGCATTTGCCGCAGCCTCATTTGTGCCATTTGAAAGAGATATTGGCGTACCGTTTTTCCAATATTTGGCCACCAATTGTGAACCATTGCTTTCAAAGCCCGCTACATACACATCGCTACCGGATATAAATACCGAATAAGCACGGGAGTTTGATGTGGACAAAACTGTGGCCACACCATTCTTCCAAATTTTGGCATTGTCTATTCCACCTGTAAAATCCCAACCTGCCGTATATATATCTCCTGCATCTGAAATCGCAATACCGGATGCGTAAGATTTTATTGCGGTACTTGCTAATAATGCACTCGTTCCATCTGTCCATAGGCTCGCCTGGTCATTTCCCGGATCCTGACTATATCCACACACATAGATTTTTGCCACTGATGTGGTTGTAATACTGATATCGCTTCCATAGGCTGTACCTGCGCTGGATGTAGCATAAGCTCTTATATGGTAAGTAGTGTTTGGCTGCAATCCGGTGACGGAAGAAGTGAAAGAACCTATACCTGTACCATCGTTGGTTTTGGTGGTTAGGTCAATAGTTGGGTTGACGTTTGTGCTCCAAACAACGCCTTTCGCTGTAATGGTGCCGGAGCCCTGCGAACTTATATTACCACCCGTGGTAGCGCCGGTAGTAGAAATATTTGTGGCGGCTGTAGTGATTACGGTGGGCAATACTGTAGCCGGAGCATCATCTTTTTTGCAGGAAGGCAATGCAAACAGAAATAATACGAATGCTGTAATTACAATTGCTCTAAAAGTGTTCTGGTTTCTGATTTTCATGAGTAAAAAATATTTTGTTTTGAAAAAATAGTATGCTGTAAAAGTAGATTGATATGCAGGCTGCATCAATCATTAAAAAAGATGATTTTTTGCTGTTAATAGAAATGGTTAAAACCATTTGTTAGCAGTACCGTTTAATCTTTATTTAAATTCCAACTGGAATTTTGTTGTTTGATAGCTTATCAGTATCTGAAATTTATTTTCGTTCCTGCAGGTAATTCTATGCTGGGTTTATTGGGGTTAAAAGGTCTGCTGTAGAGCCATGCATTTTTATAAGTGTTGTTATTGCTGAAAGCGCCATCTCTCTGTGTTGTTGTAGGGTATTGCAACACCAGGTTTGTTTTTTGTATGCCCGAAAAATATTGCAGTGTAAATGTGTAGGAAATTTTCTCTAATATTCTTTTATCAGTTTTAATCAGTTTTCCCGCCTTATCACTGCCCGCCTTGGTCCAGCTTTCTACTGTGCCGCTTTGTGGCGATAGGGTGAGCTGATTTCCATTTAATTGATAGGTGCCTTTTTCATAGGCATAAATAATATCATTATGGTAGAGGTAGCTGATGTTTTTTTGCAGAAACTGGTAAGTTCCATCCTGGTTGAAATAATATTCCCGCCAATCATAACCGGAAGTATTGGCTTCATTCTGGTATTGGCCCCAAATACCGGCAAGCTGATTAACAGCCGGGTTGCTTGCATTAGCATTATTATTGGAAATTGCAGGCTGTGCTGTTTTTGTATTTGTTGCAGAAACAGATTTATTTTCTGCATCCGCCTTAAATCCCGGCGGGTTATCAATAATTGAAATACCATCATCATAAAGTTTAAAGGAAAACCCATTTGGGCCTGTTGTTCCATCCCTTTCGGTATTGTTGACCGTTTTAAGATATAAGCCATGTTCTTTAATACCTGAATAATAGTTTATCTCGAAAGTGTAAGTAATTTTTTCCAATTTAAAACTGGATGCCTTAATAAAAGCTCCCCACAACTTTGTATTATTATCCTTTTTTCCCCACCAACCGCCTTTACCCTGCGTTGGTATAATGGTAAGTTGGTTGCCATTTACTGTGTAAGTGCCAATTTCATAAACAAATAAAATTTCATTTAAAAGAGTTGACCAGTTTTTTGCCCTGTAGATATAAGTGCCATCGGCTTTAAAATTATATTCCCGTCTAAAATAGCCAGCAGTATATTGGGCATACCCATTATAGTAGCCAGAAATTTCCAAATGATTATCGCACCATAAACCGATAATAGACGTCTTATTACTGTTGGATGCATTGTTAGGCTGTGAGGCAGTTGGCTTAGCCAGTTCTAAAGAATTAAGAAATGCAGCTAATTCTTTTTCGTATTGATTGGAGTTGTACATGATTACCACACTCACCGTTTGTGCACCACCGGTAGCTGTTAATAAAGTGGCTACCCCTTTATTAACCCCGTCAGTGTAATTAGCAGTACCCGAAATTATATCCCATCCACTTTCTGTTGATGGTTGTTGCATGGTGGGTTCGTCATTTACCTGTACCGTTGTTTTTACTAATTTGTTCCAGTCAGTATTAAAATTTTCGGTGGCTGATGAGGAAGATGGGTTTGCTTTGGTAATAACAGCCATAGCATAAGCGCCGGATTTTTTATCTGTTACTGAAAGCTGGATACCACCATCATTTTTTTTTTGCTGCCAGCCTTTGGGGACAGAATAAGAAATGACATCAAAGCTTTGCTTTTGTGCAAAAGCTTTTGTGCAACAAAAGATGATTAATAAAAAGGGAAATATTTTTTTCATTTTGTTCTTGTTATTAGTTTTTAAATCCCGGTGGGTTATCAATCCTTGATTTTCCTTCATCCCTGGAATAGGAAGTATACTGCCCGTTGCCGGAAGGGTGGTCTCCATCTCTTTGAGTTGCCTTATCGTAGTTAAGGAGCAGGTTTTTGCCATAATCATCGGTTGCAAATTGAAAAGCATAGGTGACTGTTTCCAAATTATATTTTTCAGCTTTTTGATAACTGCCCCATTTTTTTACATCGTTGCCAACATTGCAAATTGAAAAGCATAGGTGACTGTTTCCAAATTATATTTTTCAGCTTTTTGATAACTGCCCCATTTTTTTACATCGTTGCCAACATTATCTTTATTCCACCATCCGGCTTTGCCTGTTTTAGGAGTGAGGGTTAGCTGGTTTCCTTTTACAACGTAAGTGCCGGTTTCGTAAGCAAAGTATATATTGTCCCTGGCAGCCATCCAGTCTTTTTGCCGGAAAACATAAGTTCCGTCTTCTTTAAAAACATATTCTTTTCGCATATAGCCACCCGTGTACATATTAAAACCTTTCAAGTAACCCCTGCTCTCTGCTATACTTATTATCCATGTGCCTGCAATGGAATTGCTGCTGTTATTTTGTGCCGGCGCAGTGGTATTATTTTCTGTGCCAGAGCTTTCTGTAACGCCGCTTGCGTCTATTTTTAATGAATCTATCAGTTTTTGATAATCCTGTAAATATGCCTTTGCTGTTGAGTTGCATACTACCGATAAACGGACTTTGTTATTTGAAAAAACGGTAAGGATAGAAGCTACTTTTGCGCCGTTGTATTGCCAGTTGCCGCTGCCGCTTATTACGGTCCATCCGCCTTGCGTTTCAGGATTTGTTTTTTCGGGGGCAGAAATGTTTTTTCCGGCAACCATCAACTCGTTCCATTCATTATTAAAATCAGCCTGTATATTGCCATCGCTATTGGTGTGGTTATAAACAGCTATCTGCGCCCAGCCACTGCCATCAACTTTGGAATAGGTCATAACACTGGTTCCCTGTTTTTCGGCCCAACCTTTGGGTGGTTTGTAAGAAACAATATCGAATGTTTGCTTTTGCGCAAAGGTTGAAATAGCGATTACAACAGATGTAATAATTAAGCTAACCTTTTTCATGTGTAACGAAAATTTATGCTATAAAAATACAAAGCCACAAAATCTTGCCAGTCATTAAAAAAGATGATTTTTTTGGTTGTAAGTAAAAAATCATTAAAAAAGATGATAGTAAACGGGTATTGTACAACGTTCTTTGTAAAAGAAGAAAAATGTATTTTAGAGCATGAAGAAATTATTGCTGATATTGTATTCCTTGCTGTTTGGCGGTTTATGCTTTGCGCAAGATGTTCAAAAAACAGATAGCCTAAAAAGATTACTGAATAGTGCGAAAGAAGATACAGGCAAAGCCATTCTGTACCTTAACCTGGCAAGAGCTTATGAAGACCATGACATAAAAACAGCAATGGCCTATGCAAAACAAGGAGGGCAATTAAGCGAAAAACTTCACTACACTGCAGGCATATTGAAGTATAATAAAAGAATGATGTACATGTATGCCACGTTGCAGCAACATGATTCAGCAATACAGTATGGTAATCAAATTCTTAAAATTGCAATGGAGATGAATGATTCGCTCAATATTGGCATTGCCTATTTTGCATTGGGTGAACGTTACAATTATAAATCAGATTATGAAACGGGTATAGCATATAGTTTAAAAGGATTAAGGATTATAGAACGTGTGGATACAACCTTACGCACCAAATCTATAATATATGGTAGCCTGGCAGCTAACTACCTGATGATTAAAGACTATAAAAAGTCAATTGAATTTGGTGAAAAAGCGGAGCAGATAAACCGTAATACAAATGTATCAAAGGAATTAGCCTCTACGTTATTGAACCTGGGAAATGCCTGGGATGAATTGGGGCAGGAAGATAAAGCAATGAAAATATATAAAGAGGCTTTATCTATTTGTGAGCAGTACAATTACAACAGCTATATCCCGATGGCTTGTGAGGGCCTCACAAGCATAATGGAAAAACAAAATAATGTTGACCAGATAAAATATTATGCTGATAAGGGCCTGGCAAAGGCCATTGAGATAGCAGATAGTGCCGCTATTATGAATGCAAATAACAGCCTGGGTATTTATTACTTAAAAATCTCCAACTTTTCAAAAGCGAAAGAACACCTGTTTACTGCTTTGCGCATAAGCAATACCAACGATTATAAAGAAGCAAGGGGAATGATATTACAAACACTTTCTAATGTTTTTTTTGCAGCGCATGATTATGACCAGGCATCAAAATATCAAAGGGAGGCAACAAGTATAAAGGAAGAAATATTTACAGAATTAACGGCTCAAAAGCTTGCCAATGAAGAAGTGAAATATGAAACAGAAAAAAAAGAAAACCAAATAAGCCTGCAACAAGCAGTGATTAAACAAAAATCAACACTTAATTATTTTCTTATAGCTGGCCTTGCAGCTTTGCTGATTATTGCTTTGCTTGGTTACAGAAGTTACCGTAACCGTCAAAAACTGCAACAGTCAAAAATTAATGAATTAGAAACCGAAAAACAACTTACCGCTACAGAAGCTGTACTAAAAGGCGAAGCACAGGAACGCACCAGGCTTGCAAAAGATTTACACGATGGATTAGGCGGCATGCTGAGCGGTATAAAATTTTCATTAAGCAATATGAAAGAGAATTTAATAATGACGCCTGATAATGCACAGGCTTTTGAACGCAGCATTGATATGCTGGACAGTTCCATAAAAGAAATGCGGCGGGTGGCACATAACCTTATGCCGGAAATGCTTGTAAAATATGGGCTTGATACAGCATTAAAAGAATTTTGTAATGAAGTTAGCCGCAGCACTGCTTTACATGTAAACTACCAATCGATGAACATGAGTAATTTTGCAATTAACCAGGCAGAATCTGCAGCTATTTATCGCATTGTGCAGGAGCTGGTAAATAATGCAATGAAGCATGCACAAGCCAGGGAAGTATTAGTACAACTCCATTATCATGAAGCAGAAAAAACACTGGCTATAACTGTGGAAGATGATGGTAAAGGGTTTGACAAAACAATGTTGCAGGAAGCCCAGGGCATTGGCTGGAAGAATATAGAAAGCCGTGTGGAATTTTTAAAAGGAAAAATGGATTTACAATCTGCACCGGGCAAAGGCACATCAGTACTTATTGAAATTAGTATGCAATGAAAACAGGTTTATTTATTGTAGACGATCATTACATGGTTATTGAAGGCATTCATTCCTTATTAGCGAATGAAACAGGCATTGAATGGATGGGCCATGCAATGAATGGCGCATCCTGTATTAGTTTTTTAAAACAGCAGCAGCCCGATGTGATATTAATGGATGTGAACTTACCCGATACCAGTGGTATTCAGTTGTGTAAAGAAGTTACAAAACTGCATCCTTCCATTCGTGTATTAGGCCTCAGCACATTTAACCAGCAACCCATTATAAAAAGTATGATGGAAAACGGTGCATCGGGTTATGTATTAAAAAATGCAACAAAGGAAGAATTGCTCGAAGCAATTTCCTCTGTAATTAAAGGCAAACAATACATCAGCTTTGAAGCTGCAGTGGCCTTGCGTGAGCAAACCAGCGATACACCCATAATAAGCCGCCGTGAAAAAGAAGTATTGTCGCTAATTGCCGAAGGACTGACCAATACAGAAATATCAGAAAAACTTTTTATCAGCGTTGCTACTGTAAATACACACCGCAAAAGTTTATTGGAGAAATTTAATGTAAAAAACACCGCCACACTTATTGGAAAGGCAATAAGGATTGGCTTAATATAACAATCCTTTTTTTCTTTAGGTTTTTGCTTTAATGCTTGTCTCCTCCCGTGGTTTAACTGTTTTTACATCCAGCACAATTACAAAAGGATGTTTATAATTTACATTTTTGGGTAATTGAATAAATGATGCCCCGTAATCAAGTTTTTCTGTTGCCAGTTGTAGTTGTCCTTCTAAAAGCCGTGCTTTTTCAACAATATTATTTGCAGGTGGTTTTATTTTAAGCGAACCCGATACAGGCACATTACAAACAATCATGTACACCTTATCTTCTCCACGTTTTTTTGTATAGTAGCCCCAGTCCTGTTTTTCCCATCCGGCATATTCGCAATTGTAAATGGCTTCGTTGTTTATCTTCATCCAGTCGCCAATTTCTTTTGCAACAACCATTTCTTCTTTACGAAATGTTCCATCAGGTTTCGGGCCAAAGTTTAGTACAAAGTTGCCCCCAAGTGAAACACACTGTGCGGCCATTTCAATCAGTTCATTGGTGGTTTTCCAATGGCCCAGCCATTTTTCTGCATAGCCCCAACCGTTTTCAGGAATCGTCATGATGCCTTCCCAATCATTGCCATGCACATCTGCATAAGCTTTTGGAATTTTTCGTTCCCAACCCTGCTCATAATCTCCCATCAACTCACCATTTGAATCAGCACCTCGTTTTCCATATTCATCAGCACGTAAACGGCTGCCGGTGATTAAACCGGGAACAAGTGATTTTAAATACTGTTCAAGCGAATCAGAAAAAGCGCCGCTTTTCTTCCAACTGTTATCCCATGTGCCATCAAACCAAAGCCCTTTTGTTTGCGGATAATGCTGTAACAATTCCGTTAATTGATTTTTTGTAAAAAGTTTGAAACGGTCAAATGCAATGCTGTCGTCTTTTGTTTTTAAATCGTATCTCCAATCGGGATTATGCCAGTCCATAATTGAATAATAGAGATACACATCAATTCCTTCTTTTGTATAAGCATCCACAATTTCTTTTACAATATCTTTTTTATAAGGAGTTGATGCTATTGTGTAATCTGTGTACTGGCTTGGCCATAAACAAAACCCATCATGATGCTTTGTAGTGAAGGTTAAATATTTCACGCCCATTTGCTTTGCCATTTTTGCCCATACAGTAGCATTAAATGCAGATGGATTGAATTTTGTATTCAGTTCATCATATTCTTTATTAGGCACTTCTTTCCATGAACGAATCCATTCTGCTGCACCGTTATAATATTTGCCGTTGTATTTTCCTTCCAGGATAGAATATAATCCCCAATGAATAAACTGGCCAAGGCCATAACCACGCCACCTGGCCATATCATCATCTGTACGTTTACCAATATGGTGTGCTCCATGTTGCAATGGTAAACGTTCCTTCTTTACTTCCTGCGAAGTGGCAGTTAACCCGGCTATCAGCAATACCGAAAACAACAATCCCCTTTTCGTCAAATATCTTTTATCCATTGCTATAGGGTTAAATAAATTTCATCCAATTTTATTTGCGAACTTTCTTTCGCATTAAAAAAACAAAATTTAATAATCTACTTTATAATCTTTTTTCAGTTCTTCCCCACTCCAGGCTTTTTTGCTTGTCCAAGGTGCAGGTTCACTTGTCCAGAAAATATTATCGGCAGGTAACCCAAGCGGTAAAAAACCTAAAGTGGCCATATACAAACTGCCGGTAGAAGTATATTGGTCTGCAACCATTGGCTGATGCCCGTTAAATCCTAATACCAGCCATCCATTCGCATCAAAATTCTGGTTACCATCATAAAGCTTATGCATAACTGCTGTTAAACCACAGCGCACCTGTGCCGGCTTTACGTAAGCAGGTAATTTTTCCATTAAGGCAACTTGTGCCAATGCCTGGAAAGATGCCGTTCTGTAAGTAATAGAACGGCCATATGCAGGATAAGAACCATCAGGTGCAATCACTCTTTCTAAATATTCTGAATAACGAACCATCCGCTGAAGTGCTGCATCATAATCCTGCTGTGATGCTATTTTCTTTTCAACCAATACCTGCAGCAAATCAACCAGCATCGGGTGTATTACGTAAGAGTTATAATAGTCCATGCTGAATTTTTCTCCATCGCTGTACCAACCATCACCTTCATACCATTCCTTCATTTTCCTTACAGCAAAATCAATTCTTGCCGGGTCGTATTGTTCACCAACCTTCAATAAAAACCCTTCAGATAGTGCAGCAAACAACAACCAGTTATTGTAAGGGCATTTACGGTTTCGTAATGATTTAAATTCTGTAATGAAGCGTTGTTTGGTCAATGTATCCAATGGTTCCCACAATGCTTTGGGTGCCCGTAAAAATGCAAGTGCCACATAAGCGGCATCAACAATGGGCTGGCCTTCGGTACGGAAATTCAGGTAATCGGGGCTGGCAGGATTTACTGCATTCACCAATCCTTTTAATAATTCTTCTCTTAAATTTTTTCTTAGTTTTCCTTCTGCAGTTTCATCATCGGGCAATGCAAGCCAGGGTGCAATGCCTGCCATTGTACGGCCAACCGCTTCCAGGTAAGTAACCTTAGTTGCGTTCAGATAATACTGCGGACCCAGTTCAAGTGGCAAATTTTTTCTTAATGTTCCCTCTGCCAGATTATGCACAACGGGATAAGAAATTTTATATAAACTGTTTGCCCAAAATGCCCTGTCCTGTAACCCGGTTGCAGGAATATTTTGCGGTTCTTTAATTTTTGTTTTTCCTTTTTGCGCTGATGCCTGTGAAAATACAAGCAACAATGCTAAGAAAAATGAGTAACTACGGTATTTCATAATGCTGCAATAAAAATTTAAACGAATGTATGTTCCGCTTCAAACTTACAAATGATTAATTAAAAAAGTGATTTGCCCTGCAACAATTGATTGTAACGGAGCAAAGCTTCTAAATAATAATAATCGGCATAAACCAACGGTACATTGATTTCAGAGTTATGCGGAATGCTTCCCACACTTTGCATCAGCAGGAAATGGCCATTACCGCCTTCGGGAGAGCGATAAGCAGGGCTTGCCAGTGAATGCAATATTTCAATTGCAGCTTTCCTGTATTCGCTGCTTTTTTCATTATCATACGTACTAAGCTCCATTAATGCTGATGCAACAATGGCGGCTGCTGATGCATCCCTGTAAAGTGTGCTTACTTTTTTTGCATTGGAGTTAACACCGGGCTTGTATCCCGATTGCTTTGCATTAAAATCCCAGTAAGGAATTTTATCAGCAGGTAAGTTTTTATTATGAATAAAAAAGTCAGCAGCACCTTTTGCTGTAATTAAAAAACGGGGATCTTTTGTTTTACGGTAAACCATTGTAAAACCATAAATAGCCCAGGCCTGCCCTCTTGCCCATGTGGAATTATCTGCATAGCCCTGTGCAGTTTCTCTTCCAACAACTTTTCCTGTAATAGTATCATAACAAACTACGTGATATGAGCTGTAGTCATCACGTATATGATTTTTCATTGTATTCTCTGCATGTGTAACAGCAATATGCCTGAAACTTGTATCACCGGTTACTTCACTGGCAAAAAACAGTAGTTCAAGGTTCATCATATTGTCAATGATGACTGGGAAATTATATGTTTTATCACCATGCCATGATTTAAAACTGTTCCATGATTTGATACAACCTGTTACGGGATTAAAACGTGTACTGAGTGAACGGGCTGCCTGCACCAATACCTTTTTATATTGTTCATTGCCTGTTAAACGGTAACCATTGCCATAACTGCAATAAACCATAAAGCCAAGGTCGTGGTGCTGTGTAAAGTATTGAAGTGGTTCTAACTTTTCAGTCCATTCCTGCGCTGCAGCTTTCATTTGCTGATCTTTACTGTATTCATAAAGAAACCACAAATTACCGGGAAAGAAACCGGGTGTCCAGTCGTACATACTTGTCGTAACCAGCTTTCCATTCTTATTAGTTGTTCGTGGAAAAGCAAGTTTGTTTTTACCAACATCCTTAAGCATTAACTTTACCTGCCCTTCTGCATAATCAAAATTTTCTTTAACAAAAGCTGATTCATTGCTGTCTCCCCTGAAAGTAAATGACAGTACCGAGAACAAACAAAGCAGAGAAAAAAATTGTTTCATTAAAATTTGTTTTTCTGTTTACAGATTAATTCTTTGTTATTACAAAGCGGTAATGGCCTTGTTGCTGCATTTGTTTTGCAAGCAGCACAATGCGGTATAATTCATTTCCCCATACTTTCGACAAACGCTGATCGGTTTGTGGTATCGTTTCAACAGATACATTAAATTGATTTACGTCAAAAATCATTTTTACAGAACACCCATTTTTATTTAGCTGGATAACACCCGGTGTTGCAATATCAGGTTTTGCCCATGTCATAAAGTTCACCTGGTTGGGGGCTTTTGTTTCAGACAATTCAAATGCATCATCAATTACTAACTGCGTTGGCGCTAATGTATATTTCCGCATCCATTTTTTTACCGCAGCATCTTTTGCATAAGCATCAGCCATGTTTAGTGAAAACTCATGTTTCTTTTCATTGAATGCAACATCAGTTGCCTTGAATGCTGAACCAAACTGCTGCGGCATTCCATTAATCATTGGAAGATTGTGATAATTGCTTTGCATCGTCCAAATATTATACCGCTCACTGCTGAATGTTTGCTTGGTATAAGTTCCCACGCCTGCATCAATAAACACAGGCAATGTATCAACATACAAAGAGAATGTACCTACATCATTATGATTGTGGCTTTCATTATTAAACCCTGCTTTTGCTGCAAAAAAGAAACCGCTTTTGTTGCGCATATAGCAAAACTGCGTTTGCGGATACCAGGAATAAACTGCATTGGGTAAAGAAGGTGTTGCGCTCAACAATTCATTATACGTGCGGATATTTTCCATACTGCGGAAAATATCACGATTGGCATTTATTTCTGCGCTGGTTGGATTTGCTTTTACAAGGTATGCAGCAAAGGATTGCATCTCTGTACTGTTTACTGCTTTTCCATACCTGTAAATTAATCCTGGCTCACCTCCCCCTTTTGCAGAAGCATCAGCAAAGTTTACCACCCATCCGTTTCCCACATAACTTCTTGCAATATATTCACCCATGTTCTTAATCATCGGTTCATTAAAAATACTGATTTTACCACCGCTTGCATTGCTTAGCAATTGTAAGTAATCGTACATTTTTCCAGCGGCATGTCCCCAATAAGACGGCCCTTCTTCACAAGCGCCATCTTCTTTTACATAATTAATAAATTGATCCACACTTTGCATAGTGCGGTAAACAGCTTCGGCACGTTTATCTTTATCTTCTTCAATCAAAAGGAAACAGGTAAGCACATTAAAATTACACCAGGGGTTCCAGTTGTTTACCAGCATGCCCGGCTTATAATTCAATGCCTGCCACCAAAAATCGCTGCGCTGCAAGTAAGGTATAAGTATGCGTTGCTGAATATTGTAACGCAGCCGCTCCGCAATAACAGGGTTTATTTTATCAAATTCATTGTGAAAGAAATACCATGTCCATGAAAGAAATGCACCAAGGTCGCCTGCTGTAAGGTCAATAATATTTTCTTTATAATCAGGTAATGATCTTTTTGATTTTTGTACAGTAAGATGTGCAGATAAAGCCCACGATGTCATTTCGCAGCTATTCCATACACCGTTTATAATCTGGTCTATAAAGCGCCCCTTTCCTTCTGCAAGCTCTGCCAGCACAAGGTTACTTAATGCTGTATTATTGGCGCCAAAAGGGTTTTCCATTGCCACCCTGCTGCCGCTTCTTTCATATTCAAGGTAATCTGTTGCTGTAACTACTTTCCAGTTATAACCAAGACTGGATTCGCCATCTTTTATCAATGTTTCTTTTAAACTGCCGGTAAAATCATCCCAGCCTTTTCTATTAGCATAATCGGGATACGCTATCCAGTTTTTTTTATCAAGAATAGTTTCTTTTACTTGCTGTAAGGAAGCATTTTTTTGCAGTAAATCACGCTTTTCATAAGCAAACAGAGAAGTAAATACAAATAAAAAAACGAAACTGAAATTAATGCGTAACATCATGTGCTTTTTATTGTTGAAAACTGTAACTCTCTGCGTAATTCATTTTCATTACAATGTTTTTATTTATAAAACCCGTAAGATGATTCTGTAACAATCATTTAAAAAGAGATACCGAAATTAAGGACTTTGTAATGATTTAAAAGAGGCACCCATTTACAAATGTAAACAGGTGCCGTAGCCTGCTGCTATATGAAAAAAATGTTAGTACTTTTTACTGTGTTTCAAATATCTTATTCAAAAAAGGATATTGGATTTTAAAACGCCTTTTAAGAAACTATTATTTTTCACAAACATACCTGCAACAGAAATGGTTTTCATAGTTTATTCTGTAACCCTGGTTTTGCAAGCAAAACCAGGGTATTAAATCAGTTACCATTTAGGATTTTGGGTTAATGCCGGCTGCAACGCCAATTGCTGTGTTGGTATGGGCCATAAATAATCTCTTGCAGGGTCAAACTTCCTGTTAGCCACTTTCTGCACAATTATAAAACCATCTGCAGTTAACGTGGTACCTGTTGGTGTAGCTCCATATTCCGATGGGAATGGCTTGGTGCCAACAACATCCTGCGGCAATTCTGTTTCTGCAGTTTTCCACCGTATTATATCCCAGTAGCGTAGCCCTTCCATTGCAAACTCAATTCTTCTTTCTCTCCTTATTTCTTCACGCATGTCCAAACCATTTGCTGTAACAAATGCATTTGTCAGTTTTGGCAAACCGCCTCTTGCACGGGTTAAATTGATGGTTTTATCAAGGTCGGCATCGGAAATACTTCCGTTTAATTCATAAGTTGCTTCTGCATAAATAAGTAATATTTCAGCATAGCGGATTACCTGGTAATCAACATAACTTTTGTTGGGGCTCCAGTCTGCTGCAATAAAATATTTCATCTCTTTATACCCTGTTGGACAAAATGTGTATGTTAATCCATAATTGCCTGTAATAAACCATGAGTTTCTTGTAAAAATAGTTTGTGCCATCCTGTTATCCCTGTTGCTGAACTGGCTTAAGGATCTGATTTGTTTTGAAGGTGTTGTTGAGTCAAAAGGACTTTTTGTATAAGGCAAACCGTCTTTGTATAAATAGGCATCACACAAATAACGTGTTGGTGTCATACCGCCTTGTTCAAGGTTTCTTACCGTATTATGTGCTGCAATATCATTTGTTAAATCTGCACCATAAAGCCGCACCAGTATATTTTCTTTGTTTGCTTTTCCTTCTGCAGCATTTTGAAATGCATAATAATAACTGCTGTCCGGCACCGTTACTTTGGGGTATTTATACAAAGCATGCTGCCCGCCTGTAATAATAGCATTTGAAGCTGTAATTGCAATTTGCAAATGTTTTGACGGGTTGCCATACCCATGAAATTTCTGGCGTGTGCCTTCAAACAAAGCCATACGTGCTTTTAAAGCCAATGCGCTTGTAACAACTACTCTTCCATAATCTGCAGCAGGCTGTGCACTCATTTGAAGCAGGTTGCCTGCAGCAGCATCCAGATCAGCATATATCTGATCAATTACTTTTTCCCTGCCGGTTCTTGCTGCATTCATCAATGTATCGTCCTGGGCAAAAGTTCTTGTTATCAGCGGCACATCTCCATACCTTATCACCAGGTTATAATAAGCATAGGCTCTGAAAAACTGTGCTTCGCCTATTGAAATTTTAACAAGCGCAGGGTTATCGTTTATGGCGGGGGCTTTTTCCATTAAATTATTACAAGCCCTTACCAGTGCATAGCCACTATTCCAGTTACCATCACTTGCAGGTGCAAGCCTCGAGCCATCGCTTACACTGTTTGGACCGGTAGCATACGCATCAATTGAATAGTTATCAGCAAAAACACCATTGCTTGAATTAATACCCGGTAAGTAAGTATAAAAATAATTAGCTGCTAATCTTAAATCATTTGCCGACTTCCAGAAGTTTGCATCGGCAAGACTTGTTTCGGGCACCTGATCCAAATCTTTTTTACAACTGTTGAAAAAAGAAATTGACAAAATCAGTAGCACACCCTTTAAACTATCTTTAAAATATTTTTTCATTTTACGAAAGTTAAATGTGATTGAATTAAAAAGTTAAATTGATACCTGCTGCATATGACCTGAAGAATGGATAACCAAAGGATGCTCCATTCGGATTTTCAGGATCGTAATATTTCATCCACATACCTGTTTTTTCCCACATATCTTGCCCGGTAAAATAAATACGGAGTTTACTGATTTTAGCCCTTCTTGTAATTGAAGCAGGTAATGTATAACCAATCTGCATATTTTTCAACCGTATGTAATTGGCGTTCTGAACCCAGAAATCGGACACTGCTGTATTATGTGTACCGCCTAAATAAAGCCTGGGGAATCTTGCATTAGGATTATCGGGTGTCCAATAATCATTCTGGAATTGCCAGCTCTGCCTCCAGCTTTCCATATAAGGTAATGCTGCGTAAGAATAAATCAGCATTTTACGCTGCAATATACCCTGGAAGAAAACTGAAAAGTCGAAACCTTTAACATCAAAACCTAAAGTAAAACCATAGCTATAATGAGGAGTAATTTCGCCTAAGTTAACCAGGTCGCCATGGTCATCTTTTGAGTTGGAACCTCCACTGATTCTATTGTCACCATTCAGGTCAATATACCTGATATCGCCTGCGCCTGTACGGCTGTCCTGGAAAGCAGCGCCTGTCAAGTCAGCAGCTTTCTGAAAATATCCTGCAGTTTTATAACCCCAGATTGTATTGATAGGCAAGCCTTCGATAATTCCTCTTACACCTGACCCATAAACATTGTTACCATTATAGCTAACAATTTTGTTCTTAGCATCTGAAATGTTGAAGCTTAGGTTGTAGTTTGCTTTTCCAATCCTGTCACGCCATTTCATTTCCACTTCCCAGCCCCATGTTTTTAAATCAGCAATATTTTGTTGGGCTGCAGCAATGGCAAATACAGCAGGTAATGTTGGTGTAACCAGCATGTTTTTGTTCTTCCTTACAAAATAATCAAACGAACCTGTAAGCTTATTGCGGAACATACCTATGTCTAAACCAATATCAGATGTTTCAATTACTTCCCATGATTTTTCGGTAGATGCATAGGCTGACTGATAAATAGAATTGTTTAACTGGTTATTAAACGGATAAACCCCGCCTTTTGACAACAACGAAATATAATCGTAATTACCCAATACAGATGAGTTACCTAACTGGCCCCATGAACCTCTTAACTTCAGTTCGCTAAAAGCATTGGTAATATTTTTAAACCAGTCTTCCTTATGAATGTTCCAGCCTGCAGAAACAGAAGGGAATAAATTAACACGGTGGCCCGGTGCTAATTGTGAGCTTGCGTCCTGCCTTAAAGTAGCTTCAATTAAATATTTAGAAGCATAATTATAATTCAGCCTTCCAAAGTAGGAAATGTTAACTTTTCGCTGAACATTATCACTTACTGATGGAGTGTTGATTGCCTGGTTAGCCGGGTAATTAAGAGAGCTTACATCATTTGAAATTAAATTAGTGGCGGCAGCTGTTGTACCATCTGAATGGTTGTTATTATATTGGTAACCTGCCAGCAAATGAAAGCTGTGCTTTTTAAACTTGTAATCATAATCACCAAGAAACTGAATATTCGTTCTGTCTGAAATGGTACGTGCTTTTGTCATTGAGTTGGGCCTGTTTACCCATGCAACCGGTGTTGAAGGCACATTCCAGTATTCAATAGTGCGTAAAAACAAATCAGTTGTACTTACACCCAATTGAGGGCTGTAAATGGCCCTGAATGAAAGCCCTTTCATCACATCAGCCTTTAGGGTGAATACTGCATCTAACAAATTCAGGCCTTCTTCCCTTTTACCACCGTCATTTAATATTGAATAGGTTGTGGGACCACCATTGAAATATTTGTTTGAACTAAAGCTGCCTGCCGTACTACCATCATCGTTTGGAAGAAAAATAGGATAGATAGTCCTGAGCTGGTATATATTATAAAGCAGACCATAATCCCCATTTAAGTTTCCTGCAGCCGAAAGTGTATTGGTATTGGTAAAAGAAACCCTTGAGTTAACACTGAAAATTTTATTCAGCTGGTTATTGTAGGTCAGGCGGGCATTGATACGCTTATAGCTATCGGGCCCGAACTTAAACACACCGTTTTGATCATAATATCCAAGTGAAAATGCATAGTTGCTTTTATCAGTACCACCGCTTACGGCAATATTATGTTGCTGAGAGAGGGTATATTTTCTCATTATCAGCTTTGTATAATCAAGATCCATGTAAGTATCCCATGCAACGCCATTGGCATTTTTTATATAATCTGTATCAGAACTCTGGAACCACCTTATTTGTGCATCACTCCATACATTACTTTGTCCTGCATTATTACGTGCAATGTTAAGTTGCTGGGCTTCCACCCATGAGTGGTTACGCTCAGGCACTCCAAACGATTTATTTGCAGTAACTATACCACTGTATTCCAGTTTCATTTTCTGATTTTTTCCTGACTTGGTGGTAACAACTATTACCCCATTAGCTGCTTCAGCACCATAAATGGCAGCTGCTGCGGCATCTTTCAGTACAGAAATACTTTCTATATCATTAGGGTTTAGTAAACTTAAAGTTCCAGGCACACCATCTATTATCACAAGCGGATTGTTGCTTCCATTTACAGATGAATAACCCCTGATGGTGGCATCACCCCCTTCTTTACCGGGCTGGCCGTAAGAACGGGTAATAACTAAGCCGGGCACAGTTCCCTGCAAAGCGGATAAAGCATTTGTTACTGGGCGGTTTTCTATCTGTTTGGCATCAACTCTTGATACGGCACCGGTTAAATCTGCTTTTTTCTGCGTACCATAACCAACTACCACCACTTCATCAAGTTTTGATTTTTCGCTGATAAGCAGTTTTACATTAAGTACAGCATTTTTTACTTCTACCTGCCGGGTTGTATAACCAACAAATGAAAAAAGCAACACAGCACCGTTTTTTGCGTTGATTGAATACTGGCCTTTTTCATTAGTAACCACACTGGTTTTTGTTCCCTTAACTATAATGGTAACTCCCTGTAAAGGGTTGTCTTCCTCGCCGGTTACAACACCGGTTATGGATTGAGCTGATGCAAATGAAACCATTGTAACAGCCAATGTGAGGAACCACAGTTTTTTTAAGCAAAGCAGTCTTGTTCTCATTTTTTTAGTTTTTGATAAATTAAGAAGTCATATGTCAGTTAATGTATAAGCAACTATATTTACCTGAATGACACTATTCGTAAATAGCAAAGGACATATAGCAATCGTTTTTGTTTAATTAGAACAATTCGTTAGTGCAAGTTTGCTCCCTTTAACAAAACCTTAGTCCGAAAATCATAAACAAAATGGGTGAAAATTTTAAACAGCCCCTTAACCGTGTGTATTTCAATAAAAAATCAAGATAATCCCCCACCATAAAATGAATAATCCCCCATTTATTATTAATGTTTTAATGAAATCATGGGTAGAGATGGAAATAAATACTGAGCGATTAGATAACAATGATAGTAGTGAGCTGAATGAGACAGCAGGTAAGGCTGGAAAAAATTATAATGCATGTTCTTCAGTGGCAATTACGCTGCACTGATAAGCAACACATTTTCAGCATAAAAAAACCGGCTTAATTGCCGGCTTTTTTATGTTCAAAAATTTCCTGGTCTTTTTCCGTTTGTTTTAGCCGGTATTTATTCAATTCGGCTTCAAGTGCTTTAATCTTTTGCTGTAGCTTTTTAGTGTCAAAGCTTTCGGACAGGGCAGGTTGAGAAGAGGCAGCAGTTACTTTCCCAACTTCTTTATAAACCATTTGATTGGTTGGTTTTACCGATTCAAATTCCAATTCGGCAGCCTTGGTTGAAACCGCACCTTCAAAAGCAAGATGTGCCTTTATTTTTATTTTACCGGCCGTGGTGGTGGTGCGGATAAGTACAGGAGCTGTGCCCCACTGCACTTCACGGGGATTGGCAAAGTTGGCAGCATCACCTACAATTTGCCCCTCGCCTTCTATTTCAAATTTAATTTCTTCATTAGTAAGGCGGCGCACATTTCCTTCGTTATCGGCAATAGATGCAATCACCACAATAATATCTGAACCATTTGCCAATACCTGCTGGCCTTCATGATCAATGCTGAGCATAATTTTATCGGGGCGTTTGGCAGGCATCTTCTTTGTGGTAACCACCACTTTACCATCCACCAATCCTTCAGCCACAATGCTTGCCTGCTTCCATTTGCCTGCACGGTGAAGTGCTTTTAACTGCATATAATTATATACATTCTTAAATACAAATGGCGGATAAGGCATACCCGGGTTGGTACGGCTGTTTTTTTGTACCAACGTATCTTTTTCCAAAACAATTAACCTTACTTCATCGCAATTGGCAAACACGGTTACATCCTGCGGAGAAAACGGCGTCATTTCATTGGCGATATAAATAGTGTAACCCGAATTAAAAAGATTGGATTTTACCAATGGGTTGCGCTGGCTTCGGAACATTTCATACGAAAATTTCTGTTGCCTGAAGGCATCCATAAAACCACCCAGGAAAGGATCGGGATGATAACCCCGCTGATGATCGAACGAATGCCAGAAGCAACCACCCACCAGTTGCGGAGGCGCCTGGTAAATGGTTTGAAAACTGGTAAATGGATAAGCCGGATTGGCATAATGAATGGCCTGTATCAACTGCGGAATTTCTCCCCAGTTGCGGTTAACTCTGCTGCTTGAGTTTTGTGTATTCCAGTCATCCACATTATCGCCCCACTCTCTTGTAAATAAACTCTTGTCTGTTTTTGCATAACTTTTTGGATCAGGATGTGAGTATAACACATCAAAACTTTCGTAACCATTTGTATTGATGTCGCAGCTTACAAAGCAACCCTGGTAAGGATATTCTTCGTGTACAATTTCATACACCTTTTTAGCAAAAAAAGTCGGGTAATGCGTTTCATTTAAAATAGGTTCCCACATAATAACTGCCGGATGGTTCCTGTCTCTCCGCACCATATTTCTTGTATCACTATAGCAGCGGTTGATGAAAGTGGTATCATTGTTCCAAAACTGCCAGCCTGCTGCTGATACAATAATAAACATACCTAACTGGTCGCAGGCGTCCATAAATGCAGGGTCTTGCGGATAGTGTGAACGGATAACCCTGATGCCTGCATCTTTTAATTTTTTTGCATCACGCCAGTGCAATGAGTTGGGCATGGCATAACCGATATAAGCAAAATCCTGGTGGCGGTTAGTGCCCACCAGTTTATCGTTAAAATATTTTCCGTTAAGATAAAAACCATCTTTACCCCTGAATTCAATTTGCCTGATGCCTGCTTTTACATAAAACCCATCAACTGTATTTCCTTTTTCATCCATTACAGAAACATACAGGTTGTATAAGTTGGGAGTTTCCGGCACCCATAATTGCGGCTTATCAACAGGAAGTTTTTGTGTAACAGACTGGCTTGAACCATTGCTGATTTTTACCAGTTGTTTTTCTTCACTTATTATTTTACCCTTATCATCTTTTAATGAAAATAATACCTGTAACGATTTTTCATTTTTAGATTGATTGGCAATATTGGCACTAACAATTACATCAGCTTTTGCTTCGCTGATATTTTCGCAATGATAAAAAATGCCACCACCGGCGGTTTTGTCTGCTGAATTAGCATCGGTAATAAAAATATCATTGGTGCCAATCATCCATACATCCCGGTAAATGCCGCCGAAATAAGTAAAGTCCAAAGAGGCTTGTGGTTTGCCCGGCGGATACAATGGGTCATCGCTGTTATCAGCCATTACGGCCACTACATTTTCTTTATCCAAAAAAAGATCTGTACTATTTAATTCAACAATTACAGGCAGGTAACCGCCAAAATGTTCTTTAACTAATTTGCCATTTACATACACTTTCGATTTTCCCATAATGGCTTCAAAGTGCAGTGTAATTCTTTTTTGACGCAAGGATGAAGGAATATTAAAATGTTTCCTGTACCAGGCAATGCCCTGGTAATTTTTTCCGCCGCTTGCATTTAACGGAAGCAGCTCCAAACCATCCGGCACATTCACCAGCTTCCAGTTTTTATCATTAAAGGCAGTTTGTTCAGCGGCTTTTATATCACCTTTAAAAAAACGCCAGCCCACATTAAAGTCATATACTTCCCTGCCCGATGACGGAACTTGATAAAACCCCGCAGTAGAAAATTTTTGCACCTGCGGATTACTTTGCGAAAAACTATTATGTAACGGGAAAAAGAAAAGGAACAGGATGAAAAGGAAAGTAAGTTTTACCACGTCAATTGTTTTTTCTGAAATAATAATAAATATAATGTTTGCGCAATACAACCTGAAACAATTTCATCAGGCAGTATAATCATTAAAGAATATCTCTTGCTGATTTCGCCCTGCAATATTTAAAAAATTGTGGTTTGCATTGGGGGATTTTCATAAATAAATTGGTTGGTTTTTGCAAATTGTACAGTTAATCAACTGTTTATCAAACTAAATTTCACCCATCTGTTTAAACTGATTTCTTAAAATAGTTCTACTTTTAGCCGGTAGTTATGACTGCTAATTTGCTTGCACCATTTTCATTCAGCCCTTTTAAAAGTAAAAGTGGGTTCATCATTTTTTTGCTCTTGCTCTGCCTTAATATTAAAGGGCAAAACATTTCCTTTAATCATCTTACAGTTGAAAATGGTTTATCCAACAACTCCATATTGGCTATTACCCAGGATGGCGACGGTTTTTTATGGTTTGGCACCCGTAACGGCATTAACCGTTATGATGGCTCCCATTTTAAATTCTATACCCAGAATAATAACGACAGCAACAGCCTTTCATCGAATAATGTAATTGCGCTGTTTTGCGATTCTAAAAAAAATCTTTGGGTAGGTTCATCAGGCGGGCTTGACCTGTACGACAAGTACACAGATAAATTTAAACGAATATCGCTTGAAGACAAAAGGGCTTTTGGGGTTACTGCTATTTATGAGGATAGTAAGGGCGGCTTGTGGGTAGGCTCAACCAACGGGCTTTTTTATAAAGCATCAAATGAAGCAACCACCAGGTTCATCGCTTTTCGAGCTGCCGGTAATAGTGGTATTGCCGATAACAGGGTGCAGGCAGTGCATGAAGACAGCAATGGTTTTATTTGGATTGGAACAAGCAATGGCCTTACACGTATGCAGCGGCAGACAAACGGTTTCAGTTTTTTAACCTTCAGGCATAACGCTTCCGACCCAAATTCACTGAGTGCAGATTATGTCACTTCAATTGCTGAAGACATGAATAAGCAACTTTGGATTGGCACACAAAACAATGGTCTCAATTTGCTTAATGTACAATCGGGTTCGTTCACCCGGTTTTGTAAAAACTGTTCGGTACAATCACCGCTCATTAATAATAATATCCGTTCTATTCTTCCTGTTAAAAGTGGTGAATTGTGGATTGGCACACAGGAAGGCCTCAGCATTCTTGATCCTGTAAAAAAAACAGTACGTTCCTTTCAGAATGATGCAAGCGATAAAAAAAGCCTGAGCCAGAATTCCATTTACAGTTTATTTGAAGATGCCGGCGGCTCAATATGGGTGGGAACTTATTTTGGCGGTGCAAACTCTTTTTATTCTTACAACAGCAATTTTACCATTTGGCAAAACCAGGAAAACAAAACCAGCATTAACAATAATGTGGTAAGCAGTATTGTTGAAGATGCACAACACAATTTATGGATAGGAACCGAAGGCGGCGGCCTTAATTTTTATAATCGCAGTAATGGAACATTTACTGTATATAAAAACAATACTGCTGTTGCTTCAAGCCTCGGCTCTAACCTGGTGAAAGTTGTTTACCTGGATAAAGACCAGAATATATGGTGCGGAACGCATGGTGGCGGCCTTAATATGTTAGACAGGCAAACCAATCAATTCAAACGTTTTCTTTACAAGGAAAATGATGCTGCAACACTCCGGTCTGAAATAACTTCATTACTGCAAGATGATAACGGACGTTTATGGGCGGCGTCAAATTCCGGTTTGCTGCTGTTTAAACAAAATGGCAAGGAGCTGGAACCACTTTCTACTACTATTATCAATGGTATGTCAAAAGCCAACTCACCCAATATTTTATTTAAAGATCTGCAAGGTAATGTGTGGATGGGATCGCTGCCGGGTTTATACATGATTTCCGGAAACACATTGAAAACGATTAGTACAGATCTGGATGTAAACTGTTTAATGCAGGATGAGCAGGGCAATATTTGCGCAGGATTGGCTGATGGTGGCATTGCTGTTTATAATCCGCACAATAACCAACTGCAGCATTATGGAGAAAAAGAAGGTTTAAGAAACACAAAGACAATTGGCTTATTAAAAGATAATGCAGGAGCATTTTGGTTAAGCACAGAAAATGGTTTAATAAAATACAATCCTGCTGATAAAACAACACAGGTATATACTGTAAGCGATGGTATTGCAGGCAATGAATTTAATTTCAAATCTTATTTAAAAGACAGCCGTGGTGAATTTTTCTTTGGCGGCTATAATGGAATTACCAGTTTTTATCCTGATAAAATTGAAACTAATAAGACGGTGGCCCCTGTTGTTTTTACCGGCTTACGTTTGTTTAATAATTATGTAAGTATTGGCAGCAATGATGGATTGCTTACGCAAAATATCAACAACACCAATCAAATAGTTTTTAACCATAATCAAAACGTATTTACCATTGAATTTGCCCTGTTGAATTTTATAAGAAGCAGTAAAAATAAATATGCTTACAAGCTGGATGGGTTTGATAAAAACTGGAATGAAGTAAATACAAGTTCAGCCACATATACCAACCTCCCATCGGGCACATACACGCTTTATGTAAAAGGCGCCAATAATGATGGCGTTTGGAGCCAGCCGGCTTCTATTAAAATAAAAGTGCTGCCGCCGTTATGGTTAACCTGGTGGGCTTATTGTATTTATGCTATTGCATTATCAGCCATACTCTTTCTTGTACTGCGTTTCTTTTTCTTAAGGGCTTTGTTGAAAAAAGAAGATGAGTTGCACCAGGTTAAGCTCAATTTTTTTACTAACGTTTCTCATGAAATACGCACACACCTTACACTAATTATGGCGCCTGTTGATAAACTCATCAACAATAATGAAAAAGAAGGGCATGCCCGGCAGCAATTATTACAAGTAAGAAACAATGCCAACCGCTTATTGAAGCTGGTGAATGAACTCATGGATTTCAGAAAGGCTGAAACCAATCATTTAAAACTTCATATTGAAAGAGATAATCTCATTCCTTTTCTGCAGGATATTTATAACAGCTTCAGGGAAACATCCATCGCAAAAAATATCAGCATTTCTTTTTTGCATAATACAGAAAACATTCCGCTTTACTTTGATAAGGAACAACTGGAAAAAGTTTTCTTTAACCTGATGACCAATGCATTTAAGTTTACACCCGAAGGCGGACGCATTATTTTATCGGCTGAACAAAAAGAAGATATGGCCATTGTTACTGTTACCGATAATGGCCGTGGCATTGCACCGGAATATCTCAGTAACCTGTTTACTAATTTTTTCCAGGTGGCCGATCATGGTATGCAGAACACCGGTTATGGAATTGGTTTAGCACTTTCCAAAAATATTGTTGAAATGCATGGAGGAACAATTGCTGTTGAAAGTGAACCATCTTTCAATGGAAAAGAAGGAAAAACCATTTTTACTGTTGTACTTCAGCAGGGCAACAGCCATTTTGAAGCAGGACTGTTAAATGAAATAAAACCAGCCAGTGTACCTGTTGCTGAAAAACCTGTTGTGGCAGAACCTATACAACCTGTGCAGGAAAATAATAATGCCGCCACAAAACATTTTACAATATTAGTTGCAGAAGATAATGCTGAACTAAGGTTGCTTGCAAAAGATTTATTCGGCCAGCAATACACAGTGCTTGAATGCGAAAACGGGCTTACTGCATGGAACACTGCTATAGAACAAATTCCCGACCTTATTATTAGTGATGTAATGATGCCCGAAATGGATGGCTTTACACTTTGCTCCCGTTTAAAAACAGATGAACGTACAAGCCATATACCGGTTATTCTTTTAACTGCTAAAAGTTCGCAGAATGACCAGGTAAGCGGCTTGGAAAACGGTGCTGATATTTACATCACCAAACCATTCAGTACAAAAATTCTTGAACTGAATGTACGCAACCTGCTTGTGGCAAGAGAATTACTGAAAGAAAAATTCAGCAAACAAATTACCACACCGCCACAGGCACCTGAACCGGCAGGAGAAACAGAAACTCCTGATGTTTTTGTTAATACTGTTGACAAGGAATTTCTTACCCGTTTAATCAGCATTATAGAAGAAAATTTAGATGACCCTGATTTTGGTGTGGAAAAACTTGCAAGAAAAGTTGCCATGAGCCCGCCGGTATTATACAAAAAAATAAAAGCCGTTAGTAATATGTCGGTGAATGAGTTTGTGAAGTCGCTTCGGTTGAAAAAAGCAGCTCAATTACTTACTGAAACTGATATGACGGTGTATGAAGTTTCGTATAATGTTGGTTATAATGATTGGAAATACTTTAGCCGTGAATTCAAAAAGCAATTTGGAATATCTCCCGGCAAATTTGTTCAGCCGGACAAAAAATAACCTCTCCTTTTGAGGTGAGGTTATTTTTAGGGATTTTATACCCGAAAATACCGTCGGGCAGACTGGATTCGAACCAGCGACCCCAACGTCCCGAACGTTGTACGCTACCGGACTGCGCTACTGCCCGTAAAATCTATTATATAAAATTAAAAAGCCTTTGAAATTAATCAAAGGCTTTTTATTGTCGGGACGACTGGACAAATTTCGAACATTTTTCTTCACGACCTACAAAAAATAAGCAATACAAAAGTCTGAGACTCTGTATTTCATTTTGCCCTTTTCCAAACGAAGCCGTAGGCTACTTTGGTTATGCCTCGTATGTTGGCTGAAATACCTGTATATGATTTATTTAAGGCTTTCCCTGCATCAAGTAGGGTTAGATAAGTGGCAATTAATCTCCCAGATAAATCGTACTGCTCAACCTTCGTCCCCCGCTTTTCTTTACGACCTAATGCCTTTTTCCTTAATAGGCCCTTAAAATCGAACCTTTTCTTTTTACCGTAAGCAAAGTAGTACTTTCCGGTTTTGTTTTGTCTTTGGGTAACTACATGGCCAATTAAAGAATGGAGTATTCCAGTTTGACGGGAAGCCTCCATTATACTTGGGTATGTTTTTATGAGTTTACCTTTAAGGTCATATTGAGAAACCTGTTTTTTGGTAATTTTCAGGGCTGCTATGGTTCCCGACCTGTTATTGGCTCCTTTAAAAGAAGAAATCATCCTCCCCTTTTGATATATTCCCTTCATTTTGTTACTGCTATCCAGTAATAATAGGTTTGAAGGCCGAATATCTAATCCATTTCCGTTTTTTGTACTGACAGAAATACCAGGCTCGTCCATGTCAAATTTATCTACAAAACAGTAATAGACTAATCTGCCAATTGGAAGATGGTATCTTGTATTGCTAATGCTAAGATGTGCTGCCAGCTGATACGTATGATCTTTAATCAACTTGTTAGGCGTTTTCATTTTCCTTGGCAACATTATCTTTTCTGGGAGAATATAAACACCGCCTTTAAGTCCTTGCCTCACAACCTCTCGTGAAAGTCGTTTGATTCTCCCAAAACTGGAAACCTCGAAATAACCGTCAAGATCAGGTATACTCTCCCATC
>JBGAHV010000061.1:0-26792 GCA_044225995.1 Ferruginibacter sp. | reverse complement strand
TCTTCCACGGCCAGGGGAATTTGCGAGGCAACCGGATACGTTTCACTAAAGCCTGTAATAATGGCGAATGGATTATTTCTGATAAATTCAATAATTACTGCCTGGTCAGATTCAGTATAATAAGGAAGCTTGTACATGATTGTGTTGTTTATGTTCCCGATAATTCCAATATCATTTTTTCAATGGTTTCATCCTGCCAGCTATTTTCAATAGCAGGTATTGCCATTACCTGCTGCATAATTTTTTCCTGGCGTATGCTGTTTTGTAATGCTTCACTGTAGCGTATCTGCGGACTGAATGTTACTTGTGAATAAGCCGGTATCCATTTGCCGGGATATTTTTTGCTAAAGGCTGCTTCAATTTTTTTCTGCAGTAAAAATTTAGGGTCGCCTACCTTATCTCTCATTTCTACAAAATTGTTTAATGCCAGTTCTGCAATAGCATCGGTATCAGGTTTTCGCAGGTGCTGGTACTCATTCAAAATTAAATTCCAATTATCTGCATGTTTGTCAATTAAACTGTTTAACACACTGCAGTCTTCAAAGCCGCAGTTCATGCCCTGCCCAAAAAATGGAACAATAGCGTGTGCTGCATCACCTATCAACGCAAATCTATCTTCCCTCACCCACGGAAAACATTTTACTGTAACCAATGATGAAGTCGGATTACTAAAGAAATCATCTGTCAATGTTGGCATCAAAGCATATGCATCCGCAAAAGTGGCTTTAAAAAACTCCGTTACTTTTTCTTTTGTATCAAGACTGCTGAAAGAAGGAGCCCCATCAAAAGGGAAAAACAATGTGCAGGTAAAACTGCCGTCAATATTCGGTAAGGCAATCAGCATATAATTGCCACGTGGCCAAATATGCAGTGCGTTCTTTTCTATTAAAAATCCTCCATTCGCTCCGGCTGGAATGGTTAATTCCTTATAACCAAAGTCAATATAGTATTGCTGATATTGAAAACGATCATGTTGTAACTGGTGTGTTAGCCTTGCAGCAGAGTAAGCTCCATCGCTGCCGAAGGAGAGTTGAAAGTTGAAAGATGAGAGTTGAGAGTTTGTTTGATTTTGAAAAACTATTTCATTCTTTTTCCAGTCTATTGTTTCGCATTTTTGGTTGAAGAAAATTTCAGCGCCACTTTCTTCTGCAAGGCTCATCAGTTTTTTATTCAGCTCACCTCTTGAAACAGAATTAATGTATTGCCCGTCGTTACCATAAGGCTGGTAAGCCGTGCTGCCATCTGCATTATGAATGTAACGGCCATGCATGGGTATGGCAATCTTTTTAATTTCATCAATAATGCCCACTTCTTCCAAAGCCTTAATGCCTCTGTCGCTTAAAGCAAGATTGATAGAGCGGCCAGCACTGATGGTGGCAGTACGCATATCAGTCCTGCGTTCAAACAGTTTTACTTTATAGCCACGGCGGCATAAATAAATTGCCAGCAGTGAACCTACAAGGCCAGCTCCAATGATTACTGTTTCTTTTTTCATTTTAAAAAAGCAACGCAGATTTTTATGATGATTAAGATAGATTATGATTTTTATCTGCGATTATCATCAAAATCATAACCATCAGCGTTCCAATATTCCCTTTACAATTTGACCAAATGTAAACACATCTGTAAAAGTGTTGTACAGTGGCACTGGTGCAACACGTATAACATTCGGTTCACGCCAGTCGGCAATAACACCCTGCTGCAGCAATGCATCAAATACTTCTTTCCCTCTTTGCAGCATCAGCATACTTACCTGGCAGCCTTTTTCATGCTCACCTCTTGGTGTAATCACTTCTATTAATTTTTTACTGGCGGTTTTATTTATATCATCAATTATAAATAACAAATAATCACTCAACAGTTTTCCTTTAGCAAATAAGTTTTCCATACCCGCCTTTTCAAAAATATCCAGCGATGCTTTGTGGGCCGCCATTGATAAAACCGGGGCATTGCTCAGTTGCCATCCTTCAGCAGTTGGAATGGGTTCAAAACCTTTTTCCATTTTAAAACGGGTGGCTTTAGTATAACCCCACCAGCCTGCAAAGCGAGGCAGCTCTTTATTGCTAATATGTTTTTGATGAATATACACACCGGATACGCCGCCTGGGCCACTGTTTAAATATTTATAACTGCACCAGCAGGCAAAGTCAACATTCCACTCATGCAGTTTCAATTCAACATTACCGGCGGCATGTGCTAAATCGAAGCCGCAATAAGCACCGGCTTCATGTGCGGCTTTAGTAATGGTGGCCATATCAAATACCTGGCCGCTGTAATAATTTACGCCCCCAAACAAAACCAATGCAGTTTCATTACCATGCTGCTTAATTACAGCTAAAATATCTTCTGTATGGCGTATTCACCTTCCCTGGGTGCCACTTCTATAATTGTTTCATCCGGATTTAATCCATGATGACGCACCTGTGATTCTATGGCATACTGATCACTGGGAAAAGCTTTGGCTTCGCAAATAATTTTATACCGCTGTTTTGTGGGTCGGTAAAAACTCACCATTAATAAATGCAGGTTCACTGTAAGCTGGTTCATAGCCACTACTTCTTCCGGCAATGCACCCACCAGTTTTGCCAATGGCGCTGCGAACATTTCGTGGTAAGGCATCCATGGTTTGCGTGCATGAAAATGCCCTTCCACACCAAAGCTGGCCCAGTCTTCCAGTTCATTCAATACATAATCTTGCGTGGCTTTTGGTTGCAGCCCTAATGAGTTACCGGTAAAATAAATGCTTTCTTTTCCATTGATAAGAGGAATGTAAAATTGGCTGCGAAAATCTTTTAGAATGTCGGCATTGTCTAATTCGGCAGCGTATTCTTTTGAATTTATCATTTATTATTTATCATTGGTTTTGGTCGAAACTCTGTCTTTAAATTTTACGCCCTTTACTATCGATGAGTTAAGATATTTAATAAACCCGTTTATCTTTTTATAAAGTGCATTTGTTTTTTCATACAAGTCATTGAATTTTTCTTCGGAAATATATTTTTTATCAAGACACCGGTACAGCTGCGACAGCAATTCCGTAGCAGAGCCAGATGATATGCTGAGGAACTGAATAAATTCAAGCCTGCTGCTTCTGCCAAACCCTTCAGCTATATTATCCATAATTGACCCACTGCTGCGGTTCATTTGATCTTTAAGTGAAAAGTCTTTGGATAGTGGAAGTGTTTGTGTTAATTCAAAAATATCAACAGAAAGTTGTCTTGCCAGCTTCCAAATTTCGAGATCTTCAAAACGATGTACAGTGGCCATAATGATAAATAATAAATGATCAATCAACCATCGCTATTACTTTTAATTCAATTGCTATAGGAGTAGGGAGGCTTTTTACTTCCACTGTTGTTCTGCATGCCTGCACAGCGGTAAAATATTCTGCATAAATTTTATTGTAAATTGGAAAATCTGCTTTCATATTGGTTAGAAAAACAGTTACATCCACAATTTTATCCCAGCTGCTGCCGCTTGCTTCCAGCACAGCTTTTACATTGGCAAAGCATTGATGTGTTTCTGCAGCAATATCATATTTAACAATGTTGCCAGCTGCATCTAATTCCAAACCCGGAATAGTATTATCAGTTGCGCTCCTGCTGCCTATGCCGGACAGGAATAATAAATTACCTACACGCCTTGCATGCGGATAAGCGCCTAATGGTTTTGCTGCGTTGTCAGTTTTAATTATTTCATTCATTACTTAAATTTGAATGCAGACGTTTTTTTGTTCGGTAAAAAACTTCAATGCCTCCCAACCGCCTTCTCTTCCAACACCACTGTTTTTCATGCCGCCAAATGGTGTACGCAAATCCCGGAGCAACCAGCAGTTGATCCATATAATACCGCTTTGCACTTTTGCTGCCATTCGGTTGGCTTTGCTGATGTCCTGCGTCCAGATGGTGGCAGCTAAACCATAATTGGTTGCGTTGGCTAATTGCAATGCTTCTTCTTCTGTTTCGAAAGATTGCAATGTAACCACCGGCCCAAAAATTTCTTCGGTATTTGTTTTGCAGTTGGGCCCGAGCCCCTCAATAATTGTTGGTTCAATAAAATAACCATTGGCACAACGTCCGCTTAATTGTATAGCATTGCCTCCGCATAAAATAGTTCCGCCTTCATCTTTCGCAATTTGAATACAATTCATTATTTTTTCAAAGTGCACTTTGCTTACAATAGCGCCTTGTTTGCTTGCTTCATCTAATGGGTCGCCAACGGTTAGTTGTTTTGTCTTTTCAACAAAAGCCGATTTAAATTTTTCATAAATACTTTTCTCTATTAATATCCTGCTGCCGCATAAACAAATTTGCCCCTGGTTACTAAAAGATGAGCGGATGGTTTCCTTCAGCATTTTTTCCCAGTCGCAGTCTGCAAAAATGATTGCTGGGTTTTTGCCCCCCAGCTCTAATGATAATTTTTTAAACACAGGTGCAGCAACAGATGCAATACGCTCCCCTGCTCTTGTGCTGCCCGTAAATGAAATGGCTTTAATGGCAGGATGTTTTACAATGGCTTCACCGCATGTTGGCCCATCGCCATGTACAATATTTAATACACCATCGGGCAAACCGGCTGCTGCACAAATTTTACCGGGCAAAAAAGATGTTACCGGTGTTACTTCGCTTGGCTTTGCAATAACGCAATTACCAGCAGCCAGCGCCGGCGCAATTTTCCAGGTAAATAAATACAATGGCAAATTCAAGGGGGAAATACAACCCACCACACCAATAGACTGACGCAATGTATAGTTAATAGCATCTTTACCTGTGGTGCTGTGGCTTTCGCTTGCAAAATGCATAATGGCTGTTGCAAAAAAACGGAAGTTGTCGCTGGCTCTTCTAATGTCAACAGCTTTACTTAGCCACAAGGGTTTACCATTATCATTTGTTTCAGCCAGTGCCAGTTCATCTTCATGTACATCTATTAAATCTGCAATACGGTTTAATATGGCAAAACGTTTTTCGCTTGCAGTATTGCTCCATTCGTTAAATGCTTTTTGTGCGGCTGTAACTGCAATAGCAATATCCTGTTTGTTACTGTTGGGTATTTGTCCATATACTTCACCAGTGGCAGGATTTACATTATCTAAGAATTGACCACTTAAAGGACCAATAAAATTGCCGCCAACATAATTTTCTAAATGATATGGAATGGAAAGATTCATTACAGTAAAGATAGTATTTTAAGTTATGGGCTAAACTGCTGAATTACGAGTTAGTGTTGAAGAGTGCGACGCCACTAAAGCTGATGAATGCGTTGCTGTTGATTACCAAAAAAAATATAACTTACAATACTAAACTAATTGTTATGCCAGTAGCTTCTCCCTTTAATTTAAAAAAGTGGATTGATGAACACCGGGATTTATTAAAGCCGCCGGTGGGCAATCAATGTATTTATAAAGATGCTGAAAATTTTATTGTGATGGTGGTGGGCGGGCCTAACAGCCGAAAGGATTTTCATTATAATGAAAGTGAAGAATTGTATTACCAGGTGGAAGGCAATATAATTTTACGCATTATTGATAATGGCGTGCAAAGGGATATTGCCATTAATGAAGGCGATATATTTCTGCTGCCGCCAAAAACGCCACACAGTCCGCAGCGGGGGCCAAACACGGTGGGGCTGGTAATTGAAAAAATACGTGAAACTGAAGAAGATGGTTTTTTATGGTACTGCGAAAACTGTGGCAATAAGTTATATGAAGAATATAAAGTGATTACTGATATTGTTACACAACTGCCTCCTGTTATGGAAGGTTTTTACAGTGATGAAAAAAAGCGTACCTGTGATAAATGTGGGGCAGTGATGAGCCCGCCGGTTAAAAAGGGCTGAAAATTTTAGGGTGAAAGTTGAAAGAGGAGAGTTGAAAGCGTATTTGATTGTTAAATTAAGAGCTTATGAGTAAGAGTATAGCAGGCGAAAAAAGTTATCGCTTTGCAATAAGGATTGTGAAACTGTACAAGTTGCTGACAGATGAAAAAAAGGAATACGTATTATCAAAACAACTTTTACGAAGCGGAACTGCTATTGGTGCCTTACTGAAGGAAGCTGAGCATGCACAATCAAAACCAGATTTTTTAAGCAAGACTAATATTGCCTTAAAAGAAGCCAATGAAACTTTATATTGGTTAATGCTTTTAAAGGACACTGATTTCATTTCACAAAAAGAGTTCGAAAGCATAAATACTGATGCAGAAGAGCTTGTTAAAATGCTTGTAAGTACTGTAAAAACAACAAAAACGAGGCTTAAGCAATAACTTTTCACTTTCATCTTTCCGCTATCAACTATAATGAAGATTGACATTCACACACACATAATGCCGGATAAAATGCCCAACTGGGTACAAAAATTTGGCTATGGAGAATTTATACATTTAGAACACCGCAACTGCAAAGCTTGTATGATGAAGGGTGATAAGCTCTTTAGAGAAGTAGAGGAGAATTGTTTTGATGCAGCCGAGCGGATGAAAGAAATGGATGCAACGGATGTAACAGTGCAGGTACTCTCCACCATTCCTGTATTATTTAATTATTGGGCAAAACCAAAAGATGGTTTGGAAACAAGCCGCTTTTTTAATGACCATATTGCCAATACGGTTGCAAAAAATCCAAAACGCTTTATCGGTATTGGCACCGTGCCATTGCAGGATGTTGATTTGGCTATAAAAGAAATGGAGCGTTGCGTTACCGAACTAAAAATGCCGGGACTGGAGATTGGCAGTAACATTAACGGAGAAAATTTATCTGATAAAAAATTCTTTCCTTTTTATAAACGTGCCGAAGAACTGGGCTGCTCTTTGTTTGTACACCCGTGGGAAATGATGGGTGAGCAGCAGATACAAAAATACTGGCTGCCATGGCTGGTGGGCATGCCGGCAGAAACATCCAGAGCTATTTGCAGCATGATTTTTGGCGGCGTGCTGGAAGCATTTCCCAAATTGAAAGTGGCATTTGCACATGGCGGCGGCAGTTTTCCATTAACCATTGGGCGTATTGAGCACGGCTTTAATGTGCGGCCCGATTTAGTGCAAGTTGATAACAGCATTAACCCAAAAGATTATATTGGTAAATTTTGGATTGACAGTTTGGTGCATGATGCCAAAGCCATGCAATACATAATTGATGTTATGGGCGCAGATAAAATTTGTTTGGGCAGCGATTATCCTTTTCCATTGGGAGAACAGCACCCGGGAAAACTAATTGAGCAAATGAATTTTGATAAGCCGCTGCAGGAAAAACTATTGTTTAAAAATGCGCAGGAATGGCTGGGCTAATTCTATTTTCGTGTTTTTAGTATCTCCTGTATTAAGCCTTCCGTTAGATTTCTGTTTTTTACAAGACACCAATCACTTCTTGTTTCAGGAAAAGCATTTCTGCAATACCCAGCTTTAGATTCAAAATCAAATATTGCATGGCAGAAATCATTTATTAGCAAAGATGCTACGAGCCCATCATCAGTCCATGTTATTTGCAGTTTAGATTGTTTGTGTTTGTCAATTACATTTTCCACATCATATATATGCAAGGCGTCGAGCATTTTTAAATCACTATTTAAATCAACTGCGTAGAAATATCCGGTTGTAAGGTCGTCCTCAAATACAACACCAAAAGGAATTGTTGGAGAAATGCTGTCAAAGAAAGTATCCTGCCCAACATAAAAATCTTCTTCTAAACCTAAAATCATTTCACAAATTATTCATTAAACAAATTCGGGTAGTCAGTTATTATTCCATCAACTTCCAAACCTTTCTGCCGTTTAATTTCTTTTTTATCATCCACTGTCCATGGTATTACTTTAATTTTTTGCTGATGGCATTTTTTTATCAGTTCATCAGTAACTAAAGAATAATGCGGACTGTAAACCGAAGGCGTAAAACCTAATTCTTTTAACTGCACTTCTAAGGTTCTTTTATCAAAATCTTCTATCAGCAATACCGTTGAAACGGAAGGATATTTTTTGTGCAGGTATTGAAGTGTACGAATGTCGAATGATTGAATCGTTACAAAATCACGCAGCTGTTTTTCATCAATCACCTTCATCAGCATGTCTACAAAAACTTCCGGTGCCGGGTGGTAAATATTATCCGTGGCAGGTTGTGTTTTGGTTTCTATATTAAAATAAGGAAAAGGCCTGCGCCTTGTCATCATGTAAGCCTTTACAGAATCGAACATGGCTGCAAGCGAAGGTTTATGCACCGCCATTTTTTGCTGCTGCGGAAAACGGGGGTGCGGTTTCAGGCCCACATCGTATTGCTGCGTTTCAGCAAAAGTCATTTTAAAAATATTGTAGTTCTTTTCGTCCTTTTCTTCAATAGAACCGCCGCCGGGCTTTGTTGTTATTTCGTGATTAAAAAAAGGCTCATGCGATAAAATGGCAATGCTGTCTTTTGTAAACACCACATCCATTTCCAATGTACTAACGCCTAAACTCAATGCATGGAGCATGGCAGGTATGGTATTCTCAGGCATTAAGCCGCGGCAACCACGATGGCCCTGCTTATCAAAAGACGCTTCCGTGCTTTTCGCTGTAATTTTTTCCGCATCATTATTCACTGAAGTATTTTTTTTTGAAGGAGAACAAGCTGCAATAATAAGTAACGCAGCCATTGCCACTGACTTTTTCATACTCTAATATACCAAAAAGCTTTAGCAATCATTTTAAGGAATAATGAATTTTAACTGAGCCCGGTGATCTTTCCGCTGGCATCAATATCCATTGTTTCGGCGGCGGGAATGTTGGGCAGCCCCGGCATACGCATGATCTCACCCAAAATGGGAATGATAAAACCGGCGCCGGCGGCAAATTCAAACTCACGGATGGTGATGGTAAAGTGTTCAGGCCTTCCTTTTTTATTTTCATCATCCGATAAACTCTTGGGTGTTTTGGCCATGCAAACCGGCATGGCATCAAAACCCAGTTCCTTAATTTGCTTTAGCTGGCTTTTTGCTTTTACAGAATAAGCCACTTCCGATGCGCCATAGATCTGCGTGGCAACCGTGTATATTTTTTCTTCTGTAGTTAACTCATAATCGTACAATGGCACAAAACGGCTTTTGTGGTTGGTAACAATTTGCACCACTGCTGTTGCCAGTACTGTCATGCCATTACCGCCTTCGCTGAAACCACGGCATTCCACTGCCTGCACATTGTACACTTTACAGAAGTTTTTTACAACTGCGATTTCATCCTCTTTATCGCCGGGAAATAAATTGATCGCCACCACGGTTTCCATGCCAAAACGCTTCATATTCTCTAAATGTTTACCAAGGTTGGAGCAGCCTTTTTCAACCCTGTCTGCAGATGCTGTATTCAATTCATCTTTTTTGGCACCACCATGATGACGCAATGCACGTATGGTAACCACCATAACAACAGCTTTTGGTGTAAGGCCAGATGAGGCACATTTGATATCAAAGAATTTTTCCGCACCAAGGTCGGCACCAAAGCCAGCTTCGGTAACAACATAATCACTTAATGATAATCCCATTTTTGTAGCCAATACCGAATTGGTGCCCTGCGCAATACTTGCGAAAGGGCCACCATGTAAAATGGCAGGGTTGCCTTCCAGCGTTTGCACCAGGTTGGGTTTAATGGCATCTTTCAGTAAAATAGCCATTGCACCAACGGCATTCAGGTCTCTTGCAAAAACAGGTTCGCCGCTAACGGTATTACCAATAAAAATATTTCCCAACTTTCTTTTCAGGTCATCCATGCCATTACACATGCATAGTATGGCCATTATTTCTGAGGCGGGTGTGATGTTGAAACCATCTTCACGTACAATACCGCTTGCTGTGCCGCCCAATCCAATTACAATGTGCCGCAATGCCCGGTCATTCATATCCATCACTCTTTTCCAGACAATGCTTCGGGGATCAATTTGTAAATTATTTTTTTTGCTTTGCAGGTTATTGTCAATCATTGCTGCAAGCAGGTTATTGGCTTTTTCTATTGCTGAAAAATCGCCGGTAAAATGCAGGTTGATGTCTTCCATGGGGATGATCTGCGAAAAACCACCGCCGGCGGCGCCACCTTTCATACCAAAGACCGGACCTAATGAAGGCTCACGCAATACAGCCATTGCTTTTTTCCCTATTTTATTCAACCCGTCGGTAAGCCCGACAGAAATAGTTGTTTTTCCCTCACCTGCGGGTGTGGGTGTAATGGCTGTTACAAGAATAAGATTGTGCTGTTGTATTTTTTCTTCATCAATTAACTTCAGCGGCAGTTTTGCTTTGTACTTGCCATAATATTCAATATCATCGTTGCTAACATTAATGGATGCAGCAATTTCTTTTATATGGCGGATTTTTGCTGATTGCGCAATTTCAATATCGGGGAGCATACCAATAGTTTTGTGCAACTTAGTACAGCCCGGGGCGCTTTGGTATGATATCCATCAGCAGAAAATTGATTATAATTATAAAATGGATGAGTTTAAAATAACAATGGTCATAAAAAAGCCCCGCAAAAAGCAGGGCTGCAGTATCATTTAATTTTTATACGTACACTTTTTGTATTTCCGTAGGGGCAATTTGCGCATTTCGCATAGCAATGCTGCGTACTGCATTGGCGGCAAATTCTTCAAAAGCCTTACGGGTAATTTTATCATCGCTTACCATTACCGGTACGCCTTCATCACCACCCTCACGTATACTTTGCACAATAGGTATCTGACCCAAAAATGCCATTTCAAATTCATCCGCCAGGTGTTTGCCACCATCTTTACCAAAAATGTAATACTTGTTGTCTGGTAATTCGGCTGGTGTGAAATAGCTCATATTCTCTACCAAACCAATAATTGGAATTTTAAGCTGGCCTTGCCCAAACATGGCCACTCCTTTTCTTGCATCCGCCACCGAAACCAATTGCGGCGTGGTAACCACAATAACTCCAGTTACGGGCACTGTTTGTACCATTGTTAAGTGTATATCACCAGTGCCGGGCGGCATATCCACCACCAGGTAATCCAGTTCACCCCAGTCAACATCACTAACAAACTGGCGTATGGCGCTGCTCACCATGGGACCACGCCAAACCACGGCCTGCTTTTCATCAATGAGTAAACCAATGCTCATCATTTTAATACCGTATTTCTCTATAGGCTCAATCATTCCTTTGCCGGTACCGTCATCTTTCATCATGGGGCGTTCGCCACGCACACCAAACATAATATGCTGGCTGGGGCCGTAAATATCTGCATCCATTAAGCCCACTTTAGCGCCGCCTGCTGCCAGCGCCAGCGCAAAATTGCTGGCTACAGTGCTTTTACCCACGCCACCTTTACCGCTTACAATAGCAATAATATTTTTCACACCACTCAGCACCACTTTACCATCACCCCTGTTACTAGTAGTATTGGCAGTAAAGTTTACAGTAACCACGGCCTCTTTATTCACCAAAAATTTTACAGCATTTTCGCTGGCAGTCCGCATCATGTCCTTCATGGGGCAGGCCGGCGTGGTAAGCACAATGGTAAAGGATACATTATTGCCATCAATGGCAATATCCTGCACCATATTCAGTGTAACCAAATCTTTGCCCAAATCAGGTTCCTGCACATTACTAAGTGCCTTCAATATGTCTTCTTTTGTCATCGTTCAATTATTTGTTAAAAAACTAAGCAGGCCGCAAAATTAACTACTGTACCCTTTACTTTGTTTATTAATTAAGGAATGTTGGGTATTTTTGAGACGGACATGGGAATGCTGCTGATCATCGTTGTGTCACTCACTTCAACCCCATGCCGCAATTCAACTTTTTTTAATGCGTAAATTTTTACTAATACTTTTTATCGGCTGCGTTATTAAACCTTTACAATCAAAGGCACAGTTTGAGTCGTTTAAAGATTCTGTTGTTCAACTATATGGTATTGTCATGACGGCCGACAGTCTTAAAGGCCTGGAAGGGGTGAGCGTGGTGGTAAAAGGTCAGGGCCGGGGCACCATTACAAACGACAAAGGTATTTTTAGTATAGTAGTACTTAAAGGTGACGAAGTGGAGTTTACCAGCGTGGGTTTTAAACCTAAAACAATCAGCATACCCAAAAACCTGGAGGGCAACCAGCAAAGTGTGATACAATTAATGGTGAACGATACCATTTACCTTCCTGCCACTATTATCAAATCCCGGCCAACAAAAGAACAGTTTGAGCGTGACTTTGTAAATACACCGGTACCAGATGATAATATTGCAGTGGCCCGGAAAAACAATGATGCTGCCAACAGGAGAGCTTTAGTGGCCGCATTACCCGCCGATGGAAGAGAAGCCAGCAACATGTATCTGCGGCAGGCAGCAAACAAAGCATATTATGCCGGCCAGGCACCGCCGCAAAATATATTTAACCCCTTTGCATGGGCCGAATTTATTAAAGCATGGAAACGGGGCGATTTTAAAAGAAAATCCAGTGGCAGCAGTACATCCACACAACAGGTAAATACACACTCCACTTCCCCATCGCCTAACGACATTTATAACCCCTGGCCTAAAACCAGCCACCAGTAAATCAAACTGTGTTTTATAGTTTGATTTAAAGCTGCAGGCATGCTTCATGTTTCATTATTTTTGCAACGGTTAAATACTTATGCAGCACAATACAGTTTTTCTTATTGGTTTTATGGGAAGCGGTAAATCTTACTGGGGTAATACCTGGTCTCTGCAGGCGGGCATTCCTTTTTACGATCTGGATGCGGTTATTGAAACACAACAGCAAAAAACCATTGCCCAAATTTTTGAAGAAAAAGGTGAGACTCATTTCAGGGCAATAGAAACAGTGGCGCTGGAAAATTTTGCCGGCAACAGCAATGCTATTATAGCCTGTGGCGGCGGCACTCCCTGCTTTAATAACAATATGAAATGGATGAACAGTAATGGCATTACCATTTACCTGAAAGCATCGCCTGGTGAAATAATGATGAGGGTGAAAAACGAGCAGGCGCAACGCCCTTTAATTAAAAACCTTCAATGGGAAGAGCTTTTATCATTTATTGAAAAAAAGCTGGAAGAACGGGAGCCTTTTTATTCGCAGGCCAAATATATTTTACCGGTATCGTCATTATCTCAAACCACCATTAATAACATACTCACCAATCAATGAAACGAAACTTTATAATACTTGCCGGAATATTGGGTGCACTGGCAGTAATACTGGGTGCCTTTGGAGCACATGCATTAAAAGCAAGGCTTACTGCAGAGCAATTACAAGTTTTTGAAACAGGTGTTCGTTATCATTTTTACCATGTATTTGCATTGCTGCTTACTGCAATATTGTATAAAGATTACCCAGGCAAGCTGCTGACATGGGCGGGGAGTTTATTTATAGCAGGTATTGTCTTATTCTCGGGCTCACTATATCTTTTAAGCAATCTTGATGGATTTAAAATGCTGGGGGTAATTACTCCTGTTGGCGGTTTGTGTTTTATTATTGGATGGCTGCTGCTGGCGGCGGCATGCATTAAACGGCATTAAACCCGTTAATTACCCGGTGCAGTGTTACTAAAGTACCATTGCTGTTTTCAATGGAGAAACCGATACCAATATCATCCATTCGTTTTTTCATGTTCTTAAGCCCGTTCCCAAACTGCCTTATTTTTTCAAAATCTATTCCTTTCCCGTTATCGTGTATATAAAGTTTTAAACCATCGCTTACTTTTTCCAGGGTAATTCTCAGTTCCGTGGCACCTGAATGCTTTAATACATTGTGCAGCGCTTCTTTCACCACTAAAAATACATTACGGCGGATAGGTCCGCTAACCACCAGGTTGGGTAAATCATCGGGCAGTTTTATAATACAGTTAATCCCCGTGTTTTCAAAATACTCCAGTGAGTAGCTTCTTATATAAGCCACCATGTTGCCCAGCGAATCGTTGCTGCTGCTCATACTCCAGATAATGGCGTTCATTTTAGTGAGCAGCTCATTGGCTGACGAAGATATTTTTTCAATTTCGGGTACTTCGGTACTCCCCAGCCGGTTCTTTGCAAGCTCACTGTACAGGCGAATGGTAGTCATACCTGCGCCCAAATCATCATGCATATCTGCACTGATGCGGTTACGTTCTTCCTGCTGTGCTTTAATCAGGGAAATCTGGTTTTCCAGTTCCTGCCGTTCCATATCCATTTTAAGAGCCGCCTGTTGTTTAAGATTTTCTATCAGTTCGGTTCGGTTTTTATACGTAAGCCCCAGCAGGAAAAATGCCAACGAAAAAACTACACCAAGATTATAATAAAAAATTGCTGTAGCAAAAACAAAAGAGGTATTAGGTTTTAGCCAGATAAGTATAAGTGAAATAATGGAGAAAAATATAGCAAAGGCATTTCCCACGGCCAGGTAGGTTAACAACCTTTTCTTTTGTCTAAACGCAATAACGATAAACAAAATACCTATACTCAACAAAATAACCTTCATCAGGTTTTCTAGAAATGCTTCTATATAATATTTGTCGGTAAAAAAATGAACAACTGTAAATAACAGTAAAAGCACCGCAAGGAATGCTTCAGTAATACGGAAGGCTTTATCAAGAAGTACGTATTGTTTTTTTGTCTCCAGAAAGTGACGGGTAAAAGCCAGGTAAAATATGCCGCTCAGTATAAGAAAAATCAAATCGAGATAGCCATAAAAAAGGCTGGATAAACTACCTGTAATGTAATTCAGCAAAGCCATTATCAGCATTAATAAAAAATTAAAGCCTGCATAACCTAAATAATATAAAAACTCCTTTTTTCTATAAAGAAAGTAGTTGGCACCTACAAAAAGAATAATTATAAAGAGCATCCCGCTGGTTACATAACCAACAATTTTTTGCGTTTCCACACGGGAGCGGTACATACGCTTGTATGAGTCAAGGTATTGAGGCCTTATTATTTGAGGCAAAAGGGAATTATAATCATTGCGGCAAAAATCCAGACTGAAAATAAAAACCCCTTTTTCACCGGGGTTCATAAATATGCTTGCAAAACCAGCTTTGGAAGCATCCGTATAAAATTGTGGCTCCCCTTTTTCAGTAAGTTTGTAAACTTTGATGTTATCAAACAAACTTCCGGGAAAAACAATGGCGGTATCTCTGGCTCTTTTGCTGTTATACAAACCAATTTTTAAATAAGCATATTTAGGCACCAGTTTTATGGGTATGTTTTTTCTTTGGGTAAACCCGGACAGTGGCACAAAGTTTTGCTGCATAATATTGCCCATATTAGCCACTTCGTTACTGTCAAAAAAAAGCAGTGCTTTATTTACAATCAGCACGGAGTCCCGAATTGGGGCTATGTCAACATAACTGGTATCGTTCAGTTGCTGGCAAAAAGCAGTTACTTTAAGCAGAAGTAAAAACAGAATAAAAACAAACCGTTTATGCATTGGCAGGAATATTCTCAAACCTACAATTTTTTTAATAAAACAGGAACAACTAAGCAGCAGTGCTTGTATTGCAGCAATGGTTTTCTTTATCTTTGTTGGTAATGGCAAAGAAAACAAAATCTGTTAAACCCAATACTGCAGCCGCCGCCCCATTAAAGCAGGAAAAAGAAGAAACAGTAGAAGTGAAACAGCTTTTACAGGATGAGCGTACCCATAAAATAACCGGCAGTATCCTGCTCTTAATTGCAATATTACTTTTTACTGCATTTACATCATACCTTTTTACGTGGGCCGAAGACCAGGATAAGTTTAGCTACCGGATGTTACTGGCTAACGATATAAAAGTGCAAAACCTGCTGGGCACTTTGGGTGCCTTCTTATCTGAAATATTTATCCGTAAAGGCTTTGGAATTGCCAGCTACCTCTTTTGCACCTTGTTTTTTGTATTGGGTGTTAACCTGTTTTTTGGCAAAAAAGTATTTTCTGTTAGGCGCAATCTTAAATATTTAATTATCGGCCTGCCGGTATTATCTGTTACTGCAGCGGTATTATTCAGCAGCAAAGCTTTTCCATGGGGCGGTGCTGCTGGAAATTTAATGAAAGACTGGCTGTATAAAACAATTGGCGCCATTGGCACTATTGGGTTACTGGCAGTAGCTGTGCTATCATACATCATCTGGCGTTTTAATCCTGTATTTAAGCTGCCTTCAAAAAACAATATTGCTGTACCGGCAACAGAAGAAGCCGCCGAAGAAGATATAGCCGAAAAAGTGGAGTGGGATATGGAAAGCGAAGAAGAAGCGGCAACTAAAAAAACCGGGGCCAACTCTTTAAAACAAGAAGGTAATATAATGGTGGTACCTCCTGCAGAAAACAATAATTTCACCCACGAAATAAGCCTGGTGGAAAAAGAGGCAGAAGAAGAGGGAGAAGAAATACCAGAAGTAAGCACTCCTTTTGAATTAACTCCTGCAGAAGAAATAAGCCCTGTTATCATCCCTTCTGTAAAGGCAAAAGATATATCTCCACTGGAACTGGAAATTAAAACCACCCCTGAAATGCATGCGGCCAGTGAACCAGTAGTTGAACCGGCAAAAAAAATCACGTCAACACCTTACGATCCTGTTCTCGACTTACGTGATTACAGATACCCTGTGCTGGACCTGCTGGAAAATCATGGCAGCGATAAAATTGTACAGGATGCAAATGAACTGGAAAATAACAAAAACCAGATCATCAATACACTTAAGAATTACGATATCCAGATACAGAAAATATCTGCTACGGTTGGCCCCACCGTAACATTGTATGAAATTATTCCTGCTGCCGGTGTGCGCATATCACGTATCAAAAACCTGGAAGATGATATTGCATTAAGCCTTGCCGCTTTGGGCATCCGTATTATTGCACCCATACCCGGCCGCGGCACTATTGGTATTGAAGTACCCAATGCCAAGAAATCTGTGGTGAGCATGAAAACACTGCTGAGCTCTGAAAAATTCCAGAATAATAAATTCTCATTGCCCATTGCCATTGGCAAAAAAATCGATAACGAAAATTTCATTGTTGACCTTGCCAGTATGCCGCACCTGTTAATGGCTGGCGCCACGGGACAAGGTAAATCTGTTGGGGTAAATGCATTGCTGGTATCACTGCTGTATAAAAAACACCCTTCGCAGTTAAAATTTGTATTGGTAGATCCTAAAAAAGTAGAGCTGAGTATTTATAAAGCCATCGAAAAACATTTTCTGGCTAAACTGCCGGGTGAAGAAGATGCCATCATCACCGATACAAAGAAAGTAGTGCACACACTAAATGCGCTTTGTATTGAAATGGACAACCGCTACGATCTTTTAAAAGAAGCCGGTTGCCGTAACATACGTGAGTACAATGAAAAATTTGCTGCACGTAAACTCAACCCTGAAAAAGGCCACCAGTTTTTACCCTTTATTGTTTTGGTTATTGATGAGTTTGCAGACCTGATAATGACTGCCGGCAAAGAAATTGAAATGCCTATTGCCCGTTTGGCACAGTTGGCAAGGGCCGTGGGTATTCATTTGATTATTGCTACACAAAGGCCTTCTGTAAATATTATTACTGGTACTATTAAAGCCAACTTTCCTGCACGTATTGCATTTAAGGTAAGCAGTAAAATAGACAGCCGTACCATTTTAGATGCCGGCGGTGCAGAGCAACTGATTGGTAAAGGTGATATGCTGATTAGTTACAATGGGGAACTGGTGCGCTTGCAATGCGCCTTTGTTGATACCCCTGAAGTGGATGCAGTAGTGGATTATATTGGTGAACAGCGGGGTTACCCACAAGCCTTTTTATTACCGGAGTACGTGGATGAAAAAGAACTGGAGGCAAAAGATGCAGACTTATCCGACAGGGACTCTTTATTTGAAGATGCTGCACGCTTGATAGTGGCCAGCCAGATAGGCAGCACGTCTTTACTGCAGCGCCGTATGAAACTGGGCTATAACCGTGCCGGCCGTTTAATGGACCAATTGGAAGCAGCCGGCATTGTAGGTGCCAACCAGGGCAGTAAAGCAAGAGATGTTTTAATAAAAACCGAGTCAGATTTACAACAGATTTTTGATACACTTATTTAGTAAATGAAGAATGCTTTATTCTCCATTTCACCACCCACATCATGTCTAAATTTTTAATCGTTGGCCTTGGTAATATCGGCAGCGAGTATGCCAAAACGAGGCACAATATAGGTTTTGATATTGTGCATGCATTTGTGCAAAAACACAGCGGCAGTTTCCGTAGCGACAGGCTGGCCTATGTTGCTGAAATAAAATTCAGGGGCAAACCAGTGGTATGCATTTGCCCCACCACATACATGAACCTGAGTGGCAAAGCTTTTAAATATTGGATGGACAAAGAAAAAGTACCGCTGGAAAATACATTGACAATAGTAGATGAAGTAGCCCTGCCGCTGGAAAAGATACGCCTGAGGCCGGGAGGCTCTGCAGGCGGGCATAATGGTTTAAAAGACATCCAGGCCACGATTGGAACCGAGCAATACCCAAAGCTCCGCTTTGGTATCGGCAACCACTACCCCAAAGGTATGCAGGCCGATTTTGTATTGGGGAAGTGGCTTAAAACTGAAGAATCGCTGGTGACTCTTAAAATTGAAAAATGTGTGGAGGTGATTGAGAGTTTTATTGCTGCAGGAATTGAGCAAACCATGGCAACATTTAATAATATCACAGTAAAAATTGACTAAAAAGATATTCTGTTTACATATTGTTGTTTCTTTTAAGCCATTTACCTATTTTCGCTATTGAACCGAATATCTTAAACAAAAGCACTAATGAAGATTATTTGTGTTGGACGTAACTACGCAGATCATGCAAAAGAACTGGGCAACGATATTCCGGATGAACCGGTAATTTTTATGAAACCCAAAAGCGCATTGTTACAAAGCCATACGCCTTTTTATTACCCGGAATTCAGTAATGAGTTACACTATGAATGTGAACTGGTGTTACGTATTTGCAAAAACGGCAAATACATACAGGAAAGGCATGCATCCAATTACTATAACGGTATTACCGTTGGTATAGATTTTACTGCAAGGGATATACAAAATGATTTAAAGGCAAAAGGATTGCCCTGGGAAAAAGCCAAAGCATTTGATAACTCTGCCGCAGTGGGTAAGTTTGTTGATATAACACCCGGCTTTAATAAAAAGAACATCAACTTCAGTTTGCAAAAGAATAATGAAGAAGTGCAAAAAGGAAACTCCGGTGAAATGATCTTTGGGTTTGATGCGCTTATAGCCAATATTTCTAATTATTTCTCCCTTAACATTGGCGACCTTATTTTTACAGGTACGCCCGCTGGCGTTGGTGAATGTGTAGTAGGTGATGTACTGGATGCCTACTACGAAAAAGATAAACTGCTTAGTGTTGAAGTAAAATAAAAAATTGAATCCGCTGAAAAGCGGATTTTTTTTGCACCCGATAAAAGCTCGTAACCTAAAAGGCTTTGTAATGAATACAGACATGATATCGTACTATAAAGACAGGGCTATTGAGTATGAAAAAATTTATACCAAACCAGAGCGGCAGGACGATTTACAGAGAGCCGCAGAAGCTTTACAAAGCTTTTTTTCAGGAAAAGATGTACTGGAAATTGCCTGCGGCACCGGGTACTGGACAGAGCGAATAGCATCTGTTGCCAACAGCATACTGGCCACAGATATTAATGAAGCCGTATTGAATGTTGCCCGCTTAAAAACTTATTCAAATGCAACCGTGGAGTTTAAAGCAGTTGATATGTATACATTGCCGTCAAACAAAAAATACCAAAGCCTGTTTGGCGGTTTTATATGGAGCCATATTAAACTGCAGGAGCTTGATTCTTTTATAAACACCATTAACAGGCTTATTCCTCCGGGAGGAACAATTGTTTTTATTGATAATAACTATGTACCCGGCAGCAGTTTACCTGTTGCCCATACAGATGAGTTTGGCAATACCTACCAGTTAAGGAAACTTGAAAACGGAACAACTCATAGTGTTATAAAAAATTTTCCACCAGAAAAATTTATACAAAATGTTTTAAGTGGCAAGGCCACTGCAATTGAATTTTTAAACTTACAATACTACTGGATTTTAAAATACACCAACATTTAATAATTGCAATAGTATAATTTTGCCGCATGACAAGAAAGCAATTAGTTGAGCAGATACGATTAAAAAAATCTTACCTGTGTGTGGGGCTTGATACCGACATAACAAAAATTCCAGCCCACTTGCAAAATCACCCCGATGCTGTTTTTGAATTTAACAAGGCCATTATTGATGCCACAAACGATTTGTGTGTAAGCTATAAAATCAATACCGCTTTTTACGAAGCCATGGGATTGAAAGGATGGCAAGCAATGGAGAAAACGGTGAACTATATTCCCAAAGACATACTGACCATTGCAGATGCCAAACGCGGTGATATCGGCAATACATCCACCCAATATGCCAAAGCTTTTTTTGAAGCATTGCCTTTTAATGCCATTACCGTGGCACCCTATATGGGGGAAGACAGTGTAAAACCATTTTTACAATTTGAAAATAAATGGGCCATTGTTTTAGGTTTAACCAGCAACCCCGGCAGTGAGGATTTTGAACAACAGAAAATTGTTGGTCAAACTGCAGGCAGCAGCGAATTTTTATACGAGCGTGTATTAAAAAAAGTAAGTAACTGGGGCACTCCCGGTAATTTGATGTTTGTGGTGGGCGCCACCAAAGCAACGGAGCTGGCTGAAATAAGAAAAATTATTCCCGACCATTTTTTACTGGTACCCGGCGTGGGTTTCCAGGGAGGTAGTTTGGCTGATGTAAGTAAATATGGAATGAACAACGACTGTGGCTTGCTGGTAAATGCCTCAAGAGCCATTATCTACGCCAGTGAAAAAGAAAATTTTGCTGAAGAGGCAAGAGCTATTGCAAAGCAATATCAAAAAGAAATGAGTGAGTATCTTTAGTAAAAGATCATACTCCCCTGTTAATTTTTCCGGCAGCCATAACTTCATTTACTATTTGCTGCAGTGTATCCGGATTTTTAGTCCCAATAAGTAATTTTCTCCCGTTTTTAAAAACCAGCTGAACACCTTTTTTGCCGGATTCAGAAGTGTTAATAGCCCGTCCTGTTTTTGAAGAACCATACCGTATACCCCACCCTCCGTATTCATATAATGAAGAATATTCCCTCATATACGCATCGCTTAATTCGTGCCAGTAAATGAATGTGGTCTTTAGTTGAAATGGGTAAAAACGGTATGCAATGCCATCATTATTATAAATAGTTTTTAAACGTAAGGAAAGTACAAAAAGCAGCAGCAATAAAAAGAACAGCTCTACTAATAGTAACACAAAATCAGGTGCCGGTTTGGTGCCAAAGGGTTTATGCAAAATTACCTGCTGTACAATTGCGTAAATAAACAACCCGTTTACAGCAGCTACACCAGCCCAGGCCCATTTTATTTTAAACCGTTGTGTTTCCGTAAATGTCGTCATAATCCAAATTCATTTTTAATGGCATCAGCCAGTTTCGTTGCCCATTTTGCATATTCTTTTCCGGATGGATGTAATTTATCTGCAGCTAAAAAATCATCCTTACTGCCATCTATACGTTGCGATGCGGTGATATCAATATACTGTGTGCCAAAATTTGCAGCACTTGTTTCACATACTTTGTTATATACATCGATCTCTGCTGCAATTTTATTCCTGTCCCGCCCATCTGCAAAAGGTGTAACGCCCCAGTCGGGTATACTTAACACAAATACATGCAGCGGTTTATTGTTGGCAAATTGTACAGCACGCTGCAGCAAATGTTCAAACTCCACTTTAAAGTTGCTCACGGGCCTGCCGCGGTACTGGTTATTTACACCGATTAATAAAGACACAATATCATAAGTGCCGGATGGCTTTTCGCTGTTGATGCCTGCATCCAGTTCATCTGTCGTCCAGCCGGTAACCGCAATAATTTGGGGCGGGGTTATGTATTCGTTTAACAATGCCGCAGTTTGATTAGGAAAATTTTCTTCTGCGGGCACCTGCTCACCAATGGTATAACTGTCGCCTAAAGCAAGATAGTTGTATTGCATACCTAAAATTAAAAGAAAAGGCTGCTTTAAACAAAGCAGCCTTTAAAATATAAAACAGAAGGGTTAGTACTTCATTGCCAGTTTAAATTTTGCCCACAGGTCGTTATCAAAACTGCTGGGGCCTGCCACTGCCGAACCTGCATCATCGCCCAATCGCACCACCACCACATCCAGGCTGGGCACCACATAAATTTTCTTATCATCTTTTCCAAGCGCCATCACCATATCGGCCGGTGCACTCGGTGCCAGCGATGTGGGATATACAACCTGCGACTGCGGAATCATACTGCTTGCTTTTCCGTTCAGCCACCAGAGATAACCGTAACTGAGATTATAGGTTTGCGAAGTGTTCACCATGGCAGTATAATAATTTTGATCGGTTAACAACTGAGTGCCGTTCCATTCACCTCTGCGAAGCGCCAAACTTCCAAAGCGTGCTGCTTCACGGGTAGTACAGTACATAATATGGTTTAGCCAGAATGAACCGGGCATTCCAATTTTATCAAACAGTTTTTCTTTGCAATAGGTATTCCATGCCTTGCCGCTGGCTGTTTGTATTAAGTCGTGTACCAAGTGATACGGTGCATTATGATAAGCCCATCTTGTACCTGCATCGGCTTTATAAATTAAGCATGAGGGAGATGTACAGTCCTGGTCGGGTACGTTATCATCCAGCCCGGTGGTCATGGTAAGCTGATGCTTTACTGTAATCAAGTTTTCTTTTGCCAATGGTAAGCTTGTCCAGCCGGTGCCCAAATACTGGGAAACTTTATTGTTGATATTGATGGTACCCTCCTGCTGCGCAATGCCAGCCACCAGTGCAGTAACACTTTTTCCGGCGCTGGCAATATAATATTTCGTGTCTTTGGTCCAGCCATTCCAGTATTGCTCCTTTACAATTTTTCCGTGTTGCAAAACAATGAGCCCATATGTTTGTTTGGTGGCAGCATAATCAAATGCTTCCTGCAATTTGGCATCATCCCAATTAATGGAGGCAGCAGTTTTAGTTTCCCATGTATCACCGGTGAGTGGTGGAAAGTAATAGGCATCTGAAGGAACAGGGTCAACTGTGGCGCCGCCGCTATTTTTTTTGCAGCCAGCTAAAAACAAAAATGCAGCGAAAGAAAGCAGGAGTAGTTTCATACAATAATTTGGGAATAGACTTAACTGCAGTTAAAACGTTTAACCTCCCCAATTATTTTCTTCCAACTGTTTTATCCATTTTTTGCAAATGAACAAAGGCACCAAACCAATAATACCGAAAGCACAATCAATTAAAATATGAAAGAATGGAATATGCCGGATGGGGCCTGCAATAAAGGCCAGTGGTAATACAGCGATACAGGCCATAATGGCCCAGTCGATGATCCATTTGTTGCGTACCGGGTCTTTATATACACCAATAAATGCCCCGGCAATTACAATATGTGCAAATGCTAACCAGTCGTAACCGTAAGCCAGCATGGGATAATTTATATTGGTATCCTTAATAGCATCATAACAACTGCGCAGCCAGTTAACCAGTGCATCGGGCATAAAATCTTTTGCTTCCAGCACCCAGCGCAGTTCTGTTTCCACAGGAAAAGCAGTAATACCGCTTAATACCAGCGCCACCATAAAAAAAACAATCAGCCGCCGTATCTTCTTCTTTAAATTCATGACTTGGTTTTTGCTGGTTTACCTGGTTTAAAACTTCCGGTGGGTGCCGTCCACCAGGGATGTATTTCATAACCCAGCCTGCCTGCAGCAATGGCCGGATCGGTTTTTAATAATTGCTCCACTTCTTCTTTGGTGGCGGCATCAAAAATAAAGATGCCACGCCAGTCGCCGTCATCACCAAACGGACCGGCCACTTTGATTTTGCCTGCTTCATACAACCGTGTAATATTGGCCATGTGCCCTTCCTGTATTTTTACGGCGGAGGCAGAATCCTGTGTACGGTTGTTTCCTTTTACCAGCATCACAAACCAGTATTGCCTTATCTGCATTTCGGGTTTTGGTTTAACAACGGGTTTTGTCTGACTAAAAGAAAAAGATGTTATCAGTAGAATTCCTGCAACAAAAACTAACAAACGTTTCATGGCATTAAAATTTGATGAAAACTAAATATTGTTGGCTACACAGCAAAATATTATTGGGAGCGGATGGTATATATTTGCTGATGTGGATGGAATACTGATGACAGGATAAAACTGATAACTACTGATTATATCTGTGTAAATCTGCTAAATCAGTTCTATCTGTGTTCTATTAAAAGCTCAATAACGATTGTACTGTACAAGTGTGCGACGCAACGATGCTGAAATACCGGTTGCAGTTGACACCATAAAAAAAAATCACATGGCACAAGACCTGTTTCAAAGTCCCGATTATTTTAACGTAGATGAATTACTTACTGAGGAACATAAACTCATCAGGGAAACTGTACGCAATTATGTAAAAAAAGAAATTTCCCCCATTATTGAAGACTATGCACAGCGGGCAGAGTTTCCGCAGCAAATAGTAAAACAAATGGGTGAATTGGGAGTTTTTGGCCCCACCGTGCCGGAACAATATGGTGGCGGCGGGCTGGATTATATCAGTTATGGATTGATGATGCAGGAACTGGAACGGGGTGACAGTGGTGTACGCAGCACCGCCAGTGTACAGGGTTCACTTGTAATGTTTCCTATTTATGCCTATGGCAGCGAAGCACACCGCAATAAATATTTACCCAAACTGGCCAGCGGCGAATGGCTGGGTTGTTTTGGATTAACCGAGCCCAACCATGGCAGCGACCCATCATCCATGCTTACCAATATTAAAGACGCCGGCGACCATGTGATTTTGAACGGCAGTAAAATGTGGATCAGCAATGCACCTTTTGCACAAGTGGCCGTGGTATGGGCACGCAATGAGCAAAATGAAATTCAAGGCTTGATTGTTGAACGCGGCATGGAAGGTTTTACCACACCCACCACGCATGGCAAGTGGAGCCTGCGTGCCAGCGCCACCGGCGAACTGGTATTTGATAATGTAAAAGTGCCCAAAGAAAATATTTTACCCAATGTAAAAGGATTGAAAGGCCCGCTGGGCTGCCTTACAAAAGCACGCTATGGTATTGCCTGGGGTGCCGTGGGCGCAGCAATGGATTGTTATGATACAGCTTTGCGCTACAGTAAAGAGCGCATACAGTTTGGCAAACCCATTGGCGGTTTTCAGCTGCAGCAAAAAAAACTGGCCGAAATGGTGACTGAAATTACTAAGGCACAGCTCCTCAACTGGCGCCTCGGCACATTAATGAATGAAGGAAAAGTTACTCCGCAGCAGGTGAGTATGGCCAAGCGCAATGCCTGCGAAATTGCCACCAATATTGCAAGAGATGCCCGGCAGATGCTGGGCGGCATGGGCATTACCGGCGAGTACAGCATTATGCGTCATATGATGAACCTGGAAAGTGTGATCACCTACGAAGGCACGCATGATATTCATTTGCTGATTACCGGTATGGATGTAACCGGGTTCAATGCCTTCAAATAATAACATTGGTAATGAAATAAGCTGAGTTGTATCAGTGTTTTTCCAATACAGCAAAATTAAATTTGAAGTATAAAAGTTGTGTGACCGGTTGCATCAGTTTACTGAACATCGTTGTGTCACTCACTTCAACTGGGAATTCATAAATCAACACGTCAATTCGTGTAATTCGTATTAATTAGTATAATAAAACTTAGAATCATGATCAAAAATATTTCAGTCATCGGCGCAGGCACCATGGGAAACGGCATTGCACACGTATTTGCACAAAGCGGCTTTTCTGTGAATTTGATTGACACTAACCCGTCACAGTTACAGCGGGCCATGGCCACCATTGAAAAAAATATCGACCGTCAAATTGCTAAAGGCACGGTTACCGAAGAGCAAAAAAAACAAACCATTGCCAATATTGTTACCGGCTCACACATACCCGATGGTATTGCCAATGCACAGCTGATTGTGGAAGCCGCCACAGAAAATGAAGCGCTCAAGCTTTCTATATTTGAACAGCTGGATGTGTTTGCTCCAAAGGATTGCATACTGGCATCCAATACTTCTTCTATTTCAATTACAAAAATTGCAGCGGCCACCAACCGGCCCGGTATGGTCATCGGCATGCATTTTATGAACCCGGTACCGGTAATGAAACTGGTGGAGATAATAAATGGTTACGCCACTAAAAAAGAAGTAACGAATACAATTTTAGAGTTAAGCAAACAACTGGGTAAAATTCCTTGTGAAGTAAATGACTACCCTGGCTTTATTGCCAACCGCATATTAATGCCCATGATCAATGAAGCCATTTACAGTTTATACGAAGGCGTGGCTGGTGTGGAAGAAATTGATACGGTGATGAAACTGGGTATGGCACATCCAATGGGTCCATTACAATTAGCTGATTTTATCGGGTTAGATGTTTGCCTGAGTATTTTACATGTATTGCACGATGGTTTTGGCAATCCTAAATACGCCCCTTGTCCGCTGCTGGTAAATATGGTTACCGCAGGCAAATTAGGTGTGAAGAACGGTGAAGGATTTTATACTTATACGCCGGGCAGCAAGGAGCTGGTGGTGAGTGAACGGTTTAGATAGTCCTGCTATAGCAATAAAATAAAAGGGCGCCAATGGCGCCCTTTTATTTTACAAAAATTCATTGAACTTAGAATAACACAGGGAAAATAAGTGCAAAATAGATAACCACCCACGCCGCAAAACCAATCCATGCCCATTTAACACGATTACGTTTTTTATCATCGTTAATCAGGTATGCAATTAATACACCTATTAATCCAACTAAA
>JBGAHV010000060.1:0-27413 GCA_044225995.1 Ferruginibacter sp. | reverse complement strand
AAAAAACAGCCCATTTTTATCAGAAGTAAATGATTTACCCTTTAACTCTTTCCACGTATTCGCCGGTCTTTGTATTAATGCGGATTAACTCCCCTTCTTCTACAAAAAGTGGAACACTTACGCTTGCTCCTGTTTCCACAGTTGCAGGTTTTAAAGTACGGGTGGCAGTATCTCCCCTTAACCCTGGCTCGGTATAAGTAACCAGTAAAACAATTTTATCTGGCAGTTCCACTGTCATTGGCAGTTCTGTTTCTGTATTTATTAACACACCCACTTCCTGGCCTTCTTTTAAAAATTGCGGAGCATCAACTAAATTTTCTGCAACGGCAATTTGTTCAAAAGTTTCATTATCCATAAAGTTGTAACCGGTATCGTCCTTATACAAATACTGGAACGCCTTTTTCTCCACCCTTACAGGGAAAATAGAGTCGCCGCTGTTCCATGTTTTTTCAATAGAACGGTTGTTATCCACCCCTTTAAGCTTAGCCCAAACCTTAGCTGCTGCACGGGCTGTTTTGTTTTCGCCAAACTCTACAATACTGTATAAACTGCCGTCTAACTTAATAATCATACCACGGCTTATGTCTGATGTACTTGCCATAAAAGCGTATTTAATTTAGGCGGCAAAAGTAAAGGAAAAATTCGGTTTATGGTTTATTACTGCAGGCCTTAACATTTCATTTTCGGGCAAAAAAATTAGCTTTATCAAAAAATTACAGTGAGGAAATATTTTTTGATTCTATTCCTGCTTATAAGTGCCGGCAATGTATTTTCCCAAACGGATACATCTTTGCTTTACCTCCGCTTTCCCATTGTGCCGTCCTTCAAGTTAATTAATGTGGCAGACAGCAGCATTTTTACCAAAAATGATTTGAAAAAGAAAAAGCCGGTAATAATTATAATGTTTAGCCCCGATTGCGAACATTGCCAGGCTGAAACAAAAGAGTTAACTGAGAAAATCTCTTTGTTTAAAAAGGCACAAATCATTATGGCCAGTCCGCTGGATTTTTACTACCTGCGGAAATTTTATGATGAATATGGCATTGGTAATTTTTCAAACATAACTATGGGCAGAGACCCCAGTTACTTTTTAGGAACCTTCTTTAAAATAAGGTCATTCCCTTCCGTATTTGTGTATGATAAAAAGGGCAATTATGTAAATAGCTTCGTGGGGCAAACACCCGTAGAGGAAATTGCAGCAGCATTAAAATAAAATTGTTATGAAAAGATCCGTGCTTTTATTTGCTTTATCGTTTGTTGTGTTAAAAATTGCAGCACAACAATATGATACCACGCCACCCTATTTAAAAGATAAAATGCTGCCATCATTAAATCTTCTTAACCTTGACTCAGCAGAAGTAACTGAAAAAATGCTGAAGCCCGGCCTGCATACAATCATTATGATGTATAACCCGGAATGCGGCCATTGTCAAAACCAGATGGAGCTTTTTTTATCCATGCCCGAAGTTGTGCAACAGGCTCAGATTGTACTGGCATCAACCCTGCCCATTTATAAAATAAAAGAGTTTTGCACTAAATTCCATTTGGAAAAATATCCCAATGTATATCCCTGTAAGGATAATTCATGGTTTCTTGGAAAGTTCTTTCAGCCCCGTACCATTCCGGTGCTGGCTTTTTACAATAAACAAAACCAGTTTACATTTATCAGCCAGGGCAATGCCTCCAAAGAGCAAATACTTGAGGCGTTAAAAAAATAGCAGTTTATTTTACAAACCGCTGATTCCATACAATTTCATCCAGAATCATAATGCGGATATCATAAATACCCTTTCCAAGGTTACTTACCGGAATTTGTATAACAGTATTGTTACTGGCACACCGCAACCGGGTTAAAATATATCCCTGTACATTCTGTATTTGTATATTGATCACTCCTGTTATTTTTTCTGTGCCTTTGTATTGTAAAGTCAATACATCCCCAACAGGCACCGGATACATAACCCAGTTATGAGTATTACCTGTAATCACCATTACACTGGAAGAGTAGCTGCTGATGCCATTCCGAGAAATGCACTGCAGGCGGTAGTAATTATCTCCTTGTGCAGGGCTGTTGTCATTATATTCCCATGTTTTTTGGATAGAGAGCTGGACGTTTTCCAGCCGGGCAATATCTGCCCAGTTAAAATTATCATTACTGCGCTGAACAATAAATGTTTTATAGCCGCTTACGGTTTGCTGCCATTTTATATTTACTGCCTTTCGTTTAGTATCGTAACTGGCAGTAATGCCAGGAACAGGCAGATGCATAAAGAGGCTGCCTGCAAAGGCAGCAAGGGTAAAAACAGTTTTTATCATGGCGAAACTTTTAGCTACTGTGCTAACGTAAAAAAACTTCAAACTCTCTTAGCAAATCGTTAAATAGTAAAATACGGCTGAACGGAGCGTCGCCACTGAAGCCACATCAGGGAACTGCTGCGCATCACCCCAATCTTACTTTGTAATGATTAACATCAGCAAAAAATGTGGATTACAGCCCATTGCGCAATCAGGTATTCAACTACCTTTGCGCCGAAAATAATTTATCAACTAATAAATACATTTTACATGAAAGTAACTGTTGTAGGTGCCGGAGCCGTGGGTGCAACCTGTGCCGATAATATTGCCCGTAAAGAATTGTGCAGCGAACTGGTTATTCTTGATATTAAAGAAGGAATTGCCGAAGGTAAGGCGCAGGACATGATGCAGACGGCCACGTTGTTGGGCTTTGACACTAAAATAACCGGAAGCACCAACGACTATACTAAAACTGCCGGAAGTGATGTGGTGGTAATAACCAGCGGGCTTCCACGCAAACCCGGTATGACCCGTGAAGAACTGATTGGTGTGAATGCCGGTATTGTAAAAGGTGTGGCCGAAAATATTTTAAAACATTCTCCCAATGCCATTATCATTGTTATCAGTAACCCGATGGATACGATGACTTACCTGGCATTAAAATCTACCGGCTTACCAAAGAACCGCATTATTGGAATGGGTGGCACGCTGGACAGCAGCCGCTTTAAATATCAGTTAAGCCAGCACTTAGGCTGCAGCCCTTCAGATTTAAATGCTATTGTTATTGGTGGCCACGGCGATACTACCATGATTCCTTTGATTAGCAAAGCCACCTGGAACAGTGTGCCCGTTACCCAATTTTTAAATGCTGAACAACAGGAAAAAATTGTGAAAGATACCATGGTAGGCGGCGCAACCTTAACAGCCTTGATTGGTACCAGCGCATGGTATGCACCCGGTGCTGCAGGCGCTGCATTGGTAGAAAGTATTTTGCGTGACGAGAAGAAACTGTTTACCTGCTGTGTGGCTTTAGATGGCGAATACGGGCAAAAAGATATTTGCCTGGGTGTGCCCGTGGTAATTGGTAAAAACGGCTGGGAAAAAATTATAGATATGGATTTAACCGCCGATGAAAAAGCAGCTTTTGAAAAAAGCGCTGCCGCTGTTAGAAGCATGAACGATGTATTGGCTACTTTGTAAGTAATGCATACCAATTATAAAAACTGCCGTTGAAAAATCAACGGCAGTTTTGTTTTATGTTACCAGCATTTGTTCTTTTGTCAACATCGTTGTGTCACTCACTTGTACGGTATTTTCTTCATTCAGCCTGACTAACTCACTCCATTCACCACCATTTCCTTATTAATTTTTTGCACTAAACCCTGCAATACTTTACCCGGTCCCACTTCAGTAAATTGTGTGGCGCCATCGCTAATCATAGCTTGTACACTCTGTGTCCAGCGTACAGCACCGGTTAACTGGTCAATTAAATTTTGTTTTATTTCAGCAGCATCGGTAACAGCTTTTGCCACTACGTTTTGGTAAACGGGGCAGCGTGGCGCAAAAAATGGCGTGGCATTAATAGCTGCCGCTAACTCTTCTTTTGCAGGTAACATTAACGGGCTGTGGAAGGCGCCGCCAACTGGTAACACCAATGCTCTTTTTGCGCCGGCTGCTTTCATACGTTCACATGCTATTTCAATACCTTTAATACTGCCGCTTATTACCAATTGCCCCGGGCAGTTGTAATTTGCAGGCACCACCACTTCGCCTGTTTCGTTATGTACGACAGTACAAATCTCTTCTACTTTATCATCAGCCAACGCCAGCACTGCTGCCATGGTGCTGGGGTTTAGTTCACATGCTTTTTGCATGGCTTTTGCACGTATGCTAACCAGGTTCAGCGCATCTTCAAAACTTAAGGTGCTGTTGGCAACTAATGCACTAAACTCACCTAAAGAATGGCCCGCCACCATATCAGGTTTTGCATCTGCCATAGTTTTATAGGCTATAACCGAGTGTAAAAAAACAGCCGGTTGCGTAACATTCGTTTGTTTTAAATCTTCATCACTGCCGGAAAACATAATATCGCTGATGCGGAAGCCTAATATATCGTTCGCCTTTTCAAATAATTCTTTAGCTGCAGGGTTGTTGTCGTATAAGTTTTTTCCCATGCCGCTAAACTGGCTGCCCTGGCCGGGAAATACATAAGCATGCTTCATTCGTTAAAAATTTAGATTACAAATAAAAGAAAAAATCCCTCAAAATGAGGGATTAAGCATATAAGTTTATTTTGCTTAATGCAGTTTAGCGCTTATCAATTTTACAAACTCACTTCTTGTTTCATTTTTTTCAAACTCTCCCCAAAATGCAGAAGTGGTGGTAACAGAGTTCTGCTTTTGCACACCTCTCATCATCATACATAAATGGCTTGCTTCAATAACCACCGCAACGCCTAGTGGGTTCAATGTTTCTTTTATTGAAGTGAGTATTTGATGTGTCAGGCGTTCCTGCACCTGCAGGCGGCGGCTATACACATCCACCACCCGTGCAATTTTGCTCAGGCCGGTTATCCATCCATTGGGTATATAGGCCACATGCGCTTTTCCATAAAAGGGCAGCATATGATGTTCGCACATACTGTACAACTCAATGTCTTTTACAATAACCATTTCACTTACTTCTTCATGAAATTTAGCTGAGTTTAAAATGGCATTGGCATCGATGTGGTAGCCTTGCGTTAAAAACTGCATAGCTTTAGCCACACGTTCGGGTGTTTTTTGCAGGCCTTCCCGTTCAGGGTCTTCACCCAAAAGCCTGATACTTTCTTTGTATGTTTTAGTAAGCCCGTTCGTTATTGCTTCGTCGTACTGGTCGGTTTTTTTGTAAGCCATCAGTGTTGTTTAAATTTATTTATGCAGGATACGCTACAAAATTTTTAGGTGTTTCATACAGGCGCAAATGCAAATCATATTTTTCATCAATTTTTGCACGCAGTATGTTATAAATTACAACTACGATATTTTCTGCAGTCGGGTTTAAATTTTTAAATTCTGCTGTATCCTCGTTTAAATTTTTATGGTCAAATTTTTCAATTACATTTTCCTTAATAATATCACTCAGTGTTTTTAAATCGTACACATAGCCTGTATCAGCATTAATTTCACCCGTAAGTTTTACAATTAACTCATAATTATGCCCGTGATAGTTGGGGTTGTTGCATTTGCCAAACACAGTGTTATTCGTGGCATCATCCCACGCAGGATTATACAGCCTGTGGGCAGCATTAAAATATTCTTTACGGTAAACTGCTACTTTTTCCGCCATAAATAAAACCTGTTTATGCGCCGTTGTTAAAAAAGCTTATAATATTATTTCTGTCTTAATCAGTGACAATCTTACCGGCGGTTGAAACAGAAGTCTGCTGTTCAAACATGCCGGTTATTGAAGCTAATTACAATTAAAATTACCAATTGTTCGCAGGAAATAAAAAATTAATCGCCAAAGTATTCCGTGTAAATCTTTTGCGTTTCCCATAATTTAAGGCTGTGCAAATGCACACCTTCGGGCATATGAGGAGCTAACTGGTTCCAAATGGCTATTACGAGGTTTTCTATAGAGCACATTTTTCCTGCCATAAAATCTACATCCAGGTTCAGATTTTTATGATCCAGTTTTTCAATTACATGCTCGTTTATAATGGTACTTAATTTCTTTACATCATACACAAAGCCTGTGTTGGGGTCAGGCTGGCCTTTTATAGTTACATGCAGCTCAAAATTATGGCCGTGCCAGTTTTCGTTGGCGCATTTGCCAAACACTTCTTCATTCATTTCCCTGCTCCAGCCGGGGTTGAATAATTTATGCGCTGCATTAAAATGTTCTGTACGTGTAATGTAAACCATCGCCCTGTTTCAAAATTTCCGCAAAGTTAACTTTAAACATCGAAATATGAAGGTTAAATACGATTTTTGCACCATGCAAATATTGCTGCTGGCGGCAACAGCCAACGAAATTGAGTTATTTATAAACTCTTATCCTAATATCGATATTCTTGTTACAGGTGTGGGTGTGCCTGCAACAATGTACCAGCTTCAAAAAAGGCTGCATGCCGAAGAATACGATTTTGTGATTCAGGCAGGTATAGCAGGTTCTTTTACCGATGAAATTGAACTAGGTGAAACGGTGCTGGTAAAGCAGGATACTTTTGGCGATTTAGGCATTGAAGAGAAACAAATTTTTACACCCGTCACAAATTCGGGCCTGGTTAACGGGCATGATTTTCCTTATGCCGATGGCTGGCTGATGAATATGGCTGGTATTCCCAAACAATCCATTTTAAAAGCTGTTAAAAGTGTTACTGTAAATAAAGTAACAGATGCTATTGTTCAAAAGCAACAACTTATCACAGCTTATGATCCTCAAATAGAAACAATGGAAGGCGCTGCGCTGCATTATGTTTGTTTGCAGGAGGAAATACCTTTTGTACAAATACGCAGCATTAGTAATTATGTTGGCGAAAGAGACAAACGCAAATGGAAAATTAAAGAAGCCTTTGAAAATTTGAATACAGAACTTAAAACACTTATTAACCAATTAACCGATTAACGTGAAACTGACACTTGGTTTTTCCCCCTGCCCGAACGATACTTTTATTTTTGATGCACTGGTAAATAAAAAAATTGATACAGAAGGGTTGGATTTTGATGTAGTGCTGGATGATGTACAGAGTTTAAATGAATGGGCCACCGCCGGCAAATTAGATATTACCAAACTGAGTTATGGTGTGTTGCCGCTGGTACTGGATAAATATATAGTTTTAAACAGTGGCAGTGCTTTAGGAAGAGGAGTGGGGCCATTGTTAATTCGTAGTTCAAATTTTGAAAATGAAAATATTGAAGATTGTGTAATTGCAATACCGGGACAAAATACCACTGCACATTTATTGTTTTCGCTGGCATACCCAACAGCAAAGAACAAAGTTTTTTTACGCTACGATAAAATAGAAGATTTTGTTTTACAGAATGAAGGTTTGGGTGTTATCATTCATGAAAACCGCTTTACTTACCAGCAAAAGGGCCTGCATAAAATTATTGATTTGGGAGATTACTGGGAGAAAGAAACCGGCAGTGCCATTCCTTTGGGCGGCATTGTTGTAAAAAGAGACATTGAAAAACCGGTACAGGAAAAAGTAGATGCTCTTATTAAAAAGAGTATTGAATACGCCTACACAAATTATCCTGAGCTGAATGATTATATTCGTAAACACTCACAAGAAATGAGCGAAGATGTAATGCGGAAACATATTGATTTGTATGTAAACAATTATTCTCTTGCATTAGGGCACCAGGGAAAAACTGCAGTTTTAAAACTGCTGGAAGTTTATAATACAGCTAACAACACATCTTTATTCAGCAACGATGTTTTTTTGTAAATCAGTCTTTAAAGCCAACAGATAAATCTTTTTTTAATGCCTTTCCATATACTTCAAGGCAACGCTTTCTTGCAAAATCATGTTCAACAATTGGTTTTGAATAATTGAATTCCTGGAACTCCGGCACCCATTTTTTTATGTACGTAAATTGCGGATCAAATTTCTGTGTTTGTAAATACGGATTAAAAACACGAAAGTAAGGTGCAGCATCACAACCACTTCCTGCGGCCCATTGCCAACCACCGTTATTTGCAGCTAAATCAAAGTCTAATAATTTTTTGGCAAAGTATGCTTCACCCAGTCTCCAGTCAAGTAAAAGGTGTTTAGATAAGAAGCTTGCCACAATCATTCGCACACGGTTGTGCATATAGCCTGTTTTATTCAATTCTCTCATTCCTGCATCCACTATCGGGTAACCCGTTTGCCCATTACACCATAATTCAAATTCACCATTATCTCTTCGCCATTCAATTTTATCATACTCCGGTTTAAATGCCTTGCCTTTGCCCACTTGCGGAAAATGCCACAATATCATGTGGTAAAACTCACGCCATATTAGTTCATTCAAATAGGTTTCAGATAAATCCCTGCATTGTGCAGTAAGCTGGCGTATGCTTATGGTGCCAAAGCGTAAATGCACACCCAATTGCGATGTGCCTTGTATGCCCGGGTAATCTCGTTGCTCTTTATATTTTTTTATTAACTCTTTATCTAAATGTTTTGATGAGAAGATGGCTTCTGTTTCTTTAAAACCCATTTGTTGCAATGTTGGTATAGTAACAGGGGCTTGCTTAAAAAAGCTGGTAAAATATTTTTTTGTTGGGTAAGGCTTTAAATGAAATTCGGTAAGTACAGCTTTCCATTTGCGGCTGTACGGAGTAAAAACAGTGTAGGGTTTGCCATCATCATTCAGTACCTCATCTTTTTCTAGAATAACCTGGTCTTTAAATGTGTGTAATGAAGCGCTGTTGCTTTTAAGAAAATCATGAATTAGTTTTTCTCTTTCTAAGGCATATGGTTCATAATCATGATTGGTAAATACTTTTTCAATATTGTATTTGGTAAATAATTTTTTGTACGCCCCCAAAGGAGTACCGTAAAATACTTCCAATGTACTGCCGATATCAGTAAGCTGTTGTTGTAGTTCAACTAGTGCATTGTGAATAAAAGTTACCCGTTTGTCTTCTTTATCTTCCAGTTGATCTAAAATATTAGTATCAAAAATAAAAATGGGTATAACAGGATTACTGCTTTTTAAAGCATGATAAAGTGCGGCGTTATCCTCCAGCCTTAAATCCCTTCTAAACCAGAAAATATTTACTTTTTGCATATTGTTATACCAGCTTATACTGTTAAACAAATGCTTTATAAAATAGTTGGCAAAAACTCAGCATAAATTTTTTGAGTAAGGGAATTTGTGTACTGCTTGTTATTTATGCTTTGAACCCATCGGATGTTGTAAATGGCGTTTGTTATAAAAACTTCATCTGCATCCAGTAAAGTTTCAGTAGTTATAGTAGTTTGATTGATTGTATAATTGTTCTTCTTTAAAAAATTAATCATCTCCTGCCTTATAATACCAGCAACACAGCCTTCGCTTAAAGCCGGGGTAAAAATACTGTCATCTTTAACTATAAAAATATTTGCAATGGCCGTTTCGCAAATATGCTCGTTTGTATTAAGCACAACAGCATCATTCCATTTTTGTTTTTTTGCATACAAAGCTGCCATCACATACGGTAAGTAATTATTGTGTTTGATGTTACTGAGAATGTCGCAACTCTTTTTTACATCATCATAAATGCCAAGCACAAGGCCGTTATTATTAAGTGTATTGCTGTTTTCTGGTAAAGGCCAGGTTTCAATTATATAGTTTGGCTGATGATTGGCAGGGTCATACAAACCGCCGTTTCCTCTTACAATTGTAAGACGTAACCTTGCCGCTTTTGCATGCTGATTTTTTGATGCAAGAGCGATAATTTCTTGCGTGAGCTTTTCAGGTGTAAAGTGTTTTGGAGTATCAAATTCAAGAGTATGCAATCCTTTCCATAAACGGGCAAAATGCTCCGTAGGTAACATAATCTTACCATCAAGCATTTTCATGGTTTCAAATAAGCCATCTCCATAGCGAAGGCCACGGTTAGTAACACCAATTACTGTTTCATGCTCTTTAAACAGTTTTCCATTGTAATTAAACCACATCATTGGCAAATATACATAAGTAAAATGCCGCCATAACAGGCGGCATTTACTTCTTCATTACAGTTTAAGAGAGTAGTTTTAAAAAAATATTGGGGTTACAGTTGTTCGTCGATTATTTTATGTTTTACAGCATACATAATTAACCCTGCAGTGCTTTTGGCACCAGTTTTTACTTTCAGTTTATCACGTATTGCTTCTACAGTACGTGGGCTAAGGTCAACTATATCAGCAATTTCTTTGGTGCTTTTTTCTTCACACATCAACCTTAAAATGGTTGTTTCTTTGTCGTTCAGCTGGGCCTCGTGCTGCATTAATTTTTGCGGCCCTGCAAAATTGCGCTGTTTTAGATTGGTTAGGAGGGCTTTGTTCGTAAGCGAATTGAAGTAGTAATCCTGGTCATGGCAGGTTCGTATTGCCTCATAAATTATTTCACTATCGCTAGTTTTTGACAAATAGCTGTTGGCCCCTAATTCCATTAATTTGGTAATCATGCTCTGGTCTTCAACCATTGTAAGCATTATTACTTTAATACCAGAATTTAGTTTTTTTATCTCCGGTAGTGTGGCAATACCATCCATAACAGGCATTTGAATGTCGAGTAAAATAACGTCAACATCAATGTTTTTAAGCATGTTAAGCAAATGCATGCCATTATCTGCTTCCGCAATAACTGAAATATCCTTTTTGGCACTTAAAGCAGTTTTAACACCTGCTCTGTATAATACATGGTCATCAGCAATAATGACTTTAATAGGGCCGCCGCTTTCATTTCTCGAAATCATAATATATTGGGTTAGTTGGATTATGTTTTTCCATATACTAACGCTTCAATGCAAGGTCAAATTATATTTCTATGTGAGAAAGCGTGTAATTACCCTATGTTTTGGATAGGAATTTTACGATACAGGGCAGTTAACCTGCCCCGTATCTTTATTTTTTATGTAATTAATAATTGCTTTTCGCAGGTTTATTCAATTAATTTATTCCGCATACCATACATTATAAGCCCGCCAATGGTTTTTGCATCCACTTTGGTTTTCATATTCTGCCGTATAGTTTCAATTGTTCGTGGGCTAAGAAATATTATTTTGGAAATTTCCTCAGTAGTTTTATCCTCTGCCAGCAGTTTTAATATTTTTAATTCCTTTTCGTTAAAATGAACAGGGGCGCTGGTACCATAATGCTGGCGCACATTTTTCTTCTGCATCAGCTTACCCATCACGGCCTTGTTTACAAGGTCGTTAAAGTAAAAATCATCATTCATACATGTTAAAATAGCCTCGTAAATTTCTTCAGGATCTGTTGTTTTTGTGAGATAAGCATTTGCCCCCATCTCCATCATTTTACTAATCATCTGCTGGTCATCATACATCGTAAGTACAATGATCTTGATGTCTTCATATTCCTTACGGATGAGTTGTATAGCATTTATGCCGTCTATTTCAGGCATCCTTATATCCATCAACAGCACATCGGGCTTTTTAATAGATATTTTGTGCATCATTTCCTTGCCATCTTCTGCTTCCCAAAGCATTTTAAGATTATCTTTTCCGGAAAGTGCCATTTTCATTCCATCCCGGAAAATCTTGTGATCATCGGCAATAGCAATTTTAATAAAATTATCGCTGCTCATAGTTTAAAAAGGGGGTTAGCATTAATCCGCTTCAAGTTACACTTTTTACGTGTTGCCCACGGGCGTAAAGCGGTTGTTATATCGTAATATTTTTTTCCACATACTGTTTACTACTAATTTTATAGTAAAAACACTTAGTAAATTCGCATTAATATATTATCGTTATTGTACGAAATGCTTTTGCACAAGTACTCAATAATGTGTAATAACAGAACGCTTAAAATTGGGCGGTATTGCGCTTGCTCAACCTCTTCCCACAATATATTTTTGTCTTGTTGATTGACATCGGTTCACCGAATGCTTAAAAATCCACAAATCCAAGAAAAACTTATTTAAAGTCCGCCTATCCTGAAAAATCTCTTTGTGCTTGTGTTGTCGGTGTCAATCAACAATTTTTTAAAGAATGCCCGTTTTACATCCAATACCTCTGAACCAGGAACCTTTAAAGGGAAACAATTTCCTAAAATGTACCTGAAACCACCAAATTATTCAATACTTACTCAGAATTCCCCAATAATGTAAGTATTAAAACTCCTCCATGGTAAATTACCTTGGTAAAGATACGTGTCTTTTCCTTGGTAATTTTACTATTTTTTTACGTATATTTGCCCCATCATTATTGCTTATTTTACGTTGTAAAACTACTGAAACCCACAACTGTAGCCAATCTGGCTAAGTTTTCCACATTTCCACACATTGTGTGAGTATTTGCTGCGAAAGGGATAATAGGCACTTTTACGTCGGAAAATTACTTTTAAACCACTTAAAATTATTTAACCATGTGGGGAATTACTGATGATTTAGCAGAATCACTGATGACAGTTATAGGTAAATTCTTTTTTTAATTCAGTTTTCCTTATTTTTGAAGGAAATTACTGATTATAAAAGGTTTATCGTACATAACTTTCTTTTTTGAGATTATACCTTTTCTTCTTTGCATTTTAAGATATAAAAGTTTAAAAAGCAAAGATTTAAAGGTTTTTTTTATTTATACAATCTGTCTTTTTGTTCTCTTTATACCAGTTTTTTATTTCAGGTTTATTAATAGGTCGGATGTATACAGGTTTATCTTCCTCAGGATTTTTTTGATTGTGGAATTCGCTTTGATTTCCATTGTTTTTCTATACAACATCAAAAACAAATTACTCCGCCAGATAATCAAAATTGTACCGATCTTTCTCACCCTTTTTTCAATTTATGACTATTGGATAAGTCCAAGTAATTGGTTTAGCTACAAGCCTTTGGCGGCTGAGTGTTTAATACTATTAATTTACATAATCTATTTTTTCTATGAAAAAATACAGACCATTACATTAATTCCAATATATCAAACAAAAATATTTTGGATAGCAGTTGCGTTTATCATCTATAGTTCCGGAAATTTTTTCCTGTTTCTTTATGCGAACAACGCTATAAAGAACGATGACTTTAATTTTCAGTACACACTTGTGTATAGCACTTTTGCCATTTTAAAAAATATAGCTTTAAGTGTGGGAATATTAATAGATGAACCTGATTCGAAAAGCAATCAATACCCTGATTTAATAACCCAAAACTCATTTTCTGATTCAATAGGGCTTGATGAAGAGAGTTTCTAATACTCATTTGACGAGATGCGGACCATACTCCAAATAAGCAATAGCACCAGTTCTTACATGCTTTTTTTCGGCACACTCGGAATGCTGGTATTGGCTTTTGGCATAATTGCGTTTGTTATTTTACATAACCGGAAGGTAAGTAAGTATAATGCTCAGCTAAAACAATTAGAAGAAGAAAAGCAACAAATCCTTCTCAATGCTTCTATCCGTTTTCAGGAAGAAGAACGGAACAGGATTGCAGCAGACCTGCATGATGACGCTGGCCCATTACTTGCAACAGCCCGTCTTTATTTAAATGAAAACCTGGTTAACCAGGAGAAAGCTCAGCAGCTTCAAAGTATTTACAGCGCCAAACAGATTATTGACGATGCAATACTTCTTATTCGGAATATCAGCCATAGCCTGATGCCACCAACCCTTAAAAACTTTGGACTGGAAAGTGCAGTAAATGATTTGTTCTCAAAAATAAGCGGTAGTGGAACAATTAATGCAAGTGCCCGTTTTCATGATTACCGTACCAGGCTTAAGGTAGAACAGGAATTATTGGTATTTCGTATTATACAAGAGCTGGTAAATAATGTTTTTAAGCACAGTAATGCTGGGTTCATACACCTTACACAAAATATCAGTGGCAATAACATGTATTTTCGCCTTCATCATGATGGAAGCGGAATTGTACAGGCAGATTTTGAAAAGCTAAATCAAAGCGCACTTGGGTTGGGCTTAAAAAATATTGCCAGCAGGATCAAAGTATTAAAAGGGCGGATTTTTTTTGAAATTGACCCTAGTCATACCTATTATAAAGTAACTATTGAAGTGCCTGTTGAACCGGTTATATAATTTTATATCTTAAATTTGGAATCTAAAATCCAGTATTGTTAAATTTATTTAAAGGTATTTCGTAATTTTACGGTACCCTCAATAACTATGGAAGATATCAAAGTAGCCATTGCCGATGATCATAAAATATTCCGTAAGGGTGTTATTTTATCACTGCGTTCTTATCCCAATTTAAAATTTGTTCTTGAAGCAGATAACGGCGAAGAGCTCCTGGAGAAGATCCCCGAATTTCAGCCAGATGTTGTTTTGTGTGATTTAAAAATGCCTAAAAAAGATGGCATAGACACTACCAAACTAATTGCAAAAAACTTTCCAGGTATAAGAGTGATAATACTTACAATGTATGAAGATGAACGCTTTGTTGGCCATTTGATGGATTGTGGTGCTGCAGGATATTTACTAAAAAGCACTGAGCCAGCAGAAATACGGAAGGCTATAATGGACGTTATGCGTACAGGGTTTTACCTGAACCCTTTTGTAAATAAAGTGCTCATAAAAAAGAATTATTCTAAGCAAAAGTTTAGTCCTAATCTTACTTCAGAAATTGTTTTAAGTGAAAGGGAAAAAGAAGTGCTTACACTTGTTTGTATGGAATTTACCGCAGCAGAAATTGCCGCTAAAATGGATATCAGCTCCCGCACTGTTGAGGCAATTAAAGACAGGTTGATGGAACGCTTTGGTGTAAAGAACTCTGTTGGCCTTGTATTTTATGCAATGAAAAACTCTCTTATTGATTAACCTCTCAATAAAAATCCCCCCGGAAATTAATCCAGGGGGAAGCCGGCAATGCAAACTTGCGTTTTAGTTTAGTTAGTTTTGGTTTTGCATTAATCTACCCGGGGAGCAGCGGCCAGAATTTCTTCGTTGGCACCGCTGGAATATTTTTCAAAATTGATTATAAATTCTTTTGCCAGTTCCTGGGCTTTTTTATCAAATGCTTCTGGAGAAGGCCAGGTATTACGTGCATTTAAAATTTCTAATGGCACATTGGGACAACTTTTAGGAATCTCCAGTTTAAACCATGGTGTCGTTTCGTAAGCAACATTATCCAGTTTGCCTTCAAGTGCTGCAGTTATCATTGCACGGGTATAGCTTAGTTTCATACGCTTACCAATACCATAAGGCCCTCCGCTCCAGCCAGTATTTATCAACCAAACTTTTACATTATGCTGTTTCATTTTCTCTCCAAGCATTTCTGCATACTTAGCCGGATGAAGCGGTAAGAATGGTGCACCAAAACAGGCGCTGAAAGTAGATTTTGGCTCTGTAACACCAGCCTCTGTTCCTGCAACTTTTGCTGTATAGCCGCTAATGAACTGGTACATGGCTTGGCCGGGAGTTAGTTTACTAATTGGCGGTAACACACCATATGCATCGCAGGTTAAAAAGAAAATGTTTTTAGGAATATTGCCCACCGAAGGCTCAAGTGCATTACTTATAAAATCAAGAGGATAACTCACTCTTGTGTTTTCAGTAATTTTTTTGCTGGCAAAGTTTATCTTGTTTGTCCCTTCAATAAAAGTTACATTTTCTACCAGCGCACCGGGGCGGATGGCGTTATAAATTTCAGGTTCTTTTTCCTCACTAAGGTCTATACATTTTGCATAACAGCCTCCTTCAAAGTTGAATACACCATTAGCTGTCCAGCCATGTTCATCATCGCCTATGAGCTTGCGGTTAGGGTCTGCACTCAAGGTAGTTTTACCTGTTCCGCTTAACCCAAAGAAAACTGCAGTATCCCCATCTTTTCCCAAGTTGGCGCTGCAATGCATACTCAACACGTTTGCACGGTGGGGTAATACAAAATTAAGCATAGTAAAAATGCCTTTCTTCATTTCACCAGTGTAGCCGGTGCCGCCAATTAAAATAGTTTTGTGGGTAAAACTGAGAATGGCAAAGTTTTCAGCTTTTGTTCCATCTGTTTCAGGATCTGCTTTAAAGCCAGGAGCTTGTATAATATGCCATTGCGGGGCAAAATTTTCAAGGACATTCTCTTCCGGGCGAATAAACATGTTATAACAAAACAAGTTACTCCATGGATTTTCATTAATTACCCGAATGCTCACCCTGTAGTTTTCATCAGCACAAGCAAAACAATCCCGTACCCAAATTTCTTTTTCTGTTAAATAATTCAGCATTTTTTCTTTAAGCTGAAAGAAAATTTTTTCATCAATGGGTATATTGAAGTCATTCCAGTGCACGCTGTCTTTGGTGATTTCGTCTTTAACAGTGTATTTATCTTTTGGGCTGCGGCCGGTAAACTTGCCTGTTTTAATAACCAGGGCACCGGTATCATTTAATACACCTTCACCACGATGTAGAGTTTGCTGGGTTAGTTCGTCAGGGTTAAGTTGATAGTGAATGTCTTTAGCTGTTTTTAAACCAATGTTTACAAGCGATTTTCTGGGTAGGGAAATAATAGTTGGTACTGACATGGGTTGTTAATTGTTTTATAGTGTTGCAATCGTAACGCAAAAGTAGGTGTAGAAAAATAGAAGCATCTGCAACTACCGCCCTCCAGATTGGAGGGTGTAAATGCGTTTTACGCAAACGTTTGCGTAAATTTAATTATTGCCCCTTTTATTGAAAATATTTGAAAATAGTGTTGAAATAGTTGAACTGATTAAATTTTTTCGAATGCAACAGTTTTAAGGTAAACGCAATATTCATATGGCTTATCTGTCTTTTGTTATGATCATAAGGCTGGGGAAAGAAGTACCTTCACGCCAAAAAAATACGAATCATGAGTTTAGAATCATCTTTGGCAGAAAGAAGCAGTAACAGTTGTGAATTATGTAAGGCAGACCAGGACTTAGCAGTTTATGAGGTGCCTCTTAAAAGCGAACACAGGGAAGAAGATACTTTGTGGCTTTGCCCCAAATGCATTGCGCAATTGAACAAAAAAGAAGAATTAGATAACAGCCATTGGAGCAGATGTTTACCCGAGGCTATGTGGAGTGAGGTAGATGCAGTGCAGGTAGTTAGCTGGCGCATGTTAAATCGCCTGCGTAACGAAAGCTGGGCTATGGATAATTTGGATATGTTATACTTAACAGATGAAAACCTTGCCTGGGCAAAGCAAACGGGTGATCATGAAAATGATGCTTCAGTAGACCTGCACAGAGATTGTAATGGCAACATTTTGCAGGATGGAGACAGCGTTACTTTAATAAAATCGCTGGATGTTAAGGGAAGTACTCTTAATGCCAAAATGGGTACAGTTGTAAAAAATATAAGACTGGTAAATGATAATACAGAACAGATAGAAGGTAAAATTGAAGGCCAGGTTATTGTGATACTTACAAAGTATGTAAGGAAGCAATAATAACAGTCGAAATAAGGGGTATGATGAATATGGCCCGGATTGCAGCGGAAATACATGACGCAGGAATGTATTGCAGCGGATAGCCGGACTCAAATGTTGCCACAGGTTTTGCTGCTGATGCCCCAAATAATAAATTGCAATAAGTATATTGCATAATAATTGTTTGCATTCAAATTGGTGTTAACCAATAAATTCAAAAACATGAAATATCTTCCTTTAAATCCTGAGATTTTTGTACAAAACCGTAAGCGGTTTATTGCAGCAATGGATAAAAACGCCATTGCCATTTTTAACAGCAACGACGAATTACCTATGAACGGCGATGCATTGCATAAGTTTAAACAAAACAGTGACCTCTTTTGGCTTACTGGTATAGAACAGGAAGATACCATGCTGGTGCTTTTTCCTGGTAATCCCGATCCAAAATACCGGGAAGTGCTGGTGCTGGTGCGGCCCAATGAGTTAAAAGAAAAATGGGACGGGCACCGCCTGAGGGCAGCGGAAGCTACCGGTATTTCGGGCATACAAACTATAGTTTGGCTGGATAGCTTGGATGGAATGTTGCAGCCATGGATACATTTGAGTGATACTATTTACTTAAACAGTAATGAAAACGACCGTAAGGCAAATCTTGTTCCTGTAAGAGATTACCGTTATGTGGAAGCAATGAAACAGCGTTATCCTTTACATAATTACAAACGCAGTGCCCGTATTATGAAAGAGCTGCGTGCCATAAAATCGCCGCTTGAAGTTGAAGTGATACAAAAAGCTATTGACATCACTGATAATACTTTCAGGCATTTGCTTCAGTTTATTAAACCCGGCGTAACAGAATATGAGATTGAAGCAGAAATTTATCACCAGTTTTTAAAACAACGTGCCACCGGGCCGGCATATGGGAGTATTATAGCAAGTGGCGACAGGGCACGAACCCTGCATTATGTTGAAAATAACAGCGAGTGTAAAGACGGGGAATTAATCTTAATGGATTTTGGTGCAGAGTATGGTTACTATTGTGCAGACTTAACACGTACCATTCCTGTAAACGGTAAATTCACCCGCAGGCAGAGAACAGTTTATAATGCCTGCCTTCACCTGCATAAGTATGCTGCCAGCATTTTAAAACCCGGAATAAGTATTGTGGATTACACAGAGAAAATTGGGGACGAAGCAACTGTAATTTTTCAAAAAATTGGTCTGCTGAAGAAAAGTGATATTAAAAATGAAAACCCTGATGACAGGGCTTACCGCAAATATTTGTATCACGGCATCAGCCACCATTTAGGAATTGATGTGCATGATTTAGGTACCCGTACCGAGCCAGTAAAAGCAGGAATGGTATTTACCATTGAACCGGGAATTTATATTGAAGAAGAACAAATGGGTGTGCGTATAGAAAATAACTTCTGGATTACACGGAATGGGAATAAAGATTTAATGAAGAATATTCCAATAGAGGCAGACGATATTGAAGCACTCATGAAAAAAATAAAATAGTAAGATGGTAAAACAAATCCCCAATTTATTTACACTGCTTAATCTTTTTCTTGGTTGTATTGCCATTGTATTTGCCTTGCAAACAGAAAACTTTTTTATTACTGTAGACGGGGAGGGTATCAGCAGTTTTAATATCCCGGAAAAATTATCAATAGCATCATATTTTATTTTTGCCGCCGCCGCAGTAGACTTTTTAGATGGCTTTGTAGCCCGGCTGCTAAAAGCCACTTCAGAGATGGGTAAGCAACTGGATTCGCTGAGTGATGTGGTGAGCTTTGGAGCAGCTCCGGCAGTAATTATGTATCAACTGCTCCGGATAAGTTTTATTAAAGAAGAAAATGGCCTGGATGTTTCTTTGCTGTGGTTATTTCCGGCATTTATATTAGCATGTGCCGGTGCATACCGCCTTGCAAGGTTTAATATAGATACTGAACAGAGTTATGGATTTAAAGGAGTGCCTATTCCTGCTGCAGGATTATTAATTGCTTCCTTTCCGTTGATATTACATTATGGCAACAGTATAATAAATGTAAACGACTGGCTTACCAATAAATGGGTATTATATATTGTAATTGCTGCGGTAAGCTGGTTAATGGTATCGTCTTTACCATTAATGGCTTTAAAGTTTAAAGATTATACAGTAAAGAACAACCTGCCTAAATATATTTTGGTAGCATTAGCTGTTGTTGCTGCAATATTATTAAAATGGCTGGCGGTACCGGTAGTGTTCGTTGCCTACATTATTTTATCTTTGCTATACAAACAGAAATAAACATGATATATACAGTACAGGTTAAAGTAATGCCCCTGAAAGATTTGTTAGACCCTCAAGGTAAAGCTGTTATGGGTGGATTGAAAAATTTAAACATCAGCAATGTGGCAGACGTACGTATTGGCAAGCATATAGACATTCAGGTGGAAGCAGCATCACCACAGGAAGCTGTTTCAATAGCTGAAGAAGCAACAAAAAAATTACTTGCAAACCCTGTAATGGAATATTTCGAAATACAGGTGAACAGCTAATAAGTTAATAGAGTTGATGCGTCACTAAATCATTTCTCAACTTTATCAACCCTGTCAACTACAACCATGCTTTATATTGTTCCTTCTCCCATAGGTAACCTTGCTGATATCACTTTTCGTGCGGTTGATGTACTTAAAGCTGTTGATGTAATTCTGGCAGAAGATACCCGTACTTCCTCTGTTTTGCTGAATCACTACCAAATACAAAAACCGGTTTCACCTTACCATCAGCATAACGAACATAAAATAGTGCAGCACCTCGTGCAGCAGTTAGCTGCAGGGAAAACTATGGCCCTGATTACCGATGCCGGCACACCTGGAATAAGCGACCCGGCATTTTTGTTGGTAAGGGAATGTGTAAAGAATGATATTAAAGTAGAATGCCTGCCCGGCGCCACTGCATTTGTACCGGCTTTAGTTAACAGCGGTTTGCCAATAAATAGTTTTTGTTTTGAAGGTTTTTTGCCCTTAAAAAAAGGAAGGCAAACCATGTTGAAAAAGCTTGCAGAAGAAGAACGGGCAATGGTTTTTTATGAAAGCCCTGTGCGTTTGGTTAAAACTTTGCATGAATTTATAGAGTATTTTGGTGCAGAACGTTTATGCTGTGTAAGCCGGGAGTTGACAAAAAAATTTGAAGAAAATAAAAGAGGCAGCTTGCAGGAAGTACATGATTATTTTTCAGCCAAGCCTGTTAAAGGCGAAATTGTTATTGTGGTGGGAGGGAAACTATAATAAGCAACCATGTATACCCCGGCAGAATAATTTAAGCCCGGCATTGATTGCGTTTACTACTCTCACAATATTTCACTTTCCCCATTTGTTTAAAAACTCCACCGTGTTTTCATCATTATGCGTTGGTAAAGCACTTAGTAAAAGCTGCATTTATTACGTATGTGCTAAAATATTTTTTTACAAACCTTACTTACTGTTTACAACACACTAACTGATTAAACTGTTTGCTGCAAAGCGGTTTATAAGGCATCTCCCTCTTTTTTTTAAATAATTCTGACTGCTTTTTATTTTTAAATAATCGTTAAGGGTTTAAATTACCCGTTTAGGGTATTGACAAAATTGTTTTCATGTTTTAATCTTGTAGCATAATTCCCAAATCCACTTCCTGTCCAAACCCCCTCCCTTTCCTGAACAGCATTAAGCGTGAGAATTTCTGGCGAGTTGTTATCCGTACTAAATGACGGATGACACTGTAATGATTTAAAACCTGGAAAAAAATTTGAAACCGGGTTAATGGCGATGTATTGCATAAACTTAACTAAGTACTGTATGATAGATAAGGCTTTTAAATTTATTACAGAAGAGGTTAACAATTACCTGTTAACAAAACTGTCATTTCCCGATCCGCCGAAGATTGTACTGGACAATATTGCCCGACTGCAGGATGGTGGCGGGGGTGGCAACACCAATAAAATTATTTTATCGCTTGTAAATATAGAGGAAGACAGAATTAGTAAAAGCCCCGATAATTTTTTTAAAACAGACGATAATAAAGTGGTGTACAAAAATGCGCCGGTTAATTTAAACTTGTATTGTTTGTTTGCTTACAACCATGGTGAAAACGAACAGGAAAATACCAATCACTACGAAGAAGCTTTGCTGTACATTTCTTATGTAATAAGGTTTTTCCAGCACCGCAATGTATTTACACCGGCAAATTCTCCAGCATTAGATCCCGGTATTGAAAAGTTATTAATGGAAATGAATTCCCTTGGCTTTGAACAGTTAAATCATTTATGGGCCGTACTGGGTGGTAAATACCTGCCCTCGGTATTATTTAAAATGCGGCTGGTGGTTATTGACGAAGGCCTGCAAAGTGGCGTGGGCGAATTGGTTAAAAATGTAAATGTTGCTGAAAATTAAATTATGAGCATTCAGTTTCAATCATTATTTACGGTGCAGGTGCTGCATGATTATTATGACAAGCATAATAATAAATGCACGGACTTTACTATTGTGCCTGCACCCGACTGCGATGTACTGATGAAGAATATGCAGGTGCTGTATAAAAATTACGGCAATAAGCTGTTAACTGTAATCAATGCATCAAAAGAAATAAACGATACCCCGCCACCAGCATTTAAGTTTGCGCCATTTATATCTTTTAATACAGAAACAGTTTTCCGTTATTACATAAAACTGAATAACGCACACTTTTCCAATTATACAGCCATTGCATTAAACCATGCTGCAAAAAAGCGCTTGTACTTAAGCAATCTCAGTAAAAATAAAGAAGGTAGTACACTGTCATTGTCCAACCCTGTTCCAGTACACACACTAAGCAAAACATATTTGCCCGGTAATTTAGTAAAAGGGCCGGATAATAATTTTTATGAATCACTCCGTACAAGCGATGGCACGGCTGCTTCAAAAGATTTAAGCGACACAGCCTACTGGCAAAAGGCAGCTGCAAATAATCCATACACAAGCAATGCGGATGAAGTAATTATTTGCGGCAGCAATTTTACATATACATTAAATACGCCTGCTGCAAACATCATTACAAAAATTTTCAGTATTGATAAAACGGATGTAAACCTGCCGTACAATAACTTAATAGAAACCATTGAACAAACTTTTACACAAAACCAGGCAACGGTAAGTATAGATGTATCTAAACTAAAACCGGGCAAATACAAAATTGTAATTAACAGTGAAGACGACAATTGGGTATATGTTGATGCGGATGCATACCAGCAAAATGTATACGGCATAATAGAATTGCATCACTTTGAAAAAGTGCCGGCAGATTTTCAAATTCTCACTTCAGGCGGGCATATAAAAATACCGGAACCTGTTTTCACTGTTTGGTTTAAAAACCGTTCTGTTACCTGGAAATACATTTCTCAGAACGGAAACATTGGCGTAACAGACAGCGCCGCAACACCGCAGCAGTTTGAGCCTGCCAGCGCAGCATTAGTAAAATCAAAACAGGCCATTGCTTTAACGGAAACTCCTTTGGCCACTTTAACCGCAACAAAAACTCCCGGTGGCAAGCAAATAAAAAATTTAAAAAACCCTGAAGTGGGAAATTTAGTTTTTGAGCAGGACGGCACAACCGGATTTTATGCAGCAAACATGTACATCAAAATTGACACATAAACACAAACAAATTTTTTAAACAACAAAATTTATAATTATGGCAACGTACAAAACTCCTGGTGTGTACATTGAGGAAATAGCCCTTTTCCCGCCATCGGTGGCGCAGGTGGAAACGGCTATTCCTGCTTTTATTGGTTATACTGAAAAGCACAAGAAAGACAATGATGATTTAAAATTGGTACCTACCCGTATCACCTCGCTTGTTGAATATACCCAGTATTTCGGGCTGCCGGAATTTGAGCAGGATATTGAAGTAACACTTACAGGTGATGCTACAGTAAAAACGGTGATTGATGTAAACTTTGCTGCAGGCAAGGCACCCAGTAACCATATTATGTACTACGCCCTGCAAATGTTCTTTGCCAATGGCGGTGGTCCATGTTATATCGTTTCTGTTGGCGATACTGCTACAGCGGCCGGCATCATTGATAAAGCAAAATTGAAAGACGGGCTGGACGTCATTAAAAAAGAAGATGAGCCTACGCTTATTATTTTTCCAGAAGCAATACAGGGATTGGATGATGCCAATCATGCAGGCTTAATTAGCGATGCATTGAAACAGTGCAAGGAATTAAAAGACCGGTTTGTAATAATGGATGTAAAGGTTGATAAAACAGATACCATCGCTGAGAACGCCAAAACCTTCCGTGATAATGTTGCAGGCACCATCGATGAACTAAAATATGGAGCTGCTTATTATCCTTACATCAAAACAACTTTCCCCTTTGCATATAAAGACGGAGATGTAGATGTAAAAGATAACCGCACCAACGTGGCAGTTGCATTGCCGGGTGGCACATTAGATAAATTGACCAGTACTGTTGTGCCTGCACCGGCCGGAGTTGATAATAATTTATACAACCAGATTAAAGCCAAACTCAACAGTTTCTTCCTCACTTTACCGCCATCATCCACCGTTGCAGGTATTTATGCTTCTGTTGACCGTGACCGTGGCGTTTGGAAAGCGCCAGCAAATGTTCCGGTTTCAAATGTGGTGGCTCCCGATGTAAAAGTTACTGATGCCGACCAGGACGGACTGAACGTGGATGTAACCGCTGGTAAATCCATCAATGTCATCCGTGCATTTACAGGTAAAGGCACATTGGTTTGGGGGGCAAGAACATTGGCTGGTAATGATAATGAATGGCGCTATGTTTCTGTCCGCCGCTTCTTCAATATGGTGGAAGAGTCTGTAAAAAAAGCTACGTATCAGTTTGTGTTTGAACCCAACGATGCAAATACATGGACTAAAGTGAGAGCGATGATTGAAAATTATCTCACAGTATTATGGAGGCAAGGTGCATTGGCCGGCGCTAAACCGGAACATGCATTTTATGTAAAAGTGGGACTTAATATAACCATGACTGCACAGGATATTTTAGAAGGTTACATGAATGTGGAAATAGGAATGGCGGTAGTACGTCCTGCAGAATTTATTGTGCTGAAATTCTCACACAAAATGCAGGAGTCATAAAACAGGCAGTTTAATTTTTTTGTAACCGGCATTTGTTCTTCGTGGCAGCATCGTTGCGTCGCACACTTCAACGGTAATACAAAAATCAGCAATTGCCTGCTAACAATTTTTAATCAATACTAAACAAATAAAATTATGGCAAACTATCCCTTACCAAAATTTCACTTCCGTGTGGAGTGGGGTGGTGCAAAAATTGGTTTTTCAGAAGTAAGCGGCCTTTCGGTAGAAACAGAAATGGCAGAATACCGGGATGGCAGCAGCCCCGAGTTTCATAAAATAAAAATGCCCGGCATGCAAAAGTTTGGCAACATTACTATGAAGCGGGGCACTTTCCAGGGCGATAATGATTTTTACAAATGGTGGAATACGGTAGCGCTGAATACTATTGAACGAAGAGATGTAACCATCAGCCTGCTGAACGAAAACCATGAACCGGTGGTGGTTTGGAAAATTAAAAACGCATGGCCCTCAAAAGTACAGTCAACAGATTTGAAAAGTGATGACAATGGTGTAGCTATTGAAACAATCGAGCTGGTGCATGAAGGCCTTGTAATTCAAAACGGCGATTAATAATGGCAACCATTTATCCACCATTAGGGTTTTATTTCCGGGTTGAGTTTCAGTTGGGCGGTGTGGGCGCAGCTGATGCCATGTTCCAGGAAGTAAATGGTTTTAATGCCGAACTGCAGACCGAACAGGTGATGCAGGGCGGTGAAAACCGCTATGTGCAAACACTGCCCACACGTGCCAAGTACACCGATCTTGTTTTAAAGCGTGGCCTTATTGTAAATTCTGCTATTGTAAAATGGTGTAAAGATGCTATTGAAAATTTAGACATCAAACCCATTACAGTGGTGGTAACATTATTGAATGAAAAGGGCACACCATTGCAAACGTATAATATCGTTAACGCATGGCCCAAAAAATGGTCGGTAAGCGATTTTAATGCACAGGAAAGTAAAATAGTGGTGGAAACAATGGAGCTGAGTTATCAATATTTTAAGGTTGCCTGAATAGTTTAAACATGCCTGTAGAAATTTTAGAAATAGTGGTACGTGCCAATGTGCAGGAGCAGGAAAATGCACCTGCAGCAACACCTGCATCCGGCAATACAACCGACAGCGGTACTGAGCGGCAGCAATTGATTGAAGAATGTGTGGTGCAGGTACTGGAAATATTGAGGCATCAAACCGAACGCTAAAAAAAATATCATGAGTGGTTTTTTAGATAAGCTGAAAATAATTGGCTTCAAAGAAGCAACGGAGTCATCACTCGGTGTGCCGTTCAGTATTTACATTGCCATGTTTAATCCTGAAAAATACAGCACCACCAAGCAAAGCCTTTTTAATAACGACAGACGGCCCGGTGCAACAGGAAGTGAACAGCGTTTTAACAGGGAGCAACCTCGTACATTCAATTTCGATTTTTTAGTGGATGGCACCGGTGCCTCAGGCGAAAAAAGAGAAGTGCTTGCAGACATTATTTTATTCAGGGCCACTTGTGGTTTTATTGGAGATACCCACCGCCCCACCTATCTTATTCTGCAATGGGGTACTTTTTTAGCAAGATGTGTACTCACATCGTTGACTATTGATTACACACTCTTCCGTTCAGACGGTACACCATTACGGGCTACATTAAAAGCCAGTTTTACTGAATACACAACACCGGTGTTAGAGCAATTGCAAAATTTTCTCAGCTCACCGGATGTTACACACATCCGCACCATTACTGCCACAGACCGGCTGGATTTAATGAGCTATAATATTTACAAAGATTCAAAATATTACATGGAGCTGGCAAGGGTTAATAACCTTAACCAGTTCAGAAAATTAAGAGTGGGTGATAAAATTGTTTTTCCACCAATAGAAAAAAGTAAATAATCAATTAATAACCGACAATGCCCAATCTCCGCCTTTTACCTGACCAGGGAAATACAGACCTGGTAAGTTTTTCCTTACAGGTTAATGGTTTGCCTGTTGGAAAAGAAATTGGCGTGGTATCCATTGCGGTTCATAAAGAAGTAAATAAAATTCCCTGGGCAAAAATAATGATACAGGATGGCGATGTGGCAACAGAAGATTTTGAAATTAGTAACCAGGAAACTTTTAAACCCGGCAATGAAATTGAGATCCTGGCAGGTTATCATGGTGATGAAACCACGATTTTTAAAGGCATTATTGTAAAGCACGGTATTAAAATTTTAAGAGACAGGCAATCACTTTTAGAAATAGAATGTAAAGATGTTGTGGTTAAAACAACTGCAGGCAGAAAAAATAAATATTACTACGACAGTAAAGATGCAGATGTGATCAGCGATATTTTAAACACGTATTCCATCAGCAATGACATTACTGCCGATGCAGCAGATGCCACACATAAAGAAGTGGTGCAGTACTACAGCACCGACTGGGACTTTATTGTTTGCCGTGCAGAAGTTAGCGGTAAACTGGTAATACCCGATGATGGTACTGTTATAATTAAGAAGCCTGATTTTACACAACAACCCGTTGCTGTATTACAATATGGCGGTAATATCCTGGAACTGGAAGCAGTGATGGATGCAGCACATCAATACGCCACTGTTGCGGCTGCCGGATGGAGTTATGCTAACCAGGAGTTAAGTGAGCAGGATGCAGTTGAACCTGTGATACAGGAAGAAGGGAATATAAGCAGCAGTGAGTTAAGCGATGTGTTAGGATTGGATACTTACAAATTAGTACACTCAGGCAAAGTGAATGACCAGGAGCTGAGAAGCTGGGCAAGCACACAATTGTTAAAAAGCAAACTCAGCAAAATAAAAGGCCGCATAAAATTTTTAGGTTTTGCAGCTATTAAACCCGGCACATTGGTAGAACTGCAGGGTGTGGGAGACCGGTTTAACGGCGTCGCATTCGTTTCGGCGGTACGCCACAGTATTAGCGATGGTAACTGGTATTCTGATATTAATGTTGGCCTTTCACCCAAATGGTTTGCAC
>JBGAHV010000059.1:0-27941 GCA_044225995.1 Ferruginibacter sp. | reverse complement strand
CTAATAAAAGGACGTTTAGAAAACATCCATAAGGTCTCGGAAATTTTGGCAGAGGGTATGTTGGAAACAGACGATCTTTCATTTATAATAAATGAAAACGAATTCATTAAGATTGTTGATGGACATATCTACATAACAGGCTCGAACATAAACCAAATTTCTTAGCATATGGAAATCGTTGAAACTATTTTCACACAAACAGCACTAAAACTATCAACCTTTTTTTTAATTCTGGCAACAATTATTTGTCCAGGATTTCTTTGCTTATATATATTTAGGGATGACATTTTCTCATCACTAGATATTTTTCAAATCTGTTTATTGAGTTGTTCAGTATGTTTTCCGATCTGGCTAATAAACTTTTATTTTATATCCCAAATAGCAATTAAAAAGGAATTGAAATCGCAAAATCCCCGCATTAACTTACTTGCAATTATTACAAGTATAATTACGCTTGTAGTATTATACTTTCCTCTATTGTTTAATTTTTTTTTCGAAATATCTTTTAGAAAAGTCTTTCAACTAACTTTTGCTGTTGAATTAGCTCTTATTATCTATTTTATTTTTTTCCAAAAGAATAAAGGCAAATAAATATGGTGGGATTTGAATTTACCGCCTGCTGGCAATCAGCAAATTCAAATCGGTATACTTTAAATCAAACCGTTCACTCAAATAAAAATTTGTAAGGCTGCCTTTAAATAAATAGATACCACTGCGGATATTAAGCTTATACCAAATCAGTTTTTCAACGCCACCCTCTGCAGCAGTTTCCAAAAGCAGCGGCATTAATACATTACTGATAGCCTGGCTGGCTGTACGTGCAAAACCGCTGGGTATATTGGGTACGCAATAATGTATTACGTCGTATTTTTTAAATACCGGCTTTTCATGTGTGGTTACTTCGCTTGTTTCAAAACATCCTCCACGGTCTATACTAACATCTACAATTACAGTGCCCGGGCGCATCTGGCTTACCATATCTTCACTTACCACCAATGGGGTGCGGCCGCCATTGCCACGCAGTGCGCCAACTGCCACATCGCATGTTTTTAATTGCTTGCCTAAAATTTTAGGTTCAATCACACTCGTCCACATGCGTACACCAATATTATTTTGCATCCGCTTTAAACGATAAATATCATTGTCAAAAACTTTAACGCTGGCTCCCATGGCAAGGGCAGTTCTTGCTGCATATTCACCCACAATTCCGGCCCCGATAATGATAACTTTCGTTGGTGGTATACCGCTAATGCCGCCAACCAGCACACCTTTACCTTCATTGGCATTACTCAAATATTGCCCTGCAATAAGCATTACCGCACTACCGGCAATTTCACTCATACTGCGTACAATGGGGTTATGGCCGGTTTCATCTTTCAGGTTTTCAAAACTAAGCGCTGTAATTTTTTTCTCCATCATCTTCTCCAGTATGTCGCTTTTCATAACCGCAAGGTGTATTGGAGAAATTATGTACTGGCCGTATTTCAGCAAATCACATTCTGCTTCACTCACAGGCGCACTTTTTACTAATATATCTGCTTCGTATACTTCTTTTTTATCGTAAGCAATTTTGGCGCCTGCATCGCTGTAATCTTTGTCGCTGTAGCTGCTCCCTAATCCGGCTTTTGTTTCCATTATTACACGGTGGCCGTTGGCAGTGAGTACGCCTACTGCTTCCGGGGTAAGCGCAATGCGGTTTTCGCTAAACGAAGTTTCTTTAGGTATTCCAATAAATAATTCAGCGCCTTTAGGTTTTACATCAAGCGTTTCCTCCAAAGTTTCGTAAGTAAACGATGAAGAAATAAATGGTTTGGATGCAGCCACAGTTTAATTATGAATAATGAACAATGATGATTACGAACAAACAAACGTTTATTCTTAAAATTACAAATTAAAACTGAGTTTTCTTGTATTTGATCCGGTGGAAGTTATGGTTATATACAGGGCATCGTCAGGAAAAATTCCCGGTGCTTTTTCCGGCCATTCCACCAGGCAAATATTGCCAGAATAGAGGCAGTCTTCCACACCTGCATTCAGCGCCTCCTGCTCATCTTTCAGCCGGTATAAATCCATGTGGTAAATGATGCTGTTATTCACTGGCACAGCATATTGGTTAATGATGGAAAAAGTAGGGCTGGAAATACTGCCTGTTACACCCATGGCCTGGCATAGTGAATGTATGAATGTGGTTTTACCTGCCCCCATTTCCCCTTTAAAAGCAAATATTTTTTTACCGGCAGTGGCAGATAGAAATTTCGTTGCTGCTGCATCAATATCTTCTAATGTAAAATTTAAATCCATGTTGCAAATATATTTTCCTTCATTAGTAATCCGGCATCATTTCCGCTTAATAATTTTGCAGGATGGAAAAAGTTGAATGGAAAGTAGAAGGAATGGATTGCACCAACTGTGCCTTAACCATTACAAAATACCTGCAAAAGGAAGGCTTGCAGGATGTAAAAGTTAATTTTATTGGTGGAGATGTAAGCTTTGCAATTAATAACGATAAATCGAAAACCGAATTAGCAAAAGGCATTCAGGATTTAGGTTACCATGTAGCCGACCAGCCACAAATAACCAGCCACAAACAACCAACCAGGCTTTTTTCCAATCATTTACAACGCTTTCTTTTTTGCCTGCCTTTTACGCTGGTGTTAATGCTGCACATGCTGCCATGGCATATTCATTTTTTAATGAACCCATGGATACAACTGGCTATTTGTTTGCCCGTTTTTATTGTGGGCATGGGTTACTTTGGAGTTAGTGCCGTTAAAAGTCTGCGCCGTGGTATTCCCAACATGAATGTATTAATTGCCATTGGCGCAACTGCTGCATTTGTTTACAGCTTAATTGGCACGCTAAACAACATGGGCATCAATTATATTTTTTATGAAACCACTGCCACCATTATTACATTGGTTTTTTTAGGAGAATGGGTGGAGCACACATCAGTTTCCACTACACAAAAGGCATTAAACGAGCTTGCCCGTAAACAAAAGGTAATGGCCAATATGATTGCTTTTGACGATGAGCATAAGGAGCAAATTTTTCCGGTAGAAAACACTCAATTACGTGTGGGTGATTTAGTGCTGATAAAAACCGGTGAGCAGGTACCAGCAGATTGTAAAATTTTATGGGGCGATGTTTATGTGAGCGAAGCATTACTTACCGGGGAAAGCAAGCCGGTAAAAAAGCAAAAAAAAGATACATTAATTGGCGGCAGCCTGTTAACAGATGGTAACGTAAAAGCACAGGTAACTGCAGTGGGGAACGATACCGTACTCAGCAACATTTTAAACCTGGTTAAACAGGCACAGGGGGAAAAACCTCCGGTGCAGCAACTGGCAGACAAGATCAGCGCTGTTTTTGTTCCGGTAGTTATATCTATTGCCATGCTTACATTCCTGCTTAACTATTTTGCTTTTAGCGTTTCCGTTACTGCTTCACTAATGCGCAGCATTGCTGTACTGGTTATCAGCTGCCCCTGCGCTATGGGGCTTGCAACGCCTGCTGCAATTGCTGTGGGTTTAGGCAGGGCCACAAAAAATGGCATTCTCTTCCGCAATGCCAAAAGCCTGGAGTTGTTTAAAAATATACAAACAGTGGTGTTTGATAAAACCGGTACTTTAACAAAAGGCAATCTTACCATTGCTGCATTTGAACATAATAGTGAAATAACAGAAGCCGATTTTAAGCGTATTGTTTTTTCATTGGAAAAATATTCCAACCACCCCATTGCAAAAGCTGTAACCGAACAATGGAAAATAAATAACCCCATAGTTTTTAAAAAAGTAGATGAGGTAAAAGGAAGCGGCATAAAAGCTGAAACTGCAGAAGGTGACGTTTACTTCCTTGGCAGCAATAACGGGGGGCAAACTGTAAACAATAAAGAGCACAACGCTTATCTTTTTAAAAACAATCAATTACTCGGATGGTTTGATATGGATGATGAGATAAGGGAAGAAGCCAAAGCCGTTATCACTTACCTCCACTCTAAACAAATTAAAACAGTTTTATTAAGTGGTGATAGTTTAGAGCGCAGCAAAAAAGCAGCTGTTGCTTTAGGAATTGACGAAGTTTATGCAGAAAAAACACCCGACGAAAAGTTAACTATAATTGAAGCGTTAAATAAAACTGCCCCTGTTGCCATGATTGGAGACGGTATTAATGACGCACCGGCTCTTGCAAAAGCTACCATCGGTATTTCCTTATCTGATGCATCGCACCTGGCTGTGCAAACAGCACAAGTAGTACTGATGAATAAAGGTATTCAGCATCTTCCATTAGCATTGGGCTTAGGCAAACACACTTTTAGTACTATAAAAGGCAATTTATTCTGGGCGTTTATTTACAATGTTGTGGCAATACCCGTTGCAGCAATTGGCTTATTACAACCTGGCGTTGCAGCATTGGCAATGGGATTTAGTGATGTGGTGCTGGCTATTAACTCCATCCGCCTTAATTACAGGAAAGTGCTTTAATTTCAACCCTTAATTTGCCGGTTTGAATATTCACCAAATTCTAAAAGAGCATTGGGGCTATGATGCTTTTCGGCCATTGCAGGAAGAAATTATCACTTCTGTACTGGAAAGAAAAGACACATTGGCACTGTTACCAACAGGTGGTGGCAAATCCATTTGCTTCCAGGTGCCGGCAATGGCTCATGAAGGTTTGTGTTTAGTAGTAAGTCCTTTAATTGCATTGATAAAAGACCAGGTAGAACAATTAAAACGCAGAGGTATTCCTGCATTGGCCATTTACAGCGGCATGAGTTTTTTAGAAATAAAGAAAACGCTGCAAAATGCAGTGCACGGAAATTTTAAATTTCTGTATGTATCACCCGAACGGCTTGAAACAAAATTGTTTTTAGAATACCTGCCTGCCATCACCATTAATTTAATTGCGGTGGATGAAGCACATTGCGTTTCACAATGGGGTTACGATTTCAGGCCGCCGTATTTACGTATTGCAAATTTAAGAGAGCAGTTACCCCAAGTTCCGGTCTTAGCCCTTACAGCATCCGCCACAAAAAAAGTACAGGATGATATTTGTGAAAAGTTGCAGTTTACAAAAAACCAGCAGCGTTTTCAGCAATCGTTTGAGCGGCCTAACTTATCATACAGTGTTTTTAATGTTCCCTCTAAACAAAATAAATTACTGGAGATATTACAAAATGTGCCTGGCACAGCCATTGTGTATTGCAAAAGCCGAAAGCACACAAAGGATATTGCGGACCTGCTGCGGATGAACAGGATAAATGCAGACTATTATCATGCCGGGCTAAATAATGAAGAACGCAGCGCAAAGCAAGAAAGCTGGATACAAAATAAAACAAGGGTAATAGTTTGTACTAATGCCTTTGGCATGGGCATAGATAAGCCAGATGTAAGAGTAGTGGTGCATTTTGATGTGCCCGATTGTTTGGAAAATTATTACCAGGAAGCTGGTCGTGCAGGTAGAGATGGAAAGAGGGCCTATGCCGTGTTATTATACAGCAATAAAGAGCTGGAAGATTTACAACAACAAACTGCTGTACGTTTTCCTGATGAAGCGGTTATTAAAACTGTATATACGGCTTTAATGAACCAGCTACAAATAGCGGCAGGTAGCGGCGAAGGGATGAGTTTTGATTTTGATATTGCATCGTTTTCAAACAACTTTAAACTAAATATTCTCACTGCCACTTACGCAATTAAAGTATTGGAGCAGGAAGATATTCTTTGTTACTCAGAAGCCGTATTTAAACCCTCAACTGCTTTTATAAATGTAAACAGGTCTGATTTAAACGAGTTTGAAATCCTGCACCCGGAACTGGAAGAAATTATCAAAGGTTTATTAAGGAGTTATGGTGGCATATTCGATTATCCGGTTACTGTATATGAATCTCAGCTGGCAAAATTTTTAAGAACAGATATTAAGTCAATACAAAAACACCTCTTACTTTTACACGACTTCGGTATTATTAGTTACTCACCTCAAAAAGACAACCCTCAAATTACGCTGCTTCAAAACCGCATGTACAGCGACAGCTATTCCGTTAACACAGCAAATTACCTGGAAAGGAAAAAAAATTTTGAAGAACGGGTTAGGGCATTTGTATCGTACATTAAAGAAACAGATGATTGCCGTAGCGCAATAATTGCAAGTTATTTTAATGCCCCAATAAATAAATTATGTGGCATTTGTGATACCTGCATTAGTAAAAAAGATACCTCTATTTCTAAAGAAGAGTTTGAATATATAACTGGTAACATCATTAGTGCTTGTAGTAAAAAGCCGGTGCCTGTAAAAGATTTGCAAGTGCTTTTAAAAGCAATATCAAGGCAAAAGTTTTGGAAGGCTCTTGATTACTTGCAAACTGAAAATAAAGTTTCAGTGAATAGCTATGGGGAGGTTTCCATTTGTGATCATTCCTGATTATCAATGTTTAAACGAGGGGTTAAATAGGAGGTATATAAAATAAAAAAGGGACCAAGATAGAAATCTAGTCCCGCTTTAAAATCCAATATCCTATGAAAAACCGAAACGAAGATAATGCGGAAAATACTACTGAGCAAGTTTTTATTAAAAATTTTTATAAAAAAACAGAAAGAATTATGCTTTTACAGGGCATTAAATATTTTTAAGTAATTGATATACAATTATTTAAATCGAATGCATAAATTTATTTTTGTATTTTATATTTCCCTTTTTTGTATAAGTAGTTAGCTCCCTGGTACCATGCAATGGCTGTATTGACCAAAGAGTCTGACGCCTGACTTGGTGTACCATTTCCAGTAATAAAGTCAGGTATAACTGTTTCGATTTTTTGTCTTGGAGATAAGATCACCAACCGGTTATTGCTCAAATATCCCATGTCCTGGTAAGTGCTTATAAAAACCCTGGTCTTACTTGTATCGGTTTTGAAAATATCGTATCCCAAAAAGCGGGAAGTATAATTCAGGTTCATTAGCCCTAAAACAGTGGGAGCAAGGTCTATCTGGCTAGTAAGGCGGTTTTCAACTGCTGGTTTAATTAATTGGGGTGCATAAATAAAACAAGGAATGTGGTAGCGGGTAACAGGCAAATCTGTTTTGCCGGCGCTCTTACTGCAATGATCTGCAACTATTACAAATACTGTATTTGCAAACCATGGCTTTTGTTGTGCATCCTTTAAAAATTTATTAATTGCATAATCAGTGTACTTTACGCCTCCAGCAACTGATTGAGTAGCGGAAGGAATATCAATCCTTCCATCTGGATAAGTGTAAGGACGGTGATTACTTACAGTCATCATATGGTTAAAGAAAAGATGGCCTTGTTTATAGCTTTTATCACATTGCTGTAATGTGAAATTAAAAACGCCCTCATCATCTGCTCCCCATGCTGTTACATGGTTTATAAAACTGTCGGGTATGTCCCTTTTGTCTAAAACTGAGTAGCCGCTGTTACCAAAGAACTTACCCATGTTGTCAAAAAAAGCATTTCCGCCGTAAATATAATTTACATCATACCCTTTTGCCTTCAGCACATTTCCCATTGTAAACATATCACTGTTATCAGGCCTTCTTACTATTGATTGTCCCGGTGTTGGAGGAATGGCCAATGATATTGCCTCAAGCCCTCTTACCGTTCTTGTACCGCTGGCATAAAAATTCTCAAAGAATAGGCTATGGGGAATCAATGAATCCAGGAAGGGGGTAATATTTTCCTTATTACCAAAATGTTTTAGATAATCCCCGCTAAGGCTCTCTACACTAATCAGCATTACGTTCCATTTATGCTCAGGGCTGTCATTTTTAATTACTCTTTCTACACTCAGCAGGTCATTTGTAAATGTGGCATTGGGGGCCTGAAGCATTTGACGAAGAATTTTGAAATTAGCTGTATCATTCCTGGTAGCGTAAAAATAATTATAGTCTATTTCATTATTCCAGTAAGCGGTACCAAATTCATAGATACCATTGCCAGCAAGTTCGTTAACGTAGTTATTTTTACTGGCACTTTTAAATTGGTTATTTACTAAAAAGTACCCTGCTAAAGGGAATAAAATAAAAAAGCCAAAAAAAGCTGAGCGTTTTGGAAAACGCATGCTTACAGTTTGTGATGCAGTAATCTTTTTTCTTACGGTTACCAATAAAAAAATTGTAGCAGCTAAAACAACTGCCGCAATCAGGGGTATATTATAACTCTCCCAAATATTGCTTAATACTTCGTTGGTATAAACAAGGTAATCGACTGCAATAAAATTGTACCGAACGTTAAACTCATTCCAAAAAACAATTTCGCTGCCTGCATTTAAAACAAGTATCAGGGTAATAATAAAGAATAAAAAAAACAAAGGAATACGTTGCCATTTTTTCTGGTACCAGCTGTCCTTCATTAATAAGCAATACAAGGCAACCGGAATGGCAAAAAAACTGCTTACCACCAAATCATAGAAAAGACCAATTATAAAAATCCCTGCAAATGACAAAGGGTTTAATTCAAGATTAGCCCAGCTTTTAACAAACAGCAGCGCCCGTGTAATAAAACTTAACCCGCAAACCAAAATAACCACAACTGCAACCAGCCCAAACCGGTGCCTGAATATACTTTTATACTGCATCATCAGGCAAAAATACAAAGTGCCGGTTTGTAAACCGGCACTTTGTTATGATGGAAACCAATTTTACCTATTTAAAACCACCCCGATTTTTTTCGGGTGGTGCGGCCACCCAAACCTAAGGCGCCGAGCAAAGAGCGGACAATGGTATTGCCGGCAGTACGCACCATACTCTTAACAATCGTATTGTTAGCCACTTTTTCTAAAGTGGAAGGCTCTTCTTTCGTTGTTGATTTTTTATCGTCTTTGGCTTCTTCCCCGTGTTGCTCCGCTGCAGCATTTAGTTTGGCCGTAAGTATTTCATAAGCGCTTTCGCTATCAATTACCTGGTTATATTTTGCCACCAGCTTTGATTTTGAAGTAAGTGTATTTATTTCTTCATCTGTAAGTACATCCATACGGCTGCGTGGCGCACAAAGCATTACATGTGCAAGTGGCGTAGGAATACCTTTTTCATTCAGCATTGTAACCAACGCCTCACCAATACCCAACTGGGTTATTAAATCTTCTGTTTTATAGAATGTGGTTTCAGGATAGTTTTCGCTGGTTTGTTTAATCACTTTTCTATCTGCCGCAGTAAATGCACGCAATGCATGTTGCACTTTTAACCCCAATTGCGCCAGCACGCTGGCCGGCACATCCATAGGGTTTTGAGTACAAAAGAAAATACCTATACCCTTAGAACGTATAAGTTTAACAATCGTTTCTATTTGCTGCAACAGCGCTTCACTGGCCTCATTAAAAATTAAATGCGCCTCATCGATAAACATTACCAGTTTGGGTTTATCCATATCCCCTTCTTCAGGGCATACAGCATACAATTCTGCCAGCATTTGCAGCATAAAGGTTGAAAATAATTTAGGCTTATCCTGCAAATCAGTGACACGCAGAACATTTATCATCCCTCTTCCGTCGTCACTCATACGCATCAGGTCTTCCACTTCAAAACTTTTTTCACCAAAGAAAATATCTGCTCCCTGCTGTTGCAGTTCAATTACCTTACGCAGTATAGTTCCTGTACTGGTGGTGGAAATTTTTCCATAAGTCTTTTCAATTTCACTTTTGCCTTCATCACCGATGTACTGCAGTACTTTAATAAAATCCTTTAAATCAAGTAAAGGCAGTTTGGTATCATCGCAATACTTAAAAATCATAGCCACCACACCGCCTTGTGTATCGTTTAGTCCTAAAATTTTACTTAACAACACCGGCCCAAACTCACTAACAGTAGCACGCAGGTGTACCCCTTTCTGTCCTGTCAACGTCATAAGTTCTGACGGAAACAAAGCTGGCTTGTATTCCATATTGAGTTTACTGTAGCGTTCCTTCACTTTATCATTAGTGGCACCTTCAGCAGCAATGCCGCTCAAATCGCCTTTTATATCCATTAGTAACACCGGCACACTATTATCACTCAAAAACTCACTGATTACTTGCAGGGTTTTTGTTTTACCCGTACCGGTGGCACCTGCAATAAGGCCATGGCGGTTCATGGTTTTCAATGGTAAGTTAATGGCCGCTTCAGCCACTACCTCGCCATCTAAAACTGCGGCTCCTATTTTTACACTTTCGCCTTTAAAAGTATATCCATCTTTTATGGCTTGTATAAATGCTTCTTTGTTTGCCATTGTGCTTTTTTTGGGGAAAGTTACAAAGTGCTTTTCATATGTACACACTGTATCCTGTTTTAACTACCACTTATCAAAAAAAAGGGTTGTTATTTTGTTGCCGCTATTATCTCCATATTTTTGCCCTCTAATTTTATAGTTATGAAAAAAGGATTTCTTTATGCAGCATTGTCTGCTGCATGCCTCCCCGTACTGGCACAAAAAGTTGCCTATACAGAATATAAACTCAAAAATGGCTTGGGTGTGGTGCTTCACCAGGACAAAAGCGCACCTGTAGTAGCCGTTTCCGTTATGTACCATGTAGGCAGTAAAGACGAAATACCCACCCGTACCGGCTTTGCTCATTTTTTTGAACATCTGCTGTTTGAAGGATCAGAGAATATCAAACGAGGTGAGTTTATGAAAATTGTAAGTGCCAACGGCGGGCAGAATAATGCCAACACAACACAGGACCGCACTTTTTATTACGAAGTATTCCCCAGTAATCAACTGGAAACAGGCTTGTGGCTGGAAAGCGAACGCATGCTGCACCCTGTTATTAACGAAATAGGTGTAAAAACTCAAAATGAAGTGGTGAAGGAAGAAAAACGCCTGCGGGTGGACAACCAGCCTTATGGCAACTTCCTGTCCGAAGTGATGAAGCGCCTGTTTACCAAACATCCTTACACCTGGGTACCTATAGGAAGCATGGAGCATTTAGATGCTGCCACCCTGCAGGAGTTCCAGGCATTTAATAAAAAATACTATGTGCCGAATAATGCCGTACTGGTAATTGCCGGTGATATAGACATAGAGAAGACAAAAAAACTGGTGGATGCCTATTTCAGTGAAGTGCCTGCCGGGGCGCCGGTGGTAAAAACAAAATATGTTGAAACGCCTATTACAAAGGAAATCATTGACACCGCTTACGATAACAACATACAAATACCTGCTGTTATTGCGGCATACCGCATACCGGGCATGACAAGCAGGGAATCCAAAATGCTTGACATGGCCTCTGCTGTTTTAAGCCAGGGCAGCAGCAGCCGCATGTTTAAAAAAATGGTGGATGATAAAAAGAATTCCCTTCAGGTGGGCTCATTTAGCTATGCGCTGGAAGACTACGGCGCTTATTTTACTTATGCGTTACCTAATAACGATACCCCTTTGGACACATTGGTTAAAGATATGGACGACGAAATTGTAAAACTGCAAACAGAACTCATCAGCGAAAAGGAATTTACAAAGCTGCAAAACCAGTTTGAGAATGAGTACGTGGATAAAAACAACCGCATGCTGGGTGTTGCCGAAAATTTAGCGGATGGTTATACCTTTTTTAAAAACACCAACGAAATAAATACAGAACTGGAAGAACTGCGTAAAATTACAAGGCAGGATATAATGAATGTGGCTAAAAAATACATGAACAAAAACCAGCGGGTGTTATTGTATTACCTGCCAAAAAAATAATTTAAAAACGTACTAATCATTTTGAAATGAAAAAAATAATTATAGCTGTATTAAGTGTGCTGGTGCTGCAAAACAGTTTTGCACAAATAAAAATCGACCGCAGTAAAAAACCTGCTGCCGGCCCTGCTCCGGTTATTACCATTAAGGAGCCTGTTATTTTCACCATGCCTAACGGCCTTACCGTACTGGTGGTGGAAAATCATAAATTACCAAAAGTAAGAGCCACCCTTAGTATTGATGCGGGGCCCATATTTGAAGACAAAAAAGCCGGCGTGATGGACCTGATGGGGCAAATGCTGGGCGAAGGCACCAAAACAATGCCTAAGGCAGCATTTGATGAAGCAACCGATATCATTGGCGCCGATGTAAGCCTGTTTTCTTCCGGTGGTTCAGCATCTGCATTAACAAGGTATTTTGAAAAAGCATTTATGCTGATGGCGGATGCATTAAAAAACCCGGCTTTCCCGCAGGAATCATTTGATAAGTTAAAATCTCAAACCATAACAGGTTTAAAAAGCCAGGAAAAAAGCACTGCTGCAATTGCAAGCCGCGTATCGCAGGCGCTGAATTATGGCAAACACACTGCGTTTGGAGAGTTTACTACTGAAGAAAGTGTGAAAGCGCTTACACTGGATGATGTGAAAGATGCTTATAAAAATTATATAACTCCATCACGGGCTTACTTAACTTTTGTTGGAGATATTACTGCGGCTACCGCAAAGGCACTTGTAACAAAAGCTTTTGGTACATGGACGGGAAAAAAATTAGAACTCCCTTCTCCCGGTGATGTAAAGAATCCTGATAAAACAGAAATTGATTTTATTGACTTGCCTACTGCTGTGCAAGGTGAACTGAGTATGGGCAACCTCGTAAAAAATCCATTAAACGGAAAAGACTATTTTCCGCTGCTGCTGGCCAACCAAATTTTAGGAGGTGGCGCAGACAGTAAGCTTTTTATGAACCTTAGGGAGAAGCATGGCTTTACGTATGGTGCTTATTCCAGCGTAGGCAGTGGCCGTTTTCAAAGCCTGTTTAAAGCCGGTGCAGCAGTGCGTACTGAAAAAGTGGACAGCGCTGTGCAGGAAATGGTGCATGAAATACTGAACATGCGTGACGGAAAAATTACCGATGAGGAGCTTACCATTGCAAAAGCAAAATACAATGGTTCGTATGCACTGCGTATGGAAGACCCCGCCATTACCGCCACATACGCTTCCAACATTCTCATCAACAATTTGCCAAAAGATTTTTACACCACATACCTGCAAAAGATAAACAGTGTAACGATTGATGACATTAAACGTGTGGCCAGCAACTATTTTAGTGAAAACAACAGCCGCATTGTAATTGTAGGCAATGGCAAAAAGATTTTACCTAACCTGGCAAGGCTGGGCTTCCCCATAAAAAAATACGATAAATATGCGGAGCCGGTTAAAGAGGAAGTAAAGGAAACGCCAGTAAATGAATCTGTAAAAACATCTGATGCTATTTCAGGCTACAGCATTATTGAAGATTATTTGAAAGCCATTGGCGGCAAAGCCGAAGTGCAGAAAGTGAACAGCATCGTTTCAACCATCAGCATGGAAATGATGGGCAGAACACTTACCGGTAAAGATATAAGAATGAACCCGGGTAAAAGTGCAGCAGAAATAAAGATGGGTGCTATGACCGTTTTTAAATCTGTATTCAATGGTATGACCGGTTATACACAACAGGGGCCTACAAAAAAAGATATGACACCAGATGAGATTAAGGAAGCACAGGATGATAAAGCTGTAATACCGCAGCTCTATTACAATACGGCCGACTATAAAACAGAATATCTTGGAAAAGGAAAAGTAGGCGACGAAGAAACTTACCGTCTTAAAGTAGTGATGCCAAGTGGCAGAACTTCCGTTCAGCAGTACGCAATGAAATCAGGCCTGTTGTTGCAGGAAGAAACCACGAGCAAGCAAGGTGATGAAGATGTGCCTTCAACGATCGAGTATAAAAATTACCAGAAAGTTGGGGCTATTTTATTACCAACACAAATAACAAGAAATGCCGGCGGGCAGGAATTTACCATGAACCTTTCTGACATTAAAATAAACGAAGGCGTTACCGAAGCTGATTTTAATTAGTTTTTACGAAATAAGTACAAACAGCCACTCAAAATTTGAGTGGCTGTTTTATTTTTGAGATATGAAAGTTTTGACTGTGCTGCTTGCCGCCTTTACTATTGTTGCCTTATTTAGTTTTTACACCACAACTGATATTACGACCAAAGCAGCTTTGGGAAAAAAGTTGTTTTCAGAAAAGATATTATCAAAAGATTCCTCCATTAGTTGTGCCAGTTGCCATAAGCCGCAGTTTGCATTTGCAGACACCACAGCATTCAGTACTGGTATTGACGGTAAACTCACCAAACGCAACACACCATCGGTACTCAATATGAAGAACCGTCCTTACTTTTTTTGGGATGGCCGTGCAGCATCGCTGGAAGAACAGGCTTTAATGCCCATCCGGAATCCCGATGAAATGAATTTGAGCATTGAGGAAGCAGTGCATCGCTTAAACACATCTGCAGAATACAAAAACCTTTTCCTTAAAATATTTAAGCAAGTACCCAACGCAAAAAATTTAGGCGCTGCATTTGCCGCTTATGAAAAAACATTGGAAACAGTAGACAGCAAGTTTGATGACTGGAGCAATAACCTGAAACATCTTACAGCACAGGAAGAGCGTGGCAGGCAGCTCTTCGTAGGCGACAAAGCCAAATGTTTCGGCTGCCACCGCATGGAAGACTTTACCACCGATGAATTCCGCAACATCGGTTTATACAACGAAAAAGATTTGAATGATGCAGGTTTGTATGGCATCACCCAAAAAGAAAGCGATAAAGGCAGGTTTAAAATACCCGGCTTACGCAATATTGGTGTAACAGCCCCTTACATGCACAACGGCATGTTTAAAACACTGGAAGAAGTAGTGGACTATTATAATGACCCAAAGCAATTTGTAAAAGATGCAATCAATACTGATACGCTGCTTCAGCAACCGCTTGGCCTCACAGAAAAAGAAAAAAAAGACCTGGTTGCTTTTTTAAAAACACTGACTGATAAAAAATACCTGCGCTGATAGCATTAGCCAGTGGCGGGAGCAATAAGCCACTAAAAGAATAAAACACCTTTAACAAAAAATTAGGCACTATATTAGCTCTGTAAAAAATGATTTAATTTTATTTGCTCATAAACAATCAAACATGGAAGCAGCTAAACCCAAAGTATTATTGTGCGAAGATGACACCAACCTTGGCATGGTATTGAAAAACTACCTGGAATTAAACGATTATGATGTAACGCTGGAAAGGGATGGTCGTCTTGGCCTGGCAGCTTTTCAAAGAGAGAAGTTTGACATCTGCCTGCTGGATGTGATGATGCCGCATATGGATGGTTTTACACTGGCAGAAGCCATCCGGGATGTAAATCCTGATGTGCCCTTATTCTTTTTAAGCGCCAAAACAATGAAAGATGATATTATACAGGGGTACAAACTGGGCGCTGATGATTATATAACAAAACCATTTGACAGCGAAGTGTTGCTGCATAAAATAAAAGCTATTTTAAAACGCAACGAAGAAATGCATAAGGAGGAAGCCAATGCAGAATTCGATTTAGGCAAATACCATTTTAATCCACGCCTGAGGGAGCTTATTGTAAACGGGAAAACACAGGTGCTTTCTCCTAAAGAAAATGAGTTGCTTAAAATGCTGGCAGAATATAAAAACGACTTATTGAGCCGTGAAATTGCTTTAAAGAAAATTTGGGGCAGCGATACTTATTTTAACGGCCGCAGTATGGATGTATATATTGCCAAGTTGCGTAAATACCTGAAAGAAGACACTAAAATTGAAATTGTGAATATACACGGTAACGGTTTCCGTTTGGTGGTGCAGGATTAAAGTACTTTTAAGAATATTAAAAAGCTGTTCGTAAAATGAACAGCTTTTTTTATGAGAATAAAGTTCCGGGAGATTGCGGCCTTGATTTTCCTAAGTGCTCGTAAGCCTTTGCTGTTACTTCTCTTCCTCTTGCAGTACGCTGCAAAAAACCTTCCTGTATCAAAAAAGGTTCATACACTTCTTCCAGCGTGCCGGGCTCTTCACCCACTGCCGTTGCAATCGTTGTAATACCCACAGGGCCTCCTTTAAATTTTTCTATAATGGTGCTTAAAATCCGGTTATCCATATCATCCAGCCCGTAAGCATCAACATTCAGTGCACGCAATGCATGTTGTGTAATGCCCATATCAATTTTACCGTCATTCAATACCTGTGCAAAATCTCTCACCCTTCTTAATAATCCATTGGCAATACGGGGGGTGCCGCGGCTGCGCCCGCTGATTTCTGCTGCAGCATCGGCATTAATTTTTGTACCCAGTATTTTTGCACTGCGCAGAATAATATTTTTAAGCGTTACCGCATCGTAATATTCCAGCCTTGATTTTATGCCGAAACGGCTGAGCAACGGTGCCGTGAGCAAACCGCTTCTTGTGGTGGCGCCAATCAATGTAAACGGGTTAAGGTTTATTTGTACACTCCTTGCATTGGGGCCACTGTCAATCATAATATCAATACGGTAATCTTCCATGGCAGCATACAGGTATTCTTCCACCACTGTACTCAGCCGGTGTATCTCATCAATAAACAACACATCATTCGGTTCAAGATTGGTAAGTAATCCTGCAAGGTCACCCGGTTTTTCAATTACCGGTCCGCTGGTTTCTTTAATGTTTACACCTAATTCATTTGCCACAATACGGCTCAGCGTTGTTTTACCCAGGCCGGGCGGGCCATGAAATAAAATATGATCCAATGCTTCGCCACGGATCTTTGCAGCCTTTATAAAAATGGAAATGTTTTCTATTATCTGGCTTTGCCCGCTAAAGTCGTTAATGGCAGCCGGGCGGATGGTGTTTTCAAATTCCTTATCTGCAAAAGAAGCGTCGCTGTTTAAATTGGGGTTTGCCATGAACAATTTTTAATCAACTTTGTAAAACTAAACATTAATCACTAAAAATAATTTTTATGAAAGCAGGAATATTAGGCAGCGGCATTGTAGGACGTGTACTGGCCAGTGCATTTTTAAAAGAAGGTTATGAAGTAATGCTGGGTACAAGAGATACAGCCAAAGAAGATGTTACCATGTGGAAAGCCGCCAACCCCGAAGGGCAGACTGGCACATTTGCAGCAACGGCAGCCTTTGCCGACATTATTGTGCTTGCATCGGGTGGCACAGTTATAAAAAATGTAATTGAAATGGCAGGCATTACAAATTTTACAGGCAAGGTGGTAATTGATGCTACCAATCCTATTGCACAGGCTGCACCGGATAATGGGGTGCTTAAATTTTTTACCACGCTTGATCATTCTTTGATGGAGGATATACAGGAACAATTACCGGAAGCACATATTGTAAAAGCATTTAGCTGCATTGGCAATGCCTTTATGTACAAACCGGATTTTGGCGGCATTAAGCCTACCATGTTTATTTGCGGCAATAATGATGATGCTAAAAAAACGGTAACCAATATTCTTACTGCGTTTGGTTTCGATACAGAAGACATGGGTAATGTGGAAGCCGCACGGGCCATTGAACCGCTTTGTATGTTGTGGTGCATTCCGGGCATTACCAAAGGGCAATGGACGCATGCATTTAAGCTCTTAAAAAAGTAATAAAAAAACCTCCGCAGTAAACGGAGGTTTTTTTTGCCCAATATAGAGTGAACTTATTTTGCTTTTACATTTACTGCCACACGGCGGTTTTGCGCCCTTCCTTCCGGAGTATCGTTGCTGGCAATGGGCCATTCAGGGCCATAACCTTTTGCACCTGTAATGGACGCAGCTGCTGCTCCTAATTTTTGAAGCATGCCTGCCACTGCATCGGCTCTTTTTTGCGATAAGGCCACATTAGCGCCTGCATTACCGGTGTTGTCAGTATAACCACCCAGTTTAAACTGTGCTGATGGAAATGCTTTTGCAATAGCCACCATATTTTTCAGTTGTGTCATCGATTCATCTGTAATGGTTGAACTGCCCGTTTTAAAACGTACGTTGGTAAATTCAAACCAGTTGCCTTTTACAGTATCAATTTTTGCTGATGGGTCAGTTAAAAATTTATACAATTTATTTTCAGTAGAGTTTTCTCCCACTTCCAGCTTACCGGCACCATTAGGTAAATCAAGCGTAATGGTTTTACCCAAATCGTACATAAAATCACCGGTCAATGTATCCAGTTTTCCTGCCGCTGCTTTTACAGTTTCATTAATCTCAGCTGTTTTTTCTTTTGATGTGTCCGTGCTTGCAGCCATTTCTTCGTGTGAACTGCCACACCCCTTTCCACCACCAATTAAATACCAGGTTCCTATTGCCAATGCAGCAAGTAGCAGCAGTGGCAATAAAATTTTCATAGCTCCGCTTCCACTTTCCTCCACAGTTTCTGCAGCGTTGTGTATAGTGGCTTTTGCCTGTGTGGTAGCACCCGCCCAGTTACCCAGCACACTGTTTAAATTAAGCCCTGCAGGAACGGCTGCTGCAATATTATCTTTTTGGCTGCTTAATAAAGAAGCTACACCACTGGCACCGCCACTGCTGTGTTTACCAAGTAAACCCAGTATAGCTGGTATAGCCATACTTAATAGTGAGGAGGAGGAAGATGATTTAATACCGGCAAAATTAGAAATAAGTCCGGTTACGCCGTTAGTTGTATTGCCAAATAAACCGCTTAATAAACCAGCTCCTTTATTTAATAAACTGCCGCTGTCGTTTCCAAAAAAAGAGCCCAGGTTATCTAAAATGCCCGAACCATGCTGTTCTTCCATCATAGAGGCAATAGTACCTGCACCCTCATGGGTGGAAGTTTTGCTTACCAGCCCGCTTAACACGGTTGGTAAAATACCACTAACGGCCTTGGAAACACCGGTTTCGCTTTCGCCTAAAAAAGAACTGGCTTTACTCACCAGCTCACTGGTAAAAAGGCCTTTTGCTGCATCAACTAAATTGAATGACATGTTTTGAGATTTTAAGTTTTATTTAATACGGTTTTTTAGAGCAGAATAAGGCTGGAAGGGTTGCACAAGTTTTAAAAAAAGGGCTTCATTTCCAAGTAAAATTTAAAAATAATGATAACATAACCTCTCACCCTATAATTAAGCCATTAATCAAAACACCCGGTATTTTCCGTACTTTGTTGTATAGTTTTACGGTATGGGAAAAGTGAATATCCGCTATTGGTTATGCCAGCTGTTAGGCTGGGGGGTGTTTGGCCTCATACATGCCTATATCAACCTCGTAATGCTGAGCGAACGTTTTTCGCAACACGGCGGACAAAGGGAATACGTATTCAGCCTGGGTATTTACCTGGTATCCGGCATAATTGCTACTCATATTTTAAGAACGGTTGCCAAAAAAATGCACTGGCTCCGTTTTTCTTTTACCCGTTTCTTTTTTCTTTTCATCATCGGGTGTGCAGGCACATCTGTTATTATGTTTTATTTAAGTGATGAACTGGAAAAAGCCACTCCCTACTCTTTTGACCAATACATACAGAATTATAAACTGGAAAAAGCAAAGGAGGCTGAATCTAAAGCCGGGCTGGATAAAGTAGCTTATTACAGTACATCACCATTGAAAGATTCTTTGAGCATTAAAGCAATTTCTGACATTAAAAAAAGCACGGGCTGGTACCGCAACAGCCAAGGTGAATGGAAATACGATGATAACCTGGAACTGTTGGGTATTTACCAGAACATGTTGCTGGTGGCCCTGTGGTTTTTAATTTATATAGTTTACCATTACCTTGATAAAAACCGGAAAGACCAGCTGGACCGCCTTAAACTGGAAAACACCGTAAAAGAACTGGAATTAAAAACCATCAAATCTCACATCAACCCGCATTTTATTTTCAATTCATTAAACAGCATAAGAGCGCTGGTTGATGAAAATCCTGAAAGAGCAAGGAAGGCCATTACAGAGCTGAGTAACATTTTGCGCAGCAGCATGCACGCAGAAAAGGCTGAAACCGTTACCCTGCAAAAAGAAATGGATATAGTGGAAGACTACCTTGCATTGGAACATATGCGCTTTGAAGAACGTTTAAAAGTGGAAATGAATATTGACCCGGACACACTCTCCCAGCCTGTACCGCCAATGATGCTGCAAACGTTGGTGGAAAATTCCATCAAGCATGGCATCAGCAAACTGGTAAATGGCGGCGTGGTTCGTATTGCTGCAGATTTTAAGGGAGATAATTTAGAACTGGTGGTTCAAAATACCGGCCAGTTAAACGGCCTGCGTAATGGTGATGGCTTTGGTATAAAAAGCACGCAAGACCGGTTAAACCTGATGTACCAGGGTAAGGCAACTTTTGAAATTAAAAACCTGGAAGATAATATGGTGGAAAGTAAAGTAACCATGCCTGTTGCTGTTTGATGAATAAAATAATTTGATTTATGCATAAAGCTGTAATTATTGATGATGAACGTTTGGCACGAACCGAACTTAAAAAACTGCTGCAGGATTTTCCTGAAGTGGAAGTAATAGGTGAAGCATCCAATGCGGCCGAAGGGTTGGAAAAAATTGAAAGCCTTAGCCCGGATATTATTTTTTTAGACATCCAAATGCCGGGTAAAACCGGTTTTGATATGCTTACCGAGTTAGAAAAAGCACCGCATGTAATATTTACCACTGCCTACGATGAATATGCTTTAAAAGCCTTTGAAGTAAATGCACTGGATTACCTGATGAAACCCGTAGAGCCCAGGCGGCTGGCCGATGCCCTGCAAAAAGTGCAGCAAGCAGAAGAAAAAGAAATGGCAGCAACAATGGCCGGCATTAGCCGCGGCATACTTACAGAAAACGACCAGGTATTTGTAAAAGACGGTGAACGCTGCTGGTTTGTAAAACTGGCAGAAGTACGTTTGTTTGAAAGTGTGGGCAATTATGCCAAAGTTTTTTTTGGTACCAACAAACCTCTTATTTTAAAATCGCTGAATGCACTGGAAGAAAGGCTGGATGAAAAAATTTTTTTTCGTGCCAACCGCAAGCATATTGTAAACCTCCGCATGATAGAAAAAATAGAACCCTATTTTAATGGCGGCCTGTTGCTGGAATTACAGGGCAGCGAAAAAATAGAAGTAAGCCGCAGGCAGGCCGTGAAATTTAAAGAAATGATGAGCCTGTAATAATGTACAATTAACTCGATAAATTTATAATGAAGAAATTATTTTTAACTGCAGCAGCAGGCTTTATATGCCTGCTTTCTTTTGCACAAAACATTGATAAAATTATTAACGCTGCCGAAGTGGAACGGATTGAGCGCATTCTTTCCGCTGATGATATGCAGGGCCGGAAAACATTTACACCCGGTATTGATAAAGCCGCCGATTTTATTGCCGGGGAATTTGCCAAAAGCAAACTAAAATTCTGGGGCAATAATAAATCCTATTTCCAGGAATTTATAATGACAAAATCAAAGCCCAAAAGCATTACCGGCAGTTTAGACAATGAACCGCTGAATGAGAATAATGTTGCAGCCAACACCACATCTGCTGCCATTGATATTACCAGTTTGAAAGATTATGAAATTGTAGTGGTAAAGAAAGATGACAACTTTAACAAAGTGGTTTTTCCGGTATTTGATAAAGAAACCAATGTAATTGTATTGGTAGATACAGCTCATGCCCGCCGCTTTAAAAGTATGCAGCGTTTTACAGGCAATGCCAAGTTTCAAAGCAATGTATCACAGATTTTTATTTTAACAGCGAATGCAAGCCCGGCAGCTATTGACCTGCACATACAAAATGAACTTACAGAGCAGCACTTAAAAAATGTGGTGGGCGTAATACCCGGAAAAAGCAGGAAATACGAGTATGTGGTGTTTAGCGGGCATTACGACCATTTGGGTATTGGCAAGCCAGATGCAAAAGGCGACAGTATTTATAACGGTGCTAATGACGATGCCGCCGGCACTACGGCCGTGATGATGCTGGCTAAATATTTTGCGCAACAAAAAAATAATGAGCGCACCTTGATTTTTGTGGCTTTTACAGCAGAAGAGATTGGTGGTTTTGGCAGCCGTTACTTCAGCAAACAAATGAATCCTGATAAAGTAACTGCCATGTTCAACATTGAAATGATTGGCACCGAAAGCAAATGGGGTACCAACAGCGCCTACATTACCGGTTATGAAAAAAGCGATATGGGAAAGATCTTACAGGCCAACCTTCAAGGCTCCAAATTTCATTTTGAACCCGATCCTTATCCAAAACAAAATTTATTTTACCGCAGCGATAATGCCACACTTGCCGAACTGGGCGTACCGGCACACACCATCAGCACCAGTAAAATGGAAGAAGCACCTAATGATGAGCCCAATTATCACAAACAAAGCGATGAGATTGGCACACTGGACATGAACAATATGGCGGAAATAATTAAAGCGGTAGCCTTAAGCAGTAAAACAATTGTAAGCGGCAAAGACACTCCCTCAAGAGTGGAAAAAGTAAAATAGCGCTGACGGGTATAATTGCGGCTCTATGCAACCGTTAGTTTTATTTAACTGTCATACAGCGATAATTGACTGCTGTATGAGAAATTTGATATTGCTTGCAATACTCATTGTTTACCTTATTGGGGTATTGCTGTATTTTCTGCTTTAAAAACAGGGATAGTTACAATTACACAGAAACAGGCACACTGTGCACTGCAGCGGCCATTTCCTTTATAAGATTGGGATCTTTTTCAATAGCATTGCCTACTACAATTACATCGGCACCTGCCTTGCAGTTCAAATAAGCCTTTTCCGGGTGGATAATTCCGCCGCCAACAATCAATGGTACAGAAACCGATTGGGCAACTTTAGCAATCATATCTTCTGGAATAGCCCTTTTGGCGCCGCTGCCTGCATCCATATAAATCAATTTCATGCCCAGCATTTCACCGGCCATGGCAGTGCACATAGCTATTTCATTTTTATCTGCAGGAACAGGTGCTGCATTGCTGATGTAAGATACAGTTGTGGGTGCGCCGCCATCGATTACCATATAACCGGTAGGCATAATTTCAAGACCGCTTTGTTTAACCACAGGCGCACTTATTACGTGCTGGCCAATGAGTAAATCGGCATTCCGGCCGCTTATAAGGGAAAGGTATAACAAGGCATCAGCGTATTTACTTACCTGGCTGGGGCTTCCGGGAAATAATATTACCGGAATGTTGCAGTTGCTTTTTATCAGCTGAACACATTCATCTAAATAATTAGAAATAACAAGGCTGCCACCCACCAAAAAGTAATCCACTTTCGCATCCGTAGCCAGTTGCAGCAGTTGCTCCACACTGTTGTCATTCACTTTATCAGGGTCGATGAGTACGGCAAACGACTTTTTACCCTGCTGTTTTCTGTCGGTTAAAGAATTATATATGACGTTGGTCATTATCCAATCAGTTGATTATGTACAAAAATCCAAAAAAAAACTGTGTTACTGAAATATTAGATTCAAATAACGGCTTTATGGCTGCAAATTGGGTGTTTTTATTGGTAAATTTGTTCACATGAAGGATGTGAGCGCAGAAATAACTTTTAAAACAGCCCGCAGTGGTGGTAAGGGCGGCCAAAATGTAAACAAGGTGGAAACCATGGTGGAAGGTTACTGGCATGTGGATGCATCTCTTTTTTTTACAACTGAAGAAAAACAACGTATAAAAGACAAGCTGGCGAATAAAATAAATGCTGATGGATTTCTACTGGTTAAAAGCCAGACAGAACGCAGCCAGTTAGGCAATAAGCAACAAGTGATAGAAAAAATAAACCAGCTGGTTAATAATGCGCTGGTAATTCCCAAAAAAAGAAAGCCGACAAAAGTACCCAAAGCAGTTAAAGAAAAAAGATTACAGCATAAAAAGCAGCAATCAGAAATTAAATCAGGCAGGAAAAAAATTATTTTTTAATGAAAGCAGCTTACTTATTATTGATAGCAGCCTACTTATTACCTGCTGCATGCAAAAAATCAGTTGCACAGCAGGATAAGTCCGGCACCCTTAAAATCACATTTATTAATACTGTAAAAGGCAACCCCGTTGGTTTGGGCAGCACAGTGCATACAAATCCTTTTGGTGAAACATACACCATAACAAAATTCAAATATTACATTTCGAATGTTACTGTTAATGGTGCTGCCGTTATTGCAGAAAAGGGAAGTTATCATTTAATTGACGAAAGCAATGCGGCTTCACTCAGCTTCAATTTTCCGGTAACTGTTAACAGCTATAATACACTGCAATTTCTGCTGGGTGTTGACAGCATTAGGAATGTAAGCGGTGCTCAAACCGGCGCACTAGACCCCTTGAATGATATGTTCTGGACATGGAACAGCGGTTATGTTATGGCAAAAATGGAAGGTACGTCCCCACAATCAACACAGGTAAATAATAAAGTGGAATATCATATTGGCGGTTTTAGCGGAACCAACAGCGCTTTAAAATACATCAGCATTCCCCTTAGCAACTCACAGTTAATAGATATAAGAGATGGTAAAACAAGCGAAGTAGTGATTGAAGCCGATTTTAATAAATGGTGGCAAGCTCCCAATGACCTGAAAATTTCTGTAACCCCCGTTTGCAATACCCCGGGTGCCCTTGCAAAATCTGTTGCAGATAATTACAGTGATATGTTCAGTTTAAGATCCGTAACTAATAATTAATGCAGAAGAAAAAAACGTTCATACTGATCCTTATTTTTTTTGGTGCATCGCTGGCAATAATTACGGCATGCAAAAAAAAAGATGATAATAATACGGAAGTTGTTACCAATACCACACCACTTAAATTTGTTGTTCCGGCAGGGTGGCCACAGCCTGCCACAAATATTTTTGCATCCAACCCTTTAACAGAAGAAGGTTTTACTCTTGGCCGCAAATTATTTTACGATACAAGGCTGAGTATTGACAACACAGTTTCATGTGCAAACTGTCACCAGCAGTTTGCTGCTTTTTCCACCTATGATCATGATTTCAGTCACGGGCTTGGTAACGTACACACTTTTCGCAATGCCCCCGCTTTGTTTAACCTGGCATGGATGCAGCAAATGCATTGGGATGGTGGTGTTAATCATATTGAAGTGCAGCCGCTGGCACCCATTACCAACCCGATAGAAATGGGAGAAACCATTGAAAATGTGATTAACAAACTGAAAGCCGATACGGCTTACCCCAAATTATTTGCAAAAGCATTTGGAAGCACCACCATTACCAGCCAGCGTATGCTTAAAGCAATAGCACAGTTTACAGGATTCATGGTTAGCAGCAACAGTAAGTATGATAAAGTAAAACGTGGTGAAGCAAGCTTCACCTTATCTGAAGAAAATGGTTATACGGTTTACAAAAGCAAGTGTGCCACCTGCCACCCGGAACCGTTATTTACCGATAACAGTTTTCGTAATAACGGGCTGCCGGTAAACCCTGCGCTCAACGATTCTGGCCGCATGCGCATAACCGGCAACCGGACCGATTCATTAAAGTTTAAAGTGCCCAGCCTGCGCAATATTGGTGTATCCGTTCCGTACATGCACGATGGAAGGTTTAACAGTGTGGGCAGTGTAATAGATCATTACCGCAGCAATCTTGTTACCACTCAACCCACGCTTGATCCATTGTTGGTAAACCGGCTAAGCATTACCAACAAGGAAAAAAATGATTTGATCTATTTTCTGTTTGCATTAACAGATACCAGTTTTACCAAAGACCCCCGTTTTTCCATGCATTAAAAAGGCCGGTAAAACCGGCTCTTGTTTGTAAATTTTCTTATTGCTTTCGCTTTCCCCGCAGTGTTTCCAGTATTTGCTTCTGTTTCTCAATTTCTGCTTTCTGGTTTTCCTGGTCCTTTTTATTATCAGCTATATCTTTCTCAATGTTTTTTCTTTTTTTCTCCAGGCTCTCTCCTTCATCTACAAGATTGGTATATTTTTTATCTGCCTTTTTAACGGCATCTTCCTGTGCTGTTACCTGCAATTCTAAATCATAAGCGGCAATCATATTGCGTATGCTGTCCAAATAAGTTTTCGCATTCTTAATCAGGCTGCCGTCAGTACTGTCGCTGGCAAAATTGTCAAACCCTTTTGATATAAGCATGGTAAGTGTGGAGTTATCCTTATTCTTACGGCTTATTTTGTCTGCCATAAAATATAAATCATAGCTTTCTGAGCCAAGCTCCGGCAGGCGCACGCCTTTATACACCATAAAGCCCTTGCTTTCTTTTCCTTTATAACCCATTTGCTGCATTTTGTTATCAATGGCATCTTTAATGGTCTTTTCAGGAAAAGGCACATCATTTACCACAGCCTGGCGGTTTATTTTTAAGTACTCCACTGTGGCAGTAGTGGATTGCGCAGTAACGGAAGACAGAGATAAGAACAAGGCGGCAAATGCCAGCGTATACTTCATAACAGGTAAATTTTATTTAGCAAAGATAACTTATACGTACAAAGGGTTGCATCATTAATTTGCACAGTTTTTAAAATTATACTGGTAAATTTGATTTTTTAAAATTACGCAACCTTTGAGCGGCATTAAAAAATTAGCAGGACAAACCATCTGGTACGGGGTCAGTTCTATTGCCGCAAGGTTTTTGAATTACCTGGTTACTCCCTATCTTACCAATGTATTAACCAGCGCCGATTACGGTAAAATGAGCCTGGTGTATTCTGTACTCCCTTTCTTAAATGTGTTGTTTACCTATGGTATGGAAACAGCGTATTTCCGTTTTTCAAATAAAGAGGAAAATAAAAACAGTATTTATAATACTACCGCCACGTCCATTATCATCAGCACCTTTTTATTTGGTTTTACACTGTTGCTTTTTCACAAACAGCTGGCAGTATTTGCAGGCATCGGCAATTACCCGGAGTTAATTAAGCTGAGCATTTTTATTATAATGCTGGATACATTAACCATTATTCCTTTTGCCAAACTGCGGCATGACGGCCGCCCCCGCAAATATGCAATGGCAAAAATTTCGGGCATACTGGCATACCTGTTTTTTACTTATTTATTTTTATCGGTGGGATATGTGGAGGCAAAAAACAACCCTTCTTCATTTTGGGCTAAAATCATAAACACCAGCAATAACCCGGTTTATTATATTGTTGTAGCCAATTTAATACAGGCAATTGTTACACTGGCTTTTTTGTATAAAGAAGTGCTGGCCATCCGGTTTAAAATAGATGCAAAACTGTGGCGGCAAATAATGATGTACTCTATGCCGCTGGTTATTGTAGGCATGGGTGGCGTGGTTAATGAAACCATGGACCGTATTATGCTGAAATGGTGGGTGCCCGGCACCAATGAATTTAAAGAAACGCAAGTGGCTATTTACAGCGCCTGTTATAAACTATCCATCCTAATAAGTCTTTTTGTGCAGGCTTTCCGTATGGGTGCTGAACCTTTTTTCTTTAAACAGGCAGGCAGTGAAAATCCACAACGCACCTATGCACGTGTAATGAAGTTTTTTGTAATTGTAATAAGCATTATGTTTTTGGTGGTGGCGTTGTACCTGCCCATATGGCGTTACTTTATTGCAGAAAAATTATGGAGTGGCTTAAAAGTGGTGCCCATATTATTACTCGCCAATATGTTCCTGGGTATTTATTACAATCTTTCCATCTGGTTCAAGCTAAAAAATAAAACAGCTGCAGGCGCATGGATTACTCTTACGGGTGCGGCCATTACAGTATTCATCAACTTTGTATTTATTAAATACTACAGTTACATGGCCTGTGCATGGGCCACATTTTTCTGTTATGGCAGTATGATGGTGCTGTCATTTATCTGGGGGCAGAAAGAATACAAAATACCTTATGCATGGAAAAAGCTCATTGCTTATATAGTAATAGCAGTTTTACTTTTCTTTATCCATAAAGGACTGGTTAGTGTTATCACTCACCTGTGGGCTGGGTTAGGCGTTGCCACCGTTTTATTACTATGTTACATCTGGTTTATTGCACAGGTTGAAAAAAAGGAGCTGGTTAAACTGCCTTTTGTTGGAAAATATTTTACAGCCTGAGGGTAAATTTTTATCAGGATTATTTCACGTCATTTCGCTAATTTCAAAATATGCGCAAGCTGCTGCAATATTTATTTAAAAAACCACTTACCTGGATGGCAAATACCTTAAGTGCCAAGCCGGAACGGGATGCGGTGTTTGCTTCACTAAGCAAACTGTACAACAGCAGTAAGAAAAACAGCAAAAGAGT
>JBGAHV010000058.1:0-27881 GCA_044225995.1 Ferruginibacter sp. | reverse complement strand
GGCTATCACCTGCAGGATTTACAAATAAACGACATTACGTTTGACGAAGCCATTATTACCAGCATGAGCAAAGTGGTGGCCAGTAACAACCTTAAGGCGGCTGCAGAAAACGAAGGCCAGGCTTTATTAATTACCAAAACTAAAGCTGCAGAAGCAGAAGGTAATGCCATTAAAATTGCTGCTGAAGCAGAAAGGCAGGCGGCGCAATTGCGTGGGCAGGGTGTGGCATTGTTCCGTGAAGAAGTGGCCAAGGGTATGAGCCAGGCTGCGGAACAAATGAAGCAGGCTAACCTGGATACCAATGTAATTTTATTCAGCATGTGGACGGAAGCGATTAAAAACTTTGCTGAGTATGGCAAGGGCAATGTTATTTTCTTAGACGGCAGCAGCGAAGGCATGGAAAAAACCATGCGCCAGATAATGGCCATGCAGCAAATGGAAGGCAGAAAATAAAAAATCAAAAGTAAAAAGTAAAAAAATGTCCTCCATTAGAGGACATTTTTTATGATATAAGTTTTGCTAAACAACATTAACAATTCTTTACACTGCACATTCACTTATTAAGCGTTTACGTTTTATTATTGCAAACTATTGGCATAATAATAGCGTAACAAGTTTTCAATTAAACAATTACTTTTGTTCCTAAATCAGTAAACGCATGTTTGATATTTTTTTACAGATTGACAGTACGGGAATGGCCAAAGCGCTGGCTGTACAAAAAGAAAGTGTAATGGGCCTTTTGGTAAAAGGTGGTGTATTGATGATACCACTGGCCATATTATTTGCTTTAGCCGTTTTCTTTTTTATTGAAAGATTGCTGGCCATACGCAAAGCAAGTAAGATAGAAGACAATTTTATGAGCATTATACGTGACCATGTGGTTACGGGCAATATTACGGCGGCAAGAAGTTTGGCAAAAAATACCGCCAATCCTGTGGCCCGTATGATTGATAAAGGCCTGCAGCGTATTGGCAAACCCATTGATGCCATTGAAAAAAGTATGGACAATGTGGGCAAACTGGAAATTTATAAAATGGAAAAGAACCTGAACATCCTTTCCGTAATATCACGTATTGCGCCGTTGTTTGGTTTTGTGGGTACCATTTTTGGTTTGATCATGCTGCTGAAAGATTTTGCTGCGGCAGCCAACCCTGCCATCAGTGATATTGCTGATGCGATGTATGTAAAGATGATTACATCGGCAACAGGTTTAATTATTGGTATCCTTTCTTTTTTGGGTTACAGTTTTTTAAATACACAAATTGATAAAACTGTAAACCGCATGGAAGCAGCCAGTGCAGAGTTTATTGATATTTTACAAGAGCCCACCCGGTAACACAGATTATACGAATGGAAAAATTCGTGTAATTCGTAAAAATTAGTGAAATAAAAATGAGTTTACGCAAACATTTAAGAGATACACACAGCGAAGTGGACACAGGGCCGTTAAACGACATCCTGTTCATATTGCTTATGTTCTTTTTATTAATATCCACGCTGGCTAACCCCAACGTTATTAAAACCAATTTGCCCAAAGGTAAAAGCGATACAAAAATGCGGCAGAGCGTAACCATTGGTTTGGATAAAGATGGCCGTTTGTACATGGGCCAGTTGCCTATCAGCTTTGCAGAGCTGGATTCTGTGGTTAAAAAAGAAGCAGATAAAGTAAAACCCGATACACTGTCTATTGTAATTGCTGCAGATACTGCCAGCCATTATGGTGATGTGTTTAAGATATTTTATGCTGCAAAAAAAGCAGGCGCCAAAGCAGGGTTTAATGTAAAGCCGGGTAAATAATATCAGCTGCTTACCACCAGCATTCTTTCTTTGCCGAATAGATCTTTTTTTACCAGCACTTCTTTGTAAGTGGTTTTAAAAAGTGCAGCCACATCTTTTGCATAGTCTTCGTGTGTTTCCAAATATATTTTGCCGTTGTAGTTTAAATGGCTTTTGCCAAAGCGGGCAATTTTTTCATAAAACAGCAGGGGGTTATCATCAGGAACAAAAAGAGCTTTATGTGGTTCATGGTCCACCACATTCTTCTGCATTTTTTCTTTTTCTTTAAAAGGAATATAGGGCGGGTTGCTAACAATAATATCAAACAACAACAGCTCCGGCCAGCGGGTCTCATCTAAAAAATCAAACAGGTTTATTTGTACGTTTACTTTATTGGCTACTGCATTTTTGTGGGCAATTTCCAATGCTTCATAACTGGCATCCAGCGCCATTACTTTTGCAGAAGGCAGATTTTTTTTTATAGTAACTGCAATGCAGCCACTGCCGGTGCCAATATCCACCACACTTACCTGCTTTGTTTCAAAGCGCCAGGTGTTAATAATAAATTGTGTCAGCTCTTCCGTTTCAGGTCGTGGTATCAGCACCTTGTCGTTTACCAGGAAGGTTAATCCGCAAAAAACAGTTTCGCCAATTACATACTGCACGGGCCTGTTTTGCAGCAGCAGTTCTTTTTTATCAATGATTTTTTTTATTACTGCAGGCGGTACCTGCTGCAAGGGGTTTTTTATAAGATCCGTTTTTTTTAATCCTGCAAAATGCTCAAACACCCAATCGGTAATAACAGTAGCTTCATTCAGGTCGTAAATACTTTGTATGTCCACTAAAAATTTCCGGTATAGTTCCTTGCTGTTCATTTAAGCAAACTTAGTTCATTTTTTTATGGCATATTTGATTCGTATTTTTGCCCGTTGATTAAAAAAGAAGCATACATGCACCGTTGCCTGGAACTTGCCCGGAAGGGAGCCGGCAATGTGGCGCCAAACCCGATGGTGGGAGCCATACTGGTGCATAACGATGAAATTATTGGCGAAGGTTACCATGCACAGTATGGCCAGGCACATGCAGAAGTAAATTGTATTAACAGTGTGCCTGCTGATAAAAAGCAGCTGGTTGAAAAAAGCACTTTATATGTTTCTCTGGAGCCTTGTGCCCACCATGGAAAAACACCCCCCTGCGCCGATTTAATTATTGCAAACAAAATTCCTGAAGTGGTAATTGGCTGTAAGGACAGTTTTGAAAAAGTGGATGGAAAGGGAATAGAAAAACTAAAAAGCGCTGGTATTAAAGTTACCACCGGGGTGCTTGAGAAAGATGCGCTGGATCTGAACAAACGTTTCTTTACTTTTTACGGAAAACAACGGCCCTATATCATATTAAAGTGGGCACAAACGGCTGATGGAAAAATTGCCGCTGCCGGGGATGAAAGGCTTTACATAAGCAACGATATTACCAACAGGCTGGTGCACCGGTGGCGCAGTGAAGAAGCAGCGATACTTGCAGGCAGTAACACTGTTTTAAAAGATAACCCGCTGCTTACAACCAGGCTGGTAAAAGGAAATAATCCTGTAAGGCTGGTTATAGACCGGCAGCTGAAACTAACCCCGGAACTGCAGGTATTTAACAGCGATGCAAAAACTATTGTATACAATTTTTGGAAAGATAAAGAAGAAGGTACCGTTAGTTTTTTTAAACTGTACCGCAACAAAAGTTTTATTAAACAGGTATTGCAGCATTTGTATACTTATAAACTGCAGTCGGTACTGGTGGAAGGTGGCGCCACGCTGCTGCAATTATTTATTGATGCCGGCTTGTGGGATGAAGCAAGAATTATTACCAACACATCTATGACTGCAGGCAAAGGAATAAATGCGCCGGTATTAAAAAACAGCCGCCTTATAAAAACAGAAAACAACACCACCGACACTATTGAATATTTTACCAACAGCTTGTTATAATGATATATCTAATCGGGAGCATTGTTCTCAGCTCTTATCTCACACTATCGTTTAAGGCCCTGCAAAAGCTTGGCATCAATGCTTTCCAGGCAATTGTATTTAATTATATTGCCTGTGTGTGCACAGGGGCGTTATTTAACGGGGCTTTTCCTGTTAATGCTGCAGCGGTACAGGCCAGCTGGTTTAAATGGGCTGTGCTTATGGGCTTAATGTTCATCAGCATATTTAATGTAATTGGCATTACCACACAAAAAATGGGGGTGGCGGTTGCTTCAGTAGCCAATAAACTTTCATTAGTAATCCCATTTGCGTTTTCCATTTTTTTATACAATGAAGCTGCAACGGTATTAAAACTATGCGGCATATTGGTGGCATTGCTGGCCGTAGTGCTTACCTGTTATCCATCCCAAACAAATAAAACAACTTCAAAAAATGCACAAAAACTGCTGGTGCTGCTGCCGGTTGTATTGTTTATCAGCAGCGGCCTGCTGGATACATTGATCGTTTTTGTAAAAAACAATTTCTTTATTAACCCGAAGGATAACTTCAATAACTTTTTAATTACTGCTTTTACCGTGGCTGGCGCAACAGGTATTCTTGTTTTGCTGTGGCAGGTAATGGCAGGAAAACAACAATTTTCTTTAAAAGCTGTTTTGGCAGGCATTATAATCGGTGTGCCCAATTATTTTTCCATCTGGTTTTTAGGCAGGGTTATTTCCGAATACAAAGGCAACTCATCTGCAGTAATACCTGCAAACAATATGGGAGTTGTATTATTTAGCGCAGTAATGGCGTGGCTGCTGTTTAAAGAAAAATTGCTGCTGGTTAACTGGGCGGGTATTGTGCTGGCCATTGCGGCTATTGCACTGATAGCGTACGGGTAAAATTTTCAGCGAGTAACGCAGCAAAAAATTACAGCTGAATTTTGTAAAATAATATATGACAGTACCGGATTTTTATAACACCATTACACAAGCTTCCACTGCAGAATTTAAAGACCGTGGCAGTAAGTTTATTGCCTTTGCCTTCCTCATTGAAACAACGGATGATTTTAAACAGCGGCTGCAGGAGCTGAAAAAAGAACACAGCAAAGCAGTGCATCATTGTTTTGCATACCGTATTGGTACCGACGGCAACAACTTTCGCAGCAGTGATGACGGGGAGCCTTCCGGCACGGCAGGCAAACCCATTTTAGGACAGATAGACAGCAAGCAATTAACCAATGTAGCTGTTATTGTAGTAAGGTATTTTGGAGGAACGTTATTAGGTGTGCCCGGCCTTATCAATGCATATAAATCTTCGGCTGCACTGGCATTGCAGGTAACACCGGTGGTGCAAAAGCAGGTGGAAATAAAATACAGTATTGAATTTGACTATACCCGTATGAACGATGTAATGGTGGTGCTGAAACAATGCAGCTGCAAGATCATCAGCCAGGAAATACAATTGTTTTGCAGCATTACAGCCGGCATACCACGTAACCGGCTGGATGAGGTACTGTACAAACTGAACGACCTTCAAAACATAACAGTAAAAAAGGCAGCGGGTTAAAAAGAGTTTTTTGTAACTTACTGTAAATACAAAACGATGGCTGCAGAAAAGAAATATAAATCCTTCTGGAGTTTTTATCCTTACTACTTAACAGAACACGGTGATGTAAAAAACCGAACGCTGCATTTTATTGGTACCGCCGGTTTAATAGCCATATTAATTGTTGCTGTTTCATTGCAAAAATGGTGGATGCTGGCATTAATACCGGTTTGTGGCTATGGCTTTGCATGGGCGGGGCATTTTTTTATTGAAAAAAATAAACCGGCCACTTTTACTTACCCGTTGTATAGTTTAGGCAGCGACTTTGTAATGTTCTGGCACATGCTTACCGGGCAAATAAACAAGCAACTGGAGGATGCAAAAAAAATAATTGGGCAAGAATGAATATAGAAACATTAAGGGAATATGCGTTGCAGAAGCCTTCCGTTGAGGAAGGTTTTCCGTTTGGGGAAGATACGTTGGTGTTTAAAGTAAACGGTAAAATATTTTTACTGGCCGGGCTGGACAGCAATCCGCTGCAGTTTAATGTAAAGTGTGATCCTGATAAAGCCATTGAACTGAGGGAAGAATACCCCGATGCAGTATTGCCCGGTTACCACATGAATAAAAAACACTGGAATACAATAATGATAAATGGTGTACTCTCATCAAATCAAATAAAAGAAATGGTGGATCACTCTTATAATTTAGTAAAAGGAAAAAAGTAATTACTTCTTCTTTTCATACTTCCAGTTTCTGCCTTTACCTTCTGCAATCCATTCAAATGCTGTGGCCATACGGCTGTCTCTTGTTGCTTCGGTTTTTGCCTCAGTAATCCATTGCAGGTACTCTTTTTTGTGGGAGTAAGCAAACGCATCCCAAACCTTTTGCGCTTTTTTATTTTTAGCCAGCGCTTTTGTAAAATAATCAGGCACTATCAATTCTTTTTTTTCTGCCGGCTTTTGTTTTACCACTTTTATGCCTTTATCATTTAACTCCATGGCTTCTTTAATCCAGGCAGTTAGTTTTTTATCGCTGGGCAAATCTTTTAACGAAGTAAGTTTTCCCAAATGGCCCATGGCCACTTCTGTTTTGGCTGTTTCCACCAATACGGGGTCTTTCATTAACGATGCTTTCCAAAATCCGAAAGAAGCATGTTGTTTAAAAGCAGCCATGCCACACATCATTTCGCCTTTATAATCAAAATGCGGCATGCTCCATTTCATTTTTTCTTCCACGTCGGGGCATACTTTGTGTACCAGCTCTCGGATGTGATTTAAAATTGGCTTTGCAAAATCTGCAGATTTTGCAATGTAAGCGTCCATGGCTTTTTCTTTCTTTCCCATAAAGTGTTTTTAGAAAATAAAGTTTTATATCCTATAATCTTCCCTCACCGGGCAAAATACATCCAGCAGTTTACAATCAGTAACGGCAATGCCACTGTGTTTTATGCTGGATGGTATAACGGCTGCATTACCTGTAGTTAATTCAAATGGCACCCCGTCTACTGTTAATGTAAATTTCCCTTCCAGCACATGTGCCACCTGCTCGTGTATATGTGAGTGTTCGGGCACTGTGCTGCCGGCTTTTACATCCCAGTAAGCAAAGGTCATGTTGTCCGTATGTATAAACCTTCCGGTATATCCGGGAAACATTTCTTTTGTTGGTAAATCTTTTAATTCATGTAAGGGCATAATAAAAGCTTTATGCTAAGATAAAAAATACTGCTCTCAAACGATTGCGTAAATAAACTTTCTTATTTCGATATGCCCCCGAAAAGATTATGAGTACTTTAGCAGCAAAATTTTAACGATGGCTATTGAACCCTGGCGCACCGCAAAGGTGGTTAAAATAATAGATGAAACTTTTAACACCCGCCGCTTCTTTTTCGAAGTTCCTGAACTGGCACAGTTTGATTTTAAACCCGGGCAGTTTGTTACGCTGGATTTACCCATTCATGAAAAGAAAAACAAACGCTGGCGCAGTTACTCCATTGCCAGCTGGCCGGATGGTACCAATAGTTTTGAACTGGTGATAGTGCAGCTGGAAGGCGGAGCCGGCACCAGTTATTTGTTTAATGAAGTAAAAGAAGGCGATGAGCTGATCTTTCGTGGTCCGCAGGGAGTGTTTACCTTGCCGGAAACACTGGAAGAAGATTACTATTTTATTTGTACCGGTACAGGTATTGCACCTTTCCGCAGCATGCTGCATGAAATAGCCACAAAAAATATTCCCCGTAAAGATGTGTATTTGATATTCGGCACCCGTACAAAAGATACACTGCTGTATTTTGACGAGCTGACTGAACTTGCAAAGAATTACCCCGGCATACATTATATACCTGTATTAAGCCGGGAACAATGGGAGGGGGAACATGGTTATGTACACAAGGTGTACCGGCATCTTATAAAAGAAAAGAAAAAAGAGGATGTGCTGCCTCCATCTCATTTTTACTTGTGCGGATGGCGCAATATGATTGACGAAGCCAAAAAAGTTATTACTGAACTTGGTTTTGACAGAAAGTGCATTCATCAGGAATTATATGGATAAAATATATTATTTTGTTGTACAAACCCTAAAAACAATTTGTACAATGAAACGTATTTTTTCCTCCCTTGTATTATCCGCCCTTTTACCCCTTTTTGTATCTGCCCAGGACTTTGCTTCTTACGGCATCATCAGCCCTGAAGAGATTTCTTTAAAAGAGTGCGACTTTGATAAAGAAGCACCGGCAGTTATTTTAATAGACGAAGCGGTTACCAGCCACGATGATGATTATAACATGTACACAGAACGGCATGTGCGTATTAAAATTTTGAAGGAAAGTGGTTTTAAATATGCAGATGTTGAAATACCATTTTACAGGAAGGATAAGAAGGAATTTATTGACCGTATTGAAGCGGTAGTGATTAATACGGATAATAATGGGAAAACGACTACTACCAAGGTTGACAAAAAATCTTTTTACAATAAGGATATAAATGAATTATGGGGCGCTATGGTTTTTGCATTCCCCAATGTGAAGACGGGAAGTATTATTGAATATAAGTATCGTAAGTTCAGTGAAAGTTATGGGTTTTTAAACGACTGGGATTTCAACGATTACCTGCCCGTTGTTAAAAGTGCTTTTACTTTAAACGTACCACCCCGTTATGAATTTACTTACCAGGTTAAAAAAATAGAGGAATACCCGATTAATATTAAACGCAGCGAAAGTAACGGAAGCGTTTATTTTGAAATGAATAACCTTCCCGGTCTTGATGATGAACCATACATGGATGCAAGAAAAGATTATTTGCAACGGGTAACTTTCCAGTTAAGCGGGGTAAACTCCTATTATACCGGCTTTCGCAAACAAAACACCACGTGGGCAGAAGTTATTAACGATTTTCTTTCTTCCTCATCTTTTGGATCACAACTAAGGAAAAATCTTTCTGGTGTTGGAGACTTTTTGGATGAAGTAAAAAAGCAGGCAGACGAAAAAAGCAAAATGCAGGCAGTATTTGAATATGTTCGCAGTAATATGAGCTGGAACGGATTCCAGAGCCGGTATGCCGGTGATGGGGTTAAGGATGCATGGACAAAAAAGTCCGGGAATAATGGCCAGATAAACCTCATACTCGTTAATCTTTTAAGGGAAGCAGACCTGGATGCTTACCCCTTGCTGGTAAGCGAACGCTGGCACGGGATTGTAGAAACCAATTACCCTTTTGTTGACCAGTTCAACACGGTATATGCCTATGTGATGGTTAATAATACACCTTATTACCTGGATGCTTCTGATAAGTTTACACCTTTCAATATTATTCCTGAAGAGATTTTAAATACCAAAGCATTGCTTGTTGACAGAAAAAAGGGTAAAATCATTGATGTTAGTGATAATAAAGTACTCTTTTTTGAGTATGTGAATGATATGATTACAGTGGATTCAGCAGGGAATGCATCGGGTGAAGCAACAATTAAAAGTGACAGTTACGCCAAAGTGGAGAAGAAGACTTATTTAAAAGAAAAAGGGAGCAATAAGTTTATTGACCATTATTTACCGGCGGAGAATTTTAAAGTGAGTGATTTTAAAGTAACCAATGCAGAAAAAGACAGCGGCACTTTAGAACAGGAATTTAAGTTTGAGGGTAAACTGAATGCATCTGGCGGCTATTATTTTGTACCGCTTAATAATTTTACCGGGTATATAAAAAACCCTTTTTTAAAACAGCACCGTTACAGTGATATAAATTTTGGATATCCAAAACAGTTAAATACTTACACACAGGTGCAAATACCCGGCAATATGCTTCCGGAAACATTGCCAAAATCGTTACGAATGGTAACACCTGAAAAAGATATTGCTTTTACCCGTACGGTGGAGTATGATAAAAGTGGCAATTATGTTACCTGCATGATACAGATTATTTTTTTAAAAAGCCTTTATAACTATTATGAGTATGATATTTTACAGCAGGTATATAAAAAAATATTTGAGTACCTGAACGAACCACTGGTACTGAAAAATAAAAATTAATAAAAAAGCCCGGATGCTCTCCGGGCTTTTTTATTCAACGAAGTTTGTTAGCTGATTTTTCCCAGCACCAATGCCTTCAGGTCTTTTATGGCAATCCGTTCCTGTGTCATCGTATCCCGGTAACGTATGGTAACGGTATTGTCTTCTTTTGTCTGATGATCGATGGTTACGCAAAATGGTGTGCCAATGGCATCCATTCTTCTGTAACGTTTACCAATGGCATCTTTTTCTTCATAAAAACAATGAAAAGCTGTTTTACAGTCATCCATTATTTCTCGGGCAATTTCCGGAAGGCCATCTTTTTTAACCAATGGCAGTATGGCTAATTTGGTAGGGGCAATTTTTGCAGGAATGCGCAACACCACTCGGCTGTCTTCAGTGCCATCTTCTTTATTCCATTTTTCTTCAGCATAGCTTAAGCTTAAAATAGTAAGCACCAAACGGTCTAAACCTACCGATGTTTCCACTACATACGGCACATAATTGCCGTAAGGCTTACCCGTTGCAGGGTCAATATCATTATCAAAATACTGCTGTTTCTTTTTGCTAAATTCCTGATGGCGACCTAAATCATGATTTGTACGGCTATGAATTCCTTCTAATTCCTTCCACCCAAATGGGAATTTAAATTCAATATCCAACGCTGCATCAGCATAAAAAGCAAGTTTAACGTGATCATGAAAGCGTAGCATATCGGCAGGAATTCCTAGGCTGATATGCCATTTTTTTCTCTCTTCCTTCCAGTATTCGTACCATTCTTTTTGGCTGCCCGGGCGGATGAAGAACTGCATTTCCATTTGTTCAAACTCCCGCATGCGGAAAATGAACTGCCTTGCCACAATTTCATTACGAAAAGCTTTACCGGTTTGTGCAATACCAAAGGGTATTTTCATACGGCCGGTTTTTTGCACATTTAAAAAGTTTACAAAAATACCCTGTGCGGTTTCGGGGCGCAGGTACACCATATTGTCATCCGGGTTTTCGCTGGCCACAGCACCAAATTATGTTTTAAACATCAGGTTAAATTCCCGTACATCCGTCCAGTTACAGGTTTTGCTGATAGCACATTTCATCTTGTTGTCTTCAATCAGCTTCTTTAAACCGGCATAATCTGTTGCTGCCAGCAATTTATCCATCTCAGCTAAGATGCTTTCAGCTTCCTGCTCTTTGCTTTGTGCTTTCAGCTCATCAGCAAAAGCTTCAATTAAATGATCAACACGGTAACGCTTCTTGCTGTCTTTATTATCAATCATGGGGTCGCTAAAACTGTCCACATGCCCGCTGGCCTTCCAGGTGGTGGGGTGCATAAAAATAGCAGCATCAATACCCACAATATTATCATTTAACTGGGTCATGCTTTTCCACCAGTAATCACGAATGTTCTTTTTTAACTGTGCACCATTTTGTCCGTAATCATATACGGCACTTAAGCCATCATAAATTTCGCTGCTCTGAAAAATATATCCGTATTCCTTGCAGTGAGCAATCAATTCTGCAAATATGTTTTGTTCGTTTGCCATAAGGCGCAAAGATAAGATTGTAAAGGCTTTGTATAAAAAAACACCTAAATATCTAATTATCAACAGCTGTTAATACTACGAAAGTGGTATTGTATTTGCAAAAGAGCCGGTATAATTTTGTATTTAACTTAACCTAAACTTATTTTTTATGAAAAGATCACTCTTATTAACAGGCTTAACAATTATCGGTTTTGCTGCTTTTTCACAAGTTAAAAAAGGCGACAAATTAGTGGGTGTTGGTATTGGTTCCATAAGCTATACTAACAGCGATAGTAAAACTACTTACAGCAATACTCCTACTGTTTATAACTCAGATGGCAGCAGTTTCAGCATTTCGGTTAATCCTAATGTTGCCTGGTTTGTGCAGGATAACCTTGCTATTGGTGGTGGTGTAAGTGTTAGCTTTTACACTAGTAAAAGTAATAGCAGCAACACCAGCTCCAGCACTACCAGCGAAAGCAAATCGACCCAACCTGCATTTTATGTTGGCCCGTTGGCAAGGTATTATTTTGGCGGCAGTCCTAAAGGTATGCCCTTTGCACAGGCAAATTTCCAGATTGGTATTTCGGGAGGTAAAAGCGAAAGCAAAACCAGTACTGGAGCCAGCAGCGAAACAACCACAAAGCCTAAAGGCGACTGGAATGGTGGTGTAGCATTTGGCTACGAACATTTTATTAGTCCAAATGTAGGTATATATGGTTCTATTGGTTTTAATTATGGTAGCAGCAAAACAGAATATCAATACAGGCCTTCAACCGGCAGTGGTTATGATTATACCAGTGAATACAGCCGTTTCTACATTCCTGTAAATGTTGGCTTGCAGGTACATATATTGGGAAGTGGGAAGAAGAAATAATTGTATAAAAAACCCGCCATAAATAAAGGCGGGTTTTTTATCATTTCAATTTTTCATTTTCCTTATGCCGCTCACTATCCCGTATATTCTTCTTCTCAAAATTTTTTTGCAACGCTTCTGTTAAATTAACGCCTGTTTGGTTGGCAAGGCATATCAGTACCCATAACACATCAGCCATTTCATCGCTTAACTCTTTTCCTTTATCGCTTTCTTTAAAACTTTGTTCGCCGTATTTACGCACCATTAACCTGGAGAGTTCACCCACTTCTTCCATTAAAATGCCCAGGTTGGTCAGTTCATTAAAGTAACGTACACCCACGGTTTTTATCCATTGGTCAACCTGTTGCTGTGCCTCTTGTATGGTTAGTTGCTGCATTATTCTTTGTTTTTTGTATCAATAAAAATGGTGATGGGGCCATCATTTAATAAATTTACTTTCATGTCGGCGCCAAATTCTCCTGTAAATATTTTCCTGCCCAAATCTTTTTCTAATTGTGCAATCATTTTTTCATATAAAGGAATGGCAATATCCGGTTTGCTGGCTTTAATATAACTGGGCCTGTTTCCTTTTTTTGTAGCAGCATGTAATGTAAACTGGCTTACTAATAAAATATCTCCCTCCATATCTTTTACAGAAATATTGGGTACATGGTTTTCATCGTCAAAAATGCGCAGGTTAATTATTTTGCTGCTAAGCCATTCAATATCTTCAGCGGTATCTGCATCTTCAATACCCACCAAAACCAGCAACCCGTTTTGTATGGAAGATTTAACAACGTTGTTTATAGTTACACTTGCATGTGTTACCCTTTGTATTACTGCTCTCATTATTTCCTGGTTATAGCAGCCCGAAAATACAAAACCTGCAGCCTAAACTCTGTTTAGTGATTTAAAACATTGCTGCCAAAAAAAGTTCAAAAAATGGCCTTCCCCCTTAAAAACCACTATAAACGGGGATAGGGAATTTCTAATGAAAAAAACAAGCGTTTTTAGCACACATTTTTTGAATGGTGGTGGGGAAAAATCCGCAAATGCAGCCCTGTAAAGGCTTCACAGATTTATCCACCATTTTTGTCCACAACTGTTAATATTAAAAAGTTTGATTGTTCCCACACAACAAATATTTTCGTTTGCTTAACAATTACTTAACCCACCTTACAAGCACTAGTTATATGTCAAAGAAGAAATCAAATATCCAGGCGCTGCAGTTTAGCCGCCAGTACACCAAAGATGGTGTTAGTCCATACGATATGTTCGAATACGATTACCGTACCTCTGTAATTAAGAACCCTACGGGAGAAGTGGTGTTTCAGATGGATAACGTGGAAGTGCCCAGACAATGGAGCCAGATAGCCACCGATATTCTTGCACAAAAATATTTTAGAAAAGCAGGTGTACCGCAGGCAGATGGCAGCACCGGCAGGGAAACCACTGTTAAACAAGTGGCGCACCGTATGGCTCATTGCTGGAGAGTATGGGGAGAACGTTACGGATATTTTGCAACAGAAAATGATGCACAGGTTTTTTACGATGAACTTGTTTACAGCATACTTAACCAGGCCTGCGTACCCAACAGCCCGCAATGGTTTAACACCGGTTTACATGAAGTGTATGGTATTACCGGCAAGCCACAAGGGCATTATTATGTAGATGCAAAAGACGGCCAGTTAAAAAAATCGGCCAATGCATACGAAAGGCCGCAGCCACATGCCTGCTTTATTTTAAGTGTGGATGATGACCTGGTGAACGATGGTGGTATTATGGACTTGTGGGTACGGGAAGCAAGGATTTTTAAATACGGAAGTGGTGTGGGTACCAACTTCAGCAGCATACGTGGCGAAGGTGAAAAATTAAGCGGCGGCGGTACAAGCAGCGGCTTAATGAGCTTTTTAAAAATCGGCGACAGGGCAGCTGGTGCTATTAAAAGTGGTGGTACTACCCGCCGTGCAGCTAAAATGGTGTGCCTGGATTTAGACCATCCTGAAATTGTGGAATTCGTAAACTGGAAAGTAAACGAAGAAAACAAAGTAGCCGCTTTAATTGCTGCTGGTTACAGCCACGATTATGAAGGCGAAGCTTACCGCACCGTAAGCGGACAAAACAGTAACAACTCGGTTCGTATCCCCAACGAATTTTTTAAAATACTGGATGAAGATGGTGACTGGGAATTAAAAGGCCGCAGCGATGGCCGCACCATGCGTAAGGTAAAAGCACGAGAGCTTTGGAACCAGATCAACTACGCAGCATGGCGTTGTGCCGACCCCGGTACACAATATGACACCACTATTAATGAGTGGCATACTTGTCCGGAAGGTGGTCCAATCCGTGCAAGTAATCCTTGTAGTGAATACATGTTCTTAGACAACACTGCATGTAACCTGGCCAGCTTAAACCTGCGTAAATTTTTTGATGAAAACACTAACCTGCTGGATGTTGCCGGTATTGAATACACCAGCAGGCTATGGACAGTGGTGCTTGAAATATCTGTACTGATGGCGCAGTTCCCCAGTAAAGAAGTGGCGCAGCTTAGCTACGATTACAGAACATTAGGTTTGGGTTATGCTAACCTGGGCTCTGTATTAATGCTCAGCGGTATTGCTTACGATAGCGAAGAAGCAAGAGGCATTGCTGGTGCAGTTACCGCAATCATGACGGGTATTGCATACAAAACTTCTGCAGAAATGGCCGGCTTCCTCGGTGCATTTGATAAGTACGAAGAAAACAAACAGCACATGTTACGTGTAATGCGTAACCACCGTGCCGCTGCCTACGATGCAACTGAAGCATACGAAGGCATACAAATAAAACCACAAGGCATCAATGCAAAATATTGCCCTGATTACTTATTGAAATCTGCCACTAAAGCATGGGATGATGCAGTGCAATTGGGTGAAAAATATGGTTACCGTAATGCACAAACAACCGTTATTGCACCAACAGGCACTATCGGTTTGGTGATGGATTGCGATACCACCGGTGTTGAACCAGATTTTGCTTTAGTGAAATTTAAAAAATTAAGTGGTGGTGGTTACTTTAAAATTATTAACCAGGGTGTGCCACAGGCATTGCGTAATTTAAAATACAGCGAAAAAGAAATTGACGCCATTGTTAACTATGCAAAAGGCCATGCTACGTTAGAAGGTGCTCCTTACATCAACAATGTATCCTTAAGCGAAAAAGGATTTATAGCAGAAGAAATTCAAAAACTGAATGCTGCTATGGCCAGCGCATTTGAAATTGGTTTTGTATTCAATGTATATACTTTGGGTGAAGCTTGTTTGCAGCGCTTAGGATTTAAGCCGGAACAATACAATGATTTTGGCTGGAGTTTATTAGAAGCTTTAGGCTTTACCGATGAACAAATTGATGCAGCTAATGAATATGTATGCGGTACCATGACAGTGGAAGGCGCTCCTTACTTAAAAGAAGAACACCTGCCTGTATTTGACTGCGCTAACAAGTGCGGACAAAAAGGACAGCGTTACATACATGCACACGGCCACATCCGTATGATGGCTGCAGCACAGCCTTTCTTAAGCGGCGCTATTTCAAAAACCATTAACCTGCCCAACGAGGCAACACAAGAAGAAATTGCAGACAGCTACCGCATGAGCTGGGAATTAGGTTTAAAAGCCTGTGCGTTGTACCGTGATGGTTCTAAATTAAGCCAGCCATTAAGCAACAAAAGCGACAAAAAGAAAAAGGCCGACGATAAAGAAGCCGTTGCAGAAGAGACAGTAAGCGAAGCACCACAAACTCAAATTGTGGATATGGGTAAATTGACCATTGACGAATTGTTAGACGAAGTAAACAAACGTGTACAAAGCAGCGCTGATACTTCTTTAAAACGCCAGCTGGCCCGTATTGTGGAACGCAGGGCATTACCAGCCAAGCGCCGCGGCTTTAACCAAAAAGCAAAAATTAACGGCCAAACACTTTTCCTGCGCACCGGCGAATACAGCGACGGAACCTTAGGTGAAATATTTATTGATATGGCGAAGGAAGGCGCTACCATGCGTAGTATGCTCAACTGCTTCGCTATTTCAGTTTCTATCGGTTTACAATACGGTGTGCCTTTAGAAGAGTTTGTAGAAAAATTTGTGTTCACCCGCTTTGAACCAAGCGGCATGGTGGATCACCCGAATATTAAATCAACCACTTCAATTGTCGACTTTATGTTCCGCTCACTGGGTTACGAGTACTTAAACCGTACCGACCTGGTGCATGTGCTGGATAAACCAGAAGTTGCCAACACCGGCAATGAAGAATGGGATGAAAACACACCCACCATTGGCGAACGCAAACCAGAATTAAGTGAAGTACGTGTAGTTGGCGCAGCAGCACCGCAGCCTGCAAAACCTGCTCACCGTACCGTTACACCCAAGCCGGCTGTTGCTGGTATGGATGCTGTAAATGCAGCCGCTAAAAGCATGCAGAGCGATGCACCGGCCTGTAATACCTGCGGACACATTACAGTACGCAGCGGCACTTGTTACAAATGTTTAAACTGCGGCAACAGCATGGGCTGCAGCTAATATAGTTTTCAACAAATAAGCACAAAACATAAGCGCCACTTGTAAGAGTGGCGTTTGTGTTTTTAATATTCTTTTTTGAAACGGGCTTTTGAATATCTGTTGAGCATCGTTGTGTCACTCACTTGTACGGCAGTGCATTATGCGGCTTTTATCTAAAAGAGGACTAATGCATGAATATTGGAAATATTGACTACAATATTGCCAGCAATACTTTTAATTAAACAAACAGCACTTAATTTAACGACCTGTACTCGTTAGGAGACATTCCTGTTTTTTGCTTAAACAGTCTTGTAAAGTGTTGCGGATATTTAAAGCCCAGCTCATAAGCAACTTCACTTATAGATTTATTATGGTCAAACACTTTTTCTTTAGCCAAATCAATCACTTTTGACTGAATGTAGTCTTGTGCAGTTTTGCCTGTTTCTTTTTTTATTAAGTCGCCAAAATAACCAGCAGACAAATGCAACTCATCTGCACAAGAAGCCACAGATGGTAAACCCGCTGATTGTGGTTTGCCTGTTTTGAAATAATTACTCAATAAATCTTCAAATTTTTCTAAAATACCAGAGTGCGCTTTTTCCCGTGTAATAAATTGCCGCTCATAAAAACGGCTGCAGTAATTCAGAAACAGTTCAATGTTAGACACAATCAGTTTTTTGCTATGGTTGTCAATAGCATGTTCCAGTTCGTATTTAATCTTTGCAAAACAATCTAATACCATTTTTCTTTCCCGTTCTGATAGATGTAATGCTTCGTTTGATTTGTAATTGAAGAAAGAATAATCCTGAATATGTTTTCCAAGTGAAGTGCCATGTATCAAATCAGCATCAAACACCAGTGCATAACCCTTGGGCTGGTAGGTTTCACCATTACTGTTCATGCCTGCCACTTGCCCCGGCGCTAAAAATACCAACGTGCCCTCCTGGTAATCATATGTCTGGCGCCCGTAAACGAGGTCTCCGCATTTTACATCCTTTAAAAAGATGGTATAAAAACCAAAATACATTTTTGAGCCTTGTCTTGGATCTGCTTTAGAAAGATCAACGACATTGACTAACGGGTGCAATGTTTCGTTTTTATTAAAAACGTTGTAATCCTTTACTGTTTCAAACCGCCGTATATTATCCATTGATAATTATTTTAACAATCTAAAATTACCGTCTTGTTTCCAGTTTACACGCCAAAATCCCAGAAACAGCAATATTGGTAAGAGAATCAGCAATCTGTATAACAGGTATGACGTAAGAAGCTTTAACCTTTACACACGAAAAAATTAGTAATGCAAAGTATAACATTAAACAATGGTTTGAAAATGCCCATTCTTGGTTTTGGTGTTTTTCAGATTCCTGATGCAGCAGAATGCGAACGATGTGTGATTGATGCAATAGATACCGGTTACCGGCTTATTGATACTGCTGTTTCGTATATGAATGAACAGGCAGTAGGAAACGCAATTAAAAATTCTGGCATAAACAGAAAAGAATTATTCATCACTACCAAAGTATGGGTACAGGATCATGGCTATGAAAACACGAAAAAATCATTTCAGCAATCTTTAGACAGGCTGCAATTAGATTATTTGGATTTGTACCTTATCCATCAACCTTATGGCGATGTTCATGGCACCTGGCATGCAATGGAGGAATTGTATGAGGCAGGGAAAATAAAAGCAATTGGGGTTGCTAATTTTCAGCCAGACAGGTTAATGGACTTAATTGCGTTTAATAAAATTCCACCTGCAGTTAACCAGATTGAAACACATCCATTTAATCAGCAAATAGAAGCTCAAGCTTTTCTAAATAATAATAATGTTCAGATAGAAGGCTGGGGACCTTTTGCAGAAGGGAAAAATAACATTTTCCAAAATGAAATATTATTGTCAATAGCTAAAAAGCATAACAAAAGTATTGCGCAAATAATACTGCGCTGGCTGATACAAAGAGGTGTGGTGGTTATTCCAAAATCTGTTCGTAAAGAAAGGATGGCAGAAAATTTCAACGTGTTTGATTTTGAAATAAATTCAGATGACACAGAAAAAATTAAAAGCCTTGATACAAAAACCAGTTTGTTTTTTGACCACAGAAACCCTGAGATAATAAAATGGATGGCTAACAGAAAATTGGGAGAGCAACTAGGTTCAACAGCTAATAAGTAATTTGTAAAATCTTCAAAACATAAAACATGAAAGCAAAAATCGTCTTACTGTTTTTAACAGCGATAAGTATGCAATCGTTAAATGCTCAACAGCACCCGCCAACAGAAACAATTAAAACGGCTGCTAATAACACACCTGAACAGCAAGAGGTAATCACTCTGTCAAAACAGAAATGGCAGTGGATGGCGGACAAGGCAGTAGACTCTTTGAATGTTTTGTTTGATGAAAAGTCGATGTTTATTCACATGGGAGGGAGCTGGGGAAAAGCACAAGAACTTGCAACAATTAAAGGAGGGGGTATCTGGTATAAAAAAGCTGAAATATATTCAGTTATTGTTAACCTGTTTGGCAATACAGCCATATTATTAAATGACATTGATCTGGAAGCAGTAGTTGGCGGAAATACAGTTACCAATCCGTTTATGGTGACAGAAGTGTATATAAAAGAAAACGGCAAATGGAAAATGGGGTCACTCACTTTTTCACATTTACTTAGACCGGTTAAAATGAATAATTCAAACAATGGTCAACAGACGCAATAAAGCATAAACACCTTATTATACCGATTATGAAGAAATCAATCTCCAAAAAAGATAGTAATAGCTTAAATCGCCGCAAGCTTTTTAAAACAGGGTTGGCATTAGCCGGAGGCTCACTTTTAGCACCTTTTGTAAGTGCACAAAAACATGCCTCAAAGGAAATCTCTGAAAATTCAGTAAGCGGAAAGCGTAAACTGGGAGGTATATTAGAAGTATCCAGCACCGGGCTTGGTGTACAAAATATGCCTCGTACCTATCAAACAACAATACCCACACGTTCCGAAATGATCAATATCATTCATAAAGCTTTTGATAACGGTATTACGTTGTTTGATACAGCAGAAGCTTATGGCCCTTTTGAGAGTGAAAGAATACTTGGCGAAGCGGTTGCCTCCTTTAGGAACAAAATAGTTATTGAGACGAAATTTGGCTGGAACATAGACCAAAAAACCGGACAGCGTTTGCCTGGCTTAAACAGCCGCCCAGACCATATAAAAGAAGTTGTAGAGGGAATGCTCAAACGGCTTCGTACGGACAGAATTGATTTATTATACCAACACCGGGTGGACCCTAATGTGCCGATAGAAGATGTTGCAGGAGCAATCAAAGATCTTATTCAGCAGGGTAAAGTGTTGCATTATGGGCTTTCTGAACCAGGACAACAAACAGTAAGACGGGCACATGCTATTCATCCAGTCACAGCCATCCAGAACGAATATTCTCTTTTATGGAGAGGACCGGAAAATATAATTATCCCACTCTGCCAGGAACTCGGAATTGGCTTTGTTTGCTGGAGCCCCCTTGGTGTAGGTTTTTTAACAGGAGCTATTGATGCAAATACACGTTATGCGCAAGGCGACATTCGTGGGAATGAAACACGGTTTGCACCAGAAAACATTACCAACAACCTTGCACTGGTGGAGTTAGTAAAAAGATGGGCTGCACAAAAACAAGCAAGCCCGGCTCAAATATCGCTTGCTTGGCTATTAGCCCAAAAACCGTGGATAGTGCCTATACCCGGTACAACACAAATGGCACACATGTTGGATAATAGTGGCGCAGATAACGTAAAGTTTGCTGTAGATGAACTGAAGCAATTCAATACTGAATTATCAGCCATTCAAATTAAAGGAGAAAGGCTTCCGGCATTTGTTCAGGCGTTCTCGGATGTGGAAGCGCCTGAAAAAAAATAAAAATGTTTAAGCAAAAAAGCCGGAAAAAATTACTTGCAGTAACCAATATTTTAAAACAATGCACAAAATATTACTATCAGGTATTCTAATACTGTTGTCTTCAGCATTAGTAGCTCAACGCAGCCTGGAAAAATTATGGGAAACAGATTCGGTTACATTGAAAGGCCCTGAATCGGCATTGTATGATACAAAATCCAATTCGCTTTATGTTTCCAGCATGATATCGGGTACAGTTGTTCGCATTGATGCTGATGGAAAAGTAATTCAAAAGGATTGGGCGAAAGGGTTAACATCCAATAAAGGTTCAGCAATATTCAACGGATTATTTTATACCGCAGAAACCGCTTCGGTTGCTGTAATTGACATTGAAAAAGGCACTCTCATAAATCGTATTCCTGTTGAAGGTGCTATAATGCTGAATGATCTGGCAGTAGATTCCAAAGGAAATATTTACGTATCAGATACCAGGGCAGGGAAAGTTTACAGAATTGAAAAAAACAAGCCTTCTGTTTATCTGGAGAATATGCCGGGAGCGAATGGTTTACTCACTGTAAGCACAGATTTATTTGTGCTTACCTCAACAAGTTTTCAAAAAATAGATTCAGATAAAGTAATTACAAAAATAGCCGAAGGATTTGAAGATGGGCTGGATGGTGTTGTGATGATTGAACCCAACGAATTTATTATTAGCAATTATAAGGGTATTTTGTACGACGTGAAAACAGATGGAACCAAACAAATTTTATTAGATACCCGTGCAAAAAAAATTATGTCTAATGATATTAGTTATAACAGGGAAACGAAAACGTTATATGTTCCATCATTTTCATCTAACTGCATCATTGCCTATAAGGTAAACTAAACTGGCATTACAATTACGAATCAAGAACAGCACATTCAAAACCGCTGGTATGCAGCAGCTCCATAATGGTGGTTACAGGAATACAGTCACCTTTAATGCGAAGGATGTTATCGCAGTCTTCCAAATCGAAATTGATTTTACAGGCAGGTAAGCTGGAGTTAAGCATTGTAAGAATGGCGGCCGCATCTTTATGCTCTGTTACGCTTGTTTTAAAAACTTCCACCATAACAAAAAAATATTTGTAAAGCGCTCTTTTAATTTCACTTGCCGGTTGCAGCTTTTTTGCTTGCAGCTTTTTTTGCAGCCGGTTTATTTTTTTTAGCGCTTGCTTTCAGTTCATTTTCTTTTACACGGAACAGTACAATTTTTTCAATGAGCTTTAAAGGCAATTTTTCAGTAAGAGGGAATTGTACGGAACCTTTTCCCTGTTTGTATTTTGCCAACTCAGTTTTAAACTCATCATGCCCGGTGGGGGTAGCATAAAAACCAATATGCTTTTCATACCCTGCAAAATAAACCAATGGGCGGCCCAGGTATTTGTAGGCGGGCATACCATAACTTACCGACTCTTCCGCCTTTGGTGCTTTAGCAGTTATAATTTTACGCACCTGGTTCAATAGTTGCTGCACTTCCTTTGGAAATGCAGCAATATATTCAGTTACGGTTGCCGGTGCTTTTTTCATTTTACTGAAGATTTTTTTGTCCAGAAATAATAGGAGAGAACACCAGTAATAATCCAGGCCAGCATACCAAGCATTTGAGGATCGAACGACGGCGAAATGGCAATGATTGAATAAACAGCACCTGCAAGATCAAAGAATAACCCTGCATAAGCCCATTCTTTTATTCTTTTAAGGCCAGGAATTAAAATAGCAATGGAGCCAATAATTTTTGCATAGCTAATAAACTGTATAAAGTAAACAGGATAGCCCATGCCATCATGCAGCATTTGCTTTGCCTGCGCCGTGGGGCCAATGCCACCAACGGCAGAAAATATCATGAGCCCGGCAAATAAAATAGTAAATATCCAGTAAAGGATGTTAATGGTTTTTGGTTGCATACAATGGTTTTTGTTTTAAAGAAGCGTTTATTTTTTAAAAGATAAGCCCGCCTGTTTTAATACTGCTTTTAGTTTTGGTATGGATGACGGGCCCATACCATGAAGGTTTAAAATTTCTTTTTCGCTATGCGATGCCAGCCGCCGCAATGTTGTAATTCCTTTGTTTTGTAATGCCCGTTTTGCAGGGGCACTTAATAAAGATAAAAACCCTTCCTGCGGTTTATTTTCCCGTTCACAAACCGGGCAAACGGGGCAATCACTGCTTTTGTAATAGGGGTGCCCGTTTTTGCAGGTGCGTAAAGTTTTTGCGGAAACCATCAGGATGCGGTCAGTAACTTATCCACTTCAATCTTTTTCATTTTCATTAATGCCTGCATGGCTTTTGAACCATTCACCGGATCCATCATAATAGCGCCGATATTTTTTGGAATGATCTGCCAGCTAACACCGAACTTATCTTTCAGCCAGCCACACATACTTTCCTGGCCACCATTGCAGGTAAGCGTATCCCAGAAATAATCAATATCCACCTGGGTTTCGCATTCCACTACAAAAGAAATACCTTCTGTAAATCCAAATTTATGTTCACCATAGCCGTCCATGGCCATAAACACTTTTCCATCCAGCACAAACTGTGCATGTTTTACAGTGCCGGCGGCGGGCCCTTCATTCTCTGCATACAGTAAAATACCTTCAATGTGTGATGGTTTAAAAACTTCTGCATAATATTTCACCGCTGCTTCTGCTTTACCAAAACTGCCGCCTACAAATAAAAATGTGGGAGTAATTTTCTGGTTCACATAACTGTAGTTGCCTTTGTATAATTGCCAGCATAAACCAAATTTATCCTGCACAAAACCATAATGCTCACTCCAGTCATATTTACCCAATGGCATCATCACCATTCCACCATCAGAAAGTTTAGACCACAATTCATCTATTTCTGTATCCTCCTCACAAGTAACCATCATTGATATAGAAGCGTTTTGTTTAAACATGGGCCCGCCATTCAAACCCATAAATGTTTGCCCGGCCAGTTGCCATTTAACCACCATGGGTGTATCTGCAATAATTTTTGAGCCGGGAAAAAGCGTACAATAAAATTCTGCAGCAGCCCTGGCATTACCATCATACCAAAGGCAGGGGTGTATATTATTATTCATGTGTGTAAGTTTAAGCAATCATTATTGGTTGTTTACATTCACCATCCACTGCACGCCATATTTATCAACACAGCTGCCAAAGTAGGCGCCCCAAAACATATCCTGCAATGGCATGGTGATGTTGCCATCTTCAGCCAATGCATCAAATAATCTTTTGCCTTCTTCTTTGGTATCAGGTTCCAGCATAATGTGCGCATTGTTACCAAAGTTAACTTTAAAGCCCATTTGCTCAGGTGCATCAGTGCCCATTAAAACATGGCCACCGGTTATAGGCAACTCCACATGCAGTACCAGTTTCTTCAACTCATCACTCATTGGCGGTGCCCCTTCCATAGGTGGTGCGTCACCCATGCGTTGCACACCGGGCGCATTAAACTCAGTTCCAAAAACTGATTTGTAAAAGTTAAAAGCTTCTTCTGTGTAATTAGAAAAATTTAAATAGGTGCTTACCCTTGCCATAAAATTAGTTTTAGTGTTTAATAGTTTTTTCAGTAAAGCTTACTGTAAATTTTCGGTATACTGTTTAAAGCTGTTCAATATCGCCTGCCATCCGGCCTGCTGCATCTCTGCAGGGTTTTGACTTTCCGCTTCAAAACTTTCCACCACCTCCGTAACATCGCCATTACTTGCAAAAGTTGTTTTCCATTTACGGCCATCTCCCAGTGTAGCCATTATCAGCTCATTTTCCAGCACGTCATCGTAGTTGCCCCCAAAGTCAAAACTAAAGCTGCCGTCTTTGGCCGCCATAGTGGTTGAAAATTTTCCGCCAATTTTTAAATCCACGGCTGATGCAGGGCAATGCCAGTCTGGCGAAGCCTGGTTCCATTGCATAATGTGTTTAGGAGTGGTCCAGCATTCCCAAACTTTTTCAATGGGTGCATTAACAGAAGCAGCGATTGTTATAACAGTTTTCTCATTACTCATAATAACAGTTTTTTAAAATTTTATTTTTTCATTCCTTTAAATGTAGCATAAATCGCCATGGCGTGACCGTGGCCTAAGGCAAAATCTTTTTTAAGCCAGTCAGTTATTTGTGTGGCTTTAACAGCAGGGTTTAGTTTTCCTTTTTGTAAAAAACCTTTGGCTTCTGCCAGTTTTTTAAAATTGGCAGGAGTTTTACCTGTTTTTGCTTTTATATTATCAATATACGCCTGAAATGACATGCTTTAATTTTTTGAGTGATTAAAAATCCAGGTAATGCCATACTTGTCAATGAGGGTTCCAAAGGTAGCGCCCCAAAATGACTGATGCAAGGGCTCTACTATTTTGCCTCCCGCTGCAAGGCTGTTAAAAAAACTATTTACTTCTTCTTCGGAACTGCAGTTAATACACAGAGCAATATTATTTCCATTAACTACTGCTGCACCCATACAATCAGAAGCCATTAAAACAATGCCTTTATTGATAAGGGAGCTGTGTAAAATTTTTGCACCCATCTCACTGGGCATTTGAGCTGCCATTGGCGACTCCGCAATTTTCTGCATTACCAGCTCACCGCCAAGGCATTCTTTATAAAAGGTCATTACCTCACGTGTGTGGCCGTTAAAGTTTAAGTAAGCGTTAATCTGAGTCATCCCTTTTGTTTTTTTATAGCACAAACCTACCAGCGCAAACGGGACTTTGCACTGTGGTATTACGACAATGTAAAGGGTTGTTTGCGACAGCAACAACTTTTATCTTTACATCATAATTGAACACATGAAAAACATTGCCATTCTTGTTCCGGAAACAGCCGTAGTGGAAGCCGTAGCCGACCCACGCTATATGTTTACAGCAGTAAATGAATTTTTAAAAAGCCAGGGACAACCTGCTTTATTTAATGTGCAGCTGGTAGCATTAACCAACGATGTAAAAGTGGCTGATGGATTGTTTACCATTCATGCCGATGCTGTTTTGAAAACGGCACGTAAGCCTGACCTTATTATTGTACCGGCTGTTAGCGGTAACCTGGAAAATGCTGTAAAACTGAACAGCGGTTTTTTACCATGGATTGTGCAACACTATAAAAAGGGAGCGGAGGTAGCCAGCCTTTGCCTTGGCGCATTTGTATTGGCCGCAACAGGTTTGCTTGATGGAAAAAAATGCAGCACTCACTGGCTATTTGCCAACGAATTCCGAAGCATGTTTCCACAAGTGAACTTAGTGGATAATAAAGTGGTGACGGAACAAAATGGTGTGTACACCAGCGGCGGTGCCAATTCTTACTGGAATTTATTATTGCACTTAGTAGAAAAATACACTAACCGGGAACTGGCCATTTTGGCGGCTAAGTTTTTTGTGCTGGATATTGAACGTAATTCTCAATCGCCTTTTACTATTTTTAAAGGCCAGAAAATTCATGAAGATGAAGAAATAAAAAAAGTACAGGAATATATTGAGCTGCATTTTGCTGATAAGATTTCGGTAGATGAATTGTGCAGCAGGTTTGCCATAGGCCGCCGCACTTTTGAACGGCGGTTTAAAAAAGCCACCAATAACTCGGTTGTAGAATACATGCAGCGTGTAAAAATTGAAGCTGCAAAAAAACAACTGGAAACAGGGCGAAGAAATGTAAATGAAGTAATGTTTGAAGTTGGGTACAATGATGTAAAAGCTTTCCGGGAGCTGTTTAAAAAAATAACCGGCCTTTCGCCGGTTGATTACAGGAATAAATACAATAAAAGTGCCGCTGCATAAATCAATGCAGGCTCACCACTCTTGATATTTTCCAGCCGTTGTTTGTATGCTGCCATATAACAATGAACTTAGAAATTTTAGGCGGACCGCTTTCTTTTTCCTGGTTATTGTGAAACATATGCAGGCCCATTTCTATAGCGCCATAATTGGCAATGGGGTAAACTTCCACGCTGCCTTTTACCAGCTCTCTTGTTACCTTACCGCAAATATTGTTTTTGGTGGCTTCTACTATTTCTTTTTTAGAAGTGTTGAGCCCGCCTTTGTCGTGGTAAAATTCAATACTGTCACTGTAAAAATCGGCATAGGCCTTTAACTGTGTGGCACAGTTATTATACAGCGAAAAAAAGATGCTGTCTAATTTTACAATGGTGTCGTACAGTTTTTGATCGTCGGGTTTGTACGTGTAAGGCTGCTGGCTAAATGCAGCGCATGCACACAGGCATGCAATAATGCAGGTAATTGTTTTTTTCATGGCTTACTTCTTTTTTGTAAAGATAATGGTATTAAAAAACCGGCTGCATTGCAACCGGTTTTTAATAGATTTAATACTCAACCCCAAAAGCTACAACTTAATAAATTTACTTTGATAAGTATTTTTATTACTTACAATTTGTAAAAAATATGTACCCGGAGGGAGCTTGCTAATGTTAATTACTTTGCTTTGCGATTGTGCAATTTGATCATATACAGTTACACCTTCAACGTTATGTATTCTAATAAAATCATTGTTGTTAATGCCACTTACTGTTATAAGATCTTTAGAAGGGTTGGGGAAAACAACCGGGCTTGTATTTTTATCTGATGTATATATAGATACAATCGGGCTGTATTTGTAGTTACTATTTATACCATTTATCATCAGCCTGTAAAAGATTTTGGCAAAGCTTGAGGCAGAAGGGTCAGTAAAAGAGTAAGAATTCAGCAAGTTGCCTCCTTTCGCATTTATTTTGCCAATTTCAGAAAAATTACGACCATCAAAACTTTTTTGAATAGAATAACTGGCAATGCTATTTTCTTCTTGTGAACTCCATTTTAAAACCACATTGTCGACGTTTTTCTGTGCAGAAAAATCTGTAAGCGTTACAGGAAGGACACCCGCCACTAAATTTATCCAAACCGTATTTACCTGCCCGGCCGTTGAAGTAGTATTTGATACGGAAATATATTTCACAGCACCTTCGCCGCTTTCGCAATGAAATGTAGCTGGTGGTGCAACATCATCTCTGAAAAAAATAATCGGGGATGTTCCATCAGAAGCATAATCATCAGGTGAATCATTGTAACCTGTCAAAACAGGCGCCCCATCAAGGTAAATATCCACAAGCTTTGTTACCCCATCTCTTACAATCGAAACCAAATAATATTGATTATTTACTAATGGTGTGCCTGCAATTGGGTGAGGCGATACGCCATAAACATTATCGAGAGAGGGGGAACCAGCTCCTAATCCGTTGTAATTTGAATGAAGCCCGTTGTCATTTGTTCCGTTTGAGAAATCAACTATTTTTTGGAAACCAAAAC
>JBGAHV010000057.1:0-28320 GCA_044225995.1 Ferruginibacter sp. | reverse complement strand
TCTTCGTTTACAACTAAAATATTTTTCTCGGAAATTTTAGCGAACAGGTAATACAGCCCTGGTATTACCAGTACACCGAATACAGTACCAAACAGCATACCTCCTGCTGCTGCACTACCAATAGTTCGGTTACCAATTTTTCCAGGACCAGTGGCCATCATCAGTGGTATCAAACCAGCGACAAAAGCAAAGGAGGTCATTAAGATTGGACGGAACCTCACTGCTGCACCTTCTACTGCTGCTTTAAATACTGTTGCACCAGAACGATGTTTTTGCACGGCAAACTCCACAATTAATACAGCGTTTTTACCCAGCAAACCAATCAACATTACCATGGCCACCTGTGCGTAGATGTTATTTTCCAGCCCAAAGATTTTAATGAATGTAAATGCACCGAATATACCTGCCGGTAACGAGAGCACCACTGCCAGTGGCAATACAAAACTTTCATACTGCGCCGAAAGAATGAGGTAAACAAATCCTAAACATATAAGGAAGATGTAAACCGCTTCATTACCCCTCGATGATTCATCTTTGGAAACACCTGCCCAATCGATTGCAAAACCACGTGGCAATGTTTTTTCTGCTGTTTCGGTAATGGCCTTTAATGCCTGACCGCTGCTGTAGCCCGTTGCGGCACCTCCGCTAATTTCAGAAGCGGTGTACATATTATGCCTGGTTATTTCTGAAAGACCGTAAACTTTTTCCATACTCATAAAGGCAGAAAAAGGCACCATCTCGTCTTTATTGTTTTTTACATACAGCTTCAGCACATCATCTGGCAATGCCCTGTACTGAGGCGCTGCAGCCACAATTACTTTATACTGCCGCCCGAATTTGATAAAGCTGATTTCATAGTTACTTCCAATTAAGGTGGAAAGTGTATTCATAGCATTTTCTATACTTACTCCTTTTTGTTGTGCAGCATCGTTATCCACTTTTAACATGTATTGCGGAAAACTTGCGCTGTAAAAGCTAAACACATTGGATAACTCCTTGCGTTTATTTAATGCAGCCACCAACTCGTTACTTACTGTTTCCAGTTTTTTATAATCCCCTGAACCGGTTTTATCCATCAAACGCAATTCAAACCCACCGGCAGCACCATACCCCGGCACAGCAGGCGGCTGAAAGAATTCGATTTGTGCTCCCGCTATGTCTTTTGATTTTTCTTCCAGTTCCGCCATAATCTCCTGCGCAGAATGTTTTCTTTCTTCCCAGCTTTTTAAATTCACCAGGCAGGTACCAGAGTTAGAACCTGTTCCTTCTGAAAGAATTTCGTAACCGGCTAAAGCCGAAACGGATTGAACACCTTCAATCTTTTCTGCAATTTTTTGAAGCCGTTCAGAAATTTCATTGGTTCTTTCCAGCGATGAACCCGGCGGAGTTTGTATAACGGCGTAAAACATTCCCTGGTCTTCGCTTGGTATAAAACCTGAAGGAACGTTATTGCTCATAAACCAAGTGGCAATACAAAAGCCCACCAATAAAATAAATGTAAGTGCCCTCCGGTTTACAATAAGGGTTAATATTTTTTGATAACCGCCATTAAGATTATTGAACCAGTTGTTGAAGCCACCAATAATTTTATCGAGTACATTTTTCTTTTTGGGTTTACCATGTGTATTCTTAAGCATAGTGGCACATAACGCAGGTGTAAGTGTAAGTGCCACCACACCAGACAATACGATAGATGTTGCCATGGTGATGGAAAACTGCCTGTAAAACACCCCTACTGGCCCGCTCATAAATGCCACGGGAATAAACACCGCAGCCATTACAAAAGTGATGGCAATGATGGCGCCGCTTATTTCATGCATGGCTTCTTCGGTGGCATGCAACGGATCCAGGTGTTTAGTTTCCATTTTAGCATGCACGGCTTCAATTACCACAATAGCATTGTCCACCACAATACCAATAGCCAGCACCAGGGCAAACAATGTGATAAGGTTGAGTGTAATGCCAAAGAACTGCATGAACAGGAATGTGCCAATTAAAGAAACAGGTACTGCAATAGCAGGAATGAGCGTGGAGCGCCAGTCGCCCAGGAAAATAAACACCACTATTGACACCAGTATAAATGCTTCCACCAGTGTATGAATTACTTTCTCAATAGAGGCATCCAAAAATTTAGAAACGTCATAACTGATCTCGTAATCCATTCCTTTGGGGAAAGATGTTTTCTTGATCTCTTCCAGTTTAGCTTTTACTTCTTTAATAACCTGGCTGGCATTACTTCCGTATGATTGTTTTAATACAATGGCTGCAGAAGCTTTTCCATTCAGGTTGGAATAAATATCATACATGGAGCTTCCAAACTCAATATCAGCAATGTCTTTTAACCGCAGTAATTCTCCATTGGGGTTTGCCTTCACCACCACATTTTCATATTCCTCTTTAGTTGTAAAACGACCGGTATATTTTAATATATACTCAAACGACTGCGACCGTTTACCAGAGCTTTCACCTGTTTTTCCGGGTGATGCTTCTAAGCTTTGAGCACTCAATGCTTCCATCACTTCATCGGCAGAAATTTTATAGGCCAGCATCCGGTCGGGCTTCAGCCAAATGCGCATGGCATATTCCCTGTTACCCAAAATATCAGCAAAGCCAACCCCATTCACCCGCTTCAATTCACTCAACATGTTGATGTCGGCAAAATTGAACAGGAATTTCTGGTCCATGGCTGTATCTGTACTAAACAGGTTGATGTACATGAGCATATTGGGCACTTCCTGAGATATCTTTAAACCTTCCCTTACCACCAGCGGTGGTAATTTATTTACAACAGATGCCACCCTGTTTTGTACATTCAGCGCAGCGGTATTGGGGTCTGTTCCCAGGTTGAAAATTACTTCTACTGTTGCTTCGCCATCGTTACCGCAATCGGCTGTTATGTATTTCATTCCGGGCACACCATTCAATGCTCTTTCCAGCGGAATGATGATGGCTTTTACCATCAGTTCGTTATTAGCACCGGGATAATCGGCCACCACGGTAACCTTTGGCGGCGAAATAGTGGGGAACTGTGTTACGGGTAACTGTGTAATGGCCAGCACCCCCAAAAAAACAATGATGAGGGATATTACAATGGAAAGCACCGGCCTTCGTATAAATCTGTTAAACATTAATTGTGTTTATTAAAATTTGAATGTTGTCTGTTACTGCATGTAAACCACTTGTACTAAAAACTCTATTCTGCTTTTATACGCAGGTGCTCCAATACTTCTTCGGGCTTTTGATAGTCGTAGCTGATCTTATTACCATCTTTTACTTTTTGTACGCCTTCCAGCAGTATTTTATCATCGGCAGAAAGACCGCTTTGCACGACAAATAAATCTGGCAGGCTTCCTACAATGGTAATTTGCCTGGACTGTACTGTATTATTTTTATCCACCACAAACACAAATAGTTTGTCCTGTATTTCGTAGGTGGCTTTTTGCGGAATGATGAGTGCGCCTTTAACGGGCACCAGCATTTGTACTTTGCCGGTTTCACCATGCTTCAATAACATTTCAGGATTGGGAAATTTTGCACGGAAGGCGATATTGCCTGTTTCATTATCAAACTGCCCTTCCACAGTTTCAATAGTTCCCTTGTATTTGTGCTGCTGATTATTTGCAAGCAGCAACGAAACGGTGTTTTGTGATTCGTTATTTGAACCGGATTTATAATTGAGGTATTCACTTTCTGAAACATTGAAATAGGCGTAAATATTTTTATTGTCCGACAAAGTGGTAAGCAAAGCACCTTCATCAATAAGGCTTCCCAGTTTTAGCGGCAGCCTGTCAATAATACCATCGTAGGGTGCTTTAATTTCTGTTTGTGAAAGATGAAATTCTGCCAGTGCCAGCTCGGCTTTTGCTTCATCCAGCTTTGCCTGCTTTAAAGCCTGTTCTGATTTTGAAACGATGTTTTTATCAGCAAGCGTTTTTGTATTCAGCAGCTCCAGTTCCGCTTCCTTTACTGCTGCTGCTGCTTTTAATTTTTCTGCCTCGTACATTTTAGGCATAATGCGAAAGAGCACCTGCCCGGCATGCACATAGCGACCTTCATCCACGTTAATACTTTCCAGGTAGCCTTTCTCCTGTGCCCTTATCTCAATATTTTTAATGGACTGTATCTGGGCAACATACTCTTTTGTAAATGAGGTATCTCTTATTAAGGGATTTGTTACGGCATATTTTCCAATTGCCTCTTCTTCTTTTTGTTCTTTGTGCTTACAGCCTGTAATTAAAACAGCGAACAAGCTGGTGAGCAATGCTATTCGGTTCATTATTTAAGTGATTTTATAAACTGCTTCTGTAAAGTGATTAGGATTCAAAATTTTGAATCACATTCCTGTATGGGTGGATTTGTAAAAAAATGCGGGGTAAATGTTATGCCGGTAATACGGCAATAGAAGAATCAAATCATTATTGTACGGTGAAAAATATATTCATCGGACGATGGGTAGGAAAAATTTTTATAAAACCTGTTGGTATTTTTTAAATAAAATAACGGGGCAATGTTGTCTGCTCTATCCCCTTTAGTATTGTCAAAATGAAAGGCTTTCTTTTTATTTTCTGATGATTGAAACTCGTCTTCTTCGTCGTCATCGCTGTCATCTGCTACAAGAAAAAATGATGTGTTATCGCTGCAGTGTTGTTCAAAAAACAATTTTTTTCTTTCTTCATTTTGAACCGTAGCGCAAATTCTGCTGCAATGCCTGTAGTGCCCCGGGGTACCGGAACAATAGCCCTTTAAAGAAAACAGGCAGGAAACCAATAAGCTGATTAATAACAGGCGCATTGCGGTTTTAAAAGTATATGCGCAAATATAGGCAGCGGTTTCTTTGGTACACCTTAAACGGAAGTTAAAGAGCCATTAACAACAGCCCTATCATACTGTTTTGACCAGGTAATTGATGATACCGATCACATCTTCTTTACCCAGGCCATCTAACTGCGCCGCTTTATATGTATCAGCCGATGTGTTTCCCAGGGGAAAATTGGCGCCAGCATCCTGAGCCAGTAAAATATCCTTAAGCATTAAATCCAGTGCGAAAGCAGGCGTGTATGAATTATTTATAAGCGGGGCTGTTTTAATTTTCGTAACTCCGCTGCCCAATGCACTTTCATTAATGATGTCCATATAATCACTGCGCTGCAGGCCGAGTTTTTGAGCCAGTAAAACCGATTCTGCCAGGCCCTGGTAAACAATAGCAAGCAGGTAGTTTACAGCAAGCTTTGCTGCCAATCCCTTTCCGTTTTCTCCAAGGTGTTTTACAAGCCGCCCCATTTTTTCAAAATAAGGCATGGCCCGTTCAATATCCTTTTGTTTACCACCGGCAAGAATTATAAGTGTGCCATCCGCAGCAGGTTTTGTACTGCCGGCAACCGGTGCATCAATTAATGAGGCACCTTTATCTTTTAATGCAGTTGCAGTTTCTAAGCACAATTTTGGGGAAATAGTACTCATGTCCACAAACAGTTTACCCTTAACATGATTTTGCTGAATGCTGCTATATACTTCTTTTACTGCGCCATCGTTTGTAAGCATGGTAAATACAATATCACTGTTGCTTACCAGTTCTTCAATACTGCTGCACACTTTAGTGGTGCCTGCAAATGATGCAGCCTTTTCTGCTGTGCGGTTATATACGGATAAAGTAAATCCTGCTTTTTCCAGGTTCTTCGCCATTGGAAGCCCCATATTTCCCAGGCCAATAAAGCCAATTTTTTCTGTTGACATGTTTTGCTATTTCTTTTTTTCAAAAACTTTTTGACCATTAATGTATGTACCAATTACCATAGCTTTTAAAATTGCAGAGTTTTCACATTCCATCAGGTCGGTATTCAAAATAATAAAGTCGGCTGCCTTGCCTGCTTCAAGGCTGCCCTTTTCTTTTTCTTCAAAGGATGCTTTGGCTGCCCAGATAGTCATTCCTTTTAAAGTTTCGGCTCTTGTTAAAGCATTTTCCATTTGAAAGCCGCCTGCAGGAAAACCCTTTGCATCCTGCCTTACAACAGCAGCAAAAAATGTTTTAAAGGGAGAAATATCTTCCACAGGAAAATCGGTTCCTAATGGCATCCATCCGTTTTGGCTTAGCAGTTCTTTGTATGCATAAGCACTTTTAATGCGCTCAGCACCCAATCGCTGTTCGGCCCAATACATATCACTGGTGGCATGTGTGGGTTGAACAGAAGGAATTATGTTATAGTAAGCAAACAATTTAAAATCTGCCGGGTTTATCACCTGTGCATGCTCAATACGCCAGCGTTTGTCATTTTTTCCTTTCAGTACTTCCGCATAAATTTTCAAAATTTCCCTGTTACCACTGTCGCCAATGGCATGTGTGCACATTTGAAATTTTGTGTTGATGAGTTTAGCCGCAATATCTTTAAAATGCTGTGGGTTACTCAATAAAAAACCTTTCCACCCCGGTTTATCAGTATAATCATGAAGCAGGCATGCACCCCGGCTGCCTAAAGCACCATCGCCATACAACTTGAATCCATTTACATTTAAATATGCAGTTTTATACGGGCCCTTATTTAAATATGCAGCATAATTCGTGCTATCATCCGAAAGCAATACAACCATTTTCATTTTTAATTTGCCTTCCTGTTGCAAAGCATCAATAAATTCCACATCTTTTTTTCCAAGGCCACAATCCACCACAGTAGTAAGCCCTGTGGCAAAACAGTTTTGCTGGGCTTCGTTCAATGCTGTTTCATATTCTGCTTTTGAAGCAACGGGAATAATGCTTTGAATTAATGTTTCTGCATTATCAATAAAAATACCAGTGAGTTTACCATTAACCACCTCTATTTCGCCGCCATTAACTGTTTGCCCCGGCAGCACTTTTGCCAGATCAATAGCTTTTTGGTTTGCAATTAAGGCATGGCCATCCACCCTTTCTAAAGTAACAGGGTTATTTGGGAAAATGCTGTCCAGCAATTTTTTATTTGGAAATTCCTTTACGGCCCAGTCGTTTTGATCCCATCCACGTCCCTGTATCCATGCACCTGTTTGTATGTTCCTTTTTTCTGCAAAGGTTTTAATACGGTCAATACATTCCTGCCAGCTTTGTGTGCCAAACAGGTTAACCTGCCCCAGTCCAAAAGCATAACCAACAAAATGCGCATGCGCATCTATAAAACCGGGGTAAATTGTTTTACCGCCAGCATTTAGTTCATCGTCGCTTTCATATTTTTTAAGTATCACATCATTGGTACCTGTTTCCAATATCTTACCATCACGTATCGCCATTGCCTCTGCCACGCTAAACCTTTCGTCTACGGTATAAATTTTTGCATGATGCACAATGAATGACACCCGCTGACGAAATTTACACGAAGCAAAAGCGGTAAACAAAAGACTGCATATAAAAAGTTTTATCAAACGCATCGTTGTAATTTTTTTCAAAAGTACAATAATTCATGTCCTTAATTTTTAACTTTGAAACATGTATAACCAGGCACAAATAAAACAACTGCAGGAACAAACTGCTTTATTTTTAAAATCGAAGCATGCAGCGCTGGAGAATGAAATCAGTAAGCTTAGAGCGGTGCTGCGTTTTCATGAATACCGCTATTATGTGCAGAATGACCCGTTGATAAGCGATTTTGAATATGATACTTTATACAAGCAATTAGAAAATTTTGAAAAAGAACATCCTGAAGCTGTAACTCCGGATTCACCCACACAAAGAGTGGGCGCAGGCCTGGTAAAGGATTTTCCAAAAGTACAGCACCTGGTTCCTATGCTTAGCTTGGAAAACAGTTATAATGCAGATGACCTGCTTGATTGGGACCGCAAATGCCGTGAACTGAGCGGCCTGAATATGGTGGAATATTCTGTAGAGCCCAAGTTTGACGGCGCCAGCATTTCGCTGATTTATGAAAATGATTTACTGAACCGGGGCGCCACAAGAGGTGATGGTGTGGTGGGTGATGAAATAACCATCAACACCAGACAAATAAAATCGGTACCGCTCTCTGCTTCTTTTAGTGAGTATGGCATACAGCAAATAGAAATACGGGGCGAAGTGCTGATGAATAAAAATAATTTTAAAGCCTATAACGAAAAGCTGATGGAAGAAGGCTTGCCTCCATTGGCAAATCCCCGTAATGCAGCAGCAGGTAGCCTTCGCATTAAAGATACTGCAGAAGTGGGGAGAAGAAATTTAGAAGCATTTTTATACCATGTAAGCTATATAACCACAGATAACAACAGCCCTAAAGCAGAAAGACCGTCAACACACAGTGGTATGATTGAAATGTTATGGAACCTTGGTTTTCGCAGTCCGCAAAAAGAACTGAAAGTAATAAAAGGAATTGATGCTGTTATAAAGTTTGTAAATGACTTTGAAGCCCAACGAGACAACCTTCCTTATGAAATTGATGGCATGGTAATAAAGGTAAACGATTTACAACTACAGGATAAACTGGGCATGACAAGCCATCATCCCAGGTGGGCTATTGCCTTTAAATTTAAAGCAAGGCAGGCCACTACAAAACTAATTGATGTGGAATACCAGGTGGGACGTACAGGTGCTGTTACTCCAGTGGCAAAGCTGGAACCTGTACAGGTGGGTGGTGTAACTGTAAGCAGCATCTCTATACATAATGAAGATTACATCAAAGAAAAAGATTTGATGCTGGGAGATACAGTGCTGATAGAAAGAAGCGGTGATGTAATACCACAGATTGTAAAATCATTTGCAGAATTGCGTAAGGGTAATGAGCAGCCAATAATATTTCCAAGACGATGCCCGGTTTGCAATCATAAATTATATAAACCCGAAGAAGAAGCTGTGTGGCGGTGTACCAATATTAACTGTGAGGCCCAGGTAGTAGAACGCATCATTCATTTTGTGAGTAAAGATGCAATGGACATCCGGAGTTTTGGAGAAGCGAATGTTCGTAAATTTTATGAGCTGGGGTTTTTGAAGGATATTCCCGGCGTATTTACCCTGCCATTTGATGAAATAAGAAAGCTGGATGGCTTTGGGGAAAAATCCATCACCAACCTTCAAACTAATATTGAAGCCAGCAAAACACAGCCATTGCACCGCATTATTTATGGCCTGGGTATACGTTATGTAGGTGAAACAACCGCCAAAACATTAGCCAATAATGTTGAGCATTTACTTGACTTTATAAAACTGAGTGCTGAAGAGTTACAGCAGATGGAAGATGTAGGCGTTAAAGTAGCTGCCAGCATCTATGCTTTTTTTAGTGATGAAAGCAATGTTTCAATGATAAAAAAATTAGAGGGGCTGGGTGTACAATTGAAAAACGAAAAGAAAGAACTGTCTACAGGAGGAAATTTAAGCGGACAAACCTTTTTATTTACCGGCACACTCATAAAATTTAAAAGAAGCGATGCTGAAGCATTGGTAGAGAAAAACGGTGGTAAAATTGTAAGCGGTGTAAGCAGTAAACTCAATTACCTGGTGGTAGGAGAAGATGCCGGCAGTAAACTGGAAAAAGCAAAAAAAATTAATTCTATAAAAATTATATCTGAAGAAGATTTTGACAAAATGATTTCTTCCTGAAAAAAATTTGATTAATTTTAATCCTTAAACCTTATTTCATCATTGAACGCTACACCCATGCAGCTGCAAATGCATGGCCTTGCTGTCAAACCTTATTTTATGATCAAAAAACTGCCAGGTGAAACCTGGAAGCCTATCCAATTTACCGGATATAAAAAGTTACGTAAAAAATATGCAGTTTCTTCCCTGGGCCGTGCCGCCAGTTTTTCCGAGAACATAGAGAAGGATGGTAAGGTTTTAACTGGTTCCATTACCTCTGGTTACAGAACATTAAACCTGCATATAGACGGTGGCAATGGCACTATCTATATTCACAGGGAAGTAGCAAAAATGTTTTGCAAAAAGCCTTCTCCCAGGCATAAGTTTGTAATTCATATCAATCATAAAAAGAAAGACAACCAATACAAAAATCTTAAGTGGGCCACATTGGATGAAGTGAGCAGTCATCAGCAATTCAGCCCTGAAAAGATTGCATACAAAAAAAGGCAGGCTAACAAAACCGAAGGCCTTAAACTGAATGCGGAGCAGGTAAAAGCAATTAAAGCCATCATTAAAGACCCTAAACGCAAACTTACCTATAAGCAGCTTGCTGCTAAATATAAAGTAAGTGAAATGACGTTATACCGTATTAAAAGCGGCGAAAACTGGGGAAGGATAAAGTAAATAATAAGAAACTGATTTTTTTATTAAGGAATTACATGAAGTAATTCCTTTTTATTTTTCCGCTATTACTAACTTAGTTGTCTAAAAATAATTTTATGCTGCAAGCCCCCACTTTTAAATTTTTAAAAGAATTAAAGAAGAACAATAAAAAAGCCTGGTTTGATGAACACCGTAAACAATATGAAGCGGCCAAAGCAGATTTTTATTTATTAGCAGATAATATCATTAGCGGTATAAGTTCCTTTGACCCGTCGGTGGCCCATCTTAAAGCAAAAGATTGTGCTTTCCGTATAAACCGTGATATCCGCTTTAGTAAAGACAAGAGTCCTTATAAAACCAATATGGGTGCTTTTATAAGTAAAGGAGGTAAAAAAATCAATTACGCCGGTTATTATATTCATATTGAACCAGGGCAATGCTTTATTGCCGGTGGATTTTATATGCCCGATTCTCCTCAGCTTTCTAAAATAAGGCAGGAAATTGATTACAGTTTTACTGAGTGGAAAAAAATCATAAACACCACCTCATTTAAAAAGCATTTTACAAAAGGGGTTGAGGGAATTGAAGTTTTAAGCAGGCCACCCAAAGGATATGATGACAGCAACCCTGCCATTGATTTTTTAAAAATGAAAAGTTTTATTGTTAGCCGGCCGGTTACAGATACATTTTTGCAAGAAAAAAATGCGGTAAGGGAAATAATAAAAACATACGCAGCTATGCAGCCTATGATTATGTTTTTAAATGCAGCAGTAGATTAATTTATTCTAAAAAAATGGCCAGAGATAAAAATCTCCGGCCTTGCTTACCTCTGAAACCACAAGAAAAAAAGGTATAATAATCTATATCAAATAAGTTGATAAAATAATGTATTTAAAAAAACAGCCGGATGTAGATTGGATAATAAAAAGGACTTTGAATAAAAACAATATCCCAGAAGCTTTAAATAAGATTGGAGTGGATTAAAATAACCTAAGCAGGTTGTAAAAGTAGTGCTTTTTTTGAATTTAGCTAATTTATTTTATCATTTTTTTCACTCAATTTCAGCTCTTTTTCTGCAAAGCTGTATAATTTTTTTCGTTTGCGTTTATACCACCATTGCGGGGCGGTTTTTTTCATTAGTGTATCAATATTTCTCATACCAAAAAGCTTCCATAATCCATTTACCTTTCCACCAAGGCTGCTTTGCAAGGCTCTGAGGCTCATCGCAAACCCGCCGTCAATATATTCCATATGGTGCCAATAACCTGCAGGCATAAATAAAGTATCGCCATGTTCCAGTATTACTTCATACCCCCTGGCAAGTTTTACTGCAGGGAAGTTTTCATAATCAAATTTTTCAGCATAATTAGCATAGTTGGCAAGGCTTAAAACCTCCCATGGTTTTCTGTATAGTTTATATTGCTCATCAAAAGGAAAAAGCAGTACCCTTTTACGCCCCATAAACTGGGTGTGCAGTATATGGCTCATATCAATATCAAAGTGCATGTGGGTGATAGATCCCTGTCCACCCACAAATAACATAGGGTACCTTTTTACAAAACCCCTCATCAATTCTTCAGGCCATGTAAAATCGGACACTATTTGAGGGGCATGCTGAAAAATATTAAACAAAAAGATACGCAGGTCAAGCGGGCCGGTCTTTACCTTTTCGAGATAGTCTCCAAACTTCATATATGCATCGGCCGTATTTATTGGAGTATAGGCATCACTTTTTACATTATTATAAACACCTACTTCCTTTTCACCTACAATTTTAATAAAGTAATCCCAGGTCCATTTTTGATAGGCGGGCCATTGTTTCGACAGGTCTTTTATTACAAGCGGCTTCATTGCCGCGTAATATTTTGTTTTAAAATCTGCAGCAGAAATTGAAGAAACTGTATCAACAGGCTGTAATTGCATATACAGGATTTTGCTTCGCAAATTTAATAATACAGTATTGTAAAAAAAGCCAAATCTTTAAGAAAAAAAACTAATAAGCGTTAGTTTTGTGTAAAGCGGGAAAATGGGAAAAATAAAAATCGGGAAAAATTTTTCAAAAAAAGATGTCATTCTCAAAAAGGCGGCCGCTCTTTTCCGCACAAAAGGTTTCAGTGCAGCTTCCATGCGTGAGCTTGCCGTTGCTGTTGGTGTAGAAGCCCCAAGCCTGTATAACCATATTGGCAGCAAAAACGAATTGTTACAAACCGTATGTTTTAAAGTAGCCGGTGAATTTACCGCACAATTGGAGGAAGCCGAACGAAGCAAGTTAAATGCAGCGGCTAAAATAGATGCCATCATCCGGTTTCATATAAAAATGATGCTGGAGGAATTTGATGAAGTATATATTGCCAATCATGAATGGAAACATTTACATGAACCTTTTCTAAGTGATTTTTTACAACTGCGGCGTAGTTATGAAAAAAAATTAGTGGCATTAGTGGAAGAAGGTATAAGAAAAAAAGAGTTAAAAAAAATACATCCGTACGTATCGGTGCTTACATTACTTTCCGCAGTACGGGGTTTGGAGTTTTGGCAGCGGCATAAGAAAAATATCAGTACAAAAACACTGGAGGATAATATGGTGAATCACTTGTTAAACGGTTTAAAAAAATAAATATGGCAGTTCATTTTCACCCGCTAAAAGTAAAAGCTGTAAAAAAAGAAACAGCAGACTGCGTTTCAGTTTTATTTGATGTGCCAGAACAATTGCTGGAGGAATACAGATTTGCTCAAGGGCAAAATATCACCCTTAAAAAAATAATTGATGGTGAAGAATTGCGCCGTTCCTATTCAATTTGCAGCGCCCCGCATGAAAACGAACTGAAAGTTGCCATAAAAAAAGTAGAGGGAGGCAAATTTTCTTCATTTGCAAATGAAACGCTGCAGCCCGGCGATGAACTAGAGGTGTTGCCGCCAACAGGGAAATTCAATACCACACTATCGAAAACAAATAAAAAAAACTACCTGGCTTTTGCTGCTGGCAGTGGTATTACCCCGGTAATTTCTTTGATAAAAGCTGCGCTGCACACCGAACCTGAAAGCAATTTTACATTGGTGTTTGGTAACCGCAGCAGGGCATCTATTATTTTTTTTGAAGAACTTGAAGCCATTAAAAATAAATACCTGCAGCGCTTCAGCCTTATAAATATTTTAAGCCGGGAACGAACTGAGGCGGAGTTAAATTTTGGCAAGATTGATGATGCAAAGCTGCATGAATTATCCAGGCTTGTTGATTACAAAAATGCCGATGAGTGTTTTATTTGCGGACCGGAAGCGATGATATTTTGCGTAAAAGATTTTTTAGAGCAAAAAGGAGTTGACAAAAAGAAAATACATTTTGAACTGTTTAACACAAGCAGTAAAATATCAAAAAGCAAAGCGCCTGCACCGGTAAATAATAACGGGCTTCAAAGCACCATTACAGTAAAAGTGGATGGCAGAAGTTTTGATATAAATCTTTCACTAAACAGCAGCAGTACCATATTAGACGCAGCATTAAACAAGGGGGCTGATCTTCCTTTTGCATGTAAAGGCGGCATGTGCTGCACCTGCAAGGCTAAACTTATTGAAGGTGAAGTGGACATGGATGTAACCTGGGGCCTTGAACAGGAAGAAATAGAAAAGGGTTTTATTCTTACTTGCCAAAGCCATCCTAAAACAGAAAAAGTGGTGGTGGACTTTGATATAAAATAAGCCCCGCTAAAAATAGCAGGGCCGTTTTGAAGAAAAAAAACCTACTTACACTCTTTCCCCATGCAAGGGTTTTTGCACAATGAGTCAGGTAAATATTATTATTACTAACAGGCAAATAATTATAAGCAGCTGCATTAATTCAACATTTTTCACCACACTAATATTTATTGAATTATTATTTTTTCTGTCTGCTGCTCATCATCATTAATTAACTGCAGTAAATAAACCCCTTGTGGTATGCCTGTTGTTGTATAACGGTTGTTGCTGTTTACTGTAAACTGTTTTATTATTTTACCGTTCATATCTATCAGCTGCACCCGTTTAAATTTATTGGCACCGTTAATTATTATATAATCATGGGCCGGGTTGGGTAAAACACTTACCAGGTATTTTTTAGAAAAGTCTGCCTTTAGAATTATACTGTAGCGGAATGTGCCATCTTTATCAATAATTTTAAGGCGATAGTAATTTAATCCGCTTAAAGGCGCTGCATCTGTTATATTGTATGTATTCGTGCTGTTGCCTTTTGCTTTAACTTCATTAATTTTTGTAAATGTTCTTCCATCACTGCTTCTTTCCACGTCGTAGCGTTGCAGGTTAATTTCATTTTCACTGTTCCAGCTCAACAAAACTTTATCATTGTCTTTGGCTGCATTAAACGAAACCAAATCAACAGGCAGCACAGTAAAGGTGTTTTTAGCAAAGAAGAAAGTTGAAAAGGAATTCACACTGGCTTTTAATACATAACCATATTCATAAGCTTCATTGGTTGTAGTAAGCACCGAAGGATTTACACTAAGAACAGAAGAGCATGCTTGTGAGTTTTTTAAAAGGGCAATATCGTTAATTGTACTGATGCCAGATGGCTGGCCCAGCGTATTTGTAGCATTTTTCAATGCTAAAAATTCACTTGTTTTTAAGTATAACCTTATATCTACATTACCAACAATAGTATTGTTCTGCACTTCAATGGTAATATTTCTGTCGCCATATAATTGGTGCAATGCATCTTCACGGGTGGTTCCGCTATTGATATAGGCAGATACATTCACATTTCCCAGGTTATTCCCATTGGCATTTATTTCTGCCACCACATCACCGCTGGTATTCAAAATTGGTACCCATTTATTATTGTTGGAGGAGTTAATAACTACCGAAGGATACACTTCGCAGCTGTTGGCAATACCATTGGCAATAAAAGCCGGCACTACAGTAAGCGCATTGTGATACCCGGGCATATTGTAAGTACTTGCTGGTGTATAAACCGAGCGTTGTGTTACGGTATTTGTGGCAGCATCAAACTGGCTTACTATAATATCGCTAAAATAACGGGTTGTGGTATAAAACTTATTACCGTTTAGCGTTAATATTCCTGTAGGATCATAACCACCGCTGCCGGCAACAGTGCTGTAATGATATACAACAGTATAATTATTAGTAGCCGGATCAAACTCAAAAATAGCACCATGACCACCATTGCCACCACTGGCTGTATTGCCATAAAGTTTGTTATTATAGGCTGTCATCACGTTTTGAACATTATAACCCATAAGACCACCGGCGGGAAAACTATAAACAGTACTGGCAGTATTAGCAACAGGGTCGTACATAATAATACCACCTAAATTGCCTGTACCACCGTATGCAGCTGTGCCATACAATTTATTATTATACACAGTAAAGCCGCCAGTCGGAGTATTGCATCCTGAATTTTGTACATCATATAATTTTACAAGGGTGGCAGTGGCAGGATCGTAGCTATAAATAGTACCATTATTACCAGTACCGCCGGCATTCGTCATACCATAAAACTTGCCATTATAAAATGTGGGTTCGCCAATTACATTAAGCCCGTTTATACTGAAAAAATCTTTTTTTGAATATGTGTTTGTGGAAGGATCAAATTCATAAAACACACCATAGTTATTTAACCCGCCACCATTGGTAGTGCCGTATAATTTTCCATTATATGCAATAGGTGATGCAGTTGGGTGATTGCCAACTCCTGAGCTGGTGTTGTAATCAAAATTAAATTTTCTTGAGTACACAGTTGTGGAAGGATCATACTCCCATATACAACCACCATCGGGTTGTGGGGCGGTATAGCAGGTGCCATAAATTTTTCCATTCAGCAGCGTGGGCCTGCCATAAGGAATACGGCCATTTTCTGCAGTGTTAAAGTTTAATTTCTTCGTTACAGTTCCTGTTGCATAATCATATTCAAACAAGGAACCCTGGTCATTAAAGCCCCCATTATAAGTTGTTGCATAAAATTTTGAATTGAACAATACTAATGTGCTTCCCGGGTTAATGGGGTTATCATAATTACTAACGCCAAAATCATATTTTTTCACCACGGTGGTTGGGTTTGCAGGATCCCATTCATAAATAGTTCCTTTACCGTTAGCGCCCCCTGTATTGCACATACCTAAAAATTTTGTGCCGTTAAGTACCAGTTTTCCAACAGGGTTGCCTCCGGTAGTGGTGTAATTAAAATCAACCAGTTTGGTAAATATATTAGTGGCAGGGTCAAGCTCAAATAAAGTTCCATAAGAAAAAGCCCCGTTATAATACAGCATGCCGTACAGTTTATTATTATACACCACCATTTCATTATTGTTGCAATTGGTACCACTTGTGCCATCAAAAACTTTTATAACAGTAGTATTAGAGCCATTGGGCAAGGCTGGATCAATCATATACAAAGCACCGCCGCCATTGGCTGCACCCTGCCAACTGGAACAGTAAATTTTATTATTATAGGGGGTTACATTACAGTAAAAATTATAGCCATTGCCCGGGTTTGGCCCGGTTAAATCAAATATGTCTGTTAGTATGTTGGTACCTGGGTCCCATTCAAACACACAACCCAATCCATTGGCTCCCCCACTTACACAAGTGCCATACATTTTACCATTCATTAACCGCATGGCGCTTTGTACATTATTGCCAGTGGCTAATGCTAAATCATATTTTTTAGTAAATACATTAGTAGCAGGGTCCCATTCATAAATGGTTCCGTTTCCACTTGCACCACAGCTGGAAGCAACCCCATAAAATTTTGAATTATACAATAAAAGGCCGGCCCTGGGGTTACAGCCATACAAAGTACTGTTGGAGCCAAAATCAAATTTTTTAGTATAAATATTGGTGGCCGGGTCGTACTCGAATATGGTTCCAAAATTAGCAACACCGCCTGCCGCTGTTGTTCCGTACAATTTTCCATTGTAAGATGCCATTTCCACATTTTGGGGATTGGCGCCAGATACCGTCACCGGAAACTGGTATTGCACCTGGAAATTCTGCCCGCTGCTGTCGGTACTGAATAAAAAGCCATTGGATGAATTATCGCTTTGAGGATAACCACCTACCAAGCCAAACATCCGGTTTACGCCCTGTGCATTTGTTTGTGCAATAGTTAGAATGCTGATAAAAAGTAAGTAAAGCTTTTTCATAATAAAGTTTTTAAAGAGGCTATAAAAAATGAAAAGGCTTTTAAAGAGGATATGTGGCTATCAAAACAAGAACTCAAAATTTGTTTTATTACAACACCTGCACAATACTCAATTTGTAGTACAGGCTGGTTTTTATTTTCGCTTGCTTAAATGAAACCCATAAAATAGTTTTATGCTGAAAGTGCTTCCTGTAATTTTTCCTGCATTTACAGTTCCTTTTTGAATAGAAGAAAGTCCCTTGGCATAACTGACATTAATACCCAGGTCAGGCAGTGTTTGTTTTAAAATATACCCTGCGCCAAACACCCAGCTGGTTAAAGTTGATTGTGTGCCATTTTTAAAATCATAATGACCATTTGTATAATCACCATATGCCTGCGTTACAAAACCAATTTGAGGGCCTGTTTCAAAGTAAACTCCGGGGTTGGTGTGATATTGAACCAGCAAGGGAATGTTGATGCGTTTAATTGTAACCACACCTGTTACAGTATTGTTACCACTTTTGTAACTTTCCTCAGTTCCTTCAGGAGAGTAATTGATACTTACCTCTAAAGCGATATTTTTTTTAGTACGGTAATTTGCAAATACACCCGCTGTAAAAAAATTGTGGGAGCTGGTGGAATAAACAGAAGTATTTGAATAATTTTCTTTTGAAACATTTAATCCTGCCCTGGGGCCAAAACTAAATTGCGATTTTGCTGATGCTGTTACCAGTAAAATAACAGTACATAATAATGTTGATTTTTGCATACAATAGTTGCTGGTTTAATTAAATAATATTCACTGATCAAAATTTCAATAATTACTTTGCCTGTTCAATACTTAATTTGTAGTAGGGTGCTTCGCTATTTGTTTTTAATTAAATACTTTTAAGAAAAAAAGTGCGGCGGATTCTATTCCTTTTAATTTCGTTTTTATTCTGTACAGCAAGTTTTACCCAAACAAAACTTACCGACAGCCTGCGTAAAAAAATTGCTGCTGCCCAAAAGGATGAAGAAAAAATAAGGTTCATTTTTGAATTAAGCAGTGCTGCCATTAACCCTGATACATTGCTGCCATACCTGGCAGAAGCAGATAGAATTATCAGTAACAACAAAAATGATTCGCTTACAGATTTAGTTACTTACACAAGAGGTATTTATTATGCCAGGAAAAACATGACAGACAGTGCACTTTACCTGGTTGAAATTTTGCTGGCGAAGTATAAGAAATACCCGGCGCTTAAAAGCAAATACCTGGATGTACTTTTCTTTAAATCCAAGGCGCTGGACAGAAGCAACCAGTTAAGTAAAGCAATTAATACTTTGGTAGAAGTTATTAACGAGGCTGAAATACAAAAAGATACTTTACTGCAAATACAGGCAAAAACAGGCATTGGCTGGGTTTTAATGGAAATGGAGCAATATAATGATGCACTGCAATGGTTGTACAAAGCCCTGCACACATCTTCTAATAAAAAATTTTACCGCAATTATGGCGCTTTGTACAGCAATATTGCCAATGCATACAATGCATTGGGCAATGAAGATTCTGCAGTGCATTACATAACTATTGCTATTAATGATGCACGTGAAAATGAGAGCCTCGGTTTTTTGGCCACTGCACTAAGCATGCAGGCAAAAATTTTTATCGATCATCATAAACCTCACCTGGCAGAGGCCCCACTGAACGAAGTAATTGAAATAAGAAAAAAAATGAACGACCCCTTTTATACGGTATATGATATGAGCACTCTTGCCAGTTTTTATGCCACCAACGGGCAACCGCAAAAAGGCATTACACTTTGCATGGAAGGTATTTCAATTGCCAAGCAAATGCACTTACCCTCGCAACTAATGATGATTTACCGTTCGCTTGCAGAAAACTATAAAGCTGCAGGAAATACCGCAGCATACAGCCGCACTCTTGAAGACATTATTGCTTTAAAAGATTCATTCAACAACCTCAACTCATCCAAACAAATTGCCGAGCTTGAAGCAAGGAACACTGCACAAAAAAATGAAAAAACCATACTGGAGCAAAAACTTAACCTTACCGTAAAAAACTACTGGTTGTTTGGTTCTTTATTATTTGCTTTTATGGCTGTTGCTATTTTTATGCTTGTATTCAGCAATTATCGCCGTAAACAGCAAGAAAAGCTTGTAAATGCCCTGGATAAAGAAAAACAAATTGCTGCACTTTCAATCATCGAAGCAGAAGAGCAGGAGCGCCGGCGCATTGCGGCAGATTTACATGATAACATCGGAGCCTATGCTTCTGCCATACGGGCCGATGTTGAAAATATAACATTGGGCAGCAATAAAGAGGGTGCGTTACAAAACCTGCAGCAGCATTCACATGAAATTATCAACTCCCTCCGTGACACTATATGGGTGTTAAACAAAGAACACATTACCATTACGGGTATAAGTGACAGGGTAAAAAATTATATCAGCAAACTGGCGCCATCCTACAGTAACGTTACTATTAACCTTAATGAAACCATCGACAATGATATACGCATCAGCTCTAACCAGGCATTGAATATTTTCCGCATAGTGCAGGAGGCCATTCACAATGCCTTAAAGCACAGCCAGGCCGATACTATTACTATTACAATTGAAAGCAGCACATTGCCTCCTGTAATAAATATTATGGACAATGGCGTGGGTATTTCTCCTGGTAATTTAGCAGGCAATGGTTTGTTGAACATGAAATCGAGAGCAGCAGAATCGAATTTAATACTTACAACCAAACACAATGAAGAAGGTGCAGGAACAGTTATAACACTGCAGCTGCCTACTACAAATTGAGTATTTAATAAAATGCAAAAAGAAAGTCTTTTTGTACACAACAAGTATATTATGTTAAAACCCATTCGTATTGGCCTGGTAGATGATAAGGCGGTAAACAGAACCAGTGTTTCTGATAAAATAAAACAGTTTGAAGACCTGGATTTGTGCTTTTCTGCCGTTAACGGAAACGATTGCCTGGAACAATTGAAAGGGCTGCCTATAGATAAATTGCCGCAGGTAATATTTATGGACCTGGAGATGCCAGAAATGGATGGTGTTCAAACCATCAGCCTGGCCAGAGCATTGTATCCTGGTATTTATTTCCTGGTGCTGACTGTATTTGATGATGACGATAAAATATTTGAAGCAATTAAAGCCGGCGCTCATGGGTATTTACTTAAAGACGAAAATGCCATAAGCCTCCATAATGCAATTAGTACCGCTGTTGAAAACGGGGGTGCACCAATGAGTGCTGCCATTGCAAGAAAAGCACTTGCACTTTTAAGCCGGGCTAGTATTTCAGAAGACAAAAAAAACAATGAAGCCCTTTTAGATTCATTGCTTACAGAAAGGGAAAAAGAAATTTTAATTCATACCATTAATGGATTTGATGCCAAGCGTATAGCAAGTATCCTTGACATCAGCGTGCTAACCATCCGCAAACATATTGCCAACATTTACCAGAAACTTCACGTAAACAGCAAGGCACAAATTATCAGCCTGGCTCATAAAAATAATTGGGTATAAAACCCTTTTCTTCAGTTAAACATAACTAACGGGTGTTAGTTTTTTGTATTATTTTTACAAAAACTATCTCCCATGTCATTACAGGACTTTGAACAGCTGTTTCAGCAAAAGATAGACAGCGAATTAAAAATTGAGCCAAAGGACTGGATGCCGGACGCCTACCGCAAAAACAATATCCGGCAAATAAGCCAGCATGCACACAGCGAAATTGTGGGTATGCTGCCCGAAGGCAACTGGATAAGCCGTGCGCCCTCTTTAAAACGCAAAGCCATTTTGCTGGCAAAGGTGCAGGATGAAGGAGGGCACGGTTTGTATTTATACAGTGCTGCAGAAACATTGGGCATGAGCCGTGATGAAATGATAAACGACCTGCACAGCGGCAAAGCAAAATATTCTTCAATTTTTAATTACCCCACTTTAACATGGGCTGATATTGGCGCTGTTGGATGGCTGGTGGATGGTGCCGCCATTATGAACCAGGTAATGCTGACCCGTACATCGTACGGGCCATACGCACGTGCCATGGTGCGTATTTGCAAAGAAGAAAGTTTTCACCAGCGCCAGGGCTTTGAAAGCCTGCTGGTATTATCCCGTGGTACAAAAGCACAAAAAGCCATGTGCCAGGATGCCATTAACCGCTGGTGGTGGCCGGCATTAATGATGTTTGGGCCCAAAGACAGCGAAAGCACCAACAGCGACCAGAGCATGAAATGGAAAATTAAACGCAAAACCAATGATGAGCTTCGCCAGAATTTTGTAGATATGATTGCTGAGCAGGTAAAAGTACTGGGCATGAAACTGCCCGATGATAAACTACAATGGAACGAGCAACGCAAACATTATGATTTTGGAGAAATAAAGTGGGATGAATTCTGGAATGTGGTAAAAGGCAATGGCCCCTGCAATAAACAGCGGATTGATGCCAGGAGAAAAGCACATGAAGAAGGCAAATGGGTGAGAGAAGCTGCAATGGCTTACAGCGAAAAGAAAACAAACAGGAAGCAAACAGAAGCCGCATAGTTAATCATTCAATTTTAAAACATGAATATTACAATCAGGAAATTCTATTACGGCGATATCCCTGAGGAAAAAGGGGGAAGTAACAGTAATTTTCAAACTACCAACGATGCTGCTTCCTGGCCTTTATGGGAAGTTTTCATCCGCAGTAAAAACGGGCTGGATCACAAGCATGCCGGCAGCCTGCATGCAGCGGATGCAAAAATGGCTATTGAAAATGCAAGAGACGTTTATACAAGAAGAATGGAAGGTGTAAGCATTTGGGTGGTGGAAAGCAAATACATCACTGCATCTAACCCAGAAGAGGCAGGAGAGTTATATGAGCCTGCAGTGGATAAAATTTACCGGCATCCTACATTTTATAATTTACCTGATGAAGTGAATCATATGTAAAGTGGTAGTTGACAAAGTTGATAAGGTTGACAGGGTTAACAAGCTGCCGCCTTCATCAACCCTGTCAACCTTATCAACTAGTTAATCCTGTCAACCAAACAACAATGACCCAACAAATACAATACCTCCTCCACCTTGCCGATACAACACTCATACTTTCGCAGCGCAACAGCGAATGGTGCGGCCATGGCCCGGTACTGGAACAGGATATTGCCATCACAAATATTTCACTGGACTTATTGGGGCAATCAAGAAATTTTTACCAGTACGCTGCAAACCTTATCAACCAGTCAACCAATTCAACCCAATTAACTGAAGATTCTCTTGCTTACCTGCGTACAGAAAGAGAATTCGGTAACCTGCTGATGGCTGAACTGCCAAAAGGAGACTGGGCATTTACAGTGTTACGCCAATATTTATTCAGCCAGTTTCAGTATTTATTATTTGAACAACTGCAGCAAAATAAAGATGAACAGCTGGCCGCTATTTGCACCAAGGCTATAAAAGAAATAAAATATCACCTGCGCTGGAGCAGCGAATGGGTAATAAGACTGGGGGATGGAACAGAAGAAAGTAATAAGAGAATGCAGCATGCTTTAAATGAAATATGGAGTTACACCGGGGAAATGTTTATTGCGGCAGGCTATGAAAATGAAATGAACATTGATCTCACTGTTGTAAAAAAACAATGGGGTGAGAATGTAAATACCGTTTTATCCGAAGCCACATTATCGCTTCCTGTAAATACATTTATGCAAACCGGTGGTAAAGAGGGCAGGCATACAGAACATTTAGGATATATTTTAACTGAGTTGCAATATATGCAGCGTACTTACCCGGATTGTGAATGGTAATTCACCAGAGCATGAAACCTGTTACAGATAAGAAGTTGTTATTTGATGCAATGGAAGACATCAAAGACCCTGAGATACCGGTTTTGTCAATTATTGACCTCGGTATTGTACGGGACTTTAATATCAATGGTGATAGTGTAGAAGTTTTTATTACCGCAACCTACACCGGTTGTCCGGCTATGGACTTTATTGCTTCCGCCATAAGGAACGAATTGTTTGTACACGGTTTTAAAAATATTAAAATTACCACTGTACACAGCCCTGCATGGACCACCGACTGGATGAGTGAAAAAGGCAAACAAAAATTGCAGCAATATGGAATAGCTGCTCCTGATAAAAGATTTACAATTCCCAAAGATGGTGTTACTTGTCCGCAATGCCATTCAGAAAACACCAAACTGCTCAGTGAATTTGGCAGCACAGCCTGCAAAGCATTATACCAGTGCAACAACTGCAAAGAACCCTTTGATTATTTTAAGTGCCATTAAACTTTTATCTTTAAGTACACGTTACTTACTGTATGGATTTAACTATTTACTTTGAAGAAGCAGCGCAGGTTTCCTTTGCTTTTATTATTGGTGCTATTATAGGAATTGAAAGAGAGTTCCGCAGCAAACCCGCTGGTTTCCGTACCATGATAATTATATGTGTAGGCTCCTGCCTTTACACCATTCTTTCCAAAGAAAGCAATTCAGTAAGTCCTGACCGTATTGCCAGCAATGTTGTAACCGGTATTGGTTTTATTGGGGCAGGCGTAATTTTTAAAGAAGGTATTACTGTAAACGGTTTAACAACAGCAGCCCTCATCTGGGTTACTGCGGCACTGGGAATGGCCATCGGTTATCATAATTATTCACTGGCAATTGTGGTTTCAGCAATTGTGGTTATCACGCTTTTTGTACTGGAACCGGTGCAGCGCTTTATTAATAAATTTCACCGGGTAAAAGATTACCGTATAAAAACCATTGAGCTGGGTAAAGATTTTAAAGAAGAGCTTGAAACATTTTTTAAACTGAACGATATGGATTTTATGTGCCTGAAATTAATTAAAGAAGATAATGATGCCGTGTATCTCTATCGCATCAGCTCCCCGGACCGGAACTATGATGCTGTAAATAATTTCCTGCTTACACACAAAGAAGTGAAAAGTTTTGAGGTGTAGAGGTACTTGCAGTTTTAACAACAGAATGAAAAAGAATTTTTTGATACTCATTTTTTCAGCAACCGCACTTGCTGCAGCTGCACAAAAAGAAAACCTGCCAAAAACCTCTGCGGGCTTTCCTGTAAATTATAATGAAGATTCTGTTGGCGCTTATACATTGCCCGGTTTATTTACTTTAAGCAGTGGTAAAAAAATTACCACTGCAAATGAATGGGTACAGCAACGCAGGCCGGATCTGTTAAGGATGTTTGAAGAAATTGAGTACGGCAAAATGCCTGACAAACCGCAGGCACTTCATTTTACGATTTTTGATAAAGGCACGCCTGCATTTAATAACATGGCCATCCGTAAACAGGTAACCGTATATTTTACCAACGATACCGGTAATTATAAAATGGATCTGCTCATTTATCTCCCGGTCAATACAAAAAAAGCAGTGCCGTTATTACTGAACATTTCTTTTGCAGCACCCAATCAAATTACACCAGACAGTGCAGGGGTAAAAATTGGAAGCATATGGAATAAAGAAGGAAAGAGAGTAAAAGCTGACCAGCCCTCCCGCTTTCCTAAAATGAATATTGAACAGTTTATAAATGCAGGCTTTGGTTTTGCAACAGTATATTATGGAGATATTGAGCCCGATTTTAAAGAAGGAATAAAATATGGTATCAGAAGCCGGTATCTTAAATTAAATCAAACCACACCGGCTAATGATGAATGGGGTGCTATTTCTGCGTGGGCATGGGGGCTCAGCCGTGCTATGGATTATTTTGAAACCGATAAACAAATTGATGCAAAACGCATCGCATTGCAGGGTGCATCCCGATTGGGTAAAACAGTTTTATGGGCAGGCGTGCATGATACAAGATTTAAAATGGTGATTGCAAGTATTTCCGGCGAAGGTGGTGCTGCTCTTGCAAGACGAAACTATGGCGAAACCATACAGCACATTACAGATACCTCAAGATATATTTACCAGTTTGCCGCTAATTATCATTCATATGCAGATAAAGTAAACCAGCTTCCCTTTGATGCACACATGCTGGTGGCTTTAATGGCACCAAGATCATTGCTCCTGCAAACGGGCAGCACCGATTACTGGTCTGACCCGAAAGGAGAATTTTTATCGGCGCAGGCGGCTTCGTCTGTATACAACCTTTTTGGTTTAAAAGGGCCGGATGAAAATACAGCAATGCCTTCGGCCAATGAATCATCTTTATTAATGAACCCGCTGGGATATTATATGCATGAAGGCGGACACACGGTATTACCGGAGGACTGGGCTTTGTTTATCACTTACATGAAAAAGTTTTTATAGCATCGCATAAAATTCTGTAACACTTAATACGATTTATGAACAGTATTCTTTTTGAAATCCGCAACTGGGTTGGTTACATTACACTCAACCGTCCTGAAAAATTTAATTCCTTTAACCGGGAAATGGCATTGGCCCTGCAGGCAAGGCTGGATGAATGTGCGCAGGACAACAATGTGCGCTGTGTATACATAACAGGTGCAGGAAAAGCTTTTTGTGCCGGGCAGGATATTGGCGAACTGGTGGGTGAAAATAAAGTGGCCATCCAGCAAATATTAAGTGAACATTACAACCCCATTGTTGAACGCATACGCCACCTGCAAAAACCGGTGGTGGCGGCCGTTAATGGTGTGGCCGCAGGTGCCGGTGCCAATATTGCTTTGTGTTGCGATGTGGTGGTGGCTGCTGCATCGGCATCATTCATCCAGGCATTTAGCAAAATTGGATTAATACCCGACAGTGGAGGCACATTTACCCTGCCACGCTTAATTGGCTGGCAAAAAGCCAGTGCATTAATGATGCTGGGTGATAAAGTAACGGCAGCAGATGCCGAACGTATGGGAATGTTGTATAAAGTTTTTGATGATGCGGTGTTTGAAGAAGAGAGTAAAAAAATTGCAACAACATTATCTCAAATGCCCACAAAAGGTTTGGCTTATACAAAGCATGCACTCAATATGTCGTTTGTTGGCAGCTGGGAAGACCAGTTGCAGGTTGAAGACAAGTACCAGCAAAAAGCAGCAGCCACAGAAGATTATGCAGAGGGTATTAATGCATTTTTAGAGAAGAGGCAACCAGTTTTTAAAGGCAAATAGTTATTATGGCAACACCCAATGAAGTAGTAACCCACATGATGCAGCATGATTTGTTCAGCCAGTGGCTGGGCATTGAAGTGCTGGAAATAAAGGAAGGATACAGCAAAATAAAAATGACCGTTCGTGCAGAAATGATCAATGGCTTTGGCATTGTGCATGGCGGTATTGCTTTTTCTTTAGCCGACAGTGCTTTTGCCTTTGCCTGCAACAACCGCAATGTTTTGTCTGTGGCGCTGGATACCTCTATCAATTTTTTAAAACCGGTGCATGTGGGTGATGTATTGACTGCCGAAGCAAAAGAACTGCACAATGGCAAAAGCACCGGCTTGTATCATATTACTATTACCAACCAAAACGAACATGTCGTGGCAGTGTTTAAGGGCACTTGTTACAGAACGGGGAAGAATTTGGTGTAATTTTTATTGTTTAATAATGGTTTTGTGTGATGAACCGAGGCATAATGTTATCGAAAGAAATAATTATTTTATAATAAGACCGTTGTCTTTACAATACTCTAAATAATCTTTTATCAAATCCTTTATCATGATATAAGCTTCTGGGTTTTTGTATTTTAAACTCAACAAATAGGATGCGGATGCAGTTAAAGCTTCACTGCCTGTGGCTGCTCCGGCAAGTGAACTTTCCAACCCAGTAAATACTTCAGCATTATTTGATGTTTTTAGTTTTTCAACTATTTTATTGTACACAATATTAATGTCCATTAATTAATATTTAATTGATGTTGATGTGCTGGCACCCATCACCTCAGTTCTTACTACACAAATCAAAAACTTTCTTCCAATTCAAACCATAAGTAATTTACCACAATTCAACACACACCAATCTCCGCCTGACAAAAATCATAGGCTAGTATTTCCTGCCTCGTTACTTTCATTGTTTATACCAAATAAAAAAGAATGAATGAAGCAGGCCGTTTTTAAAACCGGAAAACATCTTTCTGCAAAATCTGTTATTGTATGGCGGGCGGCACAAACGGCTGTTTGGCTGGTGGGTGCTGTTATTTTCTTTTGCCTGTTGTTTTATCCTGCACTGGGCATTACCCTGCTTTGGGATGTTTTAATACCTGTGGCGCCGCTCTTATTTGTACTATCTGTTGGTTTATGGCGGAATGTTTGCCCCCTGGCCATTACCAATTTGCTGCCCCGGCATTTTAATGTTTCAAAAAAGAAAAAAATGCCGGCCTTGTTACAATCAAAACTGAATTTAATTTCTGTTGCTGCGCTGTATATAATTGTGCCGCTTCGTCATGCATTTTTAAATACCAATGGTATTGCCACTGCCCTGTTGATTCTTGCAGCAGTAATTATTGGCGTTGCCATGGGTTTTGTATACGACTGGAAAAGCGGCTGGTGCTCCTCACTTTGCCCTATACACCCGGTGGAAAAGTTATATGGTGGCAACACTCTTATTACATTACCCAATGCCCATTGCGATTTATGTGTAAACTGTTCTGTTCCCTGTCCTGATTCCACACCCAATGTTAATCCTGCAATGGTTCGTAAAAATAGTTATCAAAAACTCAGCGCTGTTTTAATAGCAGGCGGTTTCCCCGGCTTTGTGTGGGGCTGGTTTCATGTGCCCGACCAGGTAAACATTCACTCCTTTACTGCGTTAGCCGGTGTTTACGTGTTACCCTTTGCCGGCATGATGGTTACTTTACTTATTTATTTACTCATTACTGCAATTACAAAAGCCGGTACAGAGCGTTTGGTTATAAATATTTTTGCGGCGGCGGCAGTATCGTGTTATTATTGGTACCGAATACCAAACTTGTTTGGCTTTGGCATGTTTGATAAAGACGGCATGCTGGTAGATTTAAAAAATAGTTTACCGGAATGGGGAATAATGGCAATTACTTTATTGTTCATCGCTTTCTTTTTTTACT
>JBGAHV010000056.1:0-28503 GCA_044225995.1 Ferruginibacter sp. | reverse complement strand
GGTAAATTTAAAGGTCCATGCATTAAACGTAGTGGTTAAATCTCTTGCCACAACACCAAAATGGCCATGGCGGCCATGCATTTGAAAACCGGCATCAATACCAAAACCCCAGGCTGTGGCAAAACTGCCCACTTTGCGGTAAATGACTTTTGCGTTGGCACCAAAACTTATTTTTTTTGATTCGGTTGTTTTTATGTTTTGGGCAAAGGATAAAAGAAACGCCCAGTCTGCCGAAGAAAATGTTTTTATATTGTTATAGTTGATGCTGCCATCGGGTTCCACTAAAAAAAGGGTATTGGGTATATCATCCACTGCAAAACGCAAAAAAGATAAACCCAGCGTACGTTTATTATCAGCAACAGGAATTGCTAATGCCGCAAAATCATATTTGGCAATACCCGCAAAATATTCTGCGTGCATTAAATTTAAATTGGGATTGTCTTTAACACCAGTAAGCCCGGCTGGGTTCCAGTAACCTGCAGAGCCATCATTTGCTGTGGCCACCTGTGCACCACCCATTGCAAGCCCCCTTGCGCCTGCACCAATATTTAAAAATTCGTTGGAATATTTTCTGAACTGGGCAAAGCAAAATGCCGGCAGCAGTAAAGCCACTAACATAGCCGCTTTGGTACTTTTTCTCATAATTTCTCCAGGGGGTTATGGTTGATTTTTAAAAGGATATTACACTAAAACGTAATTATACGTCCTTAAATTGTGTTGTATCCTGTAGTAAAAATAAGCTTTATATAGCAAAGAGATTAGATGCATTTTGGTACGGTTTGTTTCCTGAAAGACCCTTTTTCGTTAAAAAAAGATGCCTGCTTTCAGCAAAGTTTTTCAGTCAACTGGTTTTGTCATTTTTTATGCTCAATTTTGCCGCAATTAAGCAAATACAAATACGTAAACACAGTATAATTAGTTTTTTATGAAGAACTTATTGGCAGAGCTGCAATGGAGGGGAATGATACATGACATTATGCCCGGAACGGAAGAACAATTAAGCAAGGAAATGACCACCGGTTATATTGGCTTTGACCCCACCGCCGACAGCCTGCATATTGGTAGTTTGGTGCCAATCCTGCTATTGGTGCATTTTCAAAAAGCTGGGCATAAACCCATTGCACTTGTTGGCGGAGCCACAGGGATGGTAGGAGACCCAAGTGGTAAGAGCGAAGAACGAAATTTACTCGATGAGACCACTCTTAATAAAAACGTTGCAGGAGTAAAGGCGCAATTAGAAAAATTCCTGGACTTTAACCCGGCCTTGCCCAATGCAGCTGAAATGGCCAATAACTACGATTGGTTTAAACCCATTTCTTTCATTGATTTTTTACGTGATGTTGGTAAGCACATTACCGTTAATTACATGATGGCTAAAGACAGTGTGAAGAAACGAATTGAGGGAGAAACAGGTATTAGCTATACCGAATTTGCTTACCAGCTGATGCAGGGTTATGATTTTTACTGGTTGTATAAAAATAAAAACTGCAAGCTGCAAATGGGTGGCAGCGACCAATGGGGTAATATGACAACAGGTACCGAACTCATCCGCAGGAAAAGCGGGGGAGAAGCATTTGTTTTTACCAACCCGTTAATTACAAAAGCAGATGGCGGTAAGTTTGGCAAAACGGAAAGCGGTAATGTATGGTTAGATGCTGCTAAAACGTCCCCATATCAGTTTTACCAGTTTTGGCTTAATGCCAGTGACAGTGACGCCGAAAAGTGGATTAAGATTTTTACTTTTCTGGATAAAGAAACAATTGATACGTTTATAGCCGAACATAAACAAGATGCCGCAAAACGGGTGCTGCAAAAAAAACTGGCTGAAGAAGTAACTGCTTTTGTTCATGGTAAAGAAGGATTACAGGAAGCACTTACTGCAACTGAAAAAGCATTTGCTGAAAAACAAAAGCCAGCCGAAGAATTAAGCCTTGAAGATATTGAAGGAATGAAGGGTGTAACCCAGATCGATTTTGGAAAAGATAAAATTTCTGGCGGAGTTGACATTGTTTCTTTTATTGCAGAGACCGGTATTGAAAAAAGTAAAGGAGACGCCAGGAAAATGGTGCAAGGAGGTGGCATCAGCGTAAACCGCAGGAAAATAGAAACAATTGATTTTAAAATTGACAATACCCTGCTGTTACATAACCAGTACTTACTGGTGCAGAAGGGAAAGAAAAATCACTACGTTATAAGGGTTGTTTAATAGCTCTTAATTACTTTCCACATTTCGTCGGCAACCAGCTGGTTGCCTTTTTCATTTAAGTGAACCCGGTCGGTGGTTAGTATACCCCTCTCTTTATTTTGCGGATTATTTTTAGCATCATAATCTAAAAAGCTTTTTCGTAAATCAACAAGTGGCAAATTATTTTTTTGCGCTAATCCTCTTATAAGCTTACTGTATTCATTTAAGTCACCATCCTGGCTGTTGCTGAAATCTGTTTTTTCTCCAATAACTGCAGGCGTGCAAAGAATTACTTTAATATTTTTATCAGTTAATTTTTTTATTACCGCTTCATAAAATTTTACGAACTTATCTGCATCAGTTCCTGTGCCGGAGGTTGCTTTGTGCCATACGTCATTTACGCCTACATAAATTACAACCACGTCAGGGTTTTTGGCAAGCACATCTTCATCCATGCGTAAATACAAATCATAAATTTTATTACCGCCGATGCCTGCACCAATAAATTCATAATTCTCTTTTTGACCTTCAACATTACACATGCTGTCAATTCTGAGAATGTAGCCGCCCGGGTTTGCACCCATTTGCGTAATTGAGTCACCAAAAAAAATTACTTTTTTCTTTTTTACCTGGTTAAATGACATAAAAACAAATGCAGCAGCAAAAAATAAAATTAGTTTTTTCATAAACTTTTTTTAACTCTGATTTATAATGTTACTCCACGTTAACACTCTTCTTAATAACAGCACCTTCACTTGCTTCAGGTAAAAACTTACGCTCTGAAATCAGGTAACCGTTTCCTTTTTCACAAATGTGCACTTTCAGGTTTTCTAAACTGTAAGGGTTGCCATCAGGTATATCTGCAATATTGCTGAAGGATACGTCGTGTCCGTCAACAATAATTACACAACCGCTGCCAATGGCTTCCATTTTGTTGCCTTCGGTAATCAACATGCCGGTATCTTCTCCTAAACCAATACCAATACAACTTGGGTTGCAGGCAACAGCTTGTGCCAGCCTGCCAAAACGGCCACGTTTTTCAAAATGACTGTCGATGATAACAGAATTTATAAAACCCAGCCCGGTAGTCATTTTTACTTCTCCTTTTAAATGAGCACGGGTGGCATTGCCTTCGTAAATCATCGTTTGGCTCATGGCCATGGCACCGGCAGAGGTGCCGGCAATAATAAAATCTTCTTCCTGGTATCTTTTTTTGATGATAGATAGAAATTCGGTGCCGCCATCTGTTACGCTCAGCCGCAATTGGTTGCCGCCGCTAAACATAACTGCGTCACATTCTTTTATTCTTTTTAGGAAGTCTGCATCATGGGTATCGGCACGGTTGCGGATGTGCATAAGGCCAATATTGGTACAACCAATTTTACCAAAAGCATTCAGGTAGTTATCGCCTACTTCATAAGGAATAGTGCTTGCTGTGGTAATTACTTCTATGCGGCTGGCTGGCCCTCCGGCTTCTTCCACAATACGGCGCAAAATGCCCAGTTCAAAAAAATTGAGATTATTGCGGTGAAAGTCTTCTTTGTCGGTATCGGTTCCTTTATCTTCTGCGCCACCAATGGCTATTAATTTTCCTTTAGGAAACTGCATTTAAAACATTTTGTTATTGAACGCAAAAATAGGGTAATTCGTGTTTTATAAGGTTGTTATACTTACTAACGAATGTTGATTATGATTTTGCAAACTTCTCAATTCCTTCCACCAGTCGGTCTAAATTTTTTGTGGTGGTGTACACATTAGGTGTAACACGTACGCCACTTATATTTTCCCATTCAATGCCTACCGTATGCACTTTGTAATTACTCCATAAATAACTGTCTAACTCACCGGGCTTTTTCCCATCCACACTTACCAGGCCAATGGCACAGCCAAATTCTTTTTTAAAGCTTGTTTTCACTTTTACTTTGGGGATGTTTCACCGGGCTTTTTCCCATCCACACTTACCAGGCCAATAGTTTTTTAAATACTTTTACTTTGGGGATGTTCTGCACCCGTTCCATCCAGTAATTTTTTAAATACAGCAGGCGTTCTTCTTTACGCTTGGCGCCAATCATGTCAAAAAAATCAATGGCCTTATCGGTTGCCTGCTCAATGTAAAAAGGCCTTGTGCCTAAATGCTCAAATTTGCGTATGTTTTCGTCTTCTTTGTCGCCTGCGCCAAACATCGGCCATACGTTTTTGATTTTTTCCTTACGCACATACAACAGGCCGGTACCAATGGGTGCACCCAACCATTTGTGCAGGCTGGTGCCAAAGTAATCACAGTTTAAATCGGGTATTTTAAATTCAAACTGGGCAAACGTGTGGGCCCCATCTACCAATACTTCAATATTTTTTTTCTTTGCGGCATCGGCAATTTTTTTAACCGGTAGTTTTTGTCCAATCCAGTTAATCATGTGTGTTATTTGCACCACTTTGGTTTTGGCAGTAAACGCATCCGTGTATTGTTTTACCAAATAGTTTTCATCTTCGCTGGGCAGTTCTAAATTTATCCAAACCAGTTTTATACCTTCCCGTTTCTCCCGTTGTTTCCATGCTGCAATCATGTTGGGATAGTCTTGTTTTGTAAGCACTACTTCATCACCTGCTTTTAAGTCAAGGCCGAAGATTACCGTTTCCAAAGCTTCACTGGCGTTGCGCTGCATGGCAATTTCTTCTGCATCGCAGCCAGCTAATTGTGCCAGGTTTTTTCTTAGTGGTTCACGGCCCTGGTCAACAACCCTCCACATAAAATAGCTGGGGCCTTCGTTACACAGGTCATAATATCGTTTCATTGCATCCGCAACAACCTTTGGTGCTGGTGAAACACCTCCATTATTCAGATTGACAAAGTTGGATGAGATAGTGTAGGATTGCTGTACATAATACCAGAACTCATCGTCAGTAGCTAAATCTGCCGGGCTAACACCTGCAACATTATTTAAGGCGGATTTTAAATTACGGCTCCAGGCCGGTTGAAAAATGTTACCTGCTATGGCGGCAGCAGCTGCCAGCCCTGTTTTACTAATGAATGAACGGCGGTTGCTCATGTGTTTAGTTTTAGTATTACAATTTACAGCTTTTGTTTTTTGCAAAGCAAGATGATTTTGGTAATTTGGATTTTGCCACTGAAGCACTGAAACACAGAATTTTTATTTACGCTTAGATAAAAGATGAATACTGGTATGCAGTACAAGTGAGTGACACAACGATGATGGAATGAAAAACAAATGCCCGTAACAAAAAACTAAAACATAATCTTCTCCATAATCAGTTCCCCCTTTAGGGGGCGGAGGGGGCACCAAAAACTAACAATATGAAGATTCTTGAAATTAAAATCCTGAGAGGGCCAAATTACTGGAGTGTGCGCCGCACCAAACTAATTCAGATGAAGCTGGATCTGGAGGAAATGGAAGAACGTCCTACCAACCATATTCATGGCTTCCGGGAAAGGCTGGAGAAAATGTTTCCGACCATGATCGAACATCGCTGCAGTGTTGGTACAAGAGGCGGTTTTTTTCAGCGGGTGGATGAAGGCACGTGGATGGGCCATGTGATTGAACATATTGCCCTGGAACTGCAAACGCTGGCCGGTATGGATGTGGGTTTTGGCAGAACAAGAACTGCCAATGAAAAAGAAGGCGTGTATTATGTTTGTTTTACTTACATGGAAGAAGATGCCGGAGTATATGCAGCAAAAGCTTCTGTACGCATTGCACAATCGTTAATTAATGATACATCCTATGATTTAAATGAAGACATTCAAAAACTGCGTGAGATAAGGGAAGATACAAGACTTGGCCCAAGCACTGGTTGTATTGTGGAAGAAGCGGCAAAAAGAAACATTCCTTACATACGTTTGAATAAACAAAGTTTAGTGCAGTTGGGCTATGGTGTGCATCAAAAAAGAATTCGTGCCACCATTGCAAGCACCACCAGCAATATTGCGGTTGATATTGCCTGCGATAAAGAAGAAACAAAAATGCTGCTGGAAGCTGCTGAAATTCCGGTACCAAGAGGAACGGTAATACGCACTGAAGAAGGGTTAAAAGATGCGGTGGAAAAATTTGGCTATCCGCTGGTGATAAAACCTATTGATGGCAACCACGGGAAAGGCAATACCACTAACATTACCACGTGGGAGCAGGCAACCAAAGCGCTGGAAGCAGCCAAACAATATGGCCGCAGTGTTATTGTAGAAAAATTTATTACAGGCTTTGATTTCAGGTGTTTGGTGATTAACAACAAATTTATTTGCGCTGCATTACGTACGCCTGCAAGTGTGGTGGGTGATGGTACACATAACCTGCAATGGCTTATTGATGAAACGAACAAAGACCCACGCCGTGGTTACGGGCATGAAAAAGTATTAACGCAAATTACCATTGACCAGTTTACACAAAAAATGCTGGATGATGCAAAGATTACTTTGGAGTATGTACCCAAAAAAGGCGAACGTGTACTGCTAAAACCAACTGCTAATTTAAGTACAGGAGGAACAAGTACAGATGTTACGGATGAAGTACATCCTGCAAACGTTTTTATGTTTGAGCGTATTGCAAAAATTATTGGTTTAGATATTTGCGGTATTGATGTAATGGCAACCGATTTACGCACACCTGTTGTTGAAAACGGCGGCGCTATTTTAGAAGTAAATGCAGCACCGGGTTTCCGTATGCATATTGAACCGGCAGAAGGTTTGCCCCGTAATGTTGCAGAGCCGGTGATTGATATGTTATTTCCCAAAGGCAGTGAAGGCCGCATACCGATTATTGCTGTTACGGGAACAAATGGTAAAACAACCACTACACGTTTAACGGCACATATTGCAAAAACAGCCCGTAAAAAAGTAGGTTACACCACCAGCGATGGCGTGTATATACAAAATCAACTAATGATGAAGGGTGATTGCACCGGGCCGGTTTCATCAACCTTTGTTTTAAAAGATCCCACTGTTGATTTTGCTGTTTTAGAATGTGCCAGAGGTGGTATTTTAAAAAATGGGTTGGCTTTTAATAATTGCGATGTGGCCATTGTTACCAATGTGGCAGCAGACCATATTGGTTTAGGTGGCATTAACACGGTGGAGCAAATGGCAAAGGTAAAAGCGGTGGTGCCTGAAACTGTTTTCCCTCATGGCTATGCCATTTTAAATGCAGAGGATGATTTGGTATACAACATGAAGCATGATTTAAAATGCAACATTGCTTTGTTCAGTATGGATGAAAACAATGCACGCCTTAAAGCGCATTGTTCTGCTGGCGGATTAGCCACTGTTTATGAAAATGGTTTTGTAAGCATTATGAAAGGCAACTGGAAGATACGTGTGATGGCTGCAAAAGATATTCCGTTGACATACGAAGGCAAAGCAGTGCACAATATTGCTAACTGTTTGCCAGCAGTAATGGCTACCTATTTATACCGTGATATTTCTATTGATGATATAAAGCTGGGCCTGCAAACTTTTATGCCGGGTGAAGCATTAACACCGGGCCGTTTAAATTTCTTCCATTTTAAAAACATTACTTTCCTGGCAGACTTTGCACATAATCCACATGGGTTAAAGCTGCTGGGTGATTTTGTAAGCAAACTGGATTATAAAAGAAAAGTTGGCGTCATCAGCGGTACCGGCGACAGAAGGGATGAAGACATAAGAGAGCTGGGCGAAATTTCTGCTCAGTATTTTGATGAAATTATTATCCGCTGCGATAAAAATTTACGTGGCCGCACAGCGGAAGAAATTATTGAACTGCTGAAAGAAGGCATCAATAAAGTAAACCCAAATATTCCCACGCTTACCATTGCCAATGAAAATGAAGCGCTGGAATATATTTATGCCAATCAAATTCCGGGTGCCTTATACACTATTATGTGCGACGTGGTGGCAGGTGCACTGGATAAGATTAAGGAGCTGAAGGAGAGGGAAGAAAAAACTAATTGATTCCATTAATATTAATAAAAACGGGTTTAAGATATCTTAAACCCGTTTTTATTCTGCTAGTATACTTTTACATTTTATTTACCTTTTCCTGTAACATAGCAGCATTTTTTGAGTTCAGTGATTTTAATTCATCCACCATTTGCTGTGCCTTTGTTTTATTTTTTTGATTGATGTATATCAATCCGAGATAATAACGGGCATTTTCATTATTGGGGCTCAGTGATAACCCTTTTTCACATTGTTTTATTGCATCATCATTTCTGCCTGTCATATAATAACTGTAACCCAACTCTACATAAGCTGCAGTATAAGTTGCTTCTTGCTGTATTGCTTTTTGTAAATAAGGGATAGCATCGCTATAGTTCCCTTTTGTGTTAAGGCAATAGGCAATACCAAAGCATGCTTTTCGTTCATCGGTTTTAACCGCTAATGATTTTTTGTACCAGCTTATGGCCATGTCCATATCTTTTTTGGTATCCCTGTACACTTCGGCAATACCATTATATCCAATGTGGCTGTTTGGCTCTAATGCTATGGATTTATTAAAGTACTCAATGGCTTCATCTCCTTGCTTTAATTTGTTACAGGCAAAACCCATTTCCAAATAAGTATTGGTATAATCAGTTTTATATTCCAGTGACCGCTGTAATGCAATCTTTGCAGCAGTATAATCCTTTATGGCATTACACATAAATCCCTTCCGGTACCAATACAGGTAATCTGTTATTGGTATTTTTGAAGCTGCTTCGTATTTTGTAAAATTCGCCAATCCATTCTCATAGTCATCTTTGTTGTAGGCAATTGTTCCCAATTGTTTAAATGCGAGAGCATAATCCGGCTTATAAAACAGGCACCGGTTATACGATTCTATAGCTGAATCTGTCAGGTTGGTTTTTTCAAATGCAAACCCCAGTTCAAAATGTACTTTGGGTATTGTATACCACGCCAGCCTGGCTTTTCGTAATGATGATAATGCTCCTGTATAATCTTTTGTATCGTTTTGACACCAGCCCATTTCATAAAGGGCTGCGGTATAACCCGGCTTCAATTCAACTGCTTTCCTGAATTTTGCCAGCGCTTCTGCAGATTTTTTGGCATCCTTTAGTTGCACACCTTCATTATATAATGCTTCGGCATCCTGTGCGTTTATGTGCAAAGTGGTGATTAAAAGTAAAATGGTTAAAAAGGTATTCCTCATGCTTTTGTTTTTATAAAAATAGAAAGCTGTAATGAGTTTTCAAATACCGTGGAGTGGGTATACCGGCATCAAACATTTTATTAAAAACCTTTGGGTGCAACACACATAATCCTTATTTTTGCGCCCTGTTTATGCAGATTGGGTTATGGTGTAACGGCAGCACTACAGATTTTGATTCTGTCTGTCTAGGTTCGAATCCTAGTAACCCAACAAAAAATCCCGCCATTCGGCGGGATTTTTTGTTACTTAATAAGTTCTTCAATTACCTTTCCTACACAGCCGTTAGGCATTTGAATTTTTAATAATGCCGCTACCGTTGGAGCAATATCGGCCATAGAAGTGGTGCGGTTTGTTTTGCCAGGCTTAACCCCCCAGCCAAAAAACAGGCAGGGGATGTGTGCATCGTATGGGTTCCACAAACCATGTGTAGTGCCCCGCTTGCTGCCATCAAAATAACCCGGTTTTGAGGTAAATTGAATATCACCGCTGCGTTTGGGGTTATACCCGTTAACCATCATTTCTTTTTGCGGTTGCGGTAAGGCACTTTCTGCTACTTCATCCAGTTCAATGGCATTTACAATAAAATCTTTTTCTTTTAAAGTGCTGATGATAAAATTGATTACCTCTTCATTTTTTTTGCCTTGTGCAGCAATGCTTTTTTTATCTAAATACACCTGGTAATTCATCACCGTTTTAACTGCCGATTTTATGTTTAATTTTTCTTCAACAGCACGGTTCAGTTCTTTAGCAATATCAGTGTCATCAAAAGTGCCGCCGGGCATATTATGCTCTGCATTAAAAGCAGGTATGTGTGACACACCATGGTCGGCTGATAAAAACAATAAATAATTACCCTTGCCAACTTTTGCATCCAAATAACTTAGAAAACCTGCAATATCCCTGTCAAGGCGCAGATAAGTATCTTCCACTTCAATAGAATTAGGTCCAAAAGTATGGCCAACATAGTCAGTAGAAGAAATGCTAACAGCTAAAAAATCAGTAACTGAGTTTTTGCCAAGGTTTTCATTTTCTATTGCTGCTTTGGCAAACTCAAGTGTAAAGCTGTTGGCAAATGGTGTGGTGCGGAATGATTCGTATTTATCTTTTGCTTCTATGGCAGATAATTTATGCGGAAAAGTGGTCGTCTTTTCTCCACGTATAGTACTTTCATAAGGTCTGTCATCTTCCGTACTTTGGTCGTACTTTTCTGCTGGCAATAAAGTAGTCCAGTCATTCTTCATATACTCTGCCGCCAAATCTTTTTCGTTAAACTGGGCTACCCAGTTGGGCAGGTTGTTCATGTAATGTGTGCTGCTTATCCATTTACCGGCATCGTACCAATAAGCTGCATTGGCACTATGGCCGGCGGGCAATATTGCGCCACGGTCTTTTAAGGCAATACCAATTACTTTGCTCTTAAAGTTGGTGCTTAAACGTAATTCATCCGTAATGGTGGTGGCCCACATATTTTCGGGGCTCATTTTACCAGCTTTTCCGTTATTGCCCACGGTATTTACCGTTGAGTCATCAGTGCAATACACAAATTTTTCGTTGTATGGATCGTACCAGTTATTGCCCACAATTCCAGTAATAGCAGGTACACTGCCAGTGTAAATACAAGTATGGCCAACAGCAGTATAAGTTGGAGTGTAAGGGATCATTGTATTTTCAGCGGTGAAGCCGTCTTTCAGCAAACGTTTAAAGCCACCCGAAGTGTAAAGGGCATCGTAACGATAAAGATAGTCCCAGCGCATTTGGTCAATTACCAAACCCACCACCAGTTTTGGCTTATTGGTTTGTGCAAAAAGTGAAATAGCAAAGACGGACAGTAAAACTGTAAAACTCAACTTACGTAACATGAAAATATATTTTGGTAAAGATACAATGGCAATATTATATTTTAGTGAAGCTGAAAACATATAAGCATATTTTTCTTTTTCAGAAATGATCCTACATATGCACGTTTATGGTAATTGTAAAGCTGTTTTATACACAAGGATATTTTTTCACAAGCCTGCCTTATTTTGTGCATAAAGGCGCAAAATAATGTCAAATGCAGCCATGTATTTGCATAAGGCCCATTTCTTTCATCAATATAGACAATATGCGCTTTTTCAGGCTTTGATTAAAGCGGTAATTGCCGTATTTTTGCGCCCGAATAAAACAGAAGTTATGGCAGATATATTTGACCGTTTATTGAAGAATTACGGGCCGATTGGACAGCACCGTGAAAGAGCACATGGATATTTTGCATTTCCTAAACTGGAAGGCGAAATCAGCAGCCGGATGAAGTTTCGTGGTAAGGATGTAATTGTATGGAGCCTGAATAATTATTTAGGACTTGCCAATCACCCTGAAGTAAGAAAAGCCGATGCCGATGGGGCAGCAAATTATGGGTTGGCTTACCCAATGGGTGCCCGTATGATGAGCGGTAACAGTAACCTGCATGAACAGCTGGAAAATGAGCTGGCTGCATTTGTAATGAAAGAGGATGCCGCTTTATTGAACTTTGGCTACCAGGGCATGGTAAGTATTATCGATGTATTGTGCAGCCGCCATGATGTAATTGTGTACGATGCCGAAAGCCATGCATGTATTATTGATGGTTTACGTTTACATCCCGGCCACCGCTATGTTTTTAAACACAATGATTTGGAAGATTGCGAAAAGCAATTACAAAGGGCTACTGCTTTAATTGAAAAACAAAATGCAGGTGGTATATTAGTAATAACAGAAGGTGTTTTTGGCATGGCAGGGGATCAGGGTAAGCTGAAAGAAATTGCTGACTTGAAAGATAAATACAGCTTTCGCTTATTGGTGGATGATGCACATGGATTTGGTACTTTAGGTAAAACCGGTGCCGGTGCTGGCGAGGAGCAGGGTGTTCAGGATAAAATTGATTTATACTTTTCCACTTTCGCAAAATCAATGGCAAGTATTGGGGCCTTTATAGCCGGAGATAGAAAAATTATTGATTATATCCGCTATAATATCCGCTCTCAAATTTTTGCAAAGAGTTTACCAATGCCATTAGTAGTTGGTAATTTAAAAAGACTGGAGCTGCTGCGTAACCACCCTGAACTAAAAGAAAAGTTATGGAGCAATGCAATGAAACTGCAAAAGGGGTTAAAAGAACGTGGCTTTGATATTGGCAAAACAGACAGCGTTGTAACTCCTGTTTACATGACCGGTGGTGTTGAGGAAGCAACTGCCATGGCAATGGATTTAAGAGAAAATTACAGCATTTTTGCTTCAATAGTGGTATATCCTGTAATTCCAAAAGGGCACATCATTTACCGATTGATTCCTTCTGCCGTACATACAGACGAGGATATTGAACTAACCTTAAAAGCATTCAGTGAAACAAAGAAAAAACTGGATGAAGGAGGATACAAAGCTGATGCCATTCCTGATATGGCAGATGCAAGAAAGTAATCAATCTAAAAGAATATCTTTATAAAGTCTCATTGTGAAATGAGACTTTTTTATTCAGAAAAAAAAATAAAATGATGAACCAGCATATTGCACATATAGCTCTGGTGGTAAACGATTATGACGAGGCCATTGCTTTTTACACAAAAAAATTAAGATTTAAACTGGTGGAAGACACTAAGCTTAGTGAAACAAAACGATGGGTAATTGTTGCACCACCGGGTAATGGAAGCTGCAGCCTCCTGCTGGCTAAAGCTGCAACGCCTGAGCAACAAAGCCGTGCCGGTAATCAAACAGGGGGCAGGGTGTTTTTATTTTTATTTACAGATGATTTCGACAGGGACTATAATAATATGTTATCCGATGGTATCAATTTCGTACGTGAACCGGTTATAGAGGAATACGGTAAGGTTGCCGTTTTTGAAGATCTTTATGGTAACCTGTGGGATTTTATTGAGCCTAAAAGCAAATAAAAACCCCGGTACTTCCGGGGCCTTTTTATTATTTCAATAAATTGTTTTTTATATAACTGCAACTTGTTTTAATACTGCCATAAAAGTCGGGCTTATAATTGTTCTCCTGCTCCATTAAATAATGTTTTACGCCGGCAAGTTTAGCGTTGTCAAAAATGGATTTAAAATCAATAGAGCCGTTACCAACTTCTGTGTTTTGTGTGTTATCTGTTTTGCTCATATCCTTAACGTGCCATAGTTGGAAGCGGCCGGGCTCCTTTTTAAAAAAATCAACGGGATTATAACCAGCCCTTACAACCCAATACAGGTCCATTTCAAATTTTACAAGGTCTTTGTCGGTGTTGCTAAGTAAAATATCGTACCCTTTCTGCCCGTTCATATCTGCAAACTCAAAGTTATGGTTATGGTAAGCCATTTGCAGCCCATGCTGTTTACAAATTTCAGCGGCTTTGTTAATGCGTTCTGCCAATACTTTATACTGATCTATTGTTTTTCTTTTTTCTTCACTCAACCAGGGAATTATGAAATAGTTATTGCCTAAAGTGTTACATACGCTGCAAATATTTTTTACGTCATCTCCGTTGCCATCAGCAAACAGGAATTTTTCGGGAGTGTAATGACCGCTGGGGCTTTTTAATCCGTTTGCTTTTAACAGCTGCGAAAATTCTGAAGCTGTAAGGCCGAAAAATTTATTATCTGCTCCAAGGCCAAACATCTCCACTTCCGAATAACCTGCTGCAGCAATATTTTCAATTACTCCTTTTGGATCTTTTGCAACAAGATCCCGTAATGTATATAATTGTATACCGACTCTTTTTTGCTTTTTAAGTATTCTGGAAGGATTAATAAGAAGACCGGCAGATAAAATACCTGATTGTTTAAGAAAAACTCTCCTGTTATTCATGAAGCAAACGTTTTATTGTGAAGACTAAAGTTATAGAAAATAAAAAAGCCGTCCTAAAAAAGAACGGCTTTAAAAATTACATTTATCTTTTATACCCTGAAGTGAGCAAAAGCTTTGTTTGCTTCAGCCATACGGTGTGTATCTTCTTTCTTTTTAAATGCAGCACCTTCGCCTTTACTTGCAGCCACAATTTCATTTGCTAATTTTTCTGCCATGCTGCGGCCGTTTCTTTCACGGCTGTACTTTACCATCCATTTAATGCTAAGAGAGATTTTCCTGTCAGCACGTACTTCAGAAGGAATCTGGAAAGTGGCACCACCAATACGGCGGCTGCGTACTTCTACACTTGGAGTAATATTTGCTAATGCTTTTTTCCAAATTTCATAGCCATTTTCGCCTGTTTGCTTGGCTACTTTCTCCAATGATTCATAGAAGATATTATAAGCGCCGCTTTTCTTTCCACCCCACATCAGGTTGTTTACAAAACGGGTAACCAGCTTGTCGTTAAATTTAGGGTCTGGCGCTAACGGTATCTTTTTGGGTTGTGATTTACGCATTGTTTAATTTTTATTTTTGGCTGAATTTCTTCAAGTGTTAAAACTTTACTCAACCGTTTTTAATTCTTATATGCTAATTACTTTTTAGCTTTTTCTTTTTTAGTTCCGTATTTACTGCGGCTTTGTTTACGGTCTTTTACACCAGCAGTATCAAGGCTACCTCGTACAATATGGTAACGTACACCCGGTAAATCTTTCACCCTTCCCCCACGAATTAATACAATAGAGTGCTCCTGCAGGTTGTGGCCCTCACCGGGAATATAGGCAATAACCTCAATTTTGTTGGTTAAACGCACTTTAGCAACTTTACGCAAAGCTGAATTTGGTTTTTTGGGCGTTGTGGTATATACCCTTGTACATACACCACGGCGTTGCGGACAAGCGTCCAGCGCCCTTGATTTACTCTTAGCTTTGATGATTTCTCTACCTTTTCTTACTAACTGTTGTATTGTAGGCATGTATGATGCTTTTTAATTTCGGACGGCAAAGGTAGGTGATTGCATCGTAAAATGAAAACATAATCAAGAAAAAAATCTGCATTTACCAAGATTTATGTAAAAAGCCATCCTTTTTGGATGGCTTTTTATGATATCATGCCTAAAATGGTTCTTAAATTTTATACATCCAGCCGTGTGTATCTGGTGATGTACCATATTTAATTCCGTCCATTCTTGTTTTAACTTCAGGGCATGCAGTCCATTTTGTAATATCAAATTTCATCAAAAAGTCTTTGTATTTCAACTCTTTAATCATTGATATTGTGGCGGCTGTACCCGTGCCAAAAACCTCCTTAAGGCTGCCGGATTTATAAGCATTCATTATTTCATCTATGCTGATAGGGCGCTCTTCCACCTTGTATCCCATTTCGCTTAAAATGGTTATAACACTGTCTCTCGTTACTCCTGCAAGTATGGTGCCCGATGTAAGGTCGGGGGTAATAGCAGTGTTTTCAATAACAAAAAACACATTCATAGTGCCGCATTCCTGTACATATTTGTGTTCGATGGCATCCATCCATAAAACCTGGTCGTAACCTGATTTGCGGGCTTCTGCAGTAGGAAACATGGCAGCCCCGTAATTGCCCGCTGCTTTAGCAAAGCCTATACCCCCCGGCACGGCTCTCACGTATTGTTCTTCTACATTAATGCGCATGGGTGCCGCATAATAGGGGCCTGTAGGGCTTAAAATAATGAGGAACTTATATTTTTCGCTTGGGCGTACTCCAATCATTTCATCGCTGCTGAACATAAAAGGACGGATGTACAGCGAGTGATCTGCATGATGCGGAACCCAGTCTTTATCAATTTCTATCAGCAGGCGCATGCCTTCCATAAATATTTCTTCCGGTACTGCAGGCATAGCCATTCTTTCTGCAGAAATATTAAAACGCTTAAAGTTATCATAAGGACGGAAGATGAAAGCATCACCCTCATCATTTTTATAAGCTTTTATACCTTCAAAAATTGCCTGGCCGTAGTGCAGTGCGGCAACAGAAGGTGCTAACGCTAACGGTTGGTATGGTTTAATTTCTACGTTTTTCCATTCTCCGTTTTCAAAATCTGCTTCCAGCATATGATCGGTAAAATATTTACCAAAGGGAAGGTTTTCTATATCAAGCCCCTTCAATTTGCTGTTGGAAGTCTTTGTTATTCTTATATCTGCCGCTGCAATCATAATTAACTATTTTTACAGCAAAGAAACGAAAAAAACAGGGTATAAATCATGATTTTATGAGTTTAGACAATATTCAACTTCCTCCAATAGTAATACAGGATTTATATAAGAATTTGCTGGTGGATTTAAATAATGGTAAAGCGATTTCCATAGCTGGTAAAACTGAATTCGCCTTTTTGGGCAGCAACAAAAAAAGAATATGCATAGTGGTTGCTGATGAAAACGCTTTGTACCTTGGTGACGATCTTTTAAATTTTTTACTGGGTATTTTATCTGCCTGTAAATTAACAATGGCAGATGTGGCGGTTTTAAATAAAGTAAAACAACCAGGATTGAATTATGAAGCAATAAACAAGGAGCTGCAGGCAGAAGTGATTTTACTTTTTGGAGTACAGCCGGATCAACTGGAGTTACCGCTGCAATTTCCCAATTATCAAATTCAAAAATATAACAACCAGCAATACTTGTGTGCCCCCGGCCTGCAGTTGTTGCAAAAAGAAAAAGAAGAAAAATTAAAACTTTGGAATTGCCTGAAACAACTTTTTACTATCAGCTGATAATAAGATATGGATACTTTAATATTTGCAACTAATAATCAACACAAAGTTGATGAAATAAGAATGGTGCTGGGAAACCAATTCAATATTATTACTTTAAAAGAGGCCGGTATTGATATTGATATACCAGAGCCACACGATACGCTTGAAGCTAATGCATCTGAAAAATCCGGAACCATTTACAGGCTTACAAATAAAAACTGTTTTAGTGAAGATACCGGGCTTGAAGCGGAAGCCCTGAACGGTGAACCTGGTGTTAAAAGTGCCCGGTATGCCGGAGAGGGCAGAAGTTTTGATGCCAATATTGACAAACTGCTCCAAAGTTTGAAGCCGCACCAGAATAAAACCGCAAGATTCAGAACGGTAATATCTTTGATTGTAAAAGGTAAAGAATATATGTTTGAGGGTATTTGTAATGGAAATATAGTCAGTGAGCGAAAGGGAAGCAACGGATTTGGATACGACCCCGTCTTCATACCCAGCGGAAGTGAAAGGACATTTGCCGAGATGAGCATGGAAGAAAAAGGAGTGTATAGCCACAGGAAAAAGGCAATGGAGAAGCTGATTATTTTTCTTAAAAATAACCAGCACTTGTTTTAAATCCGTTTGCTAACCATTAAACCAACCAAAAGGGTGAACACAGAAAGCAACCAAAACATACCGGAAAGCGACTTGATAAAAGGATGCCTTGAAAACGACCGGAAGATGCAGGAACTGCTTTACCAGCGATATTCTGCCAAAATGTTTGCTGTTTGCCTTCGATATTGCAAAAACTCTGACGACGCCCAGGATTTATTACAAGATGGCTTTGTAAAGGTTTTCAGAAATATAGAAAAATTCAGGGGCGATGGCTCTTTTGAAGGATGGATAAGGCGAATTTTTGTCAATACCTCCATTGAACACTTTAGACGATCCGTAAAAAACCATTTTACCACTGACACTGAAGAAATAAAAATCGAAGACCCATCGTTAAGTGCTCTGGATAACCTTGCCGAAAAAGACATTATTAAAATGATTCAGGAGTTAAGCCCCGGTTACAGGCAGGTATTTAACATGTATGTAATTGAAGGGTACTCACATAAAGATATTGGTGATATTCTGGGAATTAGCGAAGGCACCAGCAAATCGCAGTTGGCAAGGGCTAAAGGCATTTTGAAAAAAATGGTGGAAGAAAAATTAAACCAAACCGCAAAAGATATTAATTAATTGTTTTTATGAGCAGCAATTGGCAAAATAAAATCCGGCAACTGGAAGCGCCTGCACCAGCAAGTGCCTGGAATAATATTGCCAATAAACTAAATGATACAGGAGCGGATACTCAATATGATTTTGTAGCTAAACTTGCAGATTACAGTTTTGCTCCTCCTTCAACTGCGGAAGAAAATATTTTTTTACTACTTGATGAAGAAGACAACGAAAATTTCACGAAAAGAATATACGATTACAGCGAAACAGCACCTGCTGATGCATGGGATAACATAAGTGGAGTGCTTGATAAACAAAAAGCAAGAGTTATCCCCTTCAAACAGAAAAATTATTTAAGGGTGGCGGCGGCTGTTGCAGCTGTTGTAGTTGTATCATTTGCTTTGATAAAATTAACCCGCTCTGAAAATGATAACATAGTTGCTGCTTCTAAACCAGTTGTTTCTCCACAAACTTCATTGCCGCAGCAGGGTGGTCAACCAAATGAAGTTATAGCACAGGTTGAAAGCACTACAAAAAATGCTAGTTCAATCACCCAAAATAAAACCAGCCACTCCGTGGTATCCCAAACTACAGTTGGTAAACCTCAGGCACCTGTATATGCTCTAAATTCGGATGAATTGCAATTACTTCCAAACCCTGCAAAAGGCAAAAAAGAAAAACTGCAAAACAGTAATGGAGATACACCGGAAGATATTGCCCTTATAAATACCCCCTCATATATTACTGTTACAGGCCCCGATGGCCGGCCTGTAAATGTGTCTGCCAAGTTTTCCTCTTTACTTGAATATTTAATGGATAAAAACCCGGCCACACAGGAAAATATTGATATAATTATAAAAGAAAGTGCAAAATGGAAAGCCACATTTGCAGCATGGAGGGAAAAGATGACCAATAATAACGTTGCGCCTTCACTTTCAAACTTTATGGATATAATTGAGCTGAGCGAAGTACTTGAAAACAAAAAATAGCTTTACCCGAATCTGCATATATTAAAAACCGGGCTTCACTAATGTGAAGCTTTGTTTTTTTTAAAAGTATCATTATAACTTTGGTGCCATGGCCAGAATAAAATTATCTGCTCCGCCCAACATTATTTTTGAAGCAACCGTACCTGTAAGGATTACAGATATCAACTATGGTAATCATGTAGGTAATAATTCTTTTGTAAGCATTGTTCATGAAGCAAGGGTATTGTGGCTGAAAAAAAATGGCTATACTGAACTGGATATTGAAGGAATTGGCTTAATAATGGCAGACCTTGCCATTGAGTTTAAAAACGAAGGCTTATATGGTGATAATATAAAAATCCAGATAAGCGTGGGTGAAGTAAGCAAAATATCTTTTGAATTATATTACTCTCTTTTTACCGAACGAAACGAAAAAAGAATTGTGTTGGCAGTAGCAAAAACAGGGATGGTGTGCTATGACTATACTACAAAAAAAGTTGCCGGCCTGCCTGAAAAAATCAGGCATATTCTATTGGGAACTTAAAGGTCTGTACTCCAGATACGCCAGCTTTCTTCCGCCTGTATAACCAGCATATCGTAGCCATTTTTTATTGCTGCACCATTAGCTTCCGCTTTTTGAAGAAATAAAGTTTTTGCAGGGTTATAAACCAAATCAAAAGCATAATGAAAAGGAGTAAACCCCTGGTAAGGTATATCCGGGCACTCATCAATTATAGGGTATGTGCCCAGCGGTGTGGTGTTAATAATAAGCTGGTGTTCTTTTATTATTGACTCAGTTAAATTTTCATAAGTAAGCAAAGTGTCTTTATGTAATTTTCTACTAACAATTGTATAGGGGATGTGCAGTTTTTGTAAAACAAATTTTACAGCTTCTGCGGCACCTCCGTTGCCTAAAACCAATGCTTTTGTATGATAAGGCTTTAGTTGTTGTAAAAGTGATTGCTCAAAACCAAGAACATCCGTATTGAAGCCGGACAATACCCCATGCTGAATTTTAATGCAATTGCAGGCTGATAATCCTGCTGGCAGAAAAGAAGTGTTATCCAGGTGTTGAATTATGCTTTGTTTATGAGGGATAGTTACATTAAGCCCACATAAGGAGGGGTTGTTTTTTAATAAGGCGGGAAAATTGCTTACAGATTCAATAGGAAAAACTTCATAACGGCAGTTTGTAATACCCAGCCGGCTGAATTTTTCCATAAAGTATTTTTGGGAAAACGAGTGCCCTAATGGATAGCCAATAATACCATATACCTTCATCAGGCATTATTTTTTATCAAGGTATAAATGAAAAGTATCTCCGCGTAAACCAATACGCATGGTTTCTAAAGGAATTACTTCGTTAGGCGCAATATTACCAAGGTTAACATTGCAGCCAATCAATTCAAGAAAATATAATTGCTGTGCTTTTTGCGGTGCTTCCCATAAAATTTTCTCTTCAGGAATTTGAGTGAGTATTTCCTGTACAAGTCCTTCCCTTACTTCACCAGTTCCACGGTAGATACCCACATTCCCGGCTTCCCTTGCTTCTGCAATTACATATGATGATCCTGCATTCAGCTCGGCCTTCATCAATTCAATCCATTTATATGGCGGAATAATATGAGCTGCGTCTTTACTGCCAACTTCACTTAAAACAGTACCATGTTTGGTAAGTTTTTCTATATACCCGCATTTTTCAGAGTGGGGGATGGTAATGGAGCCGTCACTTACTTCCATGTATGAAATGCCATACTCTTTACAAACATTAATATAATCATCAAACTGGTTACGAATTAAAAATGCCTCAAATAAAGTACCGCCAAAATAAACAGGCATATTATAAGAACGATAAACTTCCAGTTTTTCCTTTAAAACCGGCGTAACGAACGAAGTCCCAAATCCCAATTTTATAATATCTACATGCGGATAAGAAACACTCATAAAATTTTTTGTTTCTTCCACACTCAATCCTTTGTCCATTACCATTGTAATTCCGTTTGTACGTGGCTTGCCAGTTCTTTCCGGAATTTGAGAGAGGTTAAAATTCATGCCTGTTGTTTTTAAGTGGCGCAAAGGTAAAAACAATTTGTTATCAGGCAATCAACAGGCTTATGAGAGTTGTCATTTAGCAGCTGGTATGTAAAACTATCTTTTCTTTTTAAACCGGGCAATAATATCAACCACCTGCGGATTTTGGAGTAAGGCAGGATTAAGTTCAATTATTTTTTTTACGAGCTTGGGGTTTCGTTGCATGCCGTCTTCCAAATAAAGCAGCGCTTCTTTTGATTTACCGGATGCCAGTAAAATGGCAGCCCTGTAAAAAAGAAAGACCGGCTTGTGTTCTGTTTGTTCATAGGCAAATATTGCATATTCCAGTGCATCTTCCCATAATTCGGCTTTATACAAGCACCTCAATAACTCTATCCAACCGTTAATATTTTTGGGTCTTATCCTTACTACATTTCCAAAAAAAGAAACAGCATCTTCTAATTTACCTATTTGCATATAGCACTGCCCCATGGCCAGGTTATATTCAGGTTGCAGCCGATGCATTTTCAATGCAGCTTCAAGGGTTTTAATAGCGCTGTTCCAATTAGCTTCATTCATGTAAGTACAGGCGATTTTAAAAACCAATTGGCTGTCGTCCTGGCTAAGATGCGATGCTTTTTTGTAATGAAACCTTGCTTGGGCAAAGTTTCCCATTTTGTCATAACAATGGCCAATAGCTTCGTAAATCACTTCTTCAGGCCTTGCCAGTTCCAGTACTCTTTCTAACACCTCTACTGCTTCTTTATACTTGCGAAGCCGTATGTAAGCGTCTCCCATATTTCGAAGAGCATAATCGAATTTCTCATCTATTGCTACAGCATATTGATATGCATCTATTGATTTCTCATATAATTTTAAACCCTGGTATGCAGCGCCAAGATTGAACCAAGCCAGCTCATTAAATGGATTTTCTTCAATAATGTGTTGGTGAAGGCGTATTCCTTCTTCGTTCCTTCCAGTAAAATCGGTCCAAAAACAAATTTTATAAAGGGCTTCTTCATTGGAAGGTTCATTTTCTAAAATAGTTTTAAGGCAGTCAAAAACTTTTTGAAAATCTTCATAGTCGTCATATACATCAGCAAGCTCAAAGAGTAAGTCAATTTTTTCTTCACCTCCAAAATCTTCAATAGCAGCTTCAAGTAATGCGGCTGCTTTTTCTTGTTGGTCCAGGGCAAGGTAGGCATCAGTTTTTAAAATATACAGGTTAGTGTCTTTGCTGTCAAGTATTTCGGCTTGCTCCAAAATGTCTAAAGCCTCTTTATAAAACTTGAGCGCAATTAGTAAATCTGCCTTACGTAAAAGTAAACTGGACGAATAAGGATATTGTGATATGCCATATTCTGCAACTTCAAGTGCACTGGAAAGTTGCTCTTTTTCATCGTAATAGTCAATTATTCGTTCAAATGAATCTTCTTCGATAAAAGAGTTGGATTTACCGGTTTTGAGGTTCTCAAATTGTTGAAGCAACTCCCGGATTTCATCCCGGTCCTGGCGGGAAGGATATTTACTCATGTGGTATAAGTTATTGTAAATTACCCCCTTTAAAATTATTTTACAAGTTTTTGTAACCTTTTTTCAACTAAAACGTTAAAAATGTGCAAAAAGAATAGGTAATAGGTTTGCTGATAAACCTGTTTTTTTAATATATTTGTAACGTCAAACTATTCAACCAATGATTAAATCAACCAAAATAATGCTTACAGCCCTGGTAATTGTATGTACCGGGTTTAGTGCTATGGCTGACAGAGGCGTTGGTAAAAAAAGTAAAACCACAAAAGTTACTTTAAACATCACAACCCCCTCAACTTTAAAAAACTCACTACCATTTAATTTACGAAATGGTTTGCGGTATTCTGGTAGTATGTTGTTGGGGCAACAAACTACATCCGGTACAAGCATGATGACCTCAGTAGTTACTTATCAAAAAGGAAATACAACTTATATAATTCCATATAAACAAAAAATTGTAGTCCCCGAAATCAAGCAAGGCTACACAGGGATGAAATTAATCATCAGACCGCATTAAAAAGCTCTCAAATTTGAGAGCTTTTTTCTTAACAACCTTTTCTTATTTACAGAACGGAAGTAACCAGATATTTAAAGGCGTTTCAAAACTCTTTTTTTAAACAAAAAATATTTGCAAAAATCAAAAGCAAATATTTACTTTGTATTTCAAAGTGCTTTTGTATGAACTCTCCTCAACAGTCTTTAGAAGATATCCAGCATATCAAAAAAATGATGGAACGCAGCAGCCGGTTCATCAGCCTAAGTGGTTTAAGTGGTGTGGCTGCCGGCACATGCGCATTGGCAGGGGCTTGGTTTGCCAGTCAGCGAATTCATTGCTGGGTTAAAGGCGATTGCCAATTAAGCCGTTTACTTGAATCTGGTGGCAGGCCGTTGCTTAATGAATTGTTTTGGATAGCTACTCTTACTTTTACTGCTGCCTTTGCATTGGCGTTTTTATTTACATTTTTACGGAGTAAAAAAACCGGAACACCTTTATGGGGCAATACCACCATTCGGCTACTCTGGAATACGATTGTACCTTTAGCCGCAGGCGCTATATTTCTTTTACGCATGATGCAAATGGGGGAGTATGATTTAGTGGCTCCTGGGTGTTTAATTTTTTACGGCCTTGCATTAATTAATGGAAGTAAATATACCCTTGGAGAAATAAAATACCTTGGATATGGTATGTTATTACTCGGTATTATTAATTTATGGTTTACCGGGTATGGACTGCATTTCTGGACAATGGGATTTGGAGTGCTGCATATTGTTTACGGTGCAGTAATGTGGAACAAGTATGAACGAAAATAAAAGGTGTTATTTACCCCCGATTTTTAAATAATGAGTTTAATTGAAAACTTAAATAAAATTTTTGACAGCCGTATACGCCTGGGAATAATGAGCGCCCTGATGGTAAATACGGAAATAAACTTTAATGAATTGAAAGAGTTACTGCAAATAACAGACGGAAACCTTGCCAGCCATTTAAAAACATTGGAGGAAAGCGGTTATGTAAAAATTCAGAAGGGTTTTGTTGGCCGTAAAACTAACACCACATACTCAGTAACCAAAACCGGTGAAAAAGCATTTAAAGCACACCTAAGCGCTTTGGAAAAAATGATTGGCTCTGTGAAATAATTTTTTTTGTAACTATACTTTGAAATTCAAAGTACTTTTTAATGATGAAATACATTACTACGCTTTTTGTTTTTTTTGGTATATGGCTGCTGGCATCGTTTATAAACGGTGTGATTAGCGGGATATGTTTAAGCGCTATGTCCAGTCAAGAATTTGGCAATGAAACCTTTAGTCTCTCCATGGTATTTTCATTTTTATTCAGCATTCCGCTGGTGAGTATTGTTTGGGTTGTAACCACTGTGGCACAACTGGCAGGCAGTAAAGGTTTGAGTTTATTTAAAGTAGTGGTGCTAACTGCTGTATGCAGTGCCTTAACAGGTGCAGGGTTTTTTATTACTGCTTTTAGTAAAGATTTTAAAGAAGCCAGTTATGCGGTGGGTGCAAGCATCGTCTTTTCAGCAATCACTGCTGTAACAATTTTCAGGAATCAATTTAAAAAATATGACACCACTGTATAAAATAATTGTAAAAATAAGGTCTGCAATATTGGTCTGTTTAACGCACAATATGGCTTTGCCCTTGCTCCGGTTAATACGCAGGTCAACCCGATTTCCGTATACAGAAACTGAGTTATTACAAATGCCTGATGGCAGCCTTGGTAACGATTTAATGTTTTTTTTAAAACAAAGAAAATTGCAATTACTCCCTTATTATGCAAAACATGATATTAAACACATACTGCTGCAATACGACACTACCGACGAAGGAGAAGTATGCCTGCAATGCTTTATGCTGGGTAATAGTCATATTTCTTTTCCGGTGATGGCAACTGTTATTTATGGATTTGCCACCATGCCAGAATACTGGAGCAGATTTGTTAAGGCGTATAAAAGAGGTAAGTGCAGTATTCAGATTAAAGACTGGAAATGGTTTGAAATTCTTAATCAACCAACGAACGGTTTGATTGATAGAATTAATGCTGGGTTAAAGTAATAAGTGAACAAAAAATAAATTTTATGCGGATAAATTATGCTCTGTTAAAAATGCTCTTTGTTTTTGCCGGTGCTGTACTTTTTACAGTTGTTTTCTGGCACGAAAAACTGGCCCTGAATGCAATATTCTTTGATGCCTTTATTTTAGGCTCCGTTTTTTATTTGTACCCTGCTGCCTTTACCAAACCGCAAATGAAGTGGCTGCTTATGGCTCATTTAATTGCTTTGTGCACTGTGGTTATTCATAATACTGTGCTAAGTAAAATAGCTTTTAGTATTACCCTGCTTCTTTTAGTGGTGTTTATTCAATATGTACACCGCTCGGTTTGGTATGCTGCAGCTTCTGCTGTAAGTAACTATGTGCTGCTTATCTTTTCTTTTTTAGATAGCGCAGGTCAACTTAAAAAAAGAAATATCCGGTTTGCAAGCCTGCGCAGGGCAATGCGTTTCCTGATTATTCCTGTAATTCTGGCTTCGGTATTTTTTGTTGTGTATTGTACTGCGAATGCAGTTTTTCAAACAGCTGTTAACGATGTTGGCCTGGCAATGCAAACATTTGTTACAAAATTATTCAGCTGGTTTGAATGGGAACGGTTTACTTTTTTATTGTTCGGTCTTGTTGTAACAGGCGGGTTGTTGCTAAGGGCAACATACAATGGGTTCTCAGAAAAAGATCAAAAGCAAAAAAATGAACTATACCGGAAAAAAAATAATTTAAAAGCATGGAAAGCAAGCGCTTTGTATGATCTGCTCACTGTTTTCATGGGACGTTTTGCAAATGGTATAATGGCTTTAGGTAATGAAAACACAGTGGGAATAATCAGCCTGGCATTACTTAATATGTTACTGCTTGTAATCAATGCCATCGATATTACTTATGTATGGTTTGGGTTTAACTACAGCCCCGATGTGAATCTTAAAAACATGGTTCATGAGGGAGCTGGCCTGCTTATATTTTCTATTATACTCGCTGTTGCCGTGGTATTGTTTTTCTTCAGGGGGAATTTGAATTTCTATAAAAAAAATAAATGGTTACGTTATGGTGCATATGGATGGATAATACAGAATGCAATACTGGTGGTTTCCGTTTTACTTAGAGATTCTTATTACATCCAGCATCTTGGCCTTGCCTATAAACGTATCGGGCTCTTGTTTTTTCTTTTAATGGTGCTGTTTGGATTGGTTACTGTTTTTATTAAAATCAGCCAGAAAAAAACTGCTTACTATTTACTGCGTGTAAATGGCTGGTTTGGAGTGGTGCTTTTGGTGGCAGCTTCCTGTATACACTGGGACGAGACAATGGCTGCTTATAACCTGGCAAGGAAAAACACTGTGCCGGTGGATGTAAAATTTTTGCTGACCCTGAGCGATAAAGCATTGCCATTACTGGAAGCTAACGGAGATGTACTTGATAAGCCGCAACCATCAATTTCTGATGAAGGAAACTATTTATACCGCAGCGCATTAACACCCCGTGAACTTTTTGAGCTGCGCAAACAAAACTTTATAGAGCAACAGCAACAATATACCTGGCTTTCGTGGAATGCGGCTGATGCTTATGTTGAACAAAAAATTGGTAAGGGAAAAACTATTTCATCACTTAAAAAATAAACTCATGCAACAAAATTGGTTCAGGCGGACAAGATGGTTCTATATACCGGTTCATCCTTTAGGATTCTTTGTTACACTGCTGGCCATGGTGTTTATGGTGCCGGTGGTAATGGCTGTAAACAGGCATGCACATTCGGTTTCGGATGCGATGTATGAAATATTTATTTACGCAACCTGCACGGCTTTTTGGTGGAAGTGGGTTGCAGAGAAAACAAGCAGGCGATGAAATCTTTTTTAAAAGCCTTCCCCGCTGCCTTTAATGGTGTAAAAATTTGCCTCATATCTGAAATCAACTTCCGGATACATGTTGTTGCCGCTATTGCTGCGGCAGCAGCAGGTATTGGTTTGGGAATAAGCAATTCAGAGTGGCTGGTTGTTATAATTTGTACAGCTGCAGTTGTTACTGCAGAAATGTTCAATACAGCGGTTGAAAAGCTGTGTAATATTGTTCAGCCGGGTATTCACCCCGGCATAAAACAGGTGAAAGATATTGCAGCCAGTGCCGTACTCGTTACTGCGGTAACCAGTGTTGTTTGTGGCTGCATCATTTTTATTCCTAAAATAATCAGCTTAGTAAAAACCTTTTAATGAAAATTGAACTGACTTTTGAAAGACTACTTTTTCTTATGCTTGTATTTGCAGGCAGTATGATAGTCGTGCGCTTTTTTTATTCAGGACAATATCTTTTTTTCTTTTTAATATGGAACCTGTTCCTTGCCTGGTTACCTTTATTTATCAGCCGGCTTTTTAATAGTTTGCATAAAGCTCATTTAATTAAACAGCTAATTGTTTTATGCGTATGGCAACTTTTATTTCCCAATGCACTTTATGTAGTAACAGATATTATTCACTTACCCGCAAAAACAACAGTACCAGTTTGGTTCGATGCTGTTTTACTTTTTTCTGCAGCTGTTACGGGGCTGGTAATGGCATATGTGTCATTATTAAGGCTGGAAGTGTATTTGCAAAAGAGATTCAGCAATGCAATAGTTAACTTGATTATTGCGGCGGTACTTTTTTTAGGCTCTTTTGGAGTTTACCTGGGCCGTTTTCTCAGATGGAACAGCTGGGATATTATCAGTAACCCGAAAGGATTACTTTACCAGGTAGTGCATCGTTTTATGTTTCCATTGCAGCATGAACGTACCTGGGGAATAACTATTATGCTTTTTGCATTTTTCTGGTTGCTTTGGTTGCTAATAAAAAAAAATGCCCGGTGCTGTTAACCGGGCATCTGCATAAAAATCAATTATTTTTAAAAGTCAAGTCCCATTGCAAAATATAGTTGAGGCTTTCCTTTAAAGAACCCATTCATGGTCCAAGCTGCATCTAATTTAAGAAAATAACCAAGTAAAGTACTGCGGGCACCAAAACCATAACCACCTGCAAAAGGCCCAATGCCGCCCGCTTTAACAGAAACAAGTACGGGGTTATTTTGATTCAACCCACCATATGAAAGTGAAGGGCGGGAGAGCTTATTGTACTGGCCATTCCATGCTGTACCAAAATCAGTAAACTGTATCACCTGGAAATTTCTTAAAAAAGCATTGTTAATAGTACGCTTCAAAAGAGTGGTTAAAACAGGAAATCTGAATTCACTGTTTATAACAACAGCATTATTACCGTTGGCAATATTTTGCTTATAGCCACGCATATTCACTGCCAAACTTTGAAAAGCATAGCTTTGATC
>JBGAHV010000055.1:0-28630 GCA_044225995.1 Ferruginibacter sp. | reverse complement strand
GCATCCCAATGTGCTGGAAAATTGCGGCATCGATAGCAACAAATACACCGGCTTTGCATTTGGTATGGGTATAGAACGGATTACTATGCTGAAATACCAGATTAAAGACCTTCGTTTGTTCAGTGAAAACGATGTACGGTTTTTGAAACAGTTTACAAGTGCAGTGTAATTCTTTTTTGGCGACCGGCAGCTGTAATGTTGTTCAGCTTCATTGGCGTCGCACACTTATGCAATATTTCTTTATTCATCTTTAATAATGCAATCACCAATAAATACTATTTGCGTTATCGGTGCCGGCACCATGGGCAGCGGCATTGCACAAACCTGTGCACAAAATGGTTTTTATACATTGCTGTTTGATATTAATACCGAAGTATTAAATAAAGCAAAGACAGCCATTAATAAAAATTTACAAAGCCTGGTTGACAAACAAAAAATTACTGCAGAAGAAATGAATGCAGTAAGCAACCGCATAAAATTTATTAATGACACCAACGATTGTATTGCAGATATAATCATTGAAGCCATTGTAGAAAAGACCGAAGTAAAGGTGGCTATCTTCAATCAGTTGGCTGAAATTAATCACAGCGAAGTAATTTTTGCAAGCAACACTTCTTCTCTTTCCATAAGCGATATACAAAAGAACGTACAGCAACCACAGCGGGTGGCAGGCATGCACTTTTTTAATCCTGCCACTATAATGAAGCTGGTAGAAGTGGTAAAAGGACAACAAACCAGTGATGAAACTGCAGGCAGGATAACGGCATTGTGTAAGCAACTGGGTAAAGTACCCGTATTGTGTAAAGATGCGCCTGGCTTTATTGTAAACCGGGTGGCACGCCATTATTATTTAGAAGCAATGAAACTGGTGGAAGAAGGAAAAGCATCCATTGAAAACGTAGATGCTGTTATGGAAGCAACGGGCTTTAAAATGGGGCCATTTAAATTAATGGATTTAATTGGCATGGATGTAAACCTGGCAGTATCACAAAGTGTGTATGAGGCTTTTGGTAAAGAAGAACGTTTTAAACCATCAGCTTTGCAAAAAGAAAAGGTTACAAAGGGGGAGCTGGGTAAAAAAAGCGGCAAAGGTTTTTATAATTATAACGCATAACTTGCTTTTCAATAATTTTCCTTCATGATTTTAGTTACAGGCGGCGCCGGGTTGGTTGGCAATGAACTGATAAAACAGCTGCTTGCATCTGGTAAAAATGTTCGTGCCATTTATAATAAAACCCCGTTAGCCGATTTTAAATCTTCCGGTCTTGAACAAATGCAATGCAACATACTGGATATTGTAACACTCCGGGAGGTGATGTGTGGCATTGAGCAGGTATATCATTGCGCAGCTGTGGTAACTTTTAATCCACGCCACAAGCAGGAAATGTTTAAAATAAATATTGAAGGCACTGCCAATGTGGTAAATGCAGCGCTGGATGCCGGAGTAAAGAAAATGGTTTATGTAAGTTCTGTTGCGGCATTGGGAAGAATACGTGAACAGCAACCTATAACTGAATTGATGAACTGGACTGAAGAAACCAGTAACAGTGCATATGGCCAAAGTAAATATTTGGCAGAAATGGAAGTGTGGCGTGGTTTTGCGGAGGGACTGGAAGCAGTAATGGTAAATCCAACAATTATACTGGGTGCTGGTAACTGGAATGAAGGGAGCACAAAATTATTTCAGTCTGTTTACAATGAATTTCCCTGGTATGCTGATGGTACAACGGGATTTGTTGACGTGAGAGATTTAGCAAAAGCGATGATGCTTTTGATGGACAGTAATATAACCGGGCAGCGGTTTATCATCAGTGCAGAAAACAGGAGTTACAAAGAAGTATTTGAAATGATGGCGAAGGCATTTGGGAAAAAACCTCCTTATAAAAAAGTTACCCCTTTTATTGCAAAAATAGTTTGGCGCCTGGAAGCAGCTAAAAGCTGGTTTACAAAAAAAGAACCGCTGGTTACAAAAGAAACTGCCAAAACAGCTTTGGCTAAAGTAAATTTTGACAATAGCAAGCTGAAACATTTTTTACCTGAATTTGAATATAGCAGAATTGAGGATACGGTGAATGAAGTATGTAACCAGCTGACTTCATCAAAGAAATAATTTCTGAGTGTTACTTTTTTCCCTCTAAGCGTATCACTTTGTCCCACAATTCAGCAATCCGAGAAATCCAGACAAGCTCACGTTGTGCAGTGCCGGCTTCTTTTGCTGGAGCCCCCCAATATGTTTTGCCTCCTTCTAAATCTCCCCCAACACCTGTACGGGCCAGCAAGGTGGCGTTCGCTCCAATCGTAAGTGTTTTGTTTATAATGCACCCACCCCATATAGTCACGCCATCTTTAATGGTGGTGCAGCCGCCAACAATAACATTGGCTGCAAACAAACAGTTTTTCCCAATAACTGTATCATGCCCAATATGAATCAGGTTATCAAATTTTGTTCCCCTGCCAAGTACAGTGTCATGACTTACACCACGGTCAATAGTGCAACCGGCGCCAATTTCCACATCGTCTTCTATAACCACCCTGCCGCAGTCGGGCATTTTTTTATACCAAACTTCCCGGTCTTTTTTCCCATTGTAATAAAAAGCGCTGCTGCCAATAACTGTGTTGCTTTGTATCACCACATTATCCCCCAGTACACAAAAATCACCAATAGATACATTGGGATGAATAATGCAGTTTTTGCCAATTGTAACATTGTTGCCAATAAATGCACCAGGGTAAACAAAACTGTTTTCGCCTATTACTGCACTGTCACTGATGCTTTTTAAAGCTGGTGAAAAAGGACGGAAATGGTTTACGATTTTACAGTACGCTTCAAATGGGTTGTCAACGATAAGTAATGCTTTTCCCTCTGGTACAGCTGCTTCTTTATTTATAATGATAAAGCTTGCAGCACTGTTAATACACTTGCTGTAATATTTTGGATGATCAACAAAAACAAGATCACCATTCTCAACTTTGTGTATTTCATTTATACCTGTTGCCTGTGCATTACTGTTGCCTGTTAACCGGGCATTAATAAACTCAGCTATCCATGTAACAGCAACTGGCGAAGGAAATTTCATAGCAATAATATTTCCGGCAAAGGTAATGGCATTGCGGTTATTAGTAGTTTATCGGGTGTGCCACCTTACGGGAGAGAAATTTTTTTTCAGTGAAAAGGCAAGAGATGTTACGGTTAAAAAACTCTTTTTGTTTAGTTGTTCGCAATTAAGAAAACAAAAAATCAATAGCGCTTTATTTTAACGCTACTCCTGAAATACCAGTAAAATCAATGGTTTCAGCGGTCTGATTTTTTTCTTCACTAAAAAATTCAAAAGGTAAAAACATGAAAGCAGGATGTAAAAGCATTTTTGCAACGTGTAAAAAACGATGTTCCTTATCCACAGTAGTATTTAAAATGTTAATAAAATTTTTTGGAAATAATTTTATGTTAGTAAAAATTCTTTTTAATATTGTGTCGGGAATTTATTTCCCGGTACTTACTAACCCATCTATATAACAAAGCCTGACAAAAAAGTCGGGCTTTATTATTTTTAAGCTCTCTTCTTTTTGCTTTATTAAATCACTTCACTTTTTATTGCTTTAGTAATTCGGTCACGGGGTACATCACAAGCATACTTACACATGCATTAATAATGCTTATCTTGCAAAAAAAAATGGTGTATGCTTAAATCAATGACGGGTTTTGGAAAAGCAGAGCAAACAGTTAATGATAAAACTTTTTTAGTTGAAGTAAAAGCGCTGAACGGTAAGCAGCTTGAACTGCAACTGAAATTGCCACCATTGCTAAGGCCGTACGAATTTGAGATCCGTAATATCATACAAGAACAATTAATGAGGGGAACAATCGATTGCCTCATTACTATTAAACAAAACGGTGCTTCAAAGCCTGTAAACATAAATACCGATTTAATTAAAGCCTACTACAGGCAAATTGAAGTGCTGGCAGGAGAACTAAGTATTGATACCAATTCTGTTTTAAGTGCATTGCTGCGTCTTCCGGAAGTGGTTACACCAACAACCGATGTTTTAAATGAAAATGATTTTGCTGACTTTAAAGCAGTGCTTACACAGGCGCTGGAACAGTTAAATAAGCATAGAATTGACGAAGGCAGCATTTTGGAAAAAGATCTTTTAACACGTATTGCCAATATTAAAGACCAGGAAGAAGCTATTTTAAAACTGGAGCCTAACCGTAAAAAAAGAATTGTGGAGGAAATAAACCAGTTGCTTGACAAAAATGTAGGAAGAGAAAATATTGACAACAACCGTATGGAACAGGAGCTCATTTATTACATGGAGAAAATTGATATTCATGAAGAGCAGATACGCCTGCGGCAGCATTGCGAATATTTTGCTTCCATATTAAACGAAGCGGAAGAGAGCAAAGGGAAAAAACTGTCTTTTATTTTGCAGGAAATTGGAAGGGAAATTAATACCACAGGCAGCAAGGCCTACGATGCTGACATTCAAAAATGTGTGGTGAAAATGAAAGATGAACTGGAAAAAGCAAAAGAACAGGTATTGAATGTTTTATAACAAAGTGAAAAAATTATGGGCCGTAGTAAACACTATATTATACTATTGATTATTTGCAGCGGGCTTTTGTTTTCATGTGTAAAGACGAACGTGTTTGAAAAAAGTACCACCATACCCGGGTACAACTGGAATGAAAATTTTGCTATAAAGGGCAGCTTTGAAATTAAAGACACCACATCGGCCTATAACAGTTATATAGTATTACGGCATACGGATGCTTACCGATACAGTAATATCTGGCTAAATTTCGGCTTACAGGCTCCTGGCGATTCCATGCACTACAGCAAAATTAACATGGAGTTAGGAACGGATGCAGGGGGCTGGATGGGTAGCGGCATGGATGATATTTGGGAGTTGCGCCAGCTAATTGTATTGCCATTTAAAAAACCAGGTATTTATAATTACAGCATCAGCCAAATAATGCGGGACAATCCTTTAACCGGGGTTATGAGCGCCGGACTGCGGGTTGAAAAACAACGGCAATAAATTTAACAATTGCCACATCACAACTGCCCTCTTTGTTCGTTTTAACAAAACAATTCTTATTTTGCATACATGAACAGGAGAGTCCTTACCATTCTATTTATAAGTATAGCTTTTACCAGTACAGCTTTCGCACAACGATTTTCCATGCGATACGATTATGTACAGCAAGGAGAGTTTGGAATTAGTGCCGGAGCGGCGCATTATTTTGGCGATTTAAATACACGTGCAGCACTTAACAGGCCCAAACCAGCCCTCGGTATTTTTTTTCGGAAACAGTTTGGCAATTATGTAGGTTTAAGAATTGGTGCACACTATGCACAATTGGGTTATAGCGATGTGTATAGTAAAAATGATTATCAAAAATTAAGAAACCTTAGTTTCAATAGCAATATTTGGGAAGTTGCTTTGCAGGGAGATTTTAATTTCTTCCGCTTTGTGCCCGGAGATCCTAATTTTCCCTTTACTCCTTATGTAACTATTGGCGCAGGGGTTTTTACCTACGACCCTTATGCATATTTGGATGGACAGAAAGAATATTTGAGGCATTTGGGTACTGAAGGACAAGCAATAGGGTACAATGGCAGAAAACCATATGGTACAATGGCGTTTTGTTTTCCATTAGGTGCAGGTGTTAAATATAATATCAGTGAAAAAATGAACCTTTCGTTTGAAGTGGCACAACGCTTTACTACTACAGACTATTTAGATGATGTAAGTACTACTTATATAGGAGCAGGCAGGTTTGGAACACAACCTAATGGCGACCCTACTGTTGCAAGATTATTACAAGATCGTTCTTATGAAATAAGCCCTAACAATGTAATAGGTGTGGAAGGAAGGCAAAGAGGCTGGAGCAAGCAAAAGGACCAATATATATTTGCTGAAATCGGTATCTCTTTTAATATCAGCAGTTATCGTTGCCCAAGTACCAATTAGTTGAATATTTTTTTATAAAATGCCTCCAAAAAATGAGGGCTTTTTTTTGTTCTTTAATAAAGTTTTCTATCTTTATGCTTCCTCCAAATAAATAGGTGATGTCTTACCCATCATCTTCAGTTTTCCTTACCAGAGAATAACAAAAGCACGAATCCTCTTATTTCTGTGATGGAACCATAGTTTTTTCATCCGAACAATCTGTAAACTATGGCCTTCATTCGCAACTGCATTTTAAGTGCAGTAATGGTTTTTTGTATTTGCATAAATACAAAAGCTCAAACTGTGTATTATCCTGCCCTGTCTTCAAAACTGCTGAAGGCAACAGCGGAGGATATAGCTTCTTTATTGCAAAAAGCAATACCAGGAAGCCAGTTTACCACACAATCATATAGTGTAATGCCGGGTAATGGCATTGTTCTCAGTTACGATAACAGTATTACAGATAACCAGTCATGCCGTGTAACAGGAGATGGAATGACATATATAAAATTTGCAGCCCCGGAAGACAATGGACTTCACTTTGGAGTTTACCAGTATTTAAATAATCTTGGTTTTCGTTTTTATCAACCTGGAAGTATTTGGGAGGTAACGCCTGTACTTACCTCTGCCTGGAAAAAAACAGACACTTTATATACTTGCGCCTATCAGTATAAAACCTGGTTTATAAGCGGGGGTCATAATCGTTGGATAATGGATAACACCAACGCTTATTACTGGGATGCCTATTTTGGTGAAAACGGCCACAACTGGGCGTTGTATCAACGCCGTAACGGTATGCTTGGTTCAAAACGCTTTACCGGCCACCGGGATGACCTAATGCGGGGAGATTATTTTACAGCACTGCAGAGAAACCCCTGTTATGTGGCAAATTACAATGGCAGCAGAATTGCTACAACACAATCGGTACCCGATTATAAAAATGATGCTGCAAAACAACTATGGGCAGATGCCATTGAAAAAAAGCATACAACTACAAGAAATAATATTTTATCAAACACTTCGCTGTACGTAGATACATACCGTAACCTGAATTATGCTTATGATTATATAGGATTGGAAGTTCCCGATGCAGCACATTTCGGTAATTCCAAAGACAATGATTTGTGTGCTGCAACAGACTATCCTTCAGAAAGTGATCAGCATTTTGCCATTGCAAATTCTACCGCAGAAAAAATATTATCAAAATATCCCAATAAACATTTCCAGGTTTATGCTTACTCAGGTCATGCAGATGTACCTTCTGCAAATATTGCAATCAATAAAAATATTGATGTACAGTTGATACCCACCGTTTACCAAATGGAAAGCAGCACTAACGGGCTTCGTAACAGGTGGTACAGCCGTTACAGCAATGTATCTGAATACCTTTACCTGAACCTTTCTTCCTGGAGCGGTGAAACACCGGCTTTTTATTGGGATGATTTGAAGAATACTTTGCAAATAGCAAAAGACAAAAAAAGCCAGGGAATTATTTGGGAAGCCTCTCCCTCTAAATTTGGCAGCCTTCCTTACCTGCTTGCTGCAAACGCCAACTTAAAAGATGGCACCAGTGTAGACAAAACATTACAAGAATTTTGCGATAACATGTTCGGCAATGCGTCTGCAACTGTTTATCAAATGATGCAAATGTGGGGCAGTAAAGACACCCGGTTGAATAAATACAAACTGGAGTTATATTTCAAATTACTTGCTACTGCCGACAGGCAAACGCAAAATGACGCACCAGTTGTAAAACAAAGAATGAGAGAGCTGAAAGCTTACATGCATTATATGGCTTTGTATTTTGACATGGATGCCGATGATGTAAATAAAACTGCTAAGGAAGATAGAGATGCAGCACTGTGCATTTATCTTGCCAAAACAAACCGGATGCAGTTAGTAAACAGCTACTATATTATTGCTGTAACAGTTGCTAAATATGGTAACACCAGTGAGTTTTATGCAAAATATAATGTTGTTAATGGTACTGCCTACTTAAATGGTGCATTGCCCTTAATTACTGATGCGGAAATAGAGAATAATTTTAAAAACGATATCAATAAATACAGCAGCCGCCTGAATCAGTTTACATTCAAAAATGCAGAAGAGGTGAAGCAATCATTTAAAGCGGCTTTACTTGCGCCGTTGCCAAAAATAAATATGCAGCTGGCATATACCAACGGGCTGGATTACTACAATAAAACTTCATTTAACATTATTGCACCTGCAGCTGGTAAGTTCATTATTGATTATACATCTAAGTTTGATATGGCAGGAAAAGGCTACATAAATTTCCTGGTAGAATCAACAGATAAGGCTTTGCAGGTTATAAAAGATTTTAGTGTGAATTACCCCAATGGCAATGGCTCAGTAACAGTCACAATCCCTGCTGCTGGCAATTATATGCTCACCGTTATATCAAAATATAAAACCGCTGCTACAATAAGTATTACCACCAATGGTAATTATTTTTATAAAAGCGGTGCATTTTTGGGCAACAAAACAGAAAACTACCGCAGCGATTTAAGCAGCCTGCCGGGTTATTTTTATATTCCCCAGGGGTTAGATAAAATTTATTTTTCTGTTGCTAACTACTCTAATGGCAAGTACGCTTCTGTTGATGCAATCAGCAATAGTTTTGGTATAAAAGACAATAACGGAAAAGCTGTGCAGCTTAAACTGGCCAGCCCTTCCGATTCATCATTGTATTATATCAATATTCCTGCAACCGCGGCAGGTAATTTTTGGCAGGCCACTTATATGAATCAATATAATCTTCAGTTTGAAAATATAAGTAACCTGCTTTGGTATGCCCAAAGGGTGGAGGCGTCAAAAAAAAACTCCGGGGAAGAAAGCGTCGCCACAAATACTGAAGTTTTAGTAACACCAGCACCGGTAATATTTCCAAACCCATCATCCGGTATTTTCAACTGTATGGTAAGCGGTGTGCTTGTAAAGGCGGATGATATTTCTGTGTACAATGTTATGGGTTCAAAAGTAGGCAGCTTTAAAAACACCAGCCAGTTTAACCTTACTAATGCTCCTGCAGGTATTTACCTGTACCAGCTTTTGGTTAACGGTGTTACTTATAAAGGAAAAGTTATTAAACAATAAAGACTGTTAGTTCGGATGTGTACAAAGGCCCTGGAGTAAAACCCGGGGCTTTTTACTTTATACATTTATTAATAATTTTCAGTAATGAAAAAACTACACCTTACCATTATTGCAGTAATAACAATTGCAGTTGCAGCCGCACAGTCAAAAATTGTTTACAATGCTTATAAGCCAGGCCTTAGCATGCGGGATAAGCCGGGGGCGCAATCAACAGTAATTACCAAGATTCCCTATGGCGAAAGGCTAACCCTGGTTAACCCGGTTAACGATACAGTAACAGTTATTAATGAAGGAATGACTGGTTACTGGAACCTGGTGGAATACAAAGGACAAAAGGGTTATGTGGTGGGAATTTACCTGTTTGAGATGATACCACCCAAAAGCGATATAAAAACAATGCAGGAGTATTTTGCACAAATAACTGTACCAGCAGGCGCACCGGTTTTAGTTACTACGGGTAAAGAAGATGAAGAAATGCACAGCCGCTATAAAAAGCAGCTGTATAAAAACGGATGTGAATATCATGAAGCACATTTTTACGAATCCGGGTACAATACCTATTTTATTCCGGGATTTACATTGCAGCAGGGGTTTATTTTAATAAGGCTCATACCTGAGTTTAAGGATGTATTCGGCGCTTCAGATGTTTATCCCTCTGCAAGTAAGAAAATAAAAATGACGCAACCCGGTGAAGGTGAGAAAGAAATTAAAATACTAAAGGATGATGGTAATAACTGGATTGAAAAAATAAGAGTAGGTTATGAACAGGGCGCCGTTTATGAATTTGAAATGTATGAGCTGCACGGGCAACTGGTAATAAGTTTTGGAGGTGGGGTTTAATAATAAAAAAAGGCATCGCAAAGCGATGCCTTTTTTATTAACCGGCAATTGCAGTTCATCACGCCACAAGTTCTTCTTTTTCGGTTTTACTGTAATCTTCTGCAAGTTTGCGCTGTACATCATATGATACAGGCTCGTAATCAGCAAAACTCATACGGAATTTTGCACGCCCGTGTGTAAAGGAACGCAGGTTGCTGCTGTAGCCATGCATTTCGGCCAACGGCACCCGTGCAATTACTTTTGTAAAATGACCTTCTGTATCCATGCCTTCCATTACAGCACGGCGGGTTTGCAAATCGCTTATTACACCGCCGGTTACTTCTTCAGGACACAATACCTCTAAATGATAAACCGGTTCCAGTATTTGAGGGTCTGCCTGTTGAAAGGCTTGCCTGAATGCCTGTAGCCCGGCAATTTTGAAAGAGATATCATTGCTGTCAACCGGGTGCATTTTTCCATCATACACACAAACACGTACATCACGTACAAACGAACCGGTCAACGGGCCTTCCTGCATTTTTTCCATCACCCCTTTTAAAATGGATGGAAGGAAGCGCTGGTCAATAGCGCCGCCAACAATGCAGTTATAATAAACAAGTTTACCTCCCCATGTAAGGTCATACTGTTCCCTTGCTCTTACGTTTAAATCTTTCGGGTCGGGCATGTTTTCAAACCAGGGTTCAATACGTAAATGTACTTCACCAAACTGGCCGGCACCGCCGCTTTGTTTTTTGTGACGGTACATGCTGTCAGCAGCACGGCGTATTGTTTCCCTGTATGCAATTTTAGGGCGTACAAATTTTACCTCTATTTTTTGCAGGTGTTCTATTTTCCATTTAATAACAGCAAGGTGCATATCACCCTGGCAATGTATTAGTGTTTGTTTTAGCTCTGGTGAAACTTCCACGTGTAAGGTGGCATCTTCATTTTTAATTTCATGTAAAGCTGCTGCCAGTTTTTCTTCTTCACCCTTTTGAGTGGTTTCTATGGCCATAGTAAGGTTTGATGCCGGAAATTCAATAGGCATCAATTCCAGGTTTTTGCCTTTTTCGTGCAGGGTGTTGTTTACATGAGTGTTTTTTAGTTTTAATGTGGCACCAATATCACCTGCAGTAAGTTCATTTACCGGTATGCGTTTGTTCCCTTCCATTACAAATAACTGGGTAAACTTTTCATACACATTGGTACTTTCATTCACCAGCTCCATTCCTGCTTTAATGGTACCACTGTACACTTTAAAGAAGGATAGCTCACCCACATGAGGTTCGCTAACGGTTTTGTAAATAAATACACATCCCGGTCCGGATGCATCGCAGGGTAATAATTCTCCTGCTTTTGTTTTTTGCGCAGGCATTTCATTAGCGCTTGGGCATACATTATCTATAAATCCCATTATACGCCCACTACCCATATCTCTTTCGGCGCTTACACAAAACACTGGGAAAATGTCATGATTAATTAATGATTTATGCAGTCCTGCTTTCATTTCATCTTCATCCAGTTCTCCCTTATCAAGATAATGGTCCATCAGTGTTTCATCATTTACAGCTACAGCTTCCACCAACTGGCGGTGCAGTTCATCTGCCTTTTCCTTTTCACCGTCCGGAATAGGCAGTTTTTTAGGCTTGCCACCACCTGCATCAAATTGATACATGGTCATTTTAAGCACATCAATTATTGTATTAAAACCCTTGCCTGTTTGCAGCGGATATTGAACAACAGTTATTTTACCGCCAAAATGGGCTTTTGCCTGGGCAACTGTTTTATCAAAATCTGCGGTGTCATCATCCAGTTTATTTACAGCAAGCAGCATGGGGGTTTTAAACTGTTCTGTGTATTCCCAAATAATATCAGTACCCACTTCCACGCCATTAACGGCATTTAACAGCATTACCCCGGTATCTGCCACACGTAATGCACTTATTACTTCACCCGAAAAATCATCATAACCGGGCGTATCAATAATATTGATTTTATAGCCCTGCCATTTGGTGTGCATCAGTTTTGAGAAAATGGTATTACCTCTTTCTTTTTCCAATTCATGATAGTCGCCGGTGGTGTTTTTTTCAGCCACGTTGCCGCGGCGTGAAATAAGGCCTGCTTCATACAGCATGCATTCCGCTAATGATGTCTTACCGGAACCGGCATGGCCGAGCAAGACGATATTTTTAACATGAGCGGTATCAAAATCTGGCATAACGAATCGTTTTAAGTAAATAAATAATCAGCTTACTAAAAGTAAGTGGTTGTTATGGCGCTGCCACAGGGCAGCTTTTTCATAAATTAATTTTAATCAGGCGTTGGATAAAAAATTCCTGAAGTCATCTTTTAATTCCTGTAATGTACTGGTAAGGCTTTGGTATTCTCCAAAAAGTTCCTCGTGTTTTTGAATGGAATCTTCTGAAATATTTCCATCTGGGGTACCTGCCATTTCAAGCTGCAATTTTCTTTCGTGCAGTTTAACAGCCTGTTTTAAGTCGTGAATGTTGATTTGCTGAATGTAAAACTGGTTTTGAAAATGTTCTACGCTTGTAAGTATTTCTTTGTTGTGCTGGTGGGAGGCGGATTGCTGGAGTTGTTCGCCCAACTGGGCCATTTCTGTTTTAAATGAACGCAACTGCTCCCTCCAGGAGGTGCATTCATTAACATGCTGTGCAGAATCTAAAGTAACCATAGCAAGATAATTTTAAGTGTGAGAAAATTCAGGTATTACATCAAAGAGCCTAATAAATTTAAACACTGTTTATCACAAATGCAATATGAACTTTTGCAGATGGTAACAACCCATTATTTATGTAAGCTATTGCTGTAATATCCTTTAAAGAACTTATTGTTTTAAAGGTCTATTGCAACCATTTGAATATGTATGATATAGGTTTTAAAATTTACTGATGTTTGTCATTCTTTTACCATGGATTACTCCTGCTTTCTTAAGACACAGGCCTGTGCAATGTTTTGAGAACGCTGAAATGCTTATTCCGGCTAAATTTTACTACTTTTGCCCGCCAAAAGCCGGGCATTGCCCGGCTAATAGTTTTAAGTAATTTATGAGCCTGAAGGATAAAATAAACCTGCATCAGTTGCCAAAGCATATTGCCATAATTATGGATGGCAATGGCCGTTGGGCAAAAGAAAAAGGGGAAGACCGCCTTTTTGGCCACCTGAATGGAGTGGAAAGCGTACGGAATATTGTAGAAGGTGCGGCAGAACTCGGTATTCAATACCTTACACTTTATGCTTTTAGTACTGAAAACTGGGACAGGCCCGCTTATGAAGTTACAGGCCTAATGGAATTGCTGATTGACACCATCCGTAAGGAGGTACCTACTTTGAACAAAAACAATATTAAACTTCACGTTATTGGAGATACAGGTATGCTGCCAGCTGCGGCACAACAGGAATTGAACGAAGCCATTAATGAAACAAGTGGTAATTCAGGCCTTAATCTTATTATGGCATTAAGTTATAGCAGCCGCTGGGAAATTAATGACGCCATTAAAAGAATTGCCGGTGATGTTAAAGCTGGAAAACTGCAGCCGGATGATATTGACCAGCAGCTGATACAGCAATATCTTACCACCCGTAATTTTCCTGACCCGGAACTAATGGTAAGAACAAGCGGCGAATACCGTATAAGTAACTTTTTGCTTTACCAGCTTGCGTATAGTGAACTGTACTTTACCAATACATTATGGCCCGATTTCCGCAAGGAAAATTTATATGAAGCTATTTTGGATTATCAAAGCCGGGAACGGCGTTTTGGCAAGACCAGCGAGCAATTAAAAGTTGAAATAAAAAATTGATATAAGTGTAAGCTGGCATACCCAAGATTAACAAATACTTTTAATTAATGGGGTTAATTTGCCGCTGCTAAAAAACTAATTGGATGCGCCTGATTTACAAAAGGATTTTTTTTATTGTTACCATCATCTGCTTAAGTGAATTTGCTGTTGCACAGCAGACAGATACATTAATTTCTGTTGACCCGGCACTGCAGGGGATCTTTAATTCTAAATTTCCAAAAGAATATACAATTGCAGGTATTACTGTGGGTGGTACAAAAGCCTTTGATGAAAACCTGATTATTTCAATTTCTGGTATTGCAGTTGGTGATAAAGTACAGATACCCGGTACGGATGTTTTTGCCAAAGCCATTGCCAAGCTTTGGAAGCAAAGCCTGATTTCTAAAGTTGATATTTATTTGACAAAATTAGAAGACCGGAATCTTTATATTCATTTTGAACTTGTAGAAAGGCCCCGCCTGGGTGCTTTAAAATTTGAAGGAATAAAGAAGGGAGAGAAGGATGACCTGGAAGGAAAGATATCTCTTGTTAAAGAAAGGGTGGTTACTGAAAATATGAAGCTGAGTGCATTAGAGGCCATCCGCAAGTTTTACTACGACAAGGGCTACAGGAATGCTGATGTAACCTTGAAAGAGGAAATGATGCCAAATCTTAACAATGCAGAGTCAATTACATTTTTCATAAAAAAAGGAAATAAGGTTCGCATCAATTCTGTAAACTTTACAGGTAATGAAACCATTGCAGAGCAGAAGCTAAAAAAACAACTAAAGGGTACAAAGGAAATGACAAGATTTACCCTGTATCCCGTAACAGTGCCCAACCCATTTGGAGACACTGCCAAAAAACTTACTTTCAAAGAATATATTCATGATGTAGGGTTCCTGTCATTGAGTAAAACAAGGGACATACTTGATCCTTACTTCCGTTTTAAAATGTTCAGCTCTGCCAAGTTTAGTGAAAAGAAATATGATGAAGACAAAGAGAAAGTACTGGATTACATGAACTCCCAGGGTTTCCGAGATGCTGTAATTTCAGGAGACACTACTGTTTATGACCCTAAAGGGAACATCAATGTATTTTTAAAAGTTAACGAAGGGCATAAGTACTATTTTGGTGATATTAACTGGAGAGGAAACACAAAATATTCTGACTCAATTTTAAACTCCATACTGGCCATTAAAAAAGGCGATATATATAACCTGGAGTTGCTGAATAAACGTTTGGGAAAACAAATTTCAATGGAAGGTGGCGATGTACAAAGCCTTTACATGGATGACGGTTACTTGTTTTTCCGCATTGACCCGGTAGAAACTTCTGTTTACAATGACACTATCGATTTTGAAATTCGTATGACAGAAGGCCCCCAGGCTACCTATGGTAACATTACAATTTCCGGTAACGATAAAACAAAAGATTATGTTATCCGCCGTGAGCTAAGAACCATCCCCGGTGAAAAATTCAGCCGCCAGGATATTATACGTACACAGCGTGAATTAGGGCAGCTTGGTTTTATAAATGCAGAAAAAATTAACCCTAATGTTGTTCCCAATGCAGATAATGGCACTGTAGATATCAACTGGGAAATTGAAGAAAAATCAGCAGATCAGCTGGAACTTTCTGCAGGTTTTGGTGGCGGTATTGGTTTAACAGGAACGCTGGGGGTTACATTTAATAACTTCTCTTTGAAGAATATTACAAAAAAATCTACATGGGACCCTTTGCCATCAGGCGATGGGCAAAAATTCAGTGTACGTTTCCAAAGTAATGGTAAAGCATACAGCTCATACAATGCTTCATTTACTGAACCATGGCTGGGCGGAAAAAAACGCAACTCCTTTACAGTAGGTTTTTCTGCTACAAAGTTTGCTAATGCATACGATCCTTATTATGGTGGTTATTGCAAGGCCTGCGGTGATACTTCTTATGTAAAAACAAGCAACATCTATGTATCACTTGGTAAACAGTTAAAATGGCCCGATGATTATTTTAACCTGATTTATACAATAAACTTCCAGCAATATAAACTGCGGAACTACAGTAATATTTTTGCCGGGTTAAGTAATGGTAAATCCACACTGGCCAGTTTAAAAATTGCACTGGTTCGTAACTCTGCCGGTCCAAACCCAATATTCCCTACAGGCGGGTCAAACTTTATGCTTAGCGGCCAGTTTACATTGCCGTATTCATTGTTAGGTATAACAGACGGTTCAGAAAACCAATACAAGCTTCCAGAATTTCATAAATGGCGTTTTAATGGTGAATGGTATGTTCCTATTGGAAGGGCAAGGGGTGCAGAAAAGAACAAGCAATTTATTTTAAAGGCTGCTGCAAAATATGGTTTCATAGGAAGGTATAATCCTGACTTGCAGATATCACCTTTTGAACGCTTCCAGGTAGGTGACGCTGGTTTAAGTAACAGCTACGCATTATTGGGTTACGATATAATTGCCCACCGCGGGTATCCAATCTATTCTAATTCTGATCCAAAAATTAATCCTGAAAGCGGATCAACAGGCCAATACTTTACCATATTCAATAAGTACACCATGGAGCTTCGCTATCCTTTCAGCACCAATGCCAGCAGCACTATTTATGGGTTAGCATTTTTTGAAGCTGCCAACGGCTGGTATGATTTTAAAGACTATAATCCATTCAAACTGCGCCGTAGTGCCGGGGTTGGAATGCGTTTCTTTTTGCCAATGTTTGGTTTGCTGGGGTTTGATTACGGCGTAGGTTTTGATAGGTATACACCAGGAGGTGGACTTAAAGGCATGGCTAAATTCACCTTTATGCTTGGCCAGGAACCTGAATAATTTATGATTAACAATTAATAATTAACGATGAAAAAGTTTGCAGTTGTTTTTTGCCTGTTATTCGCAATGGCTTTTACAGTTGAAGCACAACGTTATGCCATTATCGATTCAAAGTATATTCTGGATAAAATGCCTGAATACAAGGATGCTCAAAAAAAATTAGACCAGTTTAGCGAATTATGGCAGCAGGAAATTGACCAGAAACAGGCTATTGTAGATAAAATGCTGAAAGAATACGATGCAGAACAAGTAATGCTGAGTGATGAGCTGAAGAAAAAAAGAGAAGACGAATTATATAATAAAGAAAAAGAATTGCGTGACCTGCAAAAGAAACGCTTTGGTTTTGAAGGTGATTTATTTAAAAAACGCCAGGAACTGATAAAACCAATACAGGACAAGGTTTACAATGCCGTACAAAAACTGGCAGTTGATAAACAGTATGATTTTATACTGGATAAAAGTGAGGGAATTACCGTTATCTTTGCCGACCCAAAACTGGATAAGAGCGATGAAGTATTGAGGAATTTGGGTGTTAAATAAACTATAAAACAAATGGCTGCATGCAGCCTAAACCATAACAAAACAAACTTTAAAAAGAAAATCGAAAAATGAAAAAGTTAATCGTTGCCGGTGTAATGGCATTAAGTTTTTTAGGCGCCGGTGCACAAAACAAAATCGGGTATGTTAACACAGATGAAGTTATTGCTGCTATGCCCGAAACTGACAAAGCAAATAAAGAACTGCAGGAATACCAGGATCTTTTGGGAAAACAATACGACGATCTTCAAAAAGAAGCGAATGATAAAAGCGAACAATTTGTAAAAGATTCAGCTACCTGGTCTCAAAGCAAGAAAGAGTTTATGAAGGATGAAATTGTTAAACTGTATCAAAAAATAAACTCTTTTCAGCAGGATGCGCAGGATTTAACCAAAAAGAAAGCACAGGAAAAATTTGCACCCATTCAGCAAAAAGCTATGGACGCTATTAAAGCTGTAGCAAAGAAAAATGGATATTCATATATACTTGATATTAATTCAGTAATTGTTGGCCCTCCAGGCGATGATGTAGCTGCATTAGTTAAAAAAGAACTTGGTATTAAGGATACGCCAGCCGCAGCACCCGCTACACAGCCAGCCACAACGCCAGCCACAAAACAGGCAGGTAAAACGGGCGGTAATTAATTTTTAGAATAATTTTTTTCAAAGCCATTCCTGCAAAGAATGGCTTTGTTATTTTTGATACATGAACAAATCTCCCATTGGTGTTTTTGACAGTGGTTATGGAGGGCTTACCGTTTTAAAAGAAATAGTAAAACGCCTGCCGCAATACGACTATTTGTATTTGGGAGATAATGCACGTGCTCCCTATGGCCCACGAAGTTTTGAAACAGTATATCAATATACCCTGGAATGTGTGCAATGGTTTTTTAAGCAAGGTTGCCCTTTGGTTATTTTGGCTTGTAATACTGCTTCTGCAAAAGCCCTGAGAACTATACAGCAAAACGATTTGGCTAAAATTGATCCAAACAAAAGAGTGCTAGGTGTTATTCGTCCTACCACCGAAATTATCGGAAAGCTTACAAAAACAAAGTCGGTAGGTGTGCTGGGTACTGCAGGTACAGTACAATCAGAAAGTTACCCCATAGAAATCAATAAGTTTTATCCCGGTATTAAAGTGTACCAGCATGCCTGCCCAATGTGGGTACCCCTTGTAGAAAATAATGAATATGCTGGTGAGGGTGCTGATTATTTTATTAAAAAAGACATAGACCTGCTGATGCAACATAGCAGTGATATTGATACAATCTTACTTGCCTGTACACACTACCCTTTATTACAGGATAAAATAAAACAGTTTATCCCTAATGGAGTTGCACTGCTTTCTCAAGGTAAAGTTGTGGCGGATAGTTTAGCAGATTACTTGCAGCGCCACCAGGAAATAGCAGATAAATGCAGCAAGAATAATGAACGTGTTTTTTATACTACCGACTCAACTGAAGATTTTGATAACCACGCCACAGTTTTTTTTGGAGAGTTAGTACAATCAAGAGCTGCCAGGCTTTAACTATTGGAATGATAGTTGTTATAATGAATGTAGAATAGCTGATTCATTATTAACAAATTTTACCGCCTTAACTAATTTACGCAACTTAATTTTGCAATAAAACTTTACGTATGAACAAGCATGTAATTTATCTGTTTCTTTTATTATCAGCACTATCCTCCTGTGTAAGCAGTAAAAAATTTAAAGCAGCAAAAAACGAGTATGCTGCATTGGAGAGCCGGTATAAAACCACCGAAAGCAATTTAAATGATTGTATTAAAAATTCATCATTACTCGATGCTGATAAGCAAGCCCTGAACCAGCGTATTAAAGACCTTAATACACAAATTGATTTTTTAAAAGCAAATAATACACAGGCGTTAAAACAACTGGAAGATTTATCAGTAATTAGCAGTTCCCAGGCAGAAAGTATTAAGAAGTCTATGGAAAACCTGGGGGCTAAAGACAATTACATTCAAACATTGCAACAGCAAATGGCACATAAAGATTCTCTTAATATGGCCTTAGTAATGAATTTAAAAGGCGCCATTGGTAATTTAGATGACAAGGATATAAATATAAAAGTTGATAAGGGAGTTGTTTATATTGATATATCCGATAAACTTTTATTTAAAAGTGGTAAATATGAAGTTACTGACAATGCAAAAGCAGTGTTAGGAAAAGTAGCCGGGGTGCTAAAAAACCAGCCAGATATTGAATTTATGGTAGAGGGGCATACCGATAATGTTCCTTATAAAGCCAACAGTGTTTTAATTGATAACTGGGACCTTAGTGTGAAAAGAGCCACTTCAGTGGTGCGTATTTTGCAAAATGAATATGGCCTTGACCCTGCTAAGATGTCTGCTGCAGGACGTGGAGAATACCGGCCAGTATCAGATAATAATACCGCTGAGGGTAAAGCATTAAACAGGCGCACCCGCATAGTGATTTTACCACAACTTGATCAATTTTTTAAATTGCTGGAGTCCCCTAAAGGCTGATATTAAATACTTTTATGTTTTTAACCCAAAAAACAGTAAAAGTATAGAGGAAAATTACTGTATTACCCTTACCTTTGCCGTCCTTTCACAAACAGCAGGGGATGGTGCCCTGGTGGATGTTTTAGAAAAATAATTTAGTAAAGGAAAAACTTAAAACAATGCCAGGTAAAAAAAGAACCTATCAGCCCCATAAACGCCGCAGAAAAACTGTACATGGATTTCGTAAGCGTATGCAAACTGTCAATGGCCGTGCTGTATTAGCAAGCCGCAGAAAGAAAGGGCGCAAGAAACTGACCGTTTCCAGCGAACACGGATCTAAGAAATAAATAAACGGTTTTTTACCGAATAATAGTAAGTCCTGCTGGTTTACCGGCAGGACTTTTTAATTTTGATGCATTGGCAACCACACAACGATACAAGTTTGGGAAAAACGAAAAACTAAAAAGCCGTAAAAAAATAGAGGGGCTTTTTAAAACAGGTAAATCGTTTTCTTTATTTCCCTTCAGGGTTGTGTATTTGTTTACTGATGATGAACAGAGCTTGCAGGCGGGGTTTAGCGTAAGCACCCGTAATTTTAAAAAAGCTGTTGACCGTAACCGGGTAAAACGGCTGATGAGAGAAAGTTACCGCCTGCAAAAGCAACTGTTAACCGATACGCTTTTCGCCGTCAATAAACAGCTCTCTGTTTTCTTTATTTTTACAGGTAATGAAGTGCCTGATTACAAACTGGTATTTGAAAAAATGACTGCTGTGATAAAACGGTTTCAAAAAATAGCACATGAAAATACTGCTGCAGATACTTAGTTTTCCTTTTATACTTTTAATAAAGTTGTATCAATGGATAATTTCTCCATGGCTGGGAAATAAATGCCGGTTTACTCCTACCTGCTCTCATTACGGAATTGAGGCGTTAAAAAAATATGGCCCTGTAAAGGGTTTGTGGCTTACAATAAAACGGGTTGCAAAGTGTCATCCCTGGGGCGGGCATGGTTATGATCCTGTTCCTTAAAAAAATCAACTAACCTGTTTTTTTCTTTTTTTATTAAAAAACCAAACCAGTCCTGTTAGTGCAATTAATGCGGCAATTGCATAAACTGCAATTTTGTTATAATGATTCTGTTTTATCTTTTCTGCTTTTTCTACCAGCTCCTTATTGGCAATTCTGTCTGCATTTACTGTGGCTATAATTTCGTTTGCATTTGATAATTCCCCGGTGTTATAGCGGATGGAATCTCCATCAAAACCGGCTAATATAATAACTTTATCGGGGTCGTAATGATTAAAGAAATAAACAGTATCGGTGCTTTTATGGGTTTTGTTATTTATTGCCCATATTGAAAAACCGAAGGGCACGCCGCCGCTGCCAGGAATGGTAAATGTGGTATCTGTATTAATTAAACCATCTCTGTTGTCGTACTGAGAGTTATAATGAAACGTATAGTCGTTCCATTTTTTTATATTTTGAAAACTTACATCGCATGCATGCATTTCTCTTTTACCGGGAGAGTCTGCTTTAACATAAAAGAATGCATGCATAATTATGGAGAAATAATAAAACCTGATATTCATGTAAGCTGATTTATGCTGTAAGGTAAGCTAAAAGAAAAAAGCTGCAACCTTTACGATTGCAGCTTTGTATTTAATGTGTTGAATAAAGCTATTAAGCTAAAAGTGAGTGACACAACGATGTTGAAAATTGAACAAATGGTTGTCCCAAAAACTAAAACACTTCAACCTAAGTTCCCCCTTCAGGGGGACAGGGGGCTATGCCGCTTCAAATCTTTCCGCTACTTTAGCCCAGTTAACCACACTCCAAAATGCGCCTAAATAATCAGCACGGCGGTTTTGATATTTTAAGTAGTAAGCATGCTCCCACACATCGCAACCTAAAACGGGTGTACCTTTTACATCGGCAATTTCCATTAATGGATTGTCTTGATTTGGAGTGCTGCTCACTTCCAGTTTACCATCTTTAACAATCAGCCATGCCCAGCCGCTGCCGAAACGGGTCATACCAGCATTGGCAAATTTTTCTTTAAATGCATCAAAGCTGCCAAAAGCTGCATTGATGGCATCAGCCAGTTTGCCGCCTGGTGCCCCTCCTGCATTGGGCGCTAAACTTTCCCAAAAGAAAGTATGGTTCCAATGGCCGCCGCCGTTGTTGCGTACTGCAGGAGAAATAGCACCTGCATTTTTAACCAGTTCAGCTAACGATTTGTTTTCGTTATCGGTGCCTGCAATGGCTTTATTTAAGTTGTCAACATAAGCCTGGTGGTGTTTACCATGGTGTATCTGCATGGTCAGCGTGTCGATATGTGGCTCCAGTGCATCATGTGCATAAGGCAGAGCCGGTAGTGTAAATGCCATAGTTTCTAAATTTTATAATTCTGTTTATAATATGATGGGGTAAAGTTACGTTAAACCAGTCCCTAAATTTACCTTACATGAAGATTTTTGTGCTTCTGGCGTTTTCGCTATTGGGAAAATTTGCCTGCATGGCCCAGGCGGATAGTGCGGTTGTTATCACAACGCCTTTAAAAACGTCCGATACTGTACTCAAGGAAAAAGCAACAGTATTATTATACCCCAATCCCACAAAGAATAAAGCAGAATTACAGTTAAACGGATTCGAACCGGGTCTTATTCAACTGCAAATAATAAATGTAAGCGGAGCTATTGAACGCAATGAAGAACGCCTGCTTACAAATGGTAAAGAAACAGTGGTTATCATGTTCCAGTTACCTGCAGGCGTGCATTATGTAATTGTTAAGCAGAAGAATAAGATAGTCAGGGCGAAGATGCTGGTGCAGTAGCTATCTTTTTGACTTAAAAAAATCTTTCATCAGCTGTGCACATTCTTCTTTTAAAATACCCCCAACAATTTCAGTTTTAGGGTGAAAAGGGTTGTTAGATCCCGTGCTCCTGCGGTAGCTGTTTTTTTCATCATCGGCACCAAAAATAATTTTTCCAATTTTACTCCAGTATAAAGCACCGCTGCACATAAGACAGGGCTCCAGTGTAACATACAAGGTTGCTTCGGGCAGGTATTTGCTGCCTAAATAATTATAAGCAGTAGTCAACGCAAGAATTTCTGCATGGGCAGTACTGTCGTTTAACAGCTCTACCTGGTTGTGGGCACGGGCAATAATTTTATTGTTCATTACCACAATGGCGCCAACGGGGATTTCATCTGCATCAAAAGCTTTTTGCGCTTCGTTTAACGCCTGCTGCATGTATTGCTCATCCGTCATTAAATATCGGGGCTTTTGTTACCTTTCCGCAAATTTAGTTGTAATGGCAGATATAAATCAACTGCAATTAATGCGAAGCTATTATGAATGTGGTGTTACCAAATCGTATGCCTTTAGAAAAGAACAATTACAAAAATTAAAAGCTGCACTTTTTCAATTTGAAAATGAACTGCATGAAGCCTTGTATGCGGATTTGAAAAAAAGCCCTGAAGAAAGCTGGGTTACTGAAACCGGTTTTTTATTAAGTGAAATTAACGCTACGCTGAAGAACTTAAAAAAATGGATGCAGCCTGATTTGGTTAAAACCAATTTACTAAACCTGCCTTCTAAAAGTTATGTGATGAAGGAGCCGCTGGGTGTAACATTAATTATTGGGCCGTGGAATTATCCTTTGCAATTATTGTTTACACCGCTGGTAGGTGCTTTAGCTGCCGGCAATTGTGTGGTGCTGAAGGCAAGTGAATTTGCGCCGGCAACAGCAGCAGTAATGAAGAAAATGATTGAAACTACTTTTGCGCCGGAGTATATTTTATTTACAGAAGGAGATGGCGCCACTGTAATACCTGCCATGATGAACAATTTTAGTTTTGACCATGTGTTTTATACCGGCAGCACAGCGGTGGGTAAAATAATTTATAAAATGGCGGCGGAAAAATTAGTGCCGGTAACACTGGAGCTGGGGGGTAAAAGCCCCTGTGTGGTGGAAGCCGATGCGAATATTAAAGTGGCGGCAAAAAGAATTGCGATGACGAAATTTAGCAATGCCGGGCAAATGTGTGTGGCGCCGGATTATGTATTGGTACATGAAAGTAGAAAAGAAGCGCTGCTGCAGGAATTAAGAAAAGTGTGTAATAATTTCTTTACGGATAAACCTGAAACCTGCGATAACTATGGAAAGATAATTAACACCAAACAGTTTGACCGCATTGTTAATTATTTAAACAATGGCAAACTGGTTTTTGGCGGAAGAAATAACCGGGAACAACTATTTATTGAACCGGCTGTTATGGTTGATGTGCCACTGGAATCACCCGTAATGAAAGATGAAATTTTTGGGCCCATACTGCCGGTTATTGGGTTTAATAATTTTGATGCGGCAAAGAAAATTATTGATGCTAATCCCAACCCGCTGGCTTTTTATATTTATACTTCCAGCAGCAGCAAAGAAAAACAATGGCTGCAAAGCGTGGCATTTGGCGGCGGTTGTGTAAATAATTCAAGCTGGCATTTAACCAATCATCATTTACCTTTTGGCGGCCGGGGCTTTAGTGGTACAGGCAACTATCATGGCAAAAATTCGTTTGATACTTTCAGCCATAAAAAAGCAGTGATGAAAACACCCACCTGGTTTGACCCTGCAGTAAAGTACCCGCCGTTTAAAGGAAAGCTAAGGCTGTTTAAATGGATAATAAAATGAGATTTAAAAAACTAAAACGCTTTTTAATTGTTGTTTCACTGCTGTCAGCAGCACTCTTTATTTATGTAGAAATAGTAAACAGAAACTCCGTTAATATGACATACCGTCAAAAATTTTTAAAAGCCGTTTACCCAATGTGGATGTGGTTTACAAAATTAACAGGCACTAACACTGAAAAAAAGACGAACACCAATAAAAAACCGGTTGTTGATTTTTACTCTTTAAAAGATACTTTGAACAACGGTACAACTTTCGACTTTGCACAATTAAAAGGCAAAAAGGTGTTACTGGTTAACACCGCCAGCAATTGCGGCTATACCAACCAGTACGACGATTTACAAAAACTATATGAAGGTCATAAAGAAACTTTAGTAATTCTTGGTTTTCCTGCCAATGATTTTAAAGAACAGGAAAAGGGCAGCGACGAAGAAATTGCACAGTTCTGCAAGCTCAATTTTGGTGTAACTTTTCCGCTAATGAAAAAAAGCAGCGTCATTAAAAGCGATCATCAAAACCCTGTATTTAAGTGGCTGAGTGCCGCTGCACAAAATGGCTGGAATGAAAAACAACCTACCTGGAATTTTTCTAAGTATCTTGTAGATGAAAACGGGGTGCTGGTAAATTATTTCGACCCTTCCGTTTCGCCATTAAGCGATGAAGTGGTGAACGTAATAAAACAATAATGGTATAACATGTTCAGCAAAGCGGATATTGAAAAGTATTTTACAGGAGAAAAAAGCGAAAGCTTTTTGTTTCTCTGCATCGGTATTGCTGCAATTGTTACAGCTGTAATCTTCTTTTTTATATTAAAAACAAATTTTTACAAAGGTGCTGCTCTTCCATTATTATTAATTGGTTTGTTATTGGGTATTGTTGGGTTTACGGTTTACAAACGCAGCGATGCTGACCGTATTAGAAATGTATATGCTTACGATGCTAATCCATCAGAATTAAGAATAAAGGAGCTGCCCCGCATGCAAACTGTAATGAAGAACTTTGTTATTTACCGCTGGGTGGAAATTGTACTGGCTGCCGCTGGCTTAGTCTTATTCTTTTACTATCGCAATAACGAAGCGCATACTTTTTGGAAAGGCTTTGGCCTGGCCCTCGCCGTAATGGCTTTAATTGCATTAACGGCAGATTTTTTTGCAGAAAAAAGAGGCCAGGTATACACCAATGGCCTCCGTGAATTTGTTTCTAACTTGTAAAGCTATCCTTTTGTTTCAAGCAGGTTTTTCCATATCAATGCGCCGGCAATGCCTCCTGCAAGTGGCGCTACAATAAACAACCAAAGCTGGCTTAAAGCTTTACCACCAGCAAAAATAGCGGGTCCAAAACTCCTTGCCGGGTTAACAGATGTGCCTGTTACAGGTATCGCCACCAGGTGTATCAGCACCAATGAAATACCAATAGCCAGCCCTGCAGTAGTTGTATTACCTTGTTTAGAGGTTGTTCCAAAAATAACCAGTAAAAAAATACAGGTAAGCACAGCTTCGGTAACAAATGCAGCAGCTGTTGAATAATTCCCTAAATAACCTTCACCCCAGCCATTAGAGCCTAATCCCCATTCACCAATTCCGGTAAAACCATTTTTACCGCTGGCTATTATATACAAAACACCTGCGCCGGCAACAGCGCCTGAAACCTGTGCAATAATATACCCTGCACAATCTTTAGCGCTTAGCTTACCAGCAACCAGCATTGCCACGCTAATAGCCGGGTTAATGTGGCATCCTGATACAGGGCCTATAGCATAAGCCATTGCTACCACTGCCAAACCAAATGCAAATGAAATTCCCAGCAGGCCAATTCCCGAAGGGCCATTGCTGCTTACGCCGGATATTACAGCCGCACCACAGCCAAATAAAACAAGAGAAAACGTACCAATAAATTCTGCAATTAATTTTTTCATGTTAGTTGGTTTTAATTGAAAAAAAGGGAGCTCTTACCTTAGTTGTAAAAACTAAGGTAAAAGTTGCAGCAAAAAATTCAGGGAGGTTTTTGTTTTAATCCAGCGGGCAATTCTCATGGTAGTTTACCAGCTCAATAGGGGCTTTCTCAAATGTGTAGCCGCTGTACTTCGTCACAATCTCATCCAGCACCGCTTCAATTTCTGCCACAGTTTCCAGGGTAACTAATTTGCCACGGTACTCTTTAATGCCCGGCATGCCTTTTAAATAATTAGTGTAGTGGCGGCGCATTTCAAAAATGCCCACTTTCGGACCCTTCCATTCAAAACTTTTATGCAAATGTTTTTTACAAACCGCCACACGAGCTTCCACTGTTGGTGGCGCTAAATGCATACCAGTTTTTACAAAATGTTTTATCTCGTTAAAAATCCAGGGGTAACCAATAGCAGCACGGCCAATCATAATGCCATCCACTCCATAGCGGTTTTTATATTCCAGCGCCTTTTCAGGGCTGTCAATATCACCATTACCAAAAATGGGAATGGTAATACGTGGATTGTTTTTCACTTTGCCAATCAGCGTCCAGTCAGCTTCACCTTTATACATTTGCGTTCTTGTTCTGCCATGTATGGCCAAAGCTTTTATACCAATATCCTGTAAACGTTCAGCCACCTCTTCAATATTCTTGGTGTTTTCATCCCAGCCCAAACGTGTTTTAACTGTAACAGGCAGCGATGTAGATTTAACTACCGAACTTGTCAGCCGCACCATCAGGTCAATATCTTTCAGCACACCAGCACCGGCGCCTTTCATAGCCACTTTTTTTACGGGGCAGCCAAAGTTGATGTCCACTAAATCCGGCTTCACTGTTTCACAAATGCGTGCACTCAATCCCAGCGCTTCTTCATCGCCACCAAAAATCTGTATACCAAAAGGCCGTTCCTCTTCACTAAAATCAAGTTTGCGCCTGCTCTTAATTGCATCACGTATCAAACCCTCACTGCTGATGAATTCGCTGTACATTAAATCAGCGCCATTGTCTTTACACACGGCCCTGAACGGCGGGTCACTCACATCCTCCATCGGCGCCAGCAACAGCGGAAAATCAGGCAGCTCAATATGTTCTCCAATCTTTACCATGATGTATTACACTAATTAAAACTAATTTTTGGGGCTTTGGGCAGTAAAATATAATTCAACTTTTGTTCCGGCTTTTCGTTTCAAGCTTCACTGCGTTCGCTTTCCACTGCAATCCGGCAGCCCATGGGCATTTATTTTCTGTCAACAATAAAACCTTCAGTGGTTCAGTGCCTCGTCCGGCGCCAAAGGCAAAGCCAATGGTGTCAGTGGCAATTACCCTATTTTTGCCACAAATTTACAACTTATAAGTTTAAGCTATGACGCAGTACCAGGGTCGTTTTAATTACTGGAGCCAGCTGGCAATTTTGCTGGGGCTGGTGGGGGTTGGGTTTATAATATCTGGAATAATTACAGTGGCCATAGGAATTAAGGCAGTGGGCGGAGACATGGCAGCAGCCATGAAGAACCCTGAAGCAATACAGGCAGCTCTGTTAAACCCTGCGAATGCCAGCTATGCACAAGCCGCACAAATTGCCGGTACATTCTTTATGATGTTTCTTCCTTCAATGGCTTTCATCTTAATCTGTCACAAAAAATTATTGTGGGCAGGCTTTTCAAAACACTTTAACCTGCTGCAAATACTTTTAGGTTTTTTTATTATGCTTTTGGCAAACTATATGGCAGGCCCGTTTGAAGAAATAACAAAAAAGATACTTGTGCATTTTCCTTCTATGGATAAATCAGCAAAAGCAGCAGAAGATCTATATACCCAGGCGGTTGCCAGCATGAGCAATTTAAAAGGCGGTGGCCAGTTTATAATTGCAGTATTTGTAATAGCTTTTTTTCCGGCAGTGTTTGAAGAAATGCTGTTTCGTGGAGTACTGCAAAATTTTTTTACTAAATGGTTTAAAGCTCCGCTGGTGGCAATAATAACAGCTTCGCTTTTATTCAGCCTGATACATGCATCCTACTACTTGTTTTTAAGCCGCTTTATTTTAGGGTTGGCGCTGGGCTTTATGTTTTACTATACAAAAAATATTTGGGTAAATATATTTGCCCACTTCATTAATAACCTTATTGCATTATCAGTATTGTTTTATGGTAACATGAATAATAAGGCTGCAGCAATAAACCAGCAGGAAATTAAATTGCCTATCTGGAGTATTTTTATTACCGGCGCCATTTTATACGGGTTGTTTGTATTGCTTATTAAAGTGAGCAAAGAAAACCGCAACCGCATTGCCTTAAAAGAAAACCTTGCTTTTAGTAACGAACCGCTGATAGCAGAACAATAAACCATGGCATTAAACCTTCAAACCCTTAAAACCCGTTCTCTCACAGCTGCCGTGTTTGTGGTGGTAATGCTTGTGGGATTGTTGTGGAATTTTTGGAGCTTTTTAATA
>JBGAHV010000054.1:0-28759 GCA_044225995.1 Ferruginibacter sp. | reverse complement strand
GTCTTACTATCTGGGCAGAATCTCATACTGAAAGGAGCATCCCCGATTTTATGAGAAACCTTATGGATAACATTTACATGCTGCAGAAACTTAAACTACACCTCAGGGAAACAGAAAAATTAGACGGCTATATAGAGGTGGTAAATGATGATTCTGGGGTGCAGGTAAAACAATGGGGCCAGATCCATATTTTGCCAATATACCAAAAAGATAAATGGCCTGCAGATGGTGTTGCACGAGTTGGTAATACTGAATTATTTCAGTCTATCAATCCATTTTTTATTGTTGCATTTACGCCCATTATCATTGCATTTTTTGCATGGAGGGCACGAAAACGAAAACCGGTAAGCACAGCCAGTAAATTTGCATGGGCATTGATCATATCGGGGTTAAGCGCACTGGTAATGGTTTTGCAGTGATGTCTGTTCCCAGTATTTATACCCATAAAGCCAGTCCATTCTGGTTATTCTTAACTTATGGAGTATTTACTGTAAGCGAAGTTTGCTTAAGTCCAATCGGGTTATCATTTGTTTCAAAATTAGCACCACCACGTTTAACAGCATTAATGATGGGTGGGTGGTTCTTATCAACTTCCATTGGTGGTAAAGTTGCTGGTGTAATGGCAAGCTTTTGGGATAAAATGCCTGATAAAGAATTTTCTTTGGCATCATTACTATTGCCGCTATTTTAGGAGGTATCTCATCTTCTTTAAAGTAAAATCCCTTGATCAGATTGTTAAAGACAAAGGTTCAGGTTTCTGTTTTTTATAACCATGTAAACTAAAACTGCAAAAGAAAATATCCGGCCACATACTTCTGAAAGGCGATACATTCCCGTATCGCCTTTTTATTTATCTTACCATGTAAACTAAAACGCACTGTATGTCTGAAAAGAAAATATTCCGGCCATTTATTGCACCTGAAATCAAAATGAAAGAGTTGACGGTAAAATCAATTCTTCTTGGAAGCTTTTTTGGTATTGTGTTTGGTGCGGCCAATGTTTATTTGGCTTTAAAAGCCGGCCTTACCGTTTCTGCTTCTATCCCCATAGCCGTAATTGCTATTACTTTAGGGCGTAAATTTTTCAAAACCACTATTCTTGAAAATAACATTATTCAAACCACAGGTAGTGCCGGAGAAAGTATTGCTTCTGGTGTAGCATTTACTTTACCTGGCTTTTTATTCCTTTCATCACCTGACAGTGCTACTTATTTTAATTACCTGACAATTTTAATCCTGGCTATTGTTGGCGGCATGCTTGGTACTTTACTGATGATTCCGTTGAGGAAAGCATTAATAGTTAATGAACATGATACACTTCCTTATCCGGAAGGTACTGCCTGCGGCGATGTTTTAAAAGCCGGGGAAAAAGGCGGGGATTTTGCAAAGACTGCTTTCTGGGGATTAGGTGTTGCATTTGTATATGCTATTCTTCAAAAAATATTGCACATTGTTGCAGAAACACCTTTTTACATTACCAAACAAGTGAATAAATTTTTCCCTTCAGCAAAACTAAGTGGAGAAATCACCCCTGAGTATATGGGCGTGGGATATATCATTGGCCCCCGTATTGCGGGTATTTTGGTGGCAGGTGGTGTATTAAGCTGGTTAGTTTTTATACCTCTCTTATCTTTTTTGGTTCCCCCTGATACTATTGCGGCGCAATTAGTAAAGTTAGGTTATCTTAAAAGCCTTTCAACAGATGGTGGCAAGGGCGGGTGGAATGCTGCTACGCATACTTTTAATGATTATTCGGCAGCGATTTATTATGCCTTTATCAGGCTTATAGGCGCAGGTGCCGTAACTGCCGGTGGTGTTATCACATTAATAAAAACCATACCTACAATAATAAAATCTGTTAAAGGAAGTTTTGGATCTATTAAAAATGCGGGCGAGCAGAGCGGAGAAGTATTAAGAACTGAAAAAGATTTAAGCCTTAAAATTGTTGGGTTTGGAAGCCTTGCGCTTATTGCTTTAATTGCGGCGCTACCACAAGTGCCGGGTGATAATATTTTACAAAAAATATTGATCGGGGTACTTGTAATAGTTTTCGGGGCTTTATTTGTTACTGTTTCTTCAAGAATTGTTGGTTTAATAGGATCATCTAATAACCCTATCAGTGGTATGACTATTGCAACTGTTATGGGAACCAGCTTGATATTTTTATCGATTGGCTGGTCTGGTCAGGCTTATGAACCATTGGTATTGGTTGTTGGCGGAATGATTTGTATAGCTGCAGCAAATGCCGGTGCCACATCCCAGGATTTAAAGAGCGGTTTTATTGTTGGCGCAACTCCAAGAAACCAACAAATAGGGTTGTTTGTTGGTGCCATAGTTTCATCCATAGTTATTGGAATTACCATTAAATTTTTGGATAAGCCCAGTGCCGATATGCTTTCTCAAGGCATTCCTCATGCAATTGGCACTGAAAAGTTTCCTGGGCCACAGGCAACTTTAATGGCTACACTGATTAAAGGAATAGAATCACAAAAGTTAGACTGGCAATATGTTTTTGTGGGTGTTTTCCTTGCAGTGGTAATGGAACTTTGTAATATTAAATCCCTGAGCTTTGCAATCGGCGTTTATCTTCCTTTATCAACCACATTACCTATTGCTGTGGGCGGTGCAATAAAGGGCCTTACAGAGTATAAAAAGAAAAAAGCCCATATCGTTACAACTCCGGAGGAAGAAGAATTGGGTAAAGGAAGCTTGTTTGCAACCGGGCTTGTTGCTGGCGGGGCTATTGCAGGAGTAATTGTTGCATTTGTATCCGGAAGCGAAGGCGGCAATAAGTTTTTAAATAGGGTAACTATGGAAGAATCATTGACTCACCAGCTTGGGAATAATGGTTATTATTTATTAGGCGTTTTATTCTTTCTTGCTATGGGATGGATTTTATACCGCACTGCATTGAAAAAAAGCGAATAATTATAAACGGGTGAAAATACTAGCCTTCATTATAAATGTATTTTACTGGCTGGGGCTATTTATTACACCGGCATTGATATTTTGTTTCGTTGCTTTCTGGCTTTATTTTGATAAAACAACAGGTGCAACACTGTCAATATTGATTGCTGTTGCAGGAATAATAGCAGGAATAGTACTTGCAGAATATGTAAGAAGGCGATATGGACTGAATAATTTTTGGAGTGGTATTTCCACCAATCTCCAGAATAACAATAATAACGGAGAAGAAAATAATAAACCATAAATAAAAAGGCCGTTCAATTAAGAACAGCCTTTTTTATCATCAATTACTGATTGCTCAAATAAAATTCAAATATTCAAACTGCTTACCCAAAATAGTTTTATCATCTGCTGCCAGCCATTTATTTAAAACGGTGGCATAAACATTTTTAAAATCAACAGCGTATTTTAAATCGCCTTCATTCAGGTCGCTTAAATCGGGCATAGCATTTAAAACTCCTTTTTGTTTTAAACCACCCCCAATTAAAAACATGTTATTGGCGGTACCGTGGTCAGTTCCGCCGCTGGCATTTTGTGCCACCCTGCGGCCAAACTCACTAAAGGTCATCATCAGCACATCATCAAAACGGCCATTCTTCTTAAGGTCGTCAGTAAATGCTTTTACCGCATCATTCAATTCTGTAAATAATCTTTTTTGCTGGCCTTCCTGTGCCACGTGTGTATCAAAACTGCCCAGGCTTACATAATATATTTTGGTATTGATATCTGAAAAAATTAATGAAGCAATTGTTTTTAAATCTTTTCCCAGTTCAGTAGTTGGATACACCTGGTTGGTGGGATGTGTTTTGCTCTGGTTAAAAATATATTCAGCGCTGCTCATGGTTTCGCTCATGGTTTTATAGAGGTAATCCACGGTTTCTTCTCCTGCCTGGTGGCTTCCGGTAATATCTTTAAAATACTTGCTGTTACTGGTGTTAAACAGTTTGGCAGGGTCTTTTAATGCGAGTGCTTTACTCTCCTCTCCCTTCATGGCAAGGCTAAGCACATCATCCATTTCAATAGCTTGCGTTGGTTTATCGCAGCCTTTGCATTGTGCATCTAAATAACGGCCAATCCAGCCGGTAGTTAAATATTCATTGCTGGCGCTGGCGCTGTGCCAAATGTCCATACTTCTAAAATGGCTTCTGTCCGGATTGGGATAACCAACACTGTTTAAAATTCCTAAACTCCCATCATCAAACAAACCTTTAAAAGCGGTAAGTGCAGGGTTTAATCCCACTTCATCAGTTAACAGCAATGCATCTTTTTTCTGTATGCCTAATTTGGGGCGGCCTTTATAGTAAATATCGTTTGTTACCGGTATAACAGTATTCAAACCATCGTTACCTCCACTTAATTGTATTACCACAACAACTTTATTACCGGCAGGCACCATCATAGGTTTTTCAAATGCCTTTAAAAATTTAGGCAGCATAAATGACGCTGTTGCCAGTGAACCTATTTGAAGAAATTCTTTTCTCTTAATTACCATTGTACTTAATTATGAATTATAAATGATGAATTATGAGTTTTGAGCAATAGGTTTTTAGAACTTATCATTCATGACTCATAATTTATAATTAGCAGAGCTGATACTCCGGTGTGCACATCAGGTTTACAATAACACTCTTGGTATAGTTTTCCCTGCTTTCGTTGTTCAGGTATTTTTCAAGAACACTATTGTTGATATTGCTTTTTGTTTGCAATACCGTATCTGTAATTTTTTGCAACAGTTTTTCTCTTGGTATTGCCTCAAATATTTTTGCCACCAGCACCCAGTCGGTAGTGGCTGTACCACCTTTAACCGCATTTTTAAATTTTTTGGCCGCTGCTTCCATCATGCCACCTTGTACATCGTCATCGGTTTTGGGCCGTATGTCCATAATATCATTTGCTGTAAGTATTTGCGGAATACGCAGGCGCAGCATCAGGCTGCTGCTGTCTATCCATGTTTTTCCCCCGGGCCACCCTGCCACATTAGGCGGATAAAATAAAATTTGTCCTAAAGCTCTTTGAAATAATAATTGTGCCTGGTCGTTCGCCAGCTCCATGGGCAGCAGCCTTCTTATACCAGCAATTAATTGTACAGGAGATTTTATTTGAGTGCCAATATTTTTTTGATCATAAAACCAGTCACTCGTAAAAATATCGGTGAGCAGTTTTTTAATATCATAGCCGCTTTCATAAAACCGGGTGGCCAGCCATTCCACTTTGGCATCATCTACATTGTCGTTTACAAAAAACTTATATATTTTTTTAGAGAGGTAGCGGGCTGTTTGTTTTTGCTCCAGTAAAATATTCAGCACATCATCACCATCAAAATTGCCTGTTTTGCCCAGTACAGTTTTACTATCGGTATCATGCTGAAATTTCCTGAATTGAAACTCGCCGCTTAAATTAAATCCCCAGCCTGTAAAAGCCCGGGCTGCTTCTTTGATATCGTTTTCGGTGTAATTACCACGGCCCATAGTAAACAGCTCCATTACTTCACGGGCAAAATTTTCGTTGGGATGCTGTTTTTTATTTTGCTGGTTATTTAAAAAACTCAGCATACTGGGGCTTTTACTTACAGCCACCAGTAAATCTTTAAAACTGCCCAGCGCATTTTCACGAATTATCTGTAACAGCTCCTGCTGAAAATAGCTGTTGATGACCCGGCAGGCAAAATGCCCGTGCCAGAACAAACTCATCTTTTCCCTTAGCTGTGCTTCATTATTAATCATTTCATCCAGCCAGAGCAGGTTCAGGTTTTTCAAATCCTCCCGGCTTTGCTCCCGTATCATTTTCTTCTGGTCGTTGGTAAGCTCCTGCTTTTGCATTTGGGTTACATCCTGTACTCCTTTAAATAAACCATCCACCAGGCTTTGCGCCACATTAATTTTTTCTGGTTTTTTTGAAGATGTTTTCAGGAGCAGCGCCCACAAGTCTTTTTGAGAAATTTTATCTAACCCTGCTGCATTTTCAGCCATGGGGCCAAAGCCGGCACGCCATAGTAAATGCTGGTTTTTTAAACGGTTGGAAACTGGCATAAAAAATATTGTTACTAAAGTTAAGTAAACACAACTGCGATTAGACTCTAAATATTGTGCAAGGTTTAATTTTAACTAACCTTAAAAATAAAAAAGGGGCGTACGCCCCTTTTATTTTATAAAAAACTTATTTTATTTTTTTGCATTCGCTTTCACATAAGCAAGTACATTTTCTTTTTCAGCATCAGTCAACCTTGCTTTAGGTGCCATTACCTGCATAATACTAACCCAGCGGTCGGCAGTGTAATCGGTGGTGGGTTTTAACCCGTGGCATTTTCCACATTTGGCGTTGAAAGTACTTTGGCCCATTACTTCAGGAGAAGAAGTGGTAGAAGGGGCGGCAGGTGTTTTTGCACCTGTACCTTCTGACTGATTTGCTGCTGGTGTTGCAGCAGAACTGCCGGTGGCTGCAGATGATGCGGAAGCTTCGCTTACCACTTTGCCTGAATTACCCGAAGGTGCTGATGATGCAGAGCCAACGGGTGTTGTTTTTTTAGCACAGCCGAAAACAAAAACCGCCAAAGTCAAAATCAAAGTAACTTTTTTCATGTCTAAGTATTTTTTTATTTGCTAAATATATATTGTTTAAACAACAGAATTTTAAAAAACGCTGCTTTTTTTGTTAATTGATAGTTGTTGCTCCAAAGTAACCGTGCAATGCAGCTGGCAGTTTTATTCCTTCGGCTGTTTGATTATTTTCCAGCAAGCAGGCCACTATACGGGGCAATGCCAATGAAGAACCATTTAATGTATGCACCAGTTGGGTTTTATTCCCGGCATCTTTAAACCGTATTTTCATCCGGTTGGCCTGGAAGGTTTCAAAATTGCTGACACTGCTGCACTCCAGCCACTTTTGCTGGGCGGCACTGTATACTTCAAAATCGTAAGTGAGAGCGCTTGTGAAACTCATATCGCCTCCACACAATCTTAATATGCGATATGGCAACTCCAGTTGCTGCAATAGTTTTTCCACGTGAGCTACCATTGCTTCCAGTGTTTCGTAGCTTTTATCCGGATGTACCAGTTGTACTATCTCCACTTTATCGAACTGGTGAACACGGTTTAACCCCCGTACATCGGCGCCAAAACTGCCAGCTTCTCTTCTGAAACAGGGCGTATAAGCCGTCATTTTTATAGGCAGGTCGTTCTCTTTTACAATTTCATCCCTGTAAATATTGGTAACAGGTACTTCAGCAGTAGGTATCAGATAAAAATTATCAGCCGTGGCATGATACATCTGCCCTTCTTTATCTGGTAACTGCCCGGTGCCATAGGCTGTAGCTTCATTAACCATTAACGGCGGTAAATATTCTGTGTAACCTGCTGCAGTATTATAATCCAAAAAGTATTGTATCAATGCCCGCTGCAGTTTGGCACCTTTTCCTTTGTATAATGGAAAGCCGCTGCCGGTAAGTTTGGCACCAGTTTCAAAATCCACAATGTCATATTTTTTAATCAACTCCCAGTGAGGTAACGCTTCAGCTGGTAATGCAGGCTTTGTTCCCCCTTCACGTACTACCTCATTTTCTGCCGGCATTTTGCCCAATGGCACACTGTCGTGTGGCAGGTTCGGAAGTTTTATAATTTCATCCTGTAATTTTTTTTCAGCATCTGCCAGTTGCTGTGCCAGTGTTTGTTGCTGTAATTTAAATTGTGCCACTTCCTGCTTTTTGGTTTCAGCGGCGTCTTTTTGGCCTTTCCCCATCAGCATACCAATTTCCTTGCTGGCGGCATTTAAACCCGCTTGCAACGTTTCTGACTCTACTTTTAATTTGCGTACCTGCTCATCAATTTCTAAAATAGTATCTACGAGAGATGTATCTGCGAAATATTTTACTTTAAGTTTCTGTTTTACCAGCTCTGTATTTTGCCTGATAAAATTTATTTGCAACATGTTATTAAGTTTATTGTTTTGATTCTTCAGTTATTATTTCTTCATCTTTTACTTCGCCCCTGTAGGTAATTACTGAATTTATTTTTTTGTATACTTTTTCTTTTGCATCAAAAATTTTGATTTCGGCAACTGCAAACGAGATGTACTTACCGGTAATTTTTGCCGGGTTTGCAATTAATTCATCATCACCTTCAAATTTACCAATCCAATAAATTTTTACCAGCTGATTATCACTCTTAATTGTATAAAAACTTATTTGACCGGCTGTAAATGAAACCACTTTTCCCGTTATTATTTTTGCTTCTGCTTTAGGAGCATCAAAGGTTTTAGGCCTGGCTGTAACTTCTTTTTCTGTTGTTTTACCACCCATGGCAGCAGTAATCAATTCCGGGTTTTTCATAATCAGTTCCTGGAAAGCCTTACAGCTTGCACCAAGATTGATTCCTATCTTCTTTCCTATTTCATAGGTTTTGGTTTTGTCAGTCATATAATTTTCTCCGTATAACTGCACCAGTGCATCGTTATAGTTTTGAAAAACGGTAAGCATCATCATTCCCAGCTTCATCTGAAAATTATCGGTAGTAAATTCGGATGCCGGTGTTTTTTCCAGCTCCGAGCATATTTCATTTTTCATCAGGTTAAATACGGAGTCTTCATTTGGCTTTTGTTGGGCTTGTAAAAAACTACAACCGGTAGCCAGCAAAATGGATAATAAAATCTTCTTCATTCTAAAAAATTTAAGCCGCAATTTATACCAATTTAAGCGGATGACGGTGATTATATTACATTTGCAAAATGCAGCACCTTACCGATGATTTGCAGGTACGCTGGCTTAAATTGCGTATCAGGTTAAAAGAACAATTTGGTATAAAACCGGACATGGATGGTATTTTACTTCTTATCGGTGTACAGGAGTTGGGCGCCGGGCCGCAACAATTTACCAAAGAACAAAAACAGGATTTGATGCATATAGCGGTTTGCACGGTTTTGGCACCCGGGGGTTACTACTCATTAGAAGGCCATGACGACGAAGGCTGGCCTCATTTTAAGCAACTGAAACCCCTCCCGGATATTTTTATGAAGGAACAAGAAAATTTTTTAAAAGATTATATTCTGCTTTATTTTCAAACTCAAAATTTTATTTAAACAACACGTATGAAACTATTTAAACTTGCCGTACTGTTTATTTGCTTGTCAGCTTCTGTAAATGCACAGGTTACCAAAACCATTGTTAAAAAAACGGCTGCTGCTCCTGTTGCCAAAACTGCCGGCACAAGGGTAAAGGTTACTACCGATATGGGGGTTATCATTATCCGCCTGTATGATGCCACGCCGCAACACAGGGATAATTTTATTAAACTGGTGGGCAGCCATTTTTTCGACAGCCTTTTGTTTCACCGTGTTATAAACGGGTTTATGATACAAGGCGGCGACCCACTAAGTAAAAATGCACAGCCGGGTGAAGTGCTGGGCAGTGGCGGTGGTGATATGGCCCGTATACCAGCAGAGTTTAAACCCAACCTGATACATAAAAAAGGTGTACTGGCTGCGGCTAGAGACGGCAACCCTGAAAAAGCCAGCAGTGCCTGCCAGTTTTACCTGGTACAAGGCAAGGTTATGAATGATATTGAACTGAACCAGGTGGAATGCAGCATTCGCAACACCAACCCTGACTTTACCTACACGCCCGAGCAACGCAAAATTTACAAGACCATTGGCGGCACTCCCTTCCTTGATATGAATTATACTGTTTTTGGAGAAGTGGAAAAAGGGCTGGAAGTAATTGACAAAATTGCTGCTGTGCAAACAGCCCCCGGCGACAGGCCTATAAAAGATATTCGCATGAAAATAGAGCTGCTGAAATAAGTTTGCCATCATACCATGCAAAAACTTTAATTTGCACCCCAATATTTATAACTAATAACTGAACCAAAATGAATTTTCCCGCCAATTTGCGTTACACCAAAGACCATGAATGGATTTCTTTAGAAGGCAATGTTGCCACAGTAGGCATTACCGAATTTGCCCAAAGCGAACTGGGTGATATTGTATACGTGGACATTACCACTAAAGGAAAAACACTTGCGGCAGAGGAAGTTTTTGGAACTGTGGAAGCTGTTAAAACAGTAAGCGATTTATTTTTACCCATAAGCGGCACCATTACCGAATTAAACCCTGCACTGGAAGCACAACCAGACCTTGTAAACAGTGACCCTTATGGCCAGGGCTGGATGATTAAAATGACCGTGGATAATATTGCGGATGTGGAAGCGTTATTAACTGCCGAAGCATATAATGCGCTAGTATCGTAAAAATGACAAACAGCATATCTATTTATAAATTTGTAGGCGTTAAAAAATTTATACCAGGCATCGCCTGGTTTTTTCTTACGGCCATTCTTATTAGCATACCGGGCTACGATTTACCTAAAGTGGGTGAATGGTTTGAGTTGATTAGTTTTGACAAACTGGTACACACAGGTATTTTCGGCATGTTATCGGTATTGTTTATGTACCCCGTGGCAAAAAGCACCCTGTCAGCAAAAAATAAAACCTTTTGGTTTATTAAAGTGGCATTGGCGACCATAATATGGGGCTTTACTACCGAATTGATTCAGCGGTACTTTATACCCGGACGAAGTTATGATTTGGTGGATTTTACAGCGGATGCACTGGGAGGCATTGTGGCATATATCTTTTTTAAACTAAAGTTTGGCCGCCGTGCCAAAAGCTAAGCCGGGGCTTCATTTCCGCCAAATAACCCTTACATTTGTACACTTGCAACAATTATTTATGGAATACAATACAGGCCGTAACCATCTCATCATGAAAGAATATGGCCGCCATATACAAAAAATGGTGGAGTTTCTTTTAACTATTGAAAACAGGGAAGAACGCCAGAAGAATGCTTATGCAGTCATTGAGCTGATGGGTTTTTTAAATCCGCATCTTAAAAACGTGGAAGACTTTCGTCATAAACTGTGGGACCATCTTTTTTTAATAAGCGATTTTACGCTGGATGTTGACAGCCCGTATCCGGTACCATCGAGGGAAACTTTAAAAGCAAAACCCGAACATATTGGCTACCCTAAAAAATATCCCAAGTTTAATCACCTGGGCAAAAATATAGAAGTGATAATTGATAAGGCACTTAAAGAAGAAAACCCCGAAAAGAAACAGGGCTTTGCCAATGCCATTGCATATTACATGAAGCTTACTTACAGCAACTGGCATAAGGAACTGGTGCATGATGATAACATTCAAACAGAATTAAGCGCCATAACCGACGGGCAATTGGAATTTAACAACCGCCCATTTGTAAAACACCGCACGGATAACCGCAGCGACGATGATTATGGCGGCGGAAGAAACAACGGCCACCGCAAAAATTTTGGCGGAAGAAACAATGGCGGCGGAAGAAATAATAATAACCGTAACAACGGTGGTGGAAGAAATAACAATAACCGTAATTTTAAAAAGAGGTATTAGTACTGTTATTAAAATAATATTTTTAGTTACCCTGATTTGTTTCAGGGTTTTTTATTTTTGACTTTTGATTTTAAATTTTTTAGATGCAGTCATTTGAAGTACGTGGCGGAAAAAAACTAAGCGGCACCATTATTCCGCAGGGCGCTAAAAACGAAGCGTTGCAAATTATTTCTGCCGTGCTGCTTACAGCAGAAGAAGTAACCATTAAAAATATTCCCGACATTATTGATGTTAACCTGCTGATAGATTTACTGGCAGAAATGAATGTGAAAGTAAACCGCATCAGCCGGGATACCTGTATTTTTAAGGCCGATGATGTGGATGTGGAATACCTGCACAGTGAAGCTTACCATAAAAAAAGCGGCAAGCTGCGTGGCAGTGTTATGCTGGCAGGCCCCATGCTGGCACGTTTTAAAAAAGCGTATATACCAAAGCCAGGTGGCGATAAAATTGGCCGCCGCCGTTTAGATACGCATATTATTGGTTTTGAAAAACTGGGTGCTGATTTTTCTTATCATGAAGACGGCTTCTTTCATTTAAATGCTGCTGAGCTTAAAGGTACCCATATGCTTTTAGATGAACCCAGTGTAACAGGTACGGCAAACATTGTCATGGCTGCTGCTTTGGCAAATGGGGTTACACATATTTACAATGCCGCCTGCGAACCTTATCTGCAGCAACTCTGCCGCATGATAAATGCCATGGGTGGAAAAATAAATGGTATTGGCAGCAACCTGTTAATGATTGAAGGTGTAGAAAAATTAAATGGCACTACGCACTCTATATTACCCGATATGATTGAGGTGGGCAGCTTTATAGGCCTTGCCGCCATGACACAAAGTGATATTACCATTAAAAGCGCAGGCATAGAACATCTCGGTATTATCCCTGATAAATTTAAACTGCTGGGTATAGACATGAATTTTGTGGGAGATGATATTCATATACCCTCACAGGAAATTTATGAGATACAAAAATTTATGGATGGTGGTGTGCTCACCATTTACGACCATCCGTGGCCGGGTTTTACGCCAGATTTATTGAGTATTGTTTTAGTAACCGCCATACAGGCAAGGGGCAGTGTACTCATCCATCAAAAAATGTTTGAAAGCCGGTTATTTTTTACTGATAAGCTCATTGACATGGGTGCACAAATTATTTTGTGCGATCCGCACCGTGCTGTTGTTATCGGGCTGGAAAGAGAACAACAACTGCGTGGCATTACCATGAGCAGCCCGGATATACGTGCCGGTGTGGCATTGCTGATTGCAGCATTAAGCGCACAAGGCAAAAGCGTTATTCAAAATATTGAACAGATTGACAGGGGCTATCAAAATATTGATGACAGGTTGCGGGCTTTAGGTGCTGACATAAAAAGGGTATGACAATGACAGCAAGTATCCGCTGCACAACGTTTGCCTGTTGCCTCTTGCTTACTGTTGTTCTGCTTTTTTCCTGTCAAAATAAAACAAAACAACTGCTGCAAAAAAAATGGGACTGTGTAAGAGTGGAGAACCTGGCTCCTGTAAATAAAAGTTTGATCAGCCATGAAGATTCGCTTGTTACAGCAAAACTGGAAGAAGCCCTGCAGAGTTTAAGCTGGGAGTTTGCTGAAGATAACAGTTACCGCTGCAGTACTGCCGGTATTACAACTGTTAAAGGAACGTATACACTTAGTGATGATGGAAAAGAATTAACCTGCACTGCAATCAACAACATAAACTATTACAGTATTACAACACTTACAGAACAGGAGCTCGTGTTAAAAGGTCACACTGCTTCAGTTCCGGTTATTATGTATTTCAGGCCGCATTAGGCAAAATAATGTTTCTTTGCACATGGCTTTATATCAAAACAAAATAATTATTATCACGGCACCCTCCGGAGCAGGTAAAACATCCATCACCAAACATTTAATGCAGCGGTTTCCGCAGCTGGCATTTTCTGTATCGGCCGCCACCCGCCCGCCAAGGGATAATGAAAAAAACGGTGTGGATTATCATTTCATGACTGAAGAAGTGTTTAAACAAAAAATTCAGCAGAATGAATTTGTGGAATGGGAAATGGTATATGAAGGAAAATACTATGGCACATTAAAAGAAGAACTGCAGCGCATCTGGAACATGGATAAAATACCAGTACTGGATATTGATGTTAAAGGTGCCATTCATGTGCAGCAGCAATACCCACAAACATCGCTCAGTTTATTTATTGAACCACCTTCTGTAAAAGAATTAAAGAAAAGGCTGGAAAGCCGCGGCACCGAAACAGCAGAATCGCTGGCTGCAAGAGTAAACAAGGCATCGTATGAATTATCGTTTAAAGAACACTTTAATAAAATAATTGTAAACGACGATTTGGAGAAAGCCTGCATTGAAGCCGAACTGATTTTGCTTGGTTTTGTAGAAAAACGATGATTTGTACACTGTGGCAGCTTAAACTTCAGGATGAAAGGCATTAAGTAAATCTTCTTATTTTTATGGTATGGACTGGACGGCACTCATAGCCATTATAGCATCCCTTTTTTTAATCGGCTTTTTTTCCGGTATTGAAATAGCGTTTGTATCTGCCAACAAGTTGTCGGTGGAACTAAACCGAAAACAAGGTTCGTATGCCGGTAAAACATGGGGTGCCTTTTCTGATAAACCGGCACGGTTTATAGGTACAACTCTTGTTGGCGTAAACGTTGTTTTGGTAGTATATGGTTTACTCATTGGTGGTATGCTTTCCCCGGTTTGGGAATGGATTCGCCAGCAATTACCCAAATCTGTCAGCGGTTCGGTTGAATACATAAAACTCTTTACCGAAACTGTTTTGTCCACCCTGATACTTCTTTTTGTTGAGTTTTTATTTAAAGCCATTTTCAGGGCACGGAACGACGAGATACTCAGCAGCAGTATTATCAGTTATGTAGTAAGTTTCTTTTACTGGCTGCTTTCCTCTATAGCTGCATTTTTTGTAAACATTGCCGAGTGGATGCTGAAAGTTTTGTTTGATGTAAAACTGCATGAGAAAAAAGATGTGTTTAGTAAAGTGGACCTGGAGCAGTTTGTACAGCAAACCAAAACCAACGAAGAAGAAGATGTAACGGAAATAAACAAAGAGCTTTTTGAAAATGCACTGTCACTCAGTGAAACCAAATTAAGGGAATGTTTGATACCCCGGAAAGAGATTGAAGGTGTTGAAAGCTTTACCACAGTAGAAACCGTAAAAGAAAAGTTTATACAAACAAAGCTCAGCAAACTGGTGGTTTTCGATAATAATATTGACAACATCGTTGGTTATATACATCAGCTTGACCTTTTTAAAAACCCCGCCACAATAAAAGAAGTATTGCTGCCCATACCGACGGTACCCGAAAGCATGAGTGCCACCGACCTGATGAATAAATTCAGTAAAGAACGTAAAAGCATTGCATGGGTGGTGGATGAATTTGGCGGAACAGCGGGCATTGTTACCATGGAAGATTTGCTGGAAGAAATTTTTGGCGATATTAAAGATGAGTACGACACAGAAGAGTTTGTGGACAAACAGCTTTCTGCCAACGAGTTTATTTTAAGCGGCCGCCTGGAGCTGGATGCCATTACAGAGAAATATGGTTTGGATTTTACTGATGTTGAAAATACAGAAACACTTTCTGGCTATATCATCCAAAAAAATGAATCCATTCCCAAACAAAAGGAAAGGGTGATAATTGGCAATTACGAGTTTGATATTTTAAATGTAAGCGACACAAGGATAGAAACTGTTAAACTGAAAGTGCTTAAATAAAACAGGCTGATGAAATGATTATTGCCGTAAATGCTGTTACTCCTGATTTTAAACCGGCTTTCCCTGTTTTTTTACAGGATGTTTTTTTTAAAGTTGCAACCCTGCAGCAGAAACACCAGTTTATTTTAATTGGGTTTGATAATAACGCAACTGCACCGGCTAACTGTACTTTTATAAACCCTGAAATCAAAATCAAATCACCGCTTCGTTTCAATTATTGGCTTAATTACAAGCTCCCTTCATTGCTTAAAAAACATAAAGCCGGTGTGCTTATAAGTTACAATAGCTGCAGCCTCCGGTTAAAACTGCCTCAAATTTTATATACAAATGATGCTGCTTTTTTAAGCCACCCGGAATTTTATAAACCCCGCTGGCTGAATTTTTACAAACGCAATACCCCAAAAATTTTACAAAAAGCTGCAAACATAATAACAAGTTCAACCTTTTTGCAAAGCGAACTAACAACTCAATATAATATTGGCCAGGATAAATATACCGTACTCTACGCCACAGCTGCAGAAGTATTTAAACCTGCTGTTAATTGGCAGAAAAAAGAAACAATTAAGGAGAAGTATACAGGTGGCAAAGAGTTTTTTTTGTATACCGGTATTTTAAATCAGCAAAGCAATTTAATTAACTTGTTGAAGGCTTTTAGTTTTTTTAAACAGCGGCAAAAAAGCAATATGATGCTGGTGCTGGCTTCACAAACAAATGCAGATACCACCTTTGTCAAAAGCCTTTCATCTTATAAATACCGGGCAGATGTGGTGCTGGCAGAAAATCTCCCTGTAAACAACCTGGCAGAAATGATAACAGCAGCATATGCCCTCGTATGTCCTGTGCATTATGACGCTGCTGGTGCAAATATTATACAGGCACTGCATTGCCATATACCTGTAATAGCTTCGGGCAAAGCAGCATTACCGGAAATTTGTGGCGACGCTGCAGTTTATTGCCACGAAGATGACTTTAATGATATTGCTGCTAAAATGATGCTGCTTTTTACTAATGAAGACAGGCGCAACCTTATAATTGCCAAAAGCAGGGAACAAGCCCAAAAATTTGAGTTCCCCACCGTTGTAAAACAATTATGGCTATTGCTGGAAAAAATCGTTTCGCCTGCTTAAAACCGCCTGCTTATTTTTAATAAAGCCGTTACCTTTGCACAGTAACTTAAAAAAGCTGATATTACTTAAATAACATGCATAAATCTACCATTACAATAGACGTATTACTGGACGCCGATAAAGTACCTGAACAAATAAACTGGAGCGCAAGCGACAGCAGCGCAGCAACTTCTCAAAAATCAAAAGCAATGGCCATTGCATTTTGGGATGGTGCTGATAAAACCGCCATGCGTATTGACCTTTGGACAAAGGACATGATGGTGGATGAAATGGCCGATTTTTATTACCAGATGATGATGGGAATGGCCGACACTTTTAACCGTGCCACTCACCAGCAGGAAATGACAGATGATTTTAAAAAATTTGCGAGGGCATTTTTTGAAAAATTCAGGCAAATACAACTAAAGGAAAATAAATAAACAACTAACAATACCAGTATGAGTTTAGAACAAAAAATAATGGCTGAAATGAAAGAAGCCATGAAAGCAAAAGACGAAGCAACCCTGCGTGGGCTGCGAGCCATTAAAGCCGAAATTATAAAAGCTAAAACCGAACCCGGTGCCGGAGGGGAAATAGACGAAGCAACTGAACAAAAGTTTTTACAGAAAATGATGAAGCAGCGTAAGGATTCCCTGGAGATTTTTGAAAAACAGGGAAGGGCCGATTTAGCTGCAAAAGAAAAAGAGGAAATGGCGGTAATAGAAAAATTTTTACCAAAACAGTTAAGCGAAGCTGAAATAAAAGAAGCGGTGTCTAAAATAATTGCTGCCGTTGGTGCCACATCCGCCGCAGATATGGGCAAGGTAATGGGTGCCGCAACAAAAGAGCTTGCAGGTAAAGCAGATGGTAAAACAATCAGTGGTATTGTAAAAGAATTGCTGGCATAATACTGCCATTGTTACGATTGCTTATGATTGATATAATTTTTGCCATACTCATAATAATTGCCTGTATTAAAGGCTATCAAAAAGGATTAATTATTGCAGTTTTCTCTGTGGTGGCATTTATAATTGGCCTTGCGGCGGCATTAAAGCTTTCAACATTAGTGGCTGCCTGGTTAAGCAACCATTCTGATATAAATGCAAAATGGCTGCCCGTTCTTTCATTTGCATTGGTTTTTATAGCAGTAGTATTGCTGGTAAGGCTGGGCGCAAAGATGATTGAAAAAACTTTTGAAATGGCCTTGTTGGGATGGGTAAACCGCATTGGGGGCATGTTTTTTTATGCAATACTGTACACATTAATTTTCAGTGTATTTTTATTTTATGCAGAAAAGGTGCATCTTGTGAGTACTGCTGCAGTTCAGTCTTCACAAACCTATCCATTTGTACAACCCTGGGGCCCGGTTGTTATTGACGGATTTGGAAAGATAATTCCGGTATTTAAAGATATGTTTACTCAACTGGAAGCATTTTTCAATTCGGTTGGCAACAAAATAGCGGCTTAGGTGCAGGAGTATTTTTATTTAACGTATTTTGCAGTATCTGCAAAGCAGAAAACAGATAACAGAGGATGAGTTACGAAATAAAACAAGACGGGAAGTTTAAGTATATTGAAGAAGGAACAGGCGAGCCTTTAATGCTGCTGCATGGCTTGTTCGGTGCTTTAAGCAATTTTAAAGACCTGATTGAGCATTTCAGCAAAACGCATAAAGTGGTGGTGCCCATGCTGCCCTTACTTGATCTTGATTTATTACACACTTCTGTTGGCGGCCTCCAAAAATATGTACACCGCTTTGTTGAACACAGGGGTTACAACAACATTCATCTTTTAGGTAATTCACTTGGCGGGCATGTAGCTTTGGTACATATTTTAAAACATCCGGAACACATAAAATCCCTGATATTAACCGGCAGCAGCGGCCTTTTTGAAAATGGAATGGGCGACAGCTATCCCAAAAGAGGCGATAAGGAATATATCCGTAAAAAAACTGAATTAACTTTTTACGACCCTGCCATGGCAACTGATGAACTGGTAAATGAAGTATTTGAAATTACTAACAACCGTTTAAAGGTTATAAAAATTATTGCACTGGCTAAAAGCGCTATCCGTAATAATTTAGGCGAAGAACTGAGCCAGGTTAAGCAACCCACCTGCTTAATTTGGGGTAATAATGACACCATAACACCTCCATTTGTTGGAAAAGAATTTAACCGGCTTATTCCCAACAGCGAGCTGCATTTTATTGATAAGTGCGGCCATGCTCCTATGATGGAAGTACCCGGGGAATTTAACCAGTTGCTGGGAAAGTTTCTGGCTAAATTAAATACCCCCGCTGCAACAGTTTAACAAATAATTTTGTCTCTATACTATTAACTAACCCTGTTCGTTATCATCTTAACAACAGAACAGTTAAAAGTTACTGCTATGTTAACCGTAGAACTCATAAACAGCAATATTCCCCGTTTAAAGCTGCAGGACAGTGTTGGTAAAGCGCTGCAGTTAATAAACGATTACCGTGTAACCCACTTACCAGTTGTACAGGAGGATAAATACCTTGGCCTTTTAAGCGAAGAAGATTTACTGGATATGGATGAAGATAAAACGCCAATTGAGCTGATGCAGGAATCATTGGTACATACAGCCGTAACCGAAAATCAACACTTTTTAACTGCTGTTAACTGCTGTAATCAATTTGATACAAACGTGGTTCCGGTTATTAATGAAGAAAAAGAATTACTGGGTGTAATTACAGCGCCCGATTTATTAAAAGCGCTGGGCAATTTTGCCGGCACCAACGAAATTGGTGGAATACTGGTACTGGAAATGGAACGCAGCCAGTTTGCCATTTCTGAAATAAGCCGCATTGTGGAAAGTAACGACTCCACCATTTTGCATTTAAACACAACAGTACATCCTGAAACCGGGCTATTAACTGTAACCATCCATTTAAACAAAAAGGAAATTGCTGCAATTGTAGCCACCTTTGAGCGGTACGACTATGATGTGATTTATTATTTTGGCACCGAAAATTTTGAAAACGAAATACATACCAATTACCGGCACCTGATGAACTATCTTGATATTTAGTTTACCACTGGCAGCACTTATCTTCGCTTAACGTGCAATAAAAATCATAAAACATAACGCTGCATTGCCTCATTTTAAAGACATACTCCTTTGTGCTGCATTTATTTTTTGGGGCGGCATTGCAATATCACAGCCTGCACAAAACGCAGGTGTTCCGGTTGATTCCTCAGGCCGTTTTTTTATAAAAGACATTATTATAAAAGGCAATAAAAAAACAAAGGAGTATATCATACAAAGAGAAATACAATTCAAAAAAGGTGATTCTATTCCAATAGCTTCTATTAACAAAGAGCTGGAGCTGGCAAAAAGCCTGGTATACAATACAACACTTTTTAGTGAAATTAAAGTGTATTACCTCACTACCGCTGCATCTGCAACTGATATTACGGTAATGGTGGAAGTAAAAGAACGCTGGTATGTTTATCCGGTACCGCAGTTTAAATTGGTTGACAGGAATTTTAATGAGTGGCTTAAAACTTATAACGCCAGCCTAAAAAGGGTAAACTATGGGTTAAAGTTTGTGCACTATAACCTCAGTGGCCGCAGGGACCAGCTGCGTATTTATTTATTAAATGGTTTCAGCCGGGATTTTTCATTTAGTTATAATGCACCATACAGTAACAAGGCATTATCAGAAGGCTTTGTAGTGGGCGCTGGCTATTCACAAAAAAAAGAAATAGCTTATAAAACCACGTATACGGACAGCCTCCTTTTTTACAGGTCTGATTCATTGCGTACAAATTTTGTAGGAAGTGTATTTTATGTAAATGCAGGCTATTCAATGCGGCGTGGTTATTACAACAGGCATAATTTCTTTGCCAGTTTTTCTCATCAAACAGTAAGCGACAGTATTGTATCTGCTAAATACAACCCCAATTATTTTGGTAATGGTAAATCATCAGCAAACATCATCCAGCTAAATTATTCCTGGCAGTATACTAATGTAAACAATGTATTGTATGCCACCAGTGGAAAAACCGCCTTTGTATCACTTGAAAAAACAGGATTGGGTTTTACAGGTGGCATTAACTCCTTTACTGTGGAAGCAGGCTATAACAAATATTTTGACATGGGCAAAAACTGGTATAGCGGGTTTGGATTAAATGGTAAAATAAGATTGCCATTTAAGCAGGCATATATTAATCAGCGTGGCCTGGGTTATGGTGATTCTTACCTGCGTGGTATGGAATATCTTGTTATTAACGGCACAGCATCGGCATTGGTTAAAACAACATTGAAAAAAAAGCTGGCCGACTTTAAAATTAAAGTACCATTCAAATTAAAGTCGCTTTCATATATTCCTTTTGCTTTTTTTGCAAAAATATATGGTGATGCAGGATATGTTTACACCAGGCAGGAGTATGCCACAAATCTTAACAACAAATTTTTATACACTGGCGGTTTTGGGTTAGATATACTCACCTTTTACGATCTTAATCTCAGGCTGGAATACAGTTTTAATCAATTAGGGCAAAAGGGCTTATTTTTACATACTCAGGGAGGTTTTTAAATCATCTTCCGCCAGTTTTGAAATGAAAATAGCAATTTACAGCCGCGGCATAGAAGAAAATCAGCATAACGAAGTAACTGCCTTATTGAATAAACTGACTGAGCATAATGTAGAACCGGTTTTTTACCAGGATTTTTTTAATAAATTTTATTCAACAGTAAAATTTAAAACACCTTACTCCACATTTAATTCCTCTGAAGATTTAGACGAAACTATTGAATGTGTTATAAGCCTTGGCGGCGATGGTACATTATTGGATACTGTTGCATTTGTAAAAGATAAAGGAATACCGGTTTTGGGCATTAACTATGGCCGTCTCGGCTTTTTGGCCAATATTGGTAAAGATGAACTTGAGAACGCCGTAGAATCGCTGGTAAGCCACACTTACGTCAGCGATAAGAGAACGCTGATTCACCTGGATGCAAACGTTCCATTATTTGGAGATGTACCCTATGCATTAAATGAGTTTTCGCTGTTGAAGAAAGACTCTACTTCCATGATAAAGATCCATACTTATCTTAATGGAGAGTTTTTAAATACTTACTGGGCAGATGGATTAATTGTAGCCACTCCCACCGGCTCTACCGGTTATTCACTTAGCTGCGGCGGTCCTGTTGTTTTTCCAGACAGTGCCAGTTTTGTAATTACACCTGTTGCTCCGCACAATTTAAGTGTCCGCCCCATTGTAGTGCCTGATGATACTATTATTTCGTTTGAAGTAGAAGGCCGTGCTGACGACTTTTTATGTACGCTTGACAGCCGCCGTGAAATTGTAACAAAAGAAATTCAAATCGCAGTAAGGAAAGAAGAGTTTGAAGTAAACCTAATACGCCTTAATGAAAATAATTTTTTGCAAACCCTCCGTAACAAGTTAAGCTGGGGGCTGGATGTAAGAAATTGATTTTTATACAAGCCGTATAATTCCATTCAGCACCGTTGTGTCACTCACTTATAGTGCATACCTTTATTCATCATTTTAGTATGCCAATTACTACTAATAAACGCCTGCGTTCAATTTTTATCCTGTACTGGATACTGCTTACCTATATTGTAGCAGCACTAATTTGGTGGTTTATTGCACTTACCAAACAAAATGAGCAGGCCGCTAATTTTAAACTGCAGGAGCTAAAACCCGGCATGCCTCAATATTATCAGCAACTATTACAAATTAAGCAGGATGAAAAACGAAAAAAAAGCCAATACATAGGTGAAGGCATTACTTTTTTGTTGGTAATAGCTGCCGGTGCCGGGGTGGTTTTTTATTTCGTAAGAAGACAACTGCAGCAAAGCCATCAGCAGCAAAATTTTTTAATGGCACTCACCCATGAGCTAAAAACACCCATTGCTGTTACCAAGCTTAACCTTGAAACACTTCAAAAAAGAAAACTGGAAGATGAGCAGCGGCAGCGCATTATACAAACTACCCTGCAGGAAGCTAACCGTTTAAACTCGTTATGCAACAACATGCTGCTTTCATCCCAAATAGATGCCCGTGGGCTTACCATGAGCCATGAGGAAATAAATATGAGTGAACTTGCCGCTTCGTGTGCCAGCGATTATGTAATACGTTTTCCGGGCAAAAAAATAGTTACAGCTGTAACGCCTGATTTATTTACGCAAGGTGACCGGTTATTGCTGCAAATGGCAGTAAATAATTTAATTGACAATGCCATAAAATACTCTCCAAAAGACGGGGCAATTACAGTAGAAGTTAACAGGAAAAACCAATTTATTACTGTTAGTGTAAAAGATGAAGGCAGGGGCATTGATGCAGCAGAAAAACAAAAACTGTTTACCAAATTTTATCGTGTGGGAAATGCTGCCACCAAAGCGGCTAAAGGCACCGGGCTGGGTTTGTACCTTACAAAAAAAATTGTGCTGGAGCACAATGGCAGCATAACGGTTAGTGATAACACACCAACAGGTTGTATTTTTACTTTTGCATTACCATTATTTGATTAAATTATAAAACAGTGGAAAAGAAGTTTTCAATATTACTGGTGGAAGACGAAGAAAATTTGCAGGAAGCATTAAAGCTAAACCTGGAGCTGGAAGGTTACAGCGTAACTGGAGCATATGATGGCGCCGAAGCATTAAAAACAGTGCAGCAGGAATACTTTGATTTAATCATTTTGGATGTAATGCTTCCCGAAGTGGATGGCATTACTGTTTGTGAAACTATTCGCCTGCAAAACCCGGATATTCCTATTTTAATTTTAAGTGCCCGAAACAGCAGTGCCGACAGAATACTCGGGCTTAAAAAAGGAGCTGACGATTATCTTACCAAGCCTTTTAACCTGGAAGAGCTGTTGCTGCGTGTGAGTAAACTTATAAGAAAAAGTGAACGGATTATTGCACGGCAACCATTACCGGATGTATATGAGTTTGGCAAAAACAAAATAGATTTTAAAGCACTTCAGGGCACAACTTTTGAAGGCAAAATTGTTACGCTTACCAAAAAAGAAATAATGCTGTTGAAGCTGCTTATAGAAAATAAAAACGAAGTAGTAACAAGAGAAAAAATTTTACAGGCTGTTTGGGGTTACAACGTATACCCCACTACAAGAACAATTGATAACTTCATTCTTAATTTTAGAAAATATTTTGAAGAAGACAGCCGTAACCCGTCTTACTTTCATTCGGTAAGGGGTATTGGTTACAAATTTGCTGATACTTGATTTTTGTACGTGTTAAGCAGCTCCGTTAACTCTGCTGCTTCATTATATAACTGATGCATTTTCTCTTTTTCAGCAAATGGTGCATATAGCTGCATTTCTATACTATTCAGCAATTGCTGCAGCTGTATTACTGTACCGGTTGATACGTTTTTTTTATCCAGCTCATCAGTAATTGTTTTTTTGTTGAGTGTTGCAACAGGCCGCTGCAATAAATCAGCAAGGTATTCTTTTAGTGCAGTATTCAATTCCTTGTAAAAATCTGCACTGTCTCCGTTTAACAGCATGGCCGCATTTTCAAGATAATTTTTTTCCGGCATCGCTATTACTTCGGGCTCAACAGGTACAGTTTCAGTTTCCACTTTTTGCTGTTGTATTTTTTCTTCTTTACGCTTATCCTTTTTTAACCAGAGCAGCAAGCCTATTGCAATTAAGGCCGCAACTGTGCTTACCACCCGGCGACGGTTACTAAAAAATGTATTCAGCCAGCTTTTATTTTCATCTTTTACAACTACCGGTGCAGCTTTTTTACCAGTGCCTTTTGTTACAGTAAATGTTACAGGTTTACTGCTGTCTGTTTTATATTTTCCTGTAGCTGGGTCAAAATAGCTGAATACAACAGGTGGCAGTACATATTCCCCGGGTTCGGCTGCAGTAAAGTTCCAGATAAACAGTTTGCGGCCGCTAACGGGTACAGTTGTTTTCACAACATCATCTGTTGCGGTTGGCTCAAATGCTTCAATACCGTTTGGCCATTTTATATCCGGCGCTGTAAACAACTGCATGTTTCCCTCCCCTTCAATAAGCACATCTAATTTACCGGCATCATCAGTACTAAAAGTTGTTTTCTCTATTCCGCTTTTAACAGTAAATTTCCCGGTTGCGCCTTTAAACGATGCAGGCACATTTTCTGCAGGCAGTGCTTTCACCAGAATGGTAGCCGGTTTATTCTGCAAAGTTATTTTCTGGCTCTCTATTCCTGCTGCTGGTATTGCAGCATCTGCAAAATCACGAAACACATCCCCCAATGCATCATTTAACTGGCTGGCATATTCCTCCTTAATAAACTGAATGTTATTTTCCACCTGAACAGGCTCCAGCTCCAGGTTACCGGTTTGTAACGGGTATAACTGTACTTTGCGGATGATGTAAACATTGTATTCCCGGCCGTTTATTGTTTCCCGGGTGGTATGCAGGTTATCCGGTTGTTGTAAATCAATTACAGAAAACCCGCTGAAGGAAGGGTTCTTCACTACATTGCTTTCGCTCTTAAGCCGTGTGTACAGTTTGTAAGTTGCCACTACCGGCTCACCCAAAAAACAACTTGTTTTATCGGTTTGCAGCCGTACAAACATGTTTCGGTTTATTTTGTCTGTTACGTTTTCTCCTTTTTTTAAAATATAATCGTTGAAGGGTGTTTCCACCGGTTCATCAAAAGGATTAAACCCTAAAAGAGGGTTGGTATTTTGCGGTGCAGCATTTTGAGAAACTGTATTGGTAACTTTAATGGTAACAGCATTACTTTTCAATTCTTTTCCGTCTGCCCGGGCAGTGGCTGGTGCAATACTGTAGGTTCCCGGTCCTTTGGGTCTTAAAATATAAGTAAGGGCTACATATTGGGTTACACTACCGTTAATGCTTGTCATCCCGGTTTCCTGGCTGGGGCCACTTACTACAATAAAACCGGTAAAGGCAGGCGGTGTAATCTGGTCGGCTGCTTTTGCATTTTCAACTGCAAAGCGTACTTGCACCATTTCATTTTTACTTATTTGTGGTGCAGAAACACTGGCAGTAAATTTTACCTGTGCTGCAACAGTTATTGCAGCAAATAAAGTGGCAGTAAAAAAAATACAAGGTAAAATTAAACGCATCATAAGCAGCAAAAATACCGTGTGCTTTTATTAATAAAAAGGTATGATGTTATAAACGGTTTTAAAAAACTGTTAATCCGCAATACTACAAATCTCCCAGTTGGGGGCGCATTACTATTTCCTCAATACAAGCGCCTTTACTGAGTTGTGCAGATGTATAAACCATTTGTGCCACATCTTCAGCCTCCATAATACGGTTGTCTTTGTTATCATAATTACCCCACGAGTCGGTGAGTACAGCTCCGGGGTACACCGTGGTTACCTTTATATTATGCTCTTTCATTTCTTCCCGCAGGTTTTTACTAAACCCATCCATGGCAAACTTGCTTATGCTGTAGGCACCACCATTGGGATAAGCATGCAACCCTGCAATAGAGCTCATGTTGAATATATGCCCTCTTTTATGCTCTATCATCCAGGGTAACACGGACCTGGTAACATAATAAGCGCTATACAGGTTGGTAGCAATTTGATTTTCCAGCAGGCCATCTGGTTCGTTAGAAACATTTCCGGGTTGAAAAAGGCCGGCATTATTCACCAGCACATCCGGCACACCGTATTCCAGGCACCAGGCGCCAAATGCTTTAGCCTCGTTTTTACGGCTTAAATCAAATGGTTTGGCTTTTATAATGGCAGATGGATATTTTTTTGAAAGCTCCTCCACTGTTTTAAAAAGTGCAGCTTCATTTCTTGCACATAAAAATAAATGATGGCCTTTTGATGCGAATACGGATGCTATTGCTTTTCCTATTCCTTTGGATGCTCCTGTTATAACAACATTCATATGGTAATAATTAATTTACTTTCTTTGCAAATCTACAAACGTTATGAAGTATAAACACTTATTTTTTGATCTTGACCATACCCTTTGGGATTTTGATGCCAATGCCAAAGACGCTTTGACCGACCTGTATAAACAATTTGATCTTGATAACCGTGTGGCAGCACCGTTTGAAGATTTTTACAGGAAGTACTTATATCACAATGAAATTTTGTGGGATAAATATCACAATGGGCAAATAACTGCCGAGGAGCTGAAATGGAAACGCATGTGGCGCACACTACTCGATTTTAAAATTGGTGATGAGCCTTTGGCAAAAGAGTTAAGCGCCGGTTTTTTAGAGCTGCTGCCTGCTAAAAAAAATGTATTCCCGTATACGTTTGAAATTTTGGAATACCTGCTGGCAAAAAAATACACGCTGCATCTAATAACAAACGGTTTTGAAAAAACTCAGTGGAGTAAATTAAACAACAGCGGGCTGGCAAAATACTTTACGCATGTAATAACCAGCGAAGCCAGTAACAGCCTTAAACCCAAAAAAGAAATTTTTGAATTTGCCGTAAACAAAGCCGGCACATCCTTTAAAGAAAGTATAATGATAGGCGACAACCTGGATGCGGATATACAAGGCGCCATGAATGCGGGCATGGATACCATTTTTGTAAACCACATTAACGCCTCTACAAACCTGCAGCCAACTTATATCATTTATCACTTAAAAGAGCTGGAAGCCATTTTTTAATTTTATTACAAGCTGCATATCCCCGGTTGAACTTCAGTGGCGACGCTCCGTTCAACATTACCGATACTATTGGGCAATAAAAAAGCCGCCTCATAAATGAAGCGGCTTCAATACATTTTACAGCAAGATTACATTTTAGCTGTGGTTGCTTTTTTGTCTTTGCAGCAAGCTTTTTTTGCAGAGGCTTCTTTAGAGCAGCAAGAATGTCCTTTTGCACATTTTTTCTTTTTGCCCTTATCAGTGTTTGCAAACGCAATACCTGCTACCAGTAAAACTGCAGAAGAGAATAAAATTACTTTTTTCATAATGCTATTTTGTGTTTGTTTAATCAACGTAAAAATAGAGCTCTTGTTGCACTTTGCCAAAGCGGTACTGTTAAAATTACAGCGTGGCAATAACAGAAACACCCCCCTGCACCGCCTGGTTCAGTTGCACATTTACTTTTGTGCCAATTGGCAGCAGTAAATCTACCCGGCTGCCAAATTTAATAAAGCCCATTTCTTCGCTTTGGTTAACTTTTTGACCCACCTGCAAGTAGTTTACAATACGTTTTGCCAAAGCTCCGGCAATTTGTTTTGCCAGTATTTGCGTATCGCCTTTGCGGTAAACAACAGAATGGCGCTCATTTTCGGTAGATGATTTAGGGTTCCACGCCACTAAATACTTGCCTTTGTGGTATTGGCTGTACACCACTTCCCCACCAACAGGGTTAAGGTTTACATGCACATTGGCCGGGCTCATAAAAATAGAAACCTGCAATACTTTGGTTTTAAAATATTCTTCATCCACTGTCTCTTCAATTACCACCACTTTACCATCGCAGGGGCTTACCACTACATTGTCATTAACAGTTAATAAGCGTTTGGGTATGCGGAAAAAAGAAATTAAAAAGAGCAGCAAGAACAGTGTTACAAAAAAAAGCGCCCAGCATAAAACAGGCAGCGAAGCGCTGAAAAAATAAAGTATGGCAAAGTTAACAGCACCAAAAACCAATGTTCCTATGGCAATAGATTTATATCCCTCTCTGTGTATGGTCATGCTTTTGAGTTGAACTGCAAATATAAGGCTGCAAGTTGAGGGGTGAAAGAGTTTACATAAACAACTTTACATAGAGCCATACAGCAGGTGCTGCAAACAGCAGGGAGTCAAAGCGGTCTAAAAACAATAATTTAGTAAAGTATGCAATAAGAGAAATTACAATAACACATAACAGAGCTCCGCCTGCGGTTCCTTCCCATGTTTTTTTAGGAGATATTTTTGAGAAAGGTGTTTTGCCAATGAGTGAGCCGACGATGTAAGCCATGGTGTCATTTATCCAGATGGAAAAAACAACAGCACAAACTAAAACCTTTCCTAAATCCAGCAGTTCAAAATTGTCATTTGTTAAGTAATAGGAAGCTCTAAGATTTAATAAAAGTGTGAATGGAAATGCCAAATAAACATAACCTGTAAGTATAACCCACTTTGTTTTTGAAGCTATTTTTTCATTTTGAAATAAAAAAACTAACAACCCGAAAAATAATATTCCCCAAAAGATGTATTTATAATTAATCTCAAATCCGAAAAAAGTACCATAAAATGATGATGTATACCAGCTTTGCCCAGCAACATACATTAATATAACCCCACATACAGCGAAATACCTTTTGATAAAATTATCAATCGAACTGTTTGTGATTTTCTCAATAAGTTTCAAATACTCTATCCAGCAACCAAAATGCACAACTGTAAACAGTATTAAAAAGCTCCAAAAATTCCACAACAATCCCACAAGCATTACCACCACAAACACGGCAGCTGTGAGAGAACGGGTTTTAAGGGTTTGAAGGTTTAATGCCATGGTTTATTGTTCTGCTATCAGCGGTTCGTTACTAA
>JBGAHV010000053.1:0-29773 GCA_044225995.1 Ferruginibacter sp. | reverse complement strand
GGTGCTAACGAAACTAAAAGCACAGCAGGCGACAAACATGAAACTGCTTTAGCCATGCTTCAAATTGAACAGGCAAATACAAGAGCCCAGTTAAAGGAAGCACAAGAGCAAAAAGCAGTCTTGGAAAAAATCAATCCTGCCTTAACACCAGCTGTTATTGTACCCGGCAGTTTAATTAAAACAAGCAAGGGATATTTATTTTTAAGTACCGCTTTGGGAAAAGCAGTTGTAAACAACATCACTGTCACAGCACTCTCACCATTATCTCCGTTGGGGAAACAATTGCATCACTTGCAACAGGGCCAAACTGCCACCGTTAATAACACGCCTTATTATATAGAAAATATCGAATAAAGTTGGCCTGCAGCGGGTTTCAGCTGGCATATTGGCTTAATTTTTGTTTCATAAATGCAAATCCATGCTATGAAACCTGTCCTTAACTTCCGTCGGTATCTTTCCTGTCTTGCCTTTATTATACTTGCATCATGCAGTAAAAAAATTGCTGAAGATGCAGCGCCTAAACCCACCGGTGACAATGGCACCGGTGGAGGTGTATCTTGTAATGCCACCAAAACTGCTGCAGAAAACATCCAAATTTTTCCCGCAGATAATCCATGGAACAAAGACATCTCCACAGCAACAGTTGACCCTTACAATACACAAATCATTGCAGGCATTTCCACTCCGGCCATTAAAGCCGATTTTGGAAGCGGCCTGTGGAATGGTGCACCCATTGGTATTCCTTACGTGGTGGTTTGCGGCAGCCAGCCAAAAATCCCCATCAATTTTACCGACTATGGAGATGAGAGTGACCCGGGTCCTTATCCCATTCCTTTATCAGCACCTATTGAAGGAAATGGCAGCGGCGACAGCCATGTGATTGCGGTGGATATTGAAAACAAAAAACTATATGAACTCTTTTATGCAAGGGTAAACGGGACTCACTGGGATGCTTCTTCAGGTGCAATTTTTGATCTGAGCTCAAATAATATGCGCCCTGAAACATGGACATCGGCCGATGCTGCCGGGTTGCCCATTTTTCCCGGGCTGGTGCGCTATGATGAAATAGTAAAAGGGGAAATTGATCATCCCATCCGTTTTACTTTAACCAGCAATAATGTAAAGCCTGCTTATATCTATCCTGCAAGGCATAAAGTGAACAGCACCGGCGGGCAATATTCATTGCCTTTTGGAGCAAGAATACGTTTAAAAGCAAGTGTTGACATCAGTACTTATTCTGCCACCAATCAAATTATTTTACGAGCCATGAAAAAATATGGGTTGATACTGGCTGATATAGGCAGCAACCTGTACATCAGCGGAGCACCGGATGAAAGATGGAACAACGATGACCTGCGTAAACTGGGCCAGTTGCATGGCAGCGATTTTGAAGTGGTGAAATTCAATTAATCAAATTTTTGTGTGATGAGGTACCTGCATAACTTTATGCCGGTAATCATTATCAAAATGCAGCAAGACCCCATTATTGTTAAAGGCAAAACAACCGATGCACAAACACGTTGTGTGCATTACCATTCTCCGCTGGATATTATTGCCATTAAAATGAAATGCTGCAATACTTATTATCCCTGCATACAATGTCATGAGGAAGAAGCCGGTCATCCGGCGAAGGTCTGGCCTAAAGAGGCATTTAACAGTAAAGCCATTTTGTGCGGCAACTGCATGTGTGAATTAACCATTGATGAATACCTCGGCAGTAATAACCGCTGCCCTAACTGCAGTGCAGCTTTTAACCCCGTTTGCAAAAACCATTACCATTTTATTTTGAAACATGATTTTCTCCTCTGCTACTATATAATTTTAGTATAAGCGGCATACAGGATTACTGCTTTGCTTTTACATTTGTCCATCAGTTTATTTTTTACTTAAAAAGGCGTTCATGAAAAAAATATTTTTTGCTGCCCTTGTTTTTAATTTGTCAGCCACAGCACAAACATTAACTGTTGAAAAAATAATGCAGGATCCTAAGTGGATCGGTTCATCACCCTCCGGTGTTTACTGGGGCTACAACAGCAAACAAATTTATTTTAACTGGAATCCCGATAAAGCAATCTCCGATTCTGTCTATACATGGCAAAGCGGGGCTGCAATGCCCATAAAAGTAAAATACACCGATGCTCAGTTTGCTGCAGCTGCAGCAGGTGGCGATTATAATAAAGCCCGTACCAAAAAGGTATTTACTTATAATGGAGATGTTTACCTGCTGGAACTGATAAATAACGCTGTAAAAAAAATTACTTCCACACTGGATTTTGAAGGCAATGCCTCTTTCATCATGAATGAAGAATGGATCGCTTACCAGCGTAACGGTAATTTATTCGCATGGAGTATTGCATCAGGCATTACAAAACAGTTAACGGATTTTGAAAAGGAAAAACCTGCAGAAAGAAAAACCGACCAGCAATCAGCATGGCTGCAGCAACAGCAATTAAATACATCTGATGTACTGAAACAACGCAAAGAAAAAAGAGAGGCCCGTTCTGCATTTCTTAAACAAAATAAAGAGCCCGACACACTGCATATTATTTACACTGAAGATAAATCAGTACGCAGCCTGCAGATAAGCCCGGGCGGAAGATATGTTACTTACAACCTGGTGAAAGAAGCTGATAATGTAAAAAGAGCAGATGTGCCATCATACGTAACAGAAAGTGGTTATATAGCAGAATTACCATCCCGTCCAAATGTGGGCGCTCCAAAATCCACATCTGTATTTTATTTGTTCGACAGGATTAAGGATACCGTAATTACTGTTAAGATGGATTCATTACCCGGTATTACAGAAAAACCGGCCTACACAAAAGATTACCCTGCTAAAAAAGACTCCGCCAAACTCATGCGGAAAGTTACTGTTACTGATGTGTACTGGAATGAAGAAGGCTCCATTGCAATCCTGGATATTCGTGCAAACGATTTTAAAGACCGCTGGCTGGTACAACTGAATACGGATAACGGGAAATTAAAACCAATCGACCGCCAGCATAACGATGCATGGATTGGTGGCCCCGGTATTGGCTGGCTGGATGGTGCCAATGCAGGCTGGATAAATGAAAACGTATTCTTTTATCAAAGTGAAACAAGCGGCTATTCACATTTATATACTTACGATGCCGGCACAGGTTTAAACAAACAGCTCACCAGCGGTAATTATGAAATACAAAGAGCCACGTTAAGCAGCAATAAAAAATATTTTTACATAGTGAGTAATGAGGAACATCCCGGTAAACAAAATTTTTACAGGATAAACTCTGACGGAACAGGGAAAATAAAACTCACCTCTAAAACCGGAATGTATGATGTAAGCCTTTCTCCTGATGAAAAATTTATTGCTTACAGGTATTCATATCAAAACAAACCATGGGAATTATTTGTGCAGGAAAATGCACCGGGAAAACCGGCAGTTCAAATTACCAATAAGGCCATCAGTACAGAATGGGCGGCTTATCCCTGGCGTGACCCCAAAATACTTTCTTTTAAAAACCGTGACGGGCAGGATGTGTATGCAAGAGTATATGAACCTGCAGCGGGCAAAAAAAATAATGCTGCAGTGATATTTGTTCATGGTGCCGGTTATCTGCAAAATGTACATTACGGATGGAGCAGTTATTTCCGTGAATACATGTTTAATAATTTACTGTGCGATAAAGGTTACACCGTAATGGATATTGATTACCGTGCCAGCGCCGGCTATGGCCGTGACTGGCGTACGGCTATTTACCGCCATATGGGCGGAAATGATTTGAATGATGAGGTGGACGCTGCAAAATTTTTAGTGAGTGAGTACGGAGTGGATGCCGGCCGCATTGGAATGTATGGTGGCAGTTATGGCGGTTTTATGACATTGATGGCTTTGTTTACACAGCCCGGTGTGTTTAAGGCAGGCGCCGCACTAAGACCGGTTACCGACTGGAGCCATTATAACGATGGCTATACGGCTGCTATATTGAATGAACCCTACAACGACAGCATTGCCTACAAACGTTCATCACCCATCAACTTTGCCACTGGGTTAAAAGATCATTTACTTATTTGCCATGGCATGGTGGATGTAAATGTGCATTACCAGGATGCGGTACGCCTTGCACAACGGTTAATTGAATTGGGCAAAGACAATTGGGAGCTGGCCAGCTTCCCGATGGAAGATCACGGTTTTGTGGAGCCCAGCAGCTGGACTGATGAATACAAACGCATTTTAAAATTGTTTGACAGCCAGTTACTGAAATAATTTTATCATACAATAATGAACCTGCAACCTGTTTTAAAAAATGAATTGGTAACCGCTGTTCCTTTACAGCAAAAAGATTTTGACGCCTTGTTTGAAGCAGCAAATGATCCGCTTATTTGGGAACAACATCCCAATAAGAACCGCTGGCAGTTACCCGAATTCACCAATTATTTTAAAGGTGCCATGGAAAGTGGCGGCGCTTTTTTAGTAACAGATACAAAAACGGGCGAGGTAATTGGAAGTTCGAGATACGTGGATGATAAAGAACGGGAAGAGCTTTCTATTGGCTATACTTTTTTTAAACGTTCTTATTGGGGAACAGGACATAACAAAGCCTTAAAAAAGCTGATGCTGGATCATATTTTTCAATTTACCGGTACCGTTTATTTTTATATCGGCGCAGTAAACAAACGCTCACAAATTGCCATTACACGTATTGGTGCCAAAAAAATACGGGAAGAAGAAACGGCCTATTACGGTGAAGCTCCTAAACTGGATTATGTGTATGCCATTGAAAAAATGGATTGGGTACGCTGAATCTTTCTTATTTTATCATACAGATTAAAACTGTATTTTGTACATCTAAACTATTGCACATGAAAAGATATCTTTCTATTGCCAGCCTGCTGACCATTACCTGCTTTTCTGCATTTGCCCAGGAAACTGTTGACATGCAGGTGATGCAAAAAATCAAAGATGAAGCAAAGAACAATTCTCAAGTGGCCATGATTGCACATAACCTTACCGATGTATGTGGCCCAAGGCTCACCAATTCTCCCGGCTACAACCGTGCACTTGACTGGGTTACCGAAACATGCAAACAATGGGGACTTTCCAATGCCGGCCGTGAAGCATGGGGCGAATTTGGAAAAGGCTGGAGTAATGAACAGGGAACACTGGCGATGAAAGTTCCCTACTACGAAAACATCATTGCTTATCCTGTACCCTGGTGTAAGAGCACAAAAAAAGCAACATCATGCGAAGTGCTGATGCTGGATGCTTTTGATTCGGCAACTATTGATAAAATGGGTGATGCCATCAAAGGCAAGATCATCATGGTAAAACCGGGGGGCACTTCCATACCAGATGCATTTAAAGCCTATGCCACCAGGTATGGCGACAGCAGCCTTGATAAATTGCCGGAAGAATATATGATAAGCCGTAAAGAACTGGAAGGATTTTTACCCTTCATCAAAAGAGATTATTACACCCGCCTTTACTTAGAGAAAAAAGGCGCCGTTGCATTACTTATGAGCAGCAGGGGATCGAGAGACGGCACCGTGTTTGTTGATGGCGGTACTGGCTATGCCAAAGGCTATGCCGCCACTTTACCCGAAATGAAAACAAGCAGGGAAGATTATTTACGTTTGATGCGTTTGCTGCAGGATAATAAAAAAGTACAACTGGAAATTAACCTGCAAAATAAATTTTATGATGCTGACCTTACCGGTTATAATGTGGTGGCAGAAATACCGGGCACTGACCCCACGTTAAAAAGCCAGGTAGTGATGCTGGGTGGCCACCTGGACAGCTGGGCTGGCGGCACCGGTGCAACTGATAACGCCGCAGGATGTATTGCCGCACTGGAAGCCATCCGCATTCTAAAAACATTGAACATTCAGCCAAAACGCACCATACGCATTGCATTGTGGGGTGGTGAAGAGCAGGGATTGTACGGATCGTTTGGTTATGTAAAAAAACATTTTGGCGACCCTGCCGATATGAAAATGAAACCTGAGCAGGCAAACATATCTGCTTATTACAATCTGGATAATGGCAGTGGTAAGATACGTGGTGTTTACACACAGGGCAATGAAGCAGTGAGAGAAATTTTCAGATCATGGCTGGCGCCATTTGCAGATATGGGTGCCAATGGCGGCGTAACACTCAGCAATACCGGCAGCACCGATCATATTAGCTTTGATGCAGTGGGCATTCCCGGTTTCCAATTCATACAGGACCCACTGGAATATGAAACACGTACGCACCACAGCAATATGGATACATACGATCATCTTTCCATTGAAGATTTAAAACAGGCAGCAGCAGTAATGGCAGCATTTGTTTACAACACAGCAATGCGTACTGATATGATACCTCGTAAACCATTACCCAAACCAGAAAAGTTTGTATTTGATTTTGATTTTCCGCTGTAACAGCTGAAATGATTTTTATTAAGGGTGATGCGTTATTGTATCACCCTTTTTTCTACACCTTCGGTTGTAATTTTTACCGGTTTAATAAAACCATTTTCATCAAAGTACATGTGTTCAATACAGGTTTCCCTGGAGTTGCCGTCTGTTTCAGTTAAAGGGCGGCGGTGGTAAATGATATACCACTCATCTTTACCAGGGATTTTTATTACCGAATGATGGCCGGCACCCCTGGCAATTGCCGGGTCCTGCTCCAGTATTTTACCAATTCGTTTAAATGGCCCGAAAGGTGAATCACCAATGGCATAAGCCACGCAGTAATCAGGCCCTGTCCAGCCACCTTCGCTCCACATAAAATAATATTTACCATTGCGGATAAACATAAATGGCCCTTCAACGTAACCCTCCGGAGTAATTTCTTTAAAAGTAAGTGTGTCACTGTAAGGAATAAAACCACTGAAGTCCTTATTCAGTTTTGCAATATTGCAATGCCCCCATCCGCCATAGATCAAATAATAACTGCCATCTTTATCTTTAAATGCAAATTGGTCTATTGGTTGAGCACCGTTATGAAAAGCGGGTACTAACGGTTTTTGTAAGTGATCTTTAAATGGCCCGGCAGGATTATCAGCCACAGCCACACCAATACCGCCGTACTCCTTATTGTTTTGTATATCGTTGGCGCCAAAGAAAAAATAATACTTTCCTTTTTTCTCCACAACAGATGGCGCCCACATGGCACGGTGTGCCCACTTAATGGCAGCAGTATCTAAAATATGTTCGTGCTTTTTCCAGTGCACCAGGTCGGGAGAAGAGAATGCATCGAAAAATACTTGCTGGTTGTATTTGGCAGAATAAGTGGGGTAGACCCAGTATTGTTTTTTAAATATCGATCCTTCAGGATCCGCATACCAGCCGGGAAACAAAGGATTACCCGAATGCAGGCTGTCGTTATTTTTTTGCGCAGCTGCACCAACAGAAAAAATACAGCAATAAATGACAAGCAGTTTTTTCATTCGTGTTTTATTTATCTCCATTTAAAAGCATAATAAGTACATTTCTTATCTGTTGCATTACTTACTCCATGCAGTTTGCCGCTTTCAGCAATAAAAAAATCACCAGCGCCTCCTTTAAATGTTTTTCCATCAATCATCATTTCCACTTCACCTTCTGTAACCAGAATAATTTCTGTTTCCACATGCTGGTGCGGTACATGGCTTGGGCCTGCTTTTGTGAGCGTGGTGGTGTGCATTTCAAACCGTTCAGCAGATGCCGTGGCTCTGTCAAAATACTTACGGGCACCTTTACCATCTTTTTCAGTATAAGGCAGTGTGTCTATATTAAAAAGCTGTGCGCCGCCGGCTGCTGTGCTGCGATCCATATTCACACCTGTTTTATTACGAAACTGGAAAACGTAATAGGTTAAAGGGCCATTACCCGCATTCTCCACCGACTGCATGGTACCGGGAGGAATCAGCAATACACTTCCAGTATTAAGAGTAGTGCTTTTATCTCCAACAGTACATTTCATACTGCCTTCAGTAATGATAATAAGTTCTTCAATATCTTTTTGCGCATGGGCCGGGCGTGGAGTGGCGCCTTTTTGCTGGGTGGTAACATGCACTTTAAAATATTCCATTTCTGCCGTGGAGCCTTCTGCCATTTTACGGCTTTCACGCAGCACATCTTTTGTTACCGGGCTTTCATTAAAATGAAACACGCCATAACCCACCGGTTTCAGCTGTGCTTTTACAGCAACAGTAAAAAACAGTGTGATGAGTAAAAATATTTTTTTCATCTTTCAGCAATTTTAAAACGGTAAGTTAGTTTTTTTGCTGTTGCAGATAAAAAATAATCGCTAATATTAAAGATGGAAAAAATACAATGGGGCATAATCGGGTGTGGCGACGTTACGGAAGTTAAAAGTGGCCCTGCTTTTAATAAAGTACCCAATTCACAACTGGTTGCTGTAATGCGGCGTGATGCGGCTAAAGCAGCCGATTATGCAAAACGCCACAATGTACCCAAATGGTATGCAGATGCTGACGAACTTATTACTGACCCCGAAGTGAATGCTGTTTATATTGCCACACCGCCGGGTTCGCATGAAATGTATGCATTGCGATGCATTGCAGCAGGCAAACCGGTATATGTTGAAAAGCCCATGGCATTGAATGCTGCCGCTGCAGAAAACATGGCTGAAGCAGCAGCAGCTAATAATGTAAAGCTTTGTGTGGCGCATTACCGCAGGCAACAACCATTGTTTAAAAAAATAAAGCAATTACTGGATGAACAAACTATTGGGCAGGTAAGAATTGTACAACTTACGTTACATAAACCTTCTTATACAAACGAACAATTACAAATTCCGCATTTTGCCTGGCGGGTGGACCCCGCTGTTGCTGGCAGCGGTTTGTTTTACGACCTGGCGCCGCACCAGCTGGATATACTGTATTACTTTTTTGGCCCTGTAAAATCTGCAAAAGGTATTTCTATTAACCAGGCAGGATTATATAATGCAGATGATTTGGTGAGCGGTATCATGCAGTTTGAAAATGATATTGTGTTCAATGGCGCCTGGTGTTTTGCTGCACATCAATCAGTGGATGTTTGTGAAATTACCGGTAGCAAGGGCAGCATCCGTTTCAGCATGTTCGATCATTGCCCGGTTGAAGTAACTGTAAACGGGGCAACCTCATCATACACGTTTGAACCATTGCAGCATGTACAGCAACCCATGATTGAATCCGTCGTGAATTATTTCCTGAACAAAGCGCCAAACCCCTGCAGCGGCGAAGATGGAGTAACAGTAATGCAGCTGATGGAAGCTTTTGTTAATGATAAGTAACATCTGCCTCCGGTTTTGTAATTTTAAAATAAAAATGACCCGTTACAATACTTTTCTTTTCCTGTTTATATTGTCAACCATAGCCACAGCTGTCTTCCTGGTGTTTTATATACAGGCTATTTTCGGTATTGCTTTCAATGAACATGATCTATCATATAGCCGCCATATGCCTTTTGAGTTTTTAGGCCGTATATTCAGCACACAGGTGGTGCTCTCCCTGCTTGTTGCCGGCATTACCAGCCTTGCTTACCGCATATTGGGTATTGTAATAGTAGCCCGCAATAAATCTGTATCAGACGGGGAAAAAGCCCTTTGGATTATCGGCTTTGTAATAATGAGCTTTATTACTGCGATTGTTTTTTTGATTTTGGCAAAAAGCAGGAAGTTTGTTAATGAATCAAACAACTGATTTTTTTACGAAAGAAGATATGATACTTATTTTGAAGAAGTGTAAGCGGTTTTCCTGCTTTTATCTTTCTATCAAAGGCAGCAGGGTTTTTATGTCAATCGTTTCCATAAAACGGTACACATGATAGGAGCCGCCCTGGTATTTCAACGCTTCTTCTTTTTCATAAGTGATTATCTTTTTATCCTGCGGCAACACACAGCTCATTATTTGCACAGCGCCTTTTGATAATTGTTTGTTCCAGTACAAAGGGTTGGCCCGTACAAATTGCTGGTCGGTTTTTTGCGCATTGACCTGTGCCAATGTAGCCACACCGCCAAAATACGCAGGTTTGTTCCTGTCGGCTTCACTTATTTGTGCATACTCCGCTTCCAGCATTTGTATACTCATGTTTGAAGCAATCTCGTCGGGGTCATTCCTGTAATAATCAAACCAGATATCATACATCTCCTTTACCGTAACCGGCAGCCAGTAATTGGGGCGGTCAGGATTGTAGATAATAATTTTATCTCCACCATAAACATCAATGCCAGGCGCCAGGGTTTCCTTATTGCCAGGTGTATGAAACACTTCCCGCATTTTTAGTGTGGCACTTTTCCATTTTTCGAAATCAAACCCCGGTTTGCAATCATCTTTATTCGGTTTGTTTACTGCGTAACTCTGTCCGTTACCAAAGGGCCGTATATCATTCACCACAATATCCCAGTGCGGAGGCTCAATATCCCAACGGCCTTCCTTACCACTCTTTGCAAACAGGCTCCATGTATGAAATTCAAAATGAATATTGGCAGGGATGCCGTATCCAAATTTTGGATCACAGTTCTCTGCAAAAAAAGTAGGTATCAGGTCAAAGCCCTTTAATGCTGCCAGCACAGGATTCTGTCGTACACTTGTAACAATATTATTGAGTTTTTGGTAATTGAAGGTGGTTTCTGTTTTGGTGAAACCACAATTAAAATGTGTGTAAACACCCCAGTCAACTACTTTGCAAATTCCCTGTTTATCCATCAACAATTTGGAATCTTGCGATGCTGCCTGTTGAGGCATTGAAATAATGGTGATACTCATTAACAGCAAATATTTTTTCATGATAGCATCATTTTATTTTTATTCGTCTCCACCCACTTCTTTACCAAAACCTGTAGTGGATGTTTTCATTGTTTCAGTTTTCATTCCTCCCATAATGGTGAGTGTAAATTCAGATTCAACACCATTATGATTACCGCTGCCCGGTACATGCACTTGTGATTCGTGCGGCCCCGGCACGGTGAGCGTACCACTTACCGAGCCTCTGAAGCCAACGTCAACACTGCCTTCATCAGTAATGGTAAGCTGCGGGCCAAATTTTGCGCTCGCACCAACAGCTCCCAAACCTGCTTCCACACCACCTCCTAAAAAAATGGTGGTGGATTTTTCTTTACCAAAATTGCGGCGTACAGATGCAGACACACCTTCGGTACAACCCACTTCAAAATATTCACACGTCAATGATACTTCGCAGAAGAAGAGATGCAGTATCTGCTTTGAATCTTCAGGGCATTCGTGGCCTTTGGTTTCTTTATTCTCTGCCTGACCGGCTTCATCCGGATAGGGATTTATAAATACAGAACAATCAGTACCACATTGTGTATGTGCCGGAAACAGGAAGGCCTGCGGATAAGCACCATAGCAATTGGCAATGATGGACAAGGCTACCCGTTTTATTTCGTATGCATAAATTTTACTCCAGTATGCTCCCTGTATTTTATTAAACCATTGGCCGGTAAATGCAAAAAGATCGTCCAGCAATTTTTCCTGGTTCTCTTTTGTTTTAATAAATGCCTGTGCGTAATTATCGTAAGATGCCTGCAGTTTCTGGTTGTATTCATTGGCTGCAGGGCAGAGGTTAAGGCAATATTTACGGAAGCATTCCTTAGCACAATAATCGTTGTTGCCGCAGCCCTTTACACATTTTATATATTGCTGCGTAAACTGGGTATACTTATCCGTATATATTTGCCCGTCGGCAACCATTTGGTTCCTTATCTCATCCATTTTAGCGCTGTTGTCTTTTGCTTCCTTTGCAGATTTTTTCTGGAAATATTCCAGGATGCAATCCAGTGCAAAACGTTCATTAGGGCAGTCTTTCAAAATGGCATTTGCAGGAATGGCAGGCACTTCTTTATGCACCCGCTGGAACTCTTCTGCAAAAGAGCGTAAAGCTTTATTGAACTTTCCAAATGCCTTTACGGCTGCATTGTAACCACCACCTTCCATCCAGTCGGCGTGTTTTGCGCAACTGGGAAAAGAAGGCATTTTAATACGGTTATCATCCGGCACCAGCGGCGCCAGTGCATCTTCGGGTTTTACCTGTTTACCCGTTTCATTCCAGAAGTCTTCCTTGGTGTCTGAGTTTTCTGCCTGCTGCTGGAGATTGCTGAAGTTTGCAGAGAGTGATCCATATGATGAAGAACCGCCCCAGCCTTTAACTCCTGCAAATAATTCAGCGATGGCTTCCTTGAATCTTTTTTGACGGATATAAGTTTCGCACAGCGCTGTATGTGCCGGGCCAAAATCCGGATCGCATTTCAATGCACGCTTAAAATAATCTTCCGCTTTTTTATCATCATTCAGTTCCAGCAGGCTGAAACCAATTTGTGTAAGCACCACAGGGCTTTTATCAAATAACTGGTTTGCATACAGCAATACCGGGAGTGAAGCTTTTACAGAATCAATAATGCGGAGGTAAGCACCAAAATTGTTGATGCTGAGTGTATCACCGGACAGCGCTTTTACTGCAGCGGCTAAGTATACACATGCGATGTTATGATCGTTTCCAAATGTGATAAGACTTGCACCTTTATTACAAAGTATTCTTACAGCAACTTTACTGAAACTGTCTTTTGCCGCTTGTTTATAATCCTGGTCAAAACGGGTTTTGTTAACTGCATTGAGCTGTTTGTAACTGCGGTTGTAAAAACGGTTCACAATAGCCTGCACCTGAGCCTGTGTAATGGTTTTACTGATATCCACATTTGCATGCACCGTTTTATTTTCCTGTTTTGCCTGTATTTGATCTTTCATTTGCTGTGCCTGCTGCAGTAGTTTGTCTTTCATCACTGCAATATCCTGTTTCGACATTTTTTTATTGGGGTCGATGCTGATGCCCATTTTTTTCAATTGCTCCATGGCCTGTTGTTGTGCTTCCTTCGCTTTCTTTATCATTTCAGATTGTTCCTTTTTATACAGGTTACTGTCAGCCTGAGCAAAAATTCTATTCATTGATAAAAAGGAGAGGAGCAGCAGAATAGCACACAAGCTTTTGCAAGCGGTGCCGGTATGTTTATTTGTTTTCATTGCTGCAATATGTTATAAGAAAAAAAACAGGCTCCCGCAAAAACCGGGAACCTGCTATGGTTGATGGGTTATAGTTTGATGAATTCCACCCTGCGGTTGAGGGCTTTATTAGCTGGCGTATCGTTGGCAGCCACCGGCTGGCTTTCGCCCTTGCCATCAGTTTCTATTCTTGCGGCATCCATACCAAATGTTTTTACCAGTTCTGCTTTTACCGCAGCGGCCCTGCGTTTGGAAAGATCGAGATTATCTGCATCAGCGCCGTCAGCATCAGTATGCCCCACAATTTTTATTTTCACACCTGGATTGTCTGTAAGCACAGCAGCAATTTCTTTCAGTGTGCCGTATGATTCAGCTTTTACGATGTCCTTGTTCACATCAAAGTAAACACCATACGAAACGATCTTTCCTTCTGTGATCAGTTTGCTTCTCATATCCGGTGCAGCATCAGTAACTTTTATATTGGATACATAAGAGGCACAGGAAGCACCCCGGTATAATTTAAGGCAAAGGCGGGTGAACTGGCTGCCATCATAAATATTGGTGGGTATGTCAATTACTTTGGCACCTTTATGATAAATACGCACCCGGCGGTTTTGCACCCATACAATTACATGATTCAGCTTTTCTGGTTCAACCAAGTTTACATTGGATGTGCCCCGCAGTTTTTCATTCACACCCTTTTTATAACCTATCGTTTCCCATAAACTGGTAGCAATAAGAATATGCAGCCCGCAGGTACCGGGGTCGCCGGTCTTATCCATTTCGCTGTGTGATGTTTCACCAAAAAGAGTGAGGTCTGCCGCATAACGGCCGCCTTTCTTTTTTGGAACGATATCCATTTCCACAATAAAGTTTTTGGGGAAGCTGATGTCTTTCATCAACCAGTAATTGCCTTCGGTAGCATTAAGGTTAAGCCAGTGGCCCGGTACAATATTTAATGTGTTTACTTCTCCGGCTACATCAGTGGTCCATAAGGCAGGAAAATCGCCTACGGCATCCTGGCTAAAATCATCATAAAACAATACTCTTTCTCCCGGCACAAAATCATATGTAGAAAAGGATTTTAAAGAAACAGTGGTATCCTGCTGCTTTGAAGCATTATCCTGTTTTGCAGCCGCCACATTTTTATCATCTTTTTTAGGCGCATTGGAAGGTTTGCCGGTAATGCTGTCCAGCACCTGGTCGGCGGCTTTGTCAATGGCTTTGTTAACTCTGTTGGCAGCTTTTCTTTCTAATACTTTTGCAGGGTTAATAATTTGGGCGGGCGAATTGCTTGCTGCAAGAAGAAGGGCAAAAGCAGCAAGGCAAACGAAAATATTCCGTTTCATAGTTGTGCTTTTGCAGAAAAGTATCAGGCAGTAATTTATTTTTAAATGACAAGAGTCAATAAAAAAAATGACACATGTCAGAAACCAGACAGAAGATTTGCATTATACATCTTTCGCATCAAAAGAGAGGGTAACACTGCTGATCTTTGTTTCCACTTTGCGGTAAGTTACGCCAGCTGTGTCCAGCATTTTTTTAGATGCTTTGAAAATAGCTGTTCCATCATATTTATCGGAGAGGTAAATAACTTCTGCAATACCGGATTGTATGATGGCCTTGGCACATTCATTACAGGGGAAGAGCGCTGTATAAATTTTACAGCCTTTCAAATCCATACCAATATTATTCAGGATGGCATTTAATTCTGCATGACAGATATAGGGATATTTTGTATCCAGGAAACCGCCTTCTTTCGCCCATGGAAAATCATCATCATTACAACCAATAGGCAGGCCATTGTAACCGGCACCTACAATTTTATTTTTATCGTTCACAATACAGGCGCCCACTTGTGTATTGGGATCTTTGCTTCTTTTTGCACTAAGCAATGCCACTCCCATAAAATATTCATCCCAGGAGATATAATCAGTTCTCTTTTTCACTTTAGTAAAATTTATGCAATACGAATGTACAATGTTATAAAGTTACATGTCAAATTCCCAAACAGTTCTGTAAGTGCCATGCTGCTCTGCGTAAGTCAAAAATTCACTGTAAAACCTATCTGCGCCAATGGTAGCACTGTCGCCGATAACAATCAATTGTTCCTTCGCCCTTGTTATGGCTACGTTCATACGGCGGTAGTCTTTTAAAAAACCAATATCACCGTCATCATTACTTCTCACCAGGGATACAATGATGTTTTCTTTTTCCTGCCCCTGGAAACTATCAATAGTACTCAGCCTTAAATTTTGCGGCAACACTTCTTTTGCAGCTGCCACCTGGCCGGAGTAAGGGGAAATAAATGCCGTGTGTGCTGTATCAAAGTTTTCTTTCTCCAGCAATTGTTTCACTATTTGCAGTTCGCCTTCATTTTGCAGGCTAACACCATCCGGCCCGTGTTTTTCGTTGTAGCCGGAACCAGCCGTATCAATAAAAGTCAGATGAACACCGGTGTTAAATAAATGTGCAGCTGTTTGCAGCAGTCCGTTGTAAAAATAATTACTGCTAAAACCAGCAATGGCTGCACGCATGCGGTATTGCGTATTAAGCAAAAAAACATTGGGAGAATGGTTAATGGCCACTTCTAAAATGGAATTATTAAAACCCAGCAGCGCTGCTTCATTACTTAAAACTGTAGGAGGTAACTGCCAGTGATCACCGGCCAGTACCATTTTTTCTGCCAGCGGAAAAATACACCATGCCAATGGTTCAATGCATTGACCAGCTTCATCCATTACCAGTGTGGTAAAATGTATGTTGTTGATGCCTGCATCATACAGGCCAATGGGTGTGCCTGCAATTACCTGTGCTTCTGCAAACAGTTTTTCTTCGTTGTATGCCTGCAGTTGTTTTATTTCGGTACGGATATTTTTTACTTCTTTGAATAATAAATTACGCTGCTCCCTTTCAGCCTTACCAAAACTGCGTTTGTATTTCAACGCCATTTTACGAAACTCTTCAGCACGTATCTTCAGCTGTTTTATTTCTTTTTGCTGTTTGCTGTTATTGAGTTTGCCTTCGGGGGTGTGTTCAAAAATTTCGTTATCCACTTTGGTGGTGTTACCCACCCGTAACAACCGTACATTTTGCCGTATCAATCCTTTGGCGATGTTGTCCACAGCCGTATTACTGGGAGCTGAGACAAGCACTTTTTCACCGGCAGCTGTTAACTGAACAATGGCTTCCACCAGCGTTGTGGTTTTGCCGGTGCCAGGCGGGCCATGTACAATGGTTATTTGTTCGTTTTGCATTACTGCTGCCACCGCCTGCTGCTGACTGGCATTTAAATTTTTATTGCGGAAAGAAATATCACTGTTCACCACCGTTGCAGCCGCCGCTGTTTCATTTGAATCATGCAACTGTTCAAATAATGTAAACAGTGTTTTATTCTGTTCCAGTTCATTCAGCACTTTTTTCATAATACTGGTGGTACGGGTGTCGGGTGCCAGTTTAATGCCCACGCCATCCTCTTCAATCCAGTCAGGAAAATCAGGTGCAAACAAACGGAACTCACCGTTCTTTCCGTCCAGCCCTAATAAAACTCCCTTTACGGGTTCTTCGCCTGTAATAAAACATTCAATGGCGGCGCCATCACGAAACATATGTACTTCCGGGGGAAAGCTGAGTTTAAACGTTATTTCAGGATAATCTGCGTAGCCAAAATTCTTTTTGGTAACACTAATGGGATGGAGGGCCAGCCCTTCGGCTTTGAGCTGTTTTAAAGTATGCTGCTGGTTTAACTGGTAACGGTTGGCCTGCTCTTTCTCTTCCAGTGCAACACACTGCAGTAATTTTTGAATGTGCGGGTGCATACTGCAAGATAAAAGAAGTACCGCATTTTTGTTTACCCCCGGGAAACACAGCGGAAGTCACAAAAAAAAATATTACCCTGAATGTGAATTGCAATTAAGCACCCAGATTACCTGTTTTTACTTTTCCTGTTTTTTGGTAGTAAGCAATAATAACGCCGGTGGATGTGATGATGTTTTCAGTTAATGCAAATGCAGCGGGTGCTGCTCCGTTATCAAATATTTTTTTTCCTTTGCCCAAAAGAATGGGATGAATTTTAAGCCGGAGTTCATCCACCAGGTCATGCTTTAGCAGCAGGTGAACAATTTCGCTGCTGCCCCAAACATGTATTGCCGGTCCTTTTGTTTTTTTCAGTTTTTTAATCTCTGCCACGTTTTTTATAAACACCGTATTCTGCCAATTCGTTTTTTTTCTTTTTTGAGACAGCACATATTTTGTACCGCTGTTAATACCCGGCCAAAAGTCACCATGCCCGGGCCAGTAGTTTTCCCAAATCTCAAATGTTTTTCTGCCTAAAATATAGTCCGCAGGTTCTTTCAATTCCTTTCTAACAACATTGCCATACACATCATCGCCCTGGGTGGCCGACCATCCTCCGTATTTAAAGCCGCCGGTTTTATCTTCATCTTTACCGCCGGGTGCCTGCATCACACCATCTAAACTAATCATTGAAAGGACTATTATCTTTCGCATATAACTGGTATTATAGCAACATAAATATCGGCAACTAATAAATTACAAACACTGTGTAAAAACGACAATCTGCAGGCTGAATGCGACAGGTAAATTTATTGCGACTTCCGCCTGTAATCCAAATCGTATTCTGTTGCCCATGTTTTGCCTTCATCATCGCTTCGTTCCCCCAATTGCCTTACATTGGTATTACTCAGCTTAAAAAAAGTAAGCCTTCGCATAAATGTTTTTCCATTGGCGCCGGGAACTTTATCTGCAAAAAAACGGATTTGATCTTTGCCTGCTTCGCCCCGCAAATATTCGGTAGTGTTGCCGGTATTATCCACCCATGTTTGTTGCCACTGCAGGGAAGCAGAGTTAAAAGTGTTAAAGCTTTTGCCTTTGTAAATAACCCCTTGTTGTGCATTGGCGCTTGTCCATTCTTCCAGCACCACACAACTATCCAGTATGATTGAGATTTTACTGTCGCCGGCTTTTTTTCCATTCTTTGCAAAAACTTCCCATTCACCAATCCAAAAGTCAAATGCCCTTGCTTTGGGATCGGTACAGGCAGATTTTTGTGAAAACAGGCTGCTTGTGCAGCAGGTGATGAGCAGTGTAAAAATTAATTTTGTAAACATGGCTGATACTTTTCTTTAAAGATATTCACCTGTAGTTGGAGATAATAATTTTAAAGATGTTTTTTGATGAGCGGCGGAGCAACAATTTCGGTTGGTAAAACAAAAATCGCTAGAAAACTTAAGTGAATCCAGCATCTTCCAGGTTTGCATAAAAAATTACACTGCATCAACTTCTCCCACTAAAAAAACACTGCCACAAACAATAAGGGTATCAGTTGTTGCGGCATTTTCTTTTGCAGCTAAAAGAGCTTCGTTTACATTTTCGTAGCAATTACCAGTTAAGCCAAAGCCGGCTGCTTTTTGCTGCAGTTCGGTTGCAGCTAATGCACGTGGTATATGAGATTGCGTAAAATAGTAACTGGCTGCAGGAGGCAGCAGTGAAAGAACTGCATTTATTTCTTTGTCCTTTACCATGCCCATTATAAAATGCCAGTTGCCATTAGTTTCTTTTGTTGCATTCAAATGCTGCAATACCTGTTTTATGCCATCTTCATTATGCGCCACATCTAAAACCACGGTTGGTTTTTTGCCAATTACATCCCAACGGCCATGCAGGCCTGTTAATTGCTTTACGTGGGATAATGCATATTTCTCTTGCTCATTTTTTATGCTAAAACCTTTTTTATGCAGCACACCTTCTGCACATAAAACAGTGCACAAATTTTTTACTTGGTACAGGCCATTTAAATCAAGCGTAAAATTTTCGGTAATGTTATTTCGCACATCTGTAACATCACACTGCAATGCTGAAATACCGGGGGTTATATTTCCGGCCTTGTAAATATCCTGTACAAAATAAACAGGGCTGTTACAGTCGTGAGCTTTATTGATAAACACCGGCTTTGTTAGTGGCAGGTATTCACCAATAACAACCGGTATGCCCGGCTTAATGATGCCGGCTTTTTCAAATGCAATTTCTTCAAGAGTGTTGCCTAAAAGATTCATGTGGTCGAAACCAATATTGGTAATAACAGACAGGAGTGGGGTGATGACGTTGGTACTGTCCAGCCGGCCTCCAAGGCCGGTTTCAATTATAGCAATATCCACCTCTTGTTGTGCAAAATACTCAAATGCCATTACCACCGTCAGTTCAAAAAAAGAAGGCTGAATTTGTTGTGCCAGCGTTTTGGTGTTTTCTGTAAAGTCAATAACAAAAGCTTCGGGCAGCATTTCGCCATTTACTTTTATCCGCTCCCTGAAATCTTTTAAATGCGGCGATGTATATAAACCCGTTTTATATCCTGCCTGTTGTAACAGGGCCGCCAGCATATGGCTGGTACTTCCCTTGCCGTTGGTGCCGGCAATATGTACCGATTTAAATTTTGTATGCGGATTATCCAGTGCCTGACAAAGCGCCAAAGTATTATGCAAATCTTTTTTATAGGCAGCCGCTCCAATGCGGCTGAACATGGGCAACTGTGTATATAAATATTCTATGGTTTGCTGATAAGTCATAGTAAACAAACGCAAATGTAATGCATGATGAACAATGCCGTAAGGGCAAAAAGGTATAACCGGAGTAAAAAAAAGTTAGTTTTTTTAACCAATGATTTAAAAAAAATAAGATGGTACCGCAGCTGAATTGATGAACCTGTGTTACTTTTACGCTGCTTCTCTACTATAAAAATGCAGCCGTATTCACCGCTAAAAAAATTGTTTATTATTTAAAAACGTTCAATGCTGCATACTAAAGCTCCCCGTCTCGGGACAATTGCATTTGTTTTGCTTTTATTACCCATTTACCTCATTGCGCAAAACACTCAACCGGAAGATGCGTTACGCCAGTTTGCCAAATATCCAAACGAACGCATTTATGTTCAGTTTGATAAAAGTGAATACATAACCGGGGAAACCCTGCATTTTAAAGCATGGGTATTTGCCAAAACAGCTTTGTCCTACATCTCTACAAATTTGTATGTGGAGTTGCTGAATAAAGAAAAAAAATCAGTTTATGCTACGATGGTACCGCTTGTTGGCGGAGCAGGGGAAGGGTCTTATTTAATAACCAAAGATTTACCAGAGGATATTTATTACTTCAGGGCATACACATCATGGCAATTAAATTTTAATGAAAGCAACCAGTACGTACAACCGGTTATTATTTACAACCCTTCATCTTCCATGCGGCTAAAACTACCGGCAGCTAACTGGCAGGCCATTGTGCAACCTGAAAGTGGTGTATTGCTTGATGGTGTTGAAAGCGATGTTTCCGTGCGGTTGCAATCATTTACAAAACTGCAGGGTGACTGGTCAGGTTTTTTATTTGAAGGCAATGACAGCACTAACCATATTTCCGAGTTTATATCCATGAATAACGAAGTAGGATTGTTTACCATCACGCCCTATTCCGGAAATCATTACAATATTAAAATAACCGCTGCTGATGGTTCAAGCGCAGTGGTTGCATTGCCACTGGTGCAAAAGCAAGGTGTTGTTTTAAAAGCAGTGCCAGATGAACAGGGCATCAGTTTTCTCATCAGCAGTAAAGGCATTAGCGGCCAGTTGAAAAATTATAAAATTGTGGCCCAGCAACAAGGAAATTTGCTGTACAGCGCCACAATACCTGCTGCTAAAGAACAGGTGAACGGCATGATTCCGCTGGATGCATCTACAAAGGGATTGCTGCATATTACACTCTTTGATCCGGCCGGTAATGCGGTGGCTGAACGGCTATGTTTCGCAAACCTGCAGCAATGCATTTACCAGCAGCCCGCAATTAATTATGGTAAAATCAGCGCTGCACCTAAAACGGCCAATGAATGGAAGTTTGCTGCAGACTCATTACGCAGTGATACGTATGTTATATTGGTTGAGGATGCAATGACAAATTCTATAAGCAGCGCACACAGCCTTATGGGCAGTTACTGGCTCAATGATATTGCAGCACCTTCTCAAAATACTGACTGGTATTTTACACCAGGAAACAAGGAAGCTGCAGGCGCCCTTGATGCTTTGTTGCTGGGAGAAAAATGGATGCCGTTTAACTGGAACCAGTTATTAAACAAGCCTGCAGCCACCATGCAGTACTTTCCTGATAATTATATTACCTACAGCGGATTTGTTACACAAAAAGGGAAGCCTGTTACGAACGAAAAAATCACGGTGCTTTTCCAGTTAAAAGACTCGTCACGCATTTTAAATGAGGTAACAACAGACAGTGCCGGTACTTTTAAAATAAAAAGCCTGTATTTTTTTGATACAGCCAAAGTGTTTTTTCATGTAAGCAATAATAAAAATGCTGCTATAAAAATTGATGTGGATTTTAAACGCATAGAAACTTTTACCCCTTACAAAAGCCCTTTGCCGGAAACAGGTTTTAGCCTGGTGCAGCGCAGTAAAAACGATACATTACCTCAAAACATAAAAAACTATACCACAGCATTGCAGCATATACAAACCATTGCCGATGGTTTTAAAACAATGGATGCTGTTGTGATCAGGGCCAAAATACGCAGTAAAACAGAAGAGCTTGACCGGCGGTTGAGCTCTCCCATGTTCCGCTCACCGGGGGAAACAGTTTTTGATTTTGTAAACGAAGAACAGGATTTGGGCGGCAGCACCGTTCTTGAATGGCTGGGTGGCAGGGTGGCAGGTGTAATGCCTGATGGCACTGGTGGCGTTACCATACGTGGCCAAAAGCCAGCTGTATATGTGGATGAGTTTTTGGATGATGGGGAACCTTCCCGCCTTACAGGCATTCCATACACCGAAATAGCAATGGTAAAAATTATAAAAAACAGTTACCTTATTGGTGCCGGTGGTACTCCCGTAATTGCTGTTTACACCAAAAGACCAGATATGTATCCAGCATCGGAATTATATAAACCGCATATCGTATCAAAATTACTGGCTGGCTATAATGCCGTAGATACATTCAGAACACTGAGTTACGGCAGGGGTATGACATATAAAACTGGTTACGACACCCGCACATTAATATACTGGAGTCCGGATGTTACTACAGAACATGGTACAGCATCCATTCGGTTTTTTAATAATGACATTTCAGACAAACTGCATTTGCTGGTGATTGGTTTTACAGCTAAGGGAATACCAGTGTACCTGGATAAACTTGTTTCATTAAAATAATACCTGATAAAAGAACAAATAGATGATCAATAAAAAAACGGCACCCGAAAGTGCCGCTTTTCATTTATATCATGGGTTAGAAAACTATCCGAATAAACCGCCTTTCTTAAAGCTTCTTACACCTTCCCCAATTTTAAAACCATTGTTGTACACTTCAATCTTATAATCTCCGGTTTTAAAATCGCTGTTTTGTTTCCAGTCCACATTAAGTGTTTGACGCTGGCCCTGTGTGTAATTTACATCTACCTTTTGGGTAAATGCTTTATCCTGCCCTTCTCTTGTTTTAAACATTCCTGAACCGAGTGCTTCAACAGTAACGGGGTTGCCATCAGGGTCTGCAATACAGATGTAAATAGTTTTTACACCAGTTTGTGTTATGCGGTTTTCATCCAAATCGAATGAAATCCGGAGCTTGTCAACACGTTTTGCTGTGGTAGTGGTTTTTTCCTTACCACTCCTTTTCTCGTTAATGCCTGTTATTGAAAAGTTGGATGCATGCAGGGTTGAACCTACATCAATAATGTCTTCTTTCTCTTTAATAACAGTTTTTGCATCTTCAGTTTCTTTACGTGCCTGGTCACGCTCTTTGGTAACTGTTTCTTTTTCCTGTGTTAAAACAATTTTTTCGCCTTCCAGTTTTTCAATGGTTGATTTGTAACCGGCAATATCATCGTTCAATGAAGCAATCAGTGATTTGGCCTGAGCCAGTTCTTCTTTTGAAGCGTTTACTTTTCCAAGTAATTGGGCAATTTTTGCTTTCTTCTCAGAAATATCCCTGTCACGTGCAGTAATTACGCTGTCTTTGCTGTGTGACATATCTGCACTGCTGGTTTTAATCATATCGTAACGGCTGGTAGCATCATCCAGCTCTTTACGCAGCTCATCACGTTCGCCTGTAGTTTGGGTAATTTGTGTTTCCTGAGCAATGTCTTTTTCTTTTACTTTGTTTTTATCATAAATGATATAACCCCATGTACCCAGCAGCGCCACAAGCAAACCGCCAGTTAAAAGGTTGCGCCAGTTCTTTTTTTCAGGCGGGGGAGTTTGTTGAGGGTTTTCCGCAGAAGGAAAATTTTCGTAAGCCATAGTGGTTGAGTTTTATTACCGGCAAAAGTATTTATAGAATTACTTAAAATAAACACAAAATGCCGGTGCTGTTAATATGTGTATAATTTAATACGGCTAGATATTTGCGAAAATTATGCCAGCTTTTATTGATTGTTCTTATAGAAACATAACACCTGCAACTATAGCGGCTGAGGTAAAACCCTAAATCATTTATCTTTGATTTATGAGTGCCGAAAAAATTATAAGTGAATGGAAGAAAAATAAGTTTAAACCAGTTTACTGGCTGGAAGGCGAGGAGGATTATTATATTGACCAGGTGGTGGATTATGCAGAACATAACATTTTAAATGAATCGGAAGCAGGCTTTAACATGAGTGTATTTTATGGCCGGGATACTGATTGGGCAACTGTTGTGAATGCCTGCCGCCGTTACCCTATGTTTGCAGAAAAGCAGGTGGTGTTACTGAAAGAAGCCCAGCACATGAAAGAAATTGAAAAACTGGAAGTATATATAGAAAGCCCGTTACCTTCCACCATTTTTGTGGTAGCCTATAAAACAAAAAACTTCGACAAGCGTACCAAACTGTATAAAATACTTAAGGCTTCAGCGGAAATATTTTCATCAGAAAAAATAAAGGACTTTAAAATCCAGGAGTGGATTAAGGAAACAATAGGTGCCAAAGGTTTATCCATTACTAATAAAGCAGCTCTGCTGTTAGAAGAACATATTGGTAACGACCTTAGCCGTATCGTTAACGAACTGGACAAGCTTTCTGTAAACCTGAAAGGAAGCAAAGAAATTACTGAAGATGATATTGAAAAGTACATTGGCATCAGCAAGGAATACAATGTTTTTGAACTGCAGGCGGCCATTGCAAAAAAAGATTTGGCAAAAGCTATCACCATCATTAAATATTTTGAAGGTAACCCCAAAGCCGGGCCTATACAAATGGTATTGCCAGCCCTTTATGCCAGTTTTAGCAAAGTGTACATCATTTTTGGAATGACAGATAAAAGTGAAGCTGCATTAAAACCTCACTTTTATTTTAACCCTACTGCGGTAAAAAACGCCCTTGAAACAATTCGCAATTATAATTACGAGGGGATAGAACGCATTTTACTGCTGCTGCATCAATACAATTTAAAATCAGTTGGGGTAGGTGATGGAGGAACGGCAGACAGTTCCCTGCTAAAAGAAATGGTAGTAAAAATGATAAACTGATTTTTTTACTGAATAGTAGTTTTTACACCCGTAATTTTTCTCTTCAATTATTAAAATAAGGTATCGCTCACTTATTTCATTCCCTGTTTGCAGTCAACAAATAGAGAATTATCTCTCTTTTCAAATACGTTTTTTAGAATTTTCTTCCACATTATGGAATAAAAAATACCGGTACGTTTTTTAACCAGCTGATTTACATTGATTTTTTATTTGGCATGACTATGGTAATTTCTGCAGCACGCCATTATAGTAGTATTACTAAGTGGATTGCACCTCTTAAATTACCATTATGAAAACAAAATTCTACCAATTCTTTCTTATGTTGCCGGCAATTTTTGCAGGTATAACATCTTTAGCACAGAACACTCTTGAAATGGGTACAAGCGGTGGTCCGTCTGGCAATGGCCCGGCTACTACCGACAAAGCAGTTACTTTATACGCAAATGGTACCGCTTCTTTTACGCCATCGGTCATTACAACATTTTCTTTATCTAATCAACAATTTGCAGCCGGAACACTTGAAGGGATTTCTTCTAAACCTGCAGTTAATTTCGGTGGTAATATTAATAGTTCATCCAACACTGCAATGGGCACACAGGCATTTTATTCAACCATGAATGCCATTGGGTCGCCATTGGATAATATGTTTTCTGCCTGCAGTACTTGCGGCGCAACTGGTATTAGTGTTTCCGCAAACAAAGCCATGAGCCTTTTTGGTTGTACAGAAGCATTTATTAATTCTTCAACAGGGGCAAATACAAAAGCGCTGAATGCACGTGTATATGTTGGTGATGTTACTATTACTTTCAACAGGCCGGTATCAAACCCTGTTTTACACTTTGTCGGGCTGGGCGGTACTACAACAGCTACAAAATCCAATAAAACATATGAGCTTGGGTTTTCAACCGAATTTGATCTTATTAGCACAAACGTAACATTAAGTAAACTTGCGGGAAACAATTACCTGAATGTTTCGGCAACACAAGTAACTAATTCAGCTACGTACATAGGGTCAAGTTCACAAGGAATTACAGCTAACGGTGTAACCCGTTATGCAGCCAGTGGCAGTGTAATGGCACAAGGAACAAACATTACATCAGTTTCATTAAAAATGTACATACGCGGCGATGGCGGCAGGGTAAGTAACAGCTCCGGCGCTGTGGTTAGTGCAGATGCTGGTTTAAACCCTTTATGGGCATTTGGGGCAACCAATGCGTTTAATGCTGCAGGTATCGTAAGTGGTGATCTTTCTCTGATTGGTGTTTCTCTATTAAAGCCAGTCACTATTTCAGGAAATGTGTTTAATGACCCTGATGGCGGTTTCGTAAATAACAGTACAGGTATAACCAATGTTGTTCCTTCCGGTATCTATGCTAATTTGATTGATGCATCGGGCAAACTGGTTAGCAAGGCAACAGTAAGCACCAGTGGCACATTTAGTTTTCCGGCAATTTTTGAAGGTAACTATACCGTTAACCTGAGTGTAACTTCGGGCACACAAGGTACTGATGCACCAGTGACATCATTACCCTCAGGATGGGAGGCAACAGGAGAATATAATGGTACTCAAAATACAGGCAACGATGGCGATGTAAACAGTACTTCTGTATCGTTTACAGTTAATGCAGCAGATGTAACAAATATCAATTTTGGTATTGAACGTCCACCGTTAGCTCCTACGCAATCTTATACAATTTCTCAGCCGGCTTACAATTCTTCCGCAGTTTTAAATGGTACGGGAACAATTGCAGACCCCGGCCCGGTAAGAGGCAATGACCCAGAGGAAGGTTACCTCGTTGCTGGTAAAAAATTCAGTATTACAACCGGCGCCGCCATGAATGGTAACAAACTATTTTATAATGGGGTTGAGGTTACTGGCACGATGGTTATTACTAATTATAACCCGGCTTTGCTTACTGTTAAATATTGCGGCGTGGGAAGTGTGGAAATGATTTTTACTTACCGGAGTTATGATGGAGCTGATAAAGTGAGTAACGAAGCAATTTACAGGATTAACTGGCTTCACTTTTTACCCGTTAAGAATTTTGAATTGGCAGCGTCTTTAAGTAACAATACAGTTGCTTTAAACTGGAAAACTTCCGGCGAGGAAAACACCAGCCGTTTTTATGCAGAACGCAGCACAGACAACAGCAATTTTATTTCAGTGGGTACATTGGCAGCAGCTGGCAGCAGTACTTCAGAAAAAACATACAACCTACAAGATGATATTAATGGTGTAAACAGCACAGTTATTTATTACCGGATAAGACTGGTTGATGTTAATGGAAAAGTAACCTATTCAAATACTGTTGCAGTACGTATACAAGGCATTGAGTCAGTAAAAGTGTTCCCTAATCCCTTTATTGAAACAGTAAATGCTTCATTTTACAGCAATGTAAAAACAACAGCAGTATTACGCCTTACAGATATGAACGGACGGATGATTGCTCAAACAAGCTGCAACGTGGTAAAAGGGAACAACCAGGCAAGCATCAGCAATCTTAAAAATATTCCTGCAGGTATTTATTTACTGCAGTTAAAGGATAATAATGGCACAATAAATATTACACAAAAGCTGCTGAAATAATTTGTTTTCATAGTTAGGTAAAGGTCACGGGCTGCTGCTGTTTTCAGTGGGCAGCTCTTTTAATTTTGTAATAAACCAATCCCCTTGCTTACAGGTATTTCAAGCTGTCTATTTTGTCCAGGTGCAGTTGTTCCGTTAAAGCGTCCAGCCCGTTAAATTTTACTTCGCTGCGCAGGTATTTGGCCACATGCACCCTTATTACTTGTCCGTAAATTTCCTTGTTAAAATCAAACAAGTTTACTTCCACCACACGGCGTTTGCCATTTACAGTAGGGCGAAAACCGATGCTCATCATACCCTTGTAATTTTTTCCTTCCACATCAGCATATACTGCATAGATCCCATCGCCTAAAACTATTTTTTCGTCATCAAGAATTTTTAAATTAGCTGTTGGATAGCCCAAAGTGCGGCCAATTTTATCACCATGCACCACTTCTCCTTCAAAGAAAAACTGGTATCCAAGTAATTTATTTGCTTCATCAATATTGCCATGAATTAAGGCATTGCGAATATTGGTACTGCTTACTTTTACAGCATCCAGCAAATGCTCGGGAATTTCCATTAAACGGTAATTGTATACAGAAGCTTTTTCTTCCAGCAGTTTGTAATTACCGGTACGGTCTTTACCAAAACGATGGTCGTATCCAATAATAATAGTATGGGGATTGAATTTATCCACCAAAAAGTGGCTGATGTATTCCTCTGCAGTTTGATTGGCAAAAAAATCAGTAAAGGGTACCACCACCAAATGGTCAATACCCGTTTTTGCAATCAGGTCAATCCGTTCCTGCAGAGTGGTAATAAGGCGTATACCTGTAACCACACTGCTTACCACCTTGCGGGGATGCGGATGAAAAGTTATAATAACAGACTCGCCATTTGCTGCAGCAGCGGTATCTTTTAAGGTTTTAATTATTTGCTGGTGGCCGCAATGCACACCATCGAACGTGCCAATAGTGATAACTGCATTTTTAAAAGCGGGCAGGTTATCGGTTGAATTATGAAGTTTCATCGTAAAGTAAGTGCAAATCTACTTGATAATTTTATAACGGATAATGCATAATTCAGTTGTAATTTGCGGCAGATTTTGATTTTTGACTTTTTAATTTTTACTTTTTAATGTCACTATACGCAAAAAGGGGGGTTAGCGCCCAAAAAGAAGAAGTACACGCTGCTGTAAAAAACCTTGACCAGGGATTATTCCCAAATGCATTTTGTAAAGTGTACCCCGATTATTTGGGAGGTGATGAAGCATATGTAAACATTATGCATGCAGATGGCGCCGGCACCAAAAGCATACTGGCTTATTTGTACTGGAAAGAAACCGGTGACATAAGTGTTTGGAAGGGTATTGCGCAGGACGCCATTGTAATGAACCTTGATGACCTGCTCTGTGTAGGCATTTATGATAATATTGTTTTTAACAGCACCATCGATCGCAATAAAAATTTAATTACAGGAGAAGTGCTGCAGCAAATAATAGGAGGCAGCCAGCAATTATTTGATACTTTAAAAGCAACAGGTGTAAACATTCATTATTTAGGTGGAGAAACTGCAGATGTGGGTGATGTGGTGCGAACGGCAGCAGTTAACGGAACTATGACCTGCCGCTGGCCAAAAAATAAAATCATCAGCAATGAAAAAATAAAAGCCGGGGACGTAATTGTGGGTTTGGCAAGTTTTGGGCAGGCAACTTACGAAACAGCATATAACAGCGGCATTGGCAGCAACGGTTTAACCAGCGCCAGGCACGATGTGCTGCATAAATTTTATGCAGAAAATTTTAAGGAAAGCTTTAACACAGGGCTTAGTGATGATGTTGTTTATATTGGCAAACATAAATTGAGTGACCCGGCAGTTGACAATAAGCAATTAACAATTGGCCAATTGCTTTTAAGCCCCACAAGGACTTTTGCGCCAGTAATGAAACCGCTTTTAGAAAATCATTTTGATAAAATACATGGCCTGATACATTGCAGCGGCGGCGGGCAAACCAAGTGTATGAAATACCTGCCCGGTAATTTCAGGATTGTAAAAGACAATTTATTTGAAGCACCCGAAATATTCAAAATCATAAAAGATAACAGCGGCAGCAGCAATAAGGAAATGTATGAAGTGTTTAACATGGGCTGCCGTCTGGAAATTTATTGTGATGCGGCAAATGCACAAATTATGATGGATGCAGCAAAAAAGTTTAACATTGATGCGCAGGTTATTGGAAGGGTAGAAGCCAGTGAGAAAAAAGAACTGGTGATAAAATTGAAAGACGAAGAGATAAAGTATTAAAATAAACGCCTCAAATTATGAGGCGTTTATATAAAATAGCTATACTTAAATATTTATTACAAAATCGTTTTCTCTTTAATGTAATCGTCCAGTTTTATTGCAGGAACTTCCTTCATTCCATCTGGAATAAACGTTGCTTTAAAATAAAGGTTGTATAATATTTTATTGGTTCCTTTTTTTAATATCGTAACGGTCAGCAGTCCATTTGTACCATACACTTTTACTGCCGAATATCCATCGCCACCGCTAATTGAGCCATTTTGTATATTAGGCGGCATATAATCGTATTTATCATTATCAGAAGGGGGAAATAGCTTATTGATTACCCCAATATAAATTACACCTGTTTTATTTATTGCAGGAGATAGTGATTGGTCTGTTACAGCTATTCTTCTTTCTATGGGAGTAGGGCTGATTCTTATAT
>JBGAHV010000052.1:0-32544 GCA_044225995.1 Ferruginibacter sp. | reverse complement strand
TATTCAACTTTTCTCACAGATTACAGTGATTAACACTGATTATTTTCTTTGTCAATCTGCGCCATCTGTGAAAAACAGTATCATAACTTACCGGTGAGTTTTTTCAATCCGGGGGATGCTGCCACTTTCTTTCCATTTACCCACACACTGAGTCCTTTTCCTTTTTTATACTTTGCTCCTGCTTTATCCCAGATGATGGTGATTATTTTTCCATGATACAACACATTATCCAAACAAAACCATTCCCATTTACCGGCCGGCAGCAGCGGGTTCACTTCAACTATATTATCGGCCCTTGGCCGCAACCCCACCAGCCCTGTAATAATTAAATCATTAAAGGTGGAATGATTATAATAACGGCTGCGTTCTTCTCCTTTGAGCCATACCCCTGTTTTCTCATCCAGGTATTCGCCGATATAAGGTTTGCCATCCACGTACTGCGATTTTACAAATGTTTCCAGCTGGTTAAAATAATCATAGCGGCCCACATAATCCTGTTTGTAATTATTCAACAGGTTGGCCATCGCTGTTAATGTTTGTGATGTGGCAAAGGGCCACACTGCACCATCCCACTCACACTTGCAGCAGCCATGTGTACGGAATAAAGGATGACTGCGGTCGGCGGTAGTAATACCGTAAGGCGCACAAAAGGTATTGGTATCAGCCAGGTTACTCCATGCAGTATTATATTTGGCTGAAGGCATATTAAAGTACCAGGGAATAAAACCAATCTCTTCTCTAACCTGGGCCAGTGTATCGCCCTGTTCTTTCCGTACTTCAAAAAAATGCTGTGCGTCGTTCCATAACAATTGCTGCGTTAAATTCTTTATACTGTCGGCCTTTGCTTTATACAACACCACCTTTTCATTGCTGAAATTATCCTGCAGGGCAGTAATATTGGCCAGCGCCATGGCATTACCATACATATAACCATTAATACTCGGCCGTGGATTTTTTTCTTTTCGTCCACCACTGATGGTTTCTTCCATCGCATCCCTTACATCATATTGCCAGAACAAACCATTAGTCGCTTTTTTTTCCTGCTCCCAACCAGCGTAATCAGCTTCCAGTTCGGGCAACAGGTCAACAACAAACTTTTTATCACCGCTTACGAGGTAACGGTTATAAACAGCGTCTTCATTCCACCCGCTGTAAAAACGTAATTTCTTCATGGCCTTGCCATCGTTGCCACGGAACCAGATGTGCAGGTTATCATCCATGTACTTTTTATCATGCAGCCAGCGGCTTTCGTAGATGTGATGGCCGAGTGCACTAGAAATAAGATTGTATTTGTCGGCATAAGTTCTTTGTACCAAAAACTCCGTGAATACGTAACCTTTTTCTGTTTGTTTAATGTGTTTGCGCAGTGTCCACCAGCGGTAGTAAAACATTTCTTCAAAATTCTGCTGCGGGCATTCAAAGAGAGGGATGTTTTTTTTCATCCAGCTCCAGGCGCTGTCGTTGGGTATGGCCTGTTTAATGTTCTCATCTTCCATTTTGTTGAAGTAGTCAACATAATGTTTGTAAGAACCCTGTTTGAGGATAAATGGTTTTGTTTGTGCGGCAACATTGAACCACAAAGGAACAAAGGCACAAAGAAGCACAAAAGTTATGATAGTTGATTTTCTCACTTTATTTTTTTGCAATTTCTTTTTTCCAGCCTCCATAGCCCTGCTGCACTGTATTGCTTTGCGGATTAGGCTGGTATAATTTTTTATCAGCGTTTAGCTGTTTTAAACTCTCAATGCTTTCATACACGCCTGCCTGCAAGCCCGCTAAATATGCAGCACCCAAAGCAGATACATCGGGCATACCGATGGTGGCTACATTCTTATTCAGCAAATCAGTTAAATACTGGACGACAAATTTATTCGCCGTAATACCGCCATCTGCATTCAGCTCCTTTAAAGTTACTGCAGCATCTTTTTCCATGGCAACAATTACATCTTTAATTTGATACGGTATAGATTCTAATGCAGCTCTTACTAAATGATTTTTTGTGGTGCCAAAGCTCATACCGGTTAACACTGCCCTGCGTTCCATATCCCAATGCGGCGAACCCAAACCACTGAAAGCCGGAATTAAATATACACCGCCATTATCTGTAACAGCGGTTGCCATCGCTTCGGTCTGCTTACTATCAGTGAATAACTGCATTTCATTTTTCATCCATTCAATAGTGGCACCGCAGCTTACGATCACGCCTTCCAATGCATAATCGATTCTGTTGCCGGCACTCCAGCATACGGTTGTTACCATGCCATTTTGCGATTGCACAGGCTTGCTCCCGATATTCATTAAAATACTGCAGCCGGTACCGAGTGTTGCTTTTGCGGTACCACTTTCATAACAGCCTTCACCGAATGCAGCGGCATGAGAATCGCCTATCATAGCCGCAACAGGAATTGTTTTTTCAAACAAACCGTTTAAAGTTGTTTCTCCATATAACGATGATGAAGATTTAATTTCGGGAAGATTGATACCGGTTAAACCAAATGCATTTATTAAATCAGTATCCCATTGCAATGTGTTTAAATTAAACAGTAATGTTCTTGATGCGTTGGTATAATCGGTGGCGTATTTTTTTCCGTTAGAGAATTTGTATAACAGCCATGTATCAACCGTGCCGAAATATGCTTCGCCGTTTTGCAAAGCGGTTTTTATTGTATCATTATTTTGTACAAGCCAGATTAATTTTGTTGCAGAAAAATATGGATCGATTATCAAACCTGTTTTCTCATTAACAGTTTTTGATAAACCTCTTTGCTTTAAATCCTCACAAATTTTTACAGAGCGTTTGCATTGCCATACCACGGCATTGTGCAGGGGTTTACCAGATTTATCCCACAACATAAATGTTTCCCGCTGGTTGGATATACCGATAGCGGCAATATCATTTTTGTCAAACCCTTTTTCTGCAAATTGCTGAAGGCATTTTTTTACAGAGGCAATTGCATTTTGATAAATCACTTCAGGCTCCTGTTCTACAAAACCGTTGGCTAAATAATGGGTGTGTAAGTTTTCTGAACCTTTGGCAATAGACTGTCCCTTATTATCAAATACTAATGATTTGGTAGAGCTGGTGCCCTGGTCAATTGCGAGTATGTATTTTGTATTTGGCATTTTATTTTTTACTACAATTAAAACCAAGTTTACTCAAGATCTTAGTGCACCTTTGCGTATTTGTGGCTTTGTGGCTCATCTCTTCAGCAAATTCATTGCTTCTCCCGCTATTCCATCTTCACTAATTCCGTAATGCTTAAATATATCTCCCTGCGGACCGGTTACTGTATATTCATCAGGAATACCAATTATCTTAAATGGTTTTGCAATGCCGCTTTGCATTAAGAATGAGGCGACAGCTTCACCTAATCCGCCATTCACACTGTGCTCTTCCACTGTTATAATTGCCTTGCATTTTTGTGCAAGCGATAAAATCAATTCCGTATCCAGTGGCTTAATGGTATGCATGCTTACCACTGTTGCGGCAATACCATTCACTTTTAATTTTTCTGCAGCTTTCACAGCAGGGTAAACAGTTTCGCCATTTGCTATAATGGCAACATCATCACCATCTGTTATCACACGGCCCTTACCAAATACAAATCCATCGCTGTTATCCGCTTTAAGTTTAGGCATTACTCTTTTACCAAAACGTAAATACACGGGCACTTTACTTTCGGCAGCAAGCTCTGTAGCTTTTTCAGTTTCAAAATTATCTGCCGGAGTTACAATTATGATATTGTTGATGGCACGCAGCACAGCAAAATCATGCAGGCTGTGGTGTGTGCTGCCCAATGCGCCATAACTTACACCGGCACTGATACCCACCACCGTTGCAGGATTATCGCTGTAACAGATATCATTCTTTATTTGTTCCAGCGAACGGGCTGTTAAAAAACAAGCTGGTGATACCGCAAATACTTTTTTACCGCAGCTTGCCAAACCCGCTGCAACACCTACTAAATTTTGTTCGGCAATGCCCACTTCCACAATCTGCTCCGGAAATTTTTTACCAAACGGAACCAGTTTACCTGAGCCCCTGCTGTCGCTTGTTACAGCAATAATATCTTTATCTGTTTCAGCCAACCGTTGCAGTGTTTCCGAAAAAACATCCTGGTTGGGTTTGTCTGAACCTGCGGGTATATTTATTTGTTCTGCCATTTTTTTTAACCGCAAAGACCGCTAAGTGTTTCGCAAAGAAACGCAAAGGAGCTTTGCCTTTTTTAAAGTCCGTTTACAACTCTTTTAATTCCTTCTTTTAAACGGGCTACATTAAAATTCAATAGTAACCCCAATTTATAATTGCCCAGTTTCATATAAGTAAGTGTTTGCGCCAGATGAACATCATTCAGTGCTTCCACACTTTTAATTTCAATAACTAATTTTTGTTCTACTAATAAATCTAATCTATAGCCAATCTCTAATTTTACCTCTTCAAAAATCAAGGGCATTGGTTTTTCTTTTTCAACAAACAAACCTGAGTTGGCAATTTTATAATACAAACATTCCTTGTAAGCACTTTCTAATAAGCCAGGTCCCAGTGCTGTATGCACTTCCATTGCAAGACCAATTACTTTATTTGAAAGTTCGTTCTCTGTCATGCTTTATTTTTTTTACCGCAAAGACCGCTGAGGTTTTCGCAAAGAAACGCAAAGCCTTTGCTCCCTTTGCGCTGCCTTTTCTTTGCGTCCTTTGCGGTTAACCCTTAACTCAGGTTTAATAATGCTGCATCCAGTTCCCGCTGTGCCTGGTCATATTGTTCCTTATTCGGCACGCCATGGTGCCACTTCAGTTCATTCTCCATAAAACTTACACCTTTACCTTTTGTGGTGTGTGCTATTATCACCGATGGTTTCCCTTTTTCAAAAGGCAGTGCTGCAAAGGCTGCTTTCAGTTCATCAATATCGTTACCATTCACTTCTTTTACGGCCCAGCCAAATGCCTTCCACTTTTCATCCAGCGGGTCGGTGTTCATTACATCGGCGGTATGTGCCGTTATTTGCAAAGTATTTTTATCTATCACTGCACACAAATTATCCAGTTTGTAATGCGCTGCACTCAATGCTGCTTCCCAGTTGCTGCCTTCAGGCAGTTCACCATCACCCATCAGTGTAAATACTTTGTACTCTTTTTTATCCATTTTAGCGGCAATAGCCATACCTGTGCAAATGGGCAAACCATGCCCTAATGCCCCAGTGTTCTGCTCCACACCTTTTACTTTTTTTGTAGGATGCCCAATGTAATGTGATTTGTATTTGCACAGTGTTTCCAAATCACTCTCCGGAAAAAAACCTTTATCTGCCAGCACCACAAACAGTGCTTCCACGCAATGTCCTTTGCTTTGCACATACCTGTCCCTGTCCGGTGATGAAAAATTTTCTGGCGACACATTCAGCACATGGTTGTACAGCACATTTAAAATATCGGTGCATGACAAGCTGCCGCCGGTATGGCCGGCATTGGCGCCTACAATGTATTTGAGTATCCTTTTTCGATACTCAACTGATTTTTGTTTTAATTCTTTTGTTGTCATAATTTTTTGTGCCACAAAGACACTAAGTCTTCTTTGTGCTCCTTTGTGGCTTAGTGACTTAGTGGCTGTTTTTGCATAATAGAAATACTTCTGTACAAGAGTGCGACGCAACAAAAGTTGATAGTAGCACTGCTGCCTGGTTCATAAAAATGCTATCCGTGATTATATGTTTCCCAACCCAAATAATTTTCAAATGCTTCTTTTAATACACCTGCTGTTTTGCTGGCATTCATCACCACATGGTGCTCAAAACCGTTGCGGCAAACATGATTCATCAGTCCCTGCAAATTATTGATCTGTGCTACGGCCCGGTTACCGAATGTGTTCAATGCATCGTTTGTAAGCTCTCCTTCGCCAACATACGCTTTAATAATTCCTTTGCAATCATCGGTGCTGATGCGGCCATAGGTTAACGGCATGGCAGGCGTGCGACCATCGAGTGCGCCATAGGTATTTTCTGTACCCACACTTGTTCCTAAAATAGGTGCCGTGCTGATACTGATATCTGGCAAAAATGATTTGGCCCAGTTACCACAATGGAATAACACGCATTTGGTATCATCATCTGCATAGTTATTATTCCAGTCAACCAACGCCGAGGGCGAGCCGCTTGCCAGCTGCATGGCATACATACTGAGTGTACCGGTAACATCCACTTCGCAGGCCGATGGCAGCATGTTCTCACTCATCATACTCATGCTGGTGCACACATTGCAGCCATAATTTTTTTGTATAGATGTCCAGCATTGAATGGCTGTGGCATCCAGGCAATTTTCTTCCATAAAATTTGCCAGCACCACATCCAGCTTTGCAAGCTGTACTAATTTATCCGGCGGTGTTAAACCGGTGTTGGTATAGGCATGAATTTTTTCCAGCTTCTCTTTTACCGCTTTATCATCGGCTGTTAATTTATTGGCATTGCCGAGTATTTCTGATAAGTCGACAGTAGTAACAGAAATACCGTTACGCTGCAACAACTTTTCGCTGTAACGGACAGTATTAAAAGCCGTTGGCCTGGCACCCACCGCACCAATACGCACTTTACGTAAACCATTTACCACACGGCAGGTGGCAGTAAAGTTTTTTAAATCCGTAATGAACGATTCATCCTTAGGGCTTACCACATGTTTGGTGGTGAGTGAATATTTTATTCCGTATTGATACAGGTTATTGCACACTGAAATTTTTCCGCACCAGGCATCTCTCCTGTTCACTACATCCATCTTTCCCAAATCATCAGGATAACCTTGAATTAAAACCGGCACTGTTAATCCAGATAATTTGATAGTGTCTGCCACTCCTTTTTCATCGCCAAAATTTGGAAGCACCACCAATATGCCGTCAATTTCATCTGCATGCTTTTTAAATAACGCTGCACATTTTTGTGCTTCGGCAAATGTTTCCACCCCGCCGAGTTTACTATCGGCATCACTTAACATTACAGGTGTAATATTTAGCTGTTTGAACAGGTCCAAAATTTCTGTTCTTGCTTCTGCTACTAATTTATCGGGAAAGAAATCTCTGTTGCCAATGATAACGCCGAGTGTACTGTTTTTAATTGCTGCCATTGTATTATAATGCTTTTGTTTTTAAGTAATGAATTTGAAATACTGCTTCTTTGTCTCTTGCATCTGCATTGGGTAAATCATAATCCTGGTCGGTAGGTGTATCTGCATCCGGAAAACGGCGCACTGCCCCTGTTCTGAAAATAATCCTTTCCACCGAAGTCACGGGCGCAAAACATAAATTGTTATTTGGTTTGCCGCCGTTAATAGTTACAGTATAAAATCTTGTAGTGGTATTCAGTTCGATTTTAAAACTGAGTGTTTCACCTGCATTGTACTTACCCAAAGATTTATTACGGTAGCCCTGTTTCGTTAAAATAATTCCTGCTGAATCTAACATAATGCGTAAACAAGGTGTGCCTTTTGCATCCACCAGCTCAATTTGTAATTCGCCGGTATTGCTTTGCAATGGTTTTATTGAAAACTCCACCACAATATTTTTTGAAGCAGGGAAAATTCTTTCGGCTTTTGCATAATCGAATGGATCGCTGTCTTTCAACTGCAGTTTATTATCCAGCACTTCGGTGCGGCACCAAACAGGACTGAACAAATTCCAGTTGTTCACTGCATCCGCATTTGCAAAATTGTCATTCACCGCATGAGTCTCTTTATCCTTAACCGGAACCGGAATTTTACTCACCCAAATATCTTCTTTGTTCATACTGTAGCCTACCCACATATTTCCATCAGCAGGTTTGCCATCCATTTCCTGTATGCCCCTTACATATTGCGGACCATAACTTTTATATGCACCACCATAGCGCAGTGATGTTATTTCTCCATTCACCAGCAACAGATTTTTATAATTCAGCCCGTCGTCACTCACACTTACTGCCAGCGGCCAGCGGAATTCGGAAGGATTGTATACCGTTGCATATTTACCATCGCTGTTTTTTTGCCCCCATATTTTGGCATTGGCATTTACAAAACCCGGTGCCCTTGTTGGGTTGTATTGCCATGTTTTGCCTTCGTCCTTACTGATACTTGTCAACGCATATTTCCATAAACCAACTACATTGCCATTGGGTAGATGATAATAATTAAATGCCTTAAAATCTTTTTTTAGAGGAATTAATGGATCATTCCTGTCACCTTCCTCCACGGTCTGCATCATCAGCAATGGTGTACTTAAAATTTCTTCGCAGGCTTTTACCAGTTCTTTATCTTTTGAAGTTTTGTAAAAAGGATAGCTGGTGTTTTTTTCATTGAATGCATGATTGTAACGCAGGAAATAAATTTGTCCAAAACTGCCGTCTGTTTTTATTTCTCTTATTACACGGCCGATACCATTACCATCATTAGGATCATCTTTTTCTCCCAGCACAATTCCATAATATCCTAACGCAAATAATTTATTGCTCTTAGATGTATAAAAGCCTATGCGCTGATGCATGACTGCCATGGTGTTTTTTGCAGTGTCTTTTCTTCCTTCTTTGGTGGTGCCGTCCGGGATTTTATACGGCGGAAAAACAACTACAGGATTACTCCAGTTATAACCGTCTTTTGATGAAAGCAATAATGTTCTGCCCGGCGCCACATGTTCACCAACGGGGTTGCTCAAATATTCTAAGTAAAAAGTGCTGTTCCAGTATGCCAGCATCGGCTGGTGATTGTATGTCCAGTTGTTTGCGCCTGTATCTGCACGGTTAGCACGCATTACCTGTATATTATGTACACCAATAGCAGGAGATAATTGCCCATGATGATAATCTACATTGCTTAAAGCGCTTCCGGTGTAACGGATAGTATCTTGTGCAAATAACAATGAACAATGAATAATGAATAATATTGTCAGGTTGATTCTCACAGCTGCTTTTGTAATTTCTTTTTTAATTGCTGAATAAATTTCTTTTTTACTGTTACAATCGTTCCGTGTTTATGACCTTGCGGCACCTGCACTGTATTTGTTACATTTTCAAAATGTACAAAATCTTTGGTGGCCGATGCTTCATAAATTTTCTTCCGGTAACTGTCATAATAGATCAGCCATTCGTTTTTGAGTTTTACCACTGACGGGCCTTCTGTGAAAGTATCTGTAAATGTCTTAGATACATTTTTCCACGGACCGATGGGTGTTTCGCTGAATGCCACTTTTATGTCCCTTTCTTTTCTTGTATTGTCTTTTAACACCAGTACATAATCTTTATCTGCCCGTTTTACAATTACCGCATCAATCACACTAAAGCCCGGGTCGCAAAACAATTGTGTTTTATCAAATACATCAAAGTCTTTGGTAATGGTGTAATACATGCGGTGATTGTTGCTGTCGTCTTCAATACCACGGTCAAACCTTCCCGGTATGCAGCTTGCCCAAATAATAATGTATTGTTTATAAACATCATCATAAAATATTTCCGGCGCCCAAACATTTACCGTGGTGGGTTCGCTTTGCATTACCGGCAAAAACCGCTCTTCACTCCAGTGTATTAAATCTTTACTGCTGGCATAACCAAAACCGTTATCGCCCCGCCAGCTGCTCGTCCATACCAAATGAAAAGTTCCATCCGGCCCCTGCACCATACTTGGGTCTCTCATCACTTTTTGATTACCCACTTCCGGTTTTAGCAGTACAGTATCTAAGTCATTCCATTTTTTTCCATCGTAACTATACAACATTCGCAAACCGGCATCGGCAGGTTCATGAAAAGAAGTGAATAAATAAGCTTTGTTATTGCAGGAAGAAAATGCAATTAACAATGAACAAATAATAATGAATAATTTAAACCGCATAATTATTTCTCTAAGATTAAAACCCAATCATTTCCATTTTCTTTTTTGCCTGGTGGCGTAAATGATGTGGTACCGCTTTTATAATTTTTTACCGGCTGCTGTTTTCCTGTTGAAGGATTAAACCAGTTTGCCTTTACTGGTTTAAATAAAAATTTATTCAACGCCACTGTAAAACTTCTTCCGTTGTACACATAGAACAGGGCATAGTTTTTCCCTTTGGTTGCAGCCACACGTTCGTAACGTTCGCCGCTGTCTGTTACCAGTTCCTGTGCCGGCACACGGTCAAAATATGATTTCCCCAGCATTAATTTTTTCAGGTACTGCATTTGTGTGGCACCGGCAGAAAGTATTCCCTGTTTCCAGTTGGTACGTACACCATAATTCGCCGTCCAGTCGCCTTTATTATTAAACTGCATTACCGAATTTTCTCCATACGTAAATCCGGCGCCGCCGGCAAACACACTCCAGTATGCATATCGCCTTACATCTGCAGCAGTCCATCTTGGCTGCATGCTGTCATGCAATCCATGCGGAATATTTTCATAAGAAGGTTCACCGTCCAGTGTAGGCTTTACCGGTTTCAAATTATAATCTACATCTACAAATTTCCAGTTATCTTCTCCATAATGGTTGGTTTCATTGCTGCTGGTATCTTGCGAATAATCCCTGTGGCCGCTCTGGAATAAATTAAAATCAAGCCAGGGTTCGGTATGAAACCATTCACTCGACGATGTTCGCCCCCTTGGGTGATACGTAATTAAATGATTGCCGTCGTATTTACGAAGAGTGCTGCCAATCATTTTCCATGTATCCAGCCCGCCTTCGGTTCCTTTTACATCACCGCCATTCATCCAGATGATATTCGTTTTGTTTTTGTAACGGTTTGCCAAAAATGCTGCATAAGCTTCCGCTTGCTGTATGCTTACTTTTCCTCCTTTTACATTGCTGCCCCAAACCGGCACCAACGCCATGTAAATGCCACGCTTTGCGGCCTCATCTATTATATAATCCACATGATCCCAGTAATCGTACGCAGTTGTATCTGCAAAATTATTTCCCGGCGTTGTGTTTGGTTTGGATACATCTTCATTCATCAATGCATAATCACCATATACATTTTTGGTGTTGTTCATATCATGCAGCACCATTACCTGCACCACGTTAAACCCTTGTTGCTTTCTTGTTTCCAGGTATTGCACCGCATCTTCCCTGCTGCATTTTACAAACAGCAGCCAGCCCGTATCGCCTAACCAAAAAAATGGTTTGCCATCTTTGGTTTCGAAATATCTTTTATCAGCAGAAATTTTTAATGGCTGCATTTGCGCAAATACATTCATGCACAGCAACAGCATTAAACCAATAAGTTTAATTTTTTTGTTACCAGCAGCAGTAATATTTTTCAGCTTTATTGGCGTCGCACTCTTCAACAGCATTTCTTTTTTCAGCTTTTAATTGCGTTAATTATCTTAATTCCAGTTTTTTTGTTACGGTATTATAAACAATCATTTTCTTACCATCACTTAATACATATTCATTAGCGCTGGGTGATGTCACCGGTTTCATTCCCGATGCAGCTTTCAAAATTGCTGCATCTACGTCCGGTAATACAGGCAAACTTCCGCCAGCCATAAATGCAGCCATTGCAAACTCTGGATAACTGTCGCCACTGTACACAACGGCTTTGCCGGGATATTTTTCTTTGTACTCTTTCACTGCACGGTATACCTGTTCAAAACTTGTTTTCTTTGGTTTTAATAAGCGGGCATGCTGGCGGGGTGCTAAATTTTGCCCGCCTTTGGGTGCATACGCTGTGCCATCTGCCTGGTAATGCCAGTAACGGATGTCAATCAAATCCACAATGGCAGCATAAGCAGGCATTGCCAAAATTGAATCCTGCACATCTTTTGTAACACATAAACCAATAATGGGATGCTTGCCGGTTTCTTTCTCCCAATCCTTTACCACCTCTAACCAAAACTTTACAAAATGTAACGGGCCCGTAAACTCTTCACCGATAAATTGTATCACGCCATTATTGTCTTTAAAATTATTCAAACACTGGCGAATGTATTTTTTATGCAGCTCCCTTCTTACCGGGTTGGTAATATCATAAAACTGTTCTGCTAAAAATATTCTTTTATCACCTGCAAAAGGCGGCGGTTCAGGAAAGCCTGTGTTATTGATATTGTTTGCTGTGCGCCACGGAAAATCTACATAGTGTGCACCTGCTTCAATAATGTTATGCTGAAAATAATTTTGATGCACCAGCACCAGCCCTTTTTGATCAGCTAAATCAGCAAACTGTTTTAAGCGGCTCCAGTAAAATAAATTGTACTTCGTTAAATCATATTTACTCAATCCATCCCATGCCGTACCAATACCCGTACGGGCAAAAGGCAGCTCATAAAACGGCGGCCATACTTCACCGTCCATTCTTCTTACACGTTCGTGGTCGTCTCTTCTTAAGTCGTACCACAATCCATAATTATGTTCAATGGCGATGATGTGTTTTGATTTCATGTCATCCGCCAGTTCAAATAAATCATCTGTTAATCCTTTACCGCTGCGGCCCGGCACAAAACGGGTGATGTGCGGTTTTGCATTTTCAATATCCTTTCCCTGTACGCCACCATTCCACCAGGGTACAATATTGCGGCTGCCTGCCTGCACTTCATCACCACGTACCAGCCAGCCGTTTTTTATTTCCAGTTTAGGCGCTAATACAGGAACTGTTATTTTCTTTACGCCAATTTCATCAATCGTTTTTATTCCGGCTGCAGAGGTTGTAATTGGGTTGCGCTGACCGGCCAGACCGATCCATTCATTGAGCAGCATACGCGGCTTCACCGCCTGCTTAGTAAGTTCTGCGGCCACTTCAACACTGGGGCTGCTGCTTGCTTCTGTAGGTACATTTAAAATTTGCGCCTGTGCGTCAACATTTTTATTTAATCTTTCCTTCAGCTGTGTGTAATACAAACTGCGTGGGTTAACAGCGTTATTCGATTCGTTCCAATAACCATCACCCGAAAACTGTGCCCAGCTGCCAAACGACCAGTTTTGTGCAGTGGGTGGTTTATAACAATCAATTCTTGCAGCACTGCAATTCCAGAAAACACTGTTTGCCGCAGCCCAGCCGGCACCGTTAGCATCTTGTCCACGGTTGCCGTATCGCAATGCGTTACCATCAACATACGCTACATCAAACAAAACGCCGTTTGCCCAACTGTCTATTGCACCACTAAAGCTGTAAGGCTGTATGGATTCGCACTGCACAAAAGCATTAGGACCGGGGGCACAATAACCCACGGCAAAATCATGATACCCATTTTCGGCATAGCAGCGCTGAAACAATGTTTGCTGTCCCGTTGTTAAAAAAGTATAACGTCGTTGCCCGCCAATTTCCGAAACGGGGTTTTGAGAAATGCAATCTTCTACTGTAATGCGTTTAGAAGTTTCCAGCACGCTTACTGCACTGCCGGCAAAATTTTCGAAATTCACCTGCCGCACCCAGCAGTCTTCAGCAGCTTCCACGTTAATGGCATTCCATCGGTGGTCTTCGTCTTTTAAATTTTCTTTATTGAAAACCGAGATGCATCGCAGGTTTTCGATACCGCAATTATTTATTCTTCCATTATCGTTATAAAAATAGATACTGCCGCCACCATAAGTTGTATCAAGCGCAGTTGTTAAAGGCGCATCAATATAAATTGTATTGCCTTCAATTTTTGTAATGGTACGGTCGAAGAATAAATCCCTGTCTCCCGGTTTCCATCCCAGAGCAGTAATACCACCGCCAAAATGTTCGGTGCCAAGTGTTTTGATCCATTGATCGGTGGAGGGGCGGCGGATGATTATTTTATCAGCATGTTCTTTCAATGCAATGGAACTGTCCACATGAAAACTCATGGCATTAACCGGTACATAGCCATCGGTAATTTTTATACCACCACTATTATTTGGAATAGAATGACGGCCCGCAATTTTCATCAGTGCCAACCGGCCTGTACCTGCACCAATTACAGTTGTTGCATTTACACCGCTGCCACGCAACACCACACCGCCTGCAGTTATTCTTAACTGTCCAAACACTTCATAGTTTCCTTTTTGCAGCAATACAGCTCCACGAAAACCATTGGCATCTGCAGGCAGTGCAGCCACATAATCTAATGCTGACTGAATACGTAAAGTAGCATCGCCTTTTACAACCGGCACCACCACTTTAACTGGTACATTGGGAATGGCTGTTTCAGAAGCTTTATAACCACAGTAAGAAAAATCAGGTATGCGGTTGCCCTGTTCATCTGAAGTATAAATCAATTTTCCTTTCTCATAGCTTAAAGGAGGAACAGGCCTTACTGGTTTTTGAGCCAGCAAAACCTGTCCTGTAAAAACAACTGCTATTATAGAAAAAACAAAACGATATGTTACAAGTCTGTTCACGTTGGTTGTTTTATGTTCTTTAAAGTTACACAGTTGACATAAGCAACACAACAATTAAGTACCTATATCAAACATTCAAAGCACTTATTTTTTTACAGCAGCCACTGGTTTTACTGTGGCAATATTCACCACGCTGTTCAGGTACACTTCAATATTGCTGTAACCGCTTTTGGTAATCTTTGCGGCATCAGAAGCATCGTTGGGGTTGAGTTTATTTTTTATCTCGTACGCATCCGGCATTCCATCATTATCGCTGTCTTTATAAGGTGTGCCTTTATATTCCGGGTAACCGCCCACCTGGCTGATATCAGTAATAATACCTTGTTTGTAAGAATCAAGCGGCTCACGGCGGTGTTTAAATTGTGTTGTTGGCGGCACTACTCCTGCAGGCACTTCCACTTTGCCGGTAGCCGCCTGTTTTACAATTCTTGTATCAACTGCGTCACGCAGCGGCAATGTTGCGCCGGCATTTGCTAATACAAAATTTTTAGCATCTTCTGCTTTTAAAATTGTAATGGCGGGCATGGGCAAAGGTTTAGGCCATTTAATGTTTGCCGTGTATTCCCCGGCATTCCCTTCTTCTTCCACCTGCACGCCGCCGTTCCAGTTGTCTTTAGTAATTTCCGGGTAACCTTCCATAATATTACCATTTACGTACGCACGGCCATATACTTTATATTTCAGTTTGCTGCGGCCGCTTTCTGGTTTTAAAATGCGATGGCCTACATTATTTTTTGGAGTAGCCGGGCCCGGTTTAAAATAATTATTAATGATGTTGAACTGCGCCCTGTAATCACCGCCATCAATGCTGCGGTGCACCCAGTTGTACACCATGTTGTTTACAAAATTGAAAACACCATTCCAGCCAACTGAAGGATTACGGCCTGCATTGTTTGCCCACAGGTTGCGCATGAACGTACAGTTTTCTCCTCCCAATGTGCTGCCGAATGCATGGTTCCATGTATCCAGCGCTTCACCAAAGATGGAGTTTTGAATAGTGATATTTACAGTTGGAAATTTATCTTCGATTTTACCGGTGCTGTCGTTGTACATGTGGCGGTACATGCTCATATTCTCATCCAGCCCCCAGGTAGCGCTCACATGATCGATCATAATATTACCAATGGGGTTGCCACCAATAGCATCATCTCTTCTTCCCACCCATGTTTCACCACGGCGGAAACGCATGTAACGGATAATGACATCGTGCGTATTGATCCAAACCGTTTCGCCTGCAATACATACACCATCGCCGGGAGCTGTTTGTCCTTCAATTGTGATGTAAGGCGCCCTTATGATTAATGGGGTACTTAAGCGGATAATACCTGCCACATTAAAAACAATAATTCTTGCACCGCCCTGTTCGCAGGCCCAGCGTAAACTGCCGGGGCCGTCATCGTTTAAATTAGTAACAACATATACTTTGCCACCGCGGCCGCCAAAAGAAAATTTACCACCCCCTTCGGCTCCGGGAAATGCAGCAATATCCGACTGTGGCAATTCATCCACCCTCGATGCCCATGGAATGTATGGCTTGCCTTCTTTCGCTTCCTTTTCAATTATTGGCAATGCAACATCCCATGCACTGTCCGAATGTTTGCGTGCTGCTTCTAACAACGAATCAGATTTCTTCTGCACATCGGCAGGAATTTCGGGGTATTGTGCAGCTGCATTTTTTGCAATAGTGCAAACAGTAACTACCACCACCAGTTTTTTAAAAACACTTTTCATGATCATTATTTTCTTTAAAACATTTGACGAGTTACAGAAGAAAAACTGTTTTCTTTCATTGATAAAAACCATAAAAAAAGAGAAAGTACTGCGCACTTTCTCTTTTTTTATTACGCTGTAATAATCAGCCTGAATTGCTGTTAAAACAATCAGCCTTTACACAGAACTTATACTAAAAGTTGGTTTAATACATACAGTAATGCTGTATGTATTGAACTAATCAACTATTGAGCAGAGTTAAACGTACCCGGTGCTCCATTATAATCCAGCCATCCCATAGTTTGTGTTAACCACGGATTAAAAGATAATGGTGTGCTATGCAAGCCTGACAAATAATAGTTAGGCCTGAACATAATATTTACCGGAGTACTACCATCTTTATCCATTGCTGCATCCAATGGCGTCATCACCAGTTTGGCCTGGTACAAAGCTTTCAGTGCCGCAATTTGAGAATTAAATGTTGCAGTTGCAGCATCGGGATCTACAAATGCAGCAGCTTTTTCAGCAGCAGTTATAGGATCAGAACTGGTGAACGTTTTAGATTGCCAGTAATACCCGGTTCTGTTAGTACCATTGATTGGAGTTAACCCAAGTTTTGTACAAGTGTTATTCGCAGTATTGAATGCTGATACACCATCATACAGCAACCATCTTTTAATATCCCAAAAGCGTTTGCCCTCATAAGCCAGCTCTACTCTGCGCTCATACAATACTGCTTCAATAGCCTGGTATTTTGTAGTAAGAGTTCCTATACCATAATTATTTGCGCTTGGTATACCAACTCTTGCACGAATTTTTCCAAGATATACGAGTGTATTAGCAATATCTCCTTTAGCAGCATAGCATTCCGCAATATTGAGTAAAAGTTCAGCATAGCGGTATTCAAATATGTCCGTACCAGAGAAAGCAAATGCTGTAGAATCTGCGGCAGGGTTTGACATTTTACGAACAACAGCAGGGCTTAGGGTGCTGTTACTTCCAGAGTATACGGGTGTTCCTGTTGCACTGGGCCTCCACCTGTAAAAGAATGAACTTTTATTTGCATTAGTTTTAATACCCCATTTTTCTCCGGAAAAAGCAAATGTGCGGTAAAAACGAGGATCCCTGTTTACAAAAAAGAAAGTATCTACATAACCATTTGCTGCTGTAGGTCGGCTTCCATCTGCTAATGGAAAAAGATCTAACATAGCTTTAGGTGCAGAAATTCCGCCCCCGCCATTATGATCCTTTGGCCGTACAGTATTTTCCCAACCGTTATTATACCCTGAAGAACTTACAGTATTGGTTGATAACAATATTGCAAAAATAGCTTCTTTATTGCCTCCGACACCAGAGCCACTAATTGCATCATTCACATATGTCATTTCGCCCCACTGCTTAGCAGTTGTACCATATAAACCATAACCTGCTGAGGTTAGTACTGTTTCAGCAGCTAAACCAGCATCTAATGCTGCCTGCCATTTTGCACTTCCTGAGTTATCCCAGTCTGCATTATACAAAGGACTTGCGGCTGTAAGTAATACACGGCTTTTCATTGCCAATGCAGCACCCCTGGTAAAACGTCCATAATTAGTAGAAAGGCTTGGCCAAACAGCAGGTAATAATGCCGCAGCTGAATCGAAATCTTTGGCAATTTGGGCAAAACACTGAGATGCAGTTGACCGGGGTGTTCTGATAGTTGTATCTGTACTGCTTGCGTACTGTACATTTAATACAAGAGGCACACCTCCATATGTACGCACTAAGTAAAAATATTGTAAAGCCCTGAAAAAATATGCCTGGCCTTTAGCAGTATTCCTAAATGACTGGGTTAATGTTTTAGCACCGTCTGCATCAATTTTTTCTATCAGGAAGTTGGCAAAACGGATACGGGTATAAGGCGTATTTGCTGTACCAGATGTGAGTGTTCCTCCATAATAGGTATCTGCTTCGGTGGCTAATTGCACATTTTTATTCGGATTAATCAGGTTACTCACTGTGCCTCCAATCTCTTCTGTCATTTTTGTTTTGGAATCATCGTAAGAACCTAATGTAGTTTCGTATTGCACAGGGCTTTTATAGTTAACGAACATATAATTGTATATCCTGTCAATATAATAACCTGTTAATACTTCGTTGCTAAAAACCTGGTCTTCGCCATATTTATCATAGGGCTGTATTTCTGTAAGAAAGCCCTTTTTGCAATTTGTAAGCGTAAGCGCTGTAAGCGAAAGGAGCAGGAAATATGATAGTTTATTTTTCATATAAATTTTGTTGTAGTAGAATAAAAATTAGAATCCAATATTTACCCCAAGCGCCCAGGTTCGTAATGTTGGATAACCCGTTTTAGGATCATCATACATATTCCTGTACTTGCCTGGATAAGGGTTAAATAAATCCCAAAGATTATAACCAGTTAAAATGAATTTTGCACTTGAAATATGTGCTTTTGAAAGTAACGCTTTAGGTAAGGTATAACCTACACTTAAAGAGCGTACTACACACCTGAAGTTGGAGATAGTCCAGAAGTCAGAATTTTTAAATGCATTATCATAGTAAGCCATATTTGGGTATTTACCATTGGGATTATCGGTTGAATCATACATATCATTTAAGTATGCAATTTGCGACCATCCTGCATTGGTACTGCTTGTTCCTTGTTTCACCCTGTCTATGCTATTCCATCCGCCCCAGCTGGTAGCGATTTGAGCCAAGAGGCTAAAAGATTTCCAGCCTGCACTTAAGTTTGTGCTAATGCCATAAGACTGATTTCTTTTTGCAAGTATCACATAATCCTGGTCGTCATTAATTTGTCCATCCTGTCCGGCTATTGTTCGTGTAGTTGAATTTAATGATCCGGCCTGATCTTCATAGGCCATCATACCTTTTTTCATAAGCGTCCTGGAAGAAATATTGGCACCACCTGCATTATATAATGGGGTTTTACCAGCTTTTGTTGCCAGGTCGGTGAGGTAATTCCAGTAGTTATCCAAATCAGCATCTGTTCTTAATATTCCATCGCCCATTGAAGTTTGTTTCCATGTTCTGTAACCCCATTGTGATCCAATTGTAGAATATCCTACCAGTTTTTTACCAGCGTATGTTGATGGATAGTTGAATGGTTGATCAAGATATTGTTTTACTTTATTATTTCCCCAGCCAAAGTTCATACCTACAGAATAAGTAAAATCTTTACCTATACGGTCGTTCCATGTTGCAGAAACTTCAGAACCCCAGAAATTAACAGCGCCATAATTTTGTTCTGCAAATGCACCGCCCACTGATATAGGAACATTCAGTGCCGCTGACATATCTGTTAACATATCAGAAGATGAATTATAATAACCATCCAGAGTAACAGACAAGCGGCTTCTTAAAACAGAAAACTCTATACCCACATTGCGTTGTATTGTTTTATCCCATCTGATATTTCTGAAAGGAGAAGGATCTGGTGTAATTCCATATGTATAGTTACCACCACTGGTTCCAAAAGCCATACCCTTATCCAGTGCCAGTTGATATAACTGCAGCCATTTCCAGGCTTTCACATTATCATTACCCGTTTTACCCAATGAAACACGTAGTTTCAAATAATTCATCCAGCTTACGTTTTTCTTAAAGAATGATTCATCGGAAATAATCCATCCCAAAGACATAGTTGGGAAAAAGCCCCAGTAATTTTCGGGTGCAAACTTACTGGTAGCATCTGTACGAAACTGTAATGTTGCCAAATACCTGTTTTTAAAACTATAGTTCGCACGGCCTAAATAAGATTGGGTTCCGTTTATCTGTTTGTAAGTAATGCTATTAGATGTATTTAAAGTTCCTGCAGAAACAGAAGTACCGTTATAAACTCCTGGCTGCGGATTATCATAAATCTGGAAACGGTCTTCATTCACACCTTTTGATTGCTCTCCTGATAACACCACTGAGATGTCGTGATCCCTATATTTCTTATTATAATTTACAAAAAAGTTCATTTGTTCTAAAGAGCTTGTTGTATTATCATAAGTAACCCTTGAGTTATTGGTATTAAGTGTAAGGGTCCAGGCCGAATTTTTGGTGTATAAATGATTATTTGCTGTGTTTGCATTCGATGCCTGGGCAAGATATAGCGGCATTTGCACCTGTTCTGTATTACCTGCAGTAGATGTTAAGGCATAACTTGCTTTTACTGATAGTCCTTTAATAAAAGGAACATCGTACTGCAAAGAGAAATTGCCTGTATAACTAAAGTTTTTATTGGTTGTAAATGAACCATTATTCAGCAATGCATAATAATTCCAGTTAGACAAAGAATTATTTCCTTTAACAGAGCCAAGTTTTTCTGCACCAAGTACAGGAGAGGTATATTGAGTTAAACCATTAATTGTATACTCCCATGGAATATATTTTGGCATGTGCAATAAAATGCTGTAATCGTTTTGCTCTCCACCAACAGCGTATCCATCTGAAAAATTGATCTTGGTAAATGATTTTTCAATTTGAGTGTTGTTAGCAGAAACTGTAGCTGACAGTTTTAGGCCACTTGCTACATTTACATCAGTACCAGAACGGAAGGTCCATCGGTTAAAATCCTGTGAGCCCAGGTTGGCTCCTTGTTTATAGTAAGATGCCCCCGTAAAATAGGTTGCTTTTTCTGAGCCCCCGCTTACATTTACAGTATGCTGCATTGTACCAGCGCTATTCCAGTCATTTGCCAGCCAGTCATAATTCAAAGAATCCATACTTGCCAATTCTGCATCAGAAAAAAAGTTGGCAGGGTTGGAAGTTACAGTTTTTCCTAACCCACGCTGAAATCTGTTGTAGAATACGCCGTATTCTTTTGCATTCATCACCTTTCCATGGCTTATTGCATCATTGTTTTCAAACTTACCTGAGTAAGTAATTTTAGGTGGGCCTGATTTACCTCTTTTGGTTTTTACCACAATAGCCCCTTGTGATGCACGTGTACCATAAATTGTTGCACTTGCATCACGCAAAACAGTTATACTCTCAATTTCAGAAACGTCCAGCCTGTTAAACTGATCCAATGTAGGAAGGTTTGTAGATGGATCCAGCTGAACCACATCATCAATCACAATAAGCGGAATTGTACCTCCACCATCTTTACCCCAGTTAAATTGCTGGCGAATACTTACAGTAGCCAGTGAACCGGGCCTGTTACTTCCACCAGAAACATTCACACCGGGTATTTGCCCCCTAAGCATTTCTGTAACAGATGCAACTGGTAAATCTTCTATCTTTTTCATGCTCACTGAAGCTACCGACCCGGTGATATTCCTTGCTCTTTGTGTACCGTACCCAACAACTATTACATCGTCCAGTTGTTTTAAATCCTTTTGTAAGGTGATATCAATAACTGTTTTTGTCCCTACCACGAGTTCCCTATACATGAACCCTGTACCGGAAATTTTTAGTACAGACTCATTTGCCGGAACAACGATACTAAAAGCACCGCTGGCATCAGTAGCTGTACCAACTGTACTTCCTTTTATAGTAATGCTGATACCGGGAAGCCCGTTACCGTCAGCATCGGTTACTTTACCGGTTATCGTTTTTTGCTGTGCAAACAGCAGGCAACTAAATAACACTGAAAGCTGAAGGAGCAGTGCCTTCTTTAAGATTTGCTTTGTCATATAGCTTTGGTTTAAAAAAATTTATTGCGATTTATAAAATCAGTTTTGTGGCTGCTGTGCTTTTTTTGCAGCCTCCTCCCGTTTAGCCCATTCCTCGCCTTCCTTCTTCACATCATATCCCTGTGCCGATAAATAATTATTGATTTTCCCTTTGTATTTGCCAAACATTTTATGTTTGTCATCTGAAGAGCCTTCATCCATGGCAAGCTCACGGGCTTCCTTTAGCCAATCGTAGATTTTTTGTTTCTGTACATCTGTTAATGACAATATCATTTTTTGGTAAGCTGCATATGTTATTGGAAAAACATTGTAGGTCATACCATCTTTTATCTTGTCTATTTTTTCGGCAGATACTTTTGTTGCAAGCGATGAAAGAAATGTTTTATGCAGTTCCTGCAGGGCAGCTGCTTTTTTTGCGGCTTCTTCTGCTACCAGTTTGTCGGCATCCTCTTTAGCCAGGTTTTTAGCTTTAATGTCTGTAACGGCAGCCTTGTATTTGTCATGAATAAGGTTGAGGTTATAATACTGTGCTACCAGGGATTCCACTACATCACTATAAACACCGGAGTCTGTAATGGCAAGTGTATTTACAATTTTTTTGGAGCGGTCAGCCAGTTTTGCTTTAAGGTCATCAGCAGGTTGTGCAATGGCATTATTAATTAAGAACAACATTACCACGCATGCAGCAACATTCTTCATTAATTGTATAAGTGCATTATTGTTTGCAGATTTTTTCAGCATACAGCCAAGCTTTTCGTTGAACTGAATTTGAGTGTTCAATTCTCGAATAAAGGTACATGGCTGTACAAGGGCGGGCAATGTAAGGTTTTGTTATAAAGATGTAACATTTTACTATTCTGCAACAAATTTACAGCAAGCCTGAAAAATGCTTTTTAGCCCACTATTCCACTATTTCAAGGGTAATTTTGGCAGGAGGCAAACCTAAAGCACTGGCATTTACTGTAATATTTCCCTTTTTTACGGTGGGCTTAACTATGGCCAGGACCATCCCCTTCCATGTGTTGCGACCGGGGCTTTTTAAACTATTTGTATCCGCCTGGTATCCATTATCTGTTCCCGCAATAACACCATTGCCAGAAACTGAAAACTGAATAAGCCGGTCTGCTCCTGTTACAAGATTCCCCTGCCGGTCTGTTATTAGTGCAGTAATAAATGCCAGTTCATTTTCAGAAGATTTTATTTTTTTCGTTTCCGCCAGTAACTGGATTTTATAGGGGGCACCGGCTGTTCTGATTTCTTTTATCAAAACTGTTTTGCCATTTTTTTTAGAAACAGCTTTTAATATGCCGGCTTTAAAGGGCACCCGCCACATTACATGCAGGGTGCTGTCTGTTTTACTTCTTTTTCCCAATGATTTTCCATTGAGATACAATTCCACTTCATCTGCATTGTTATAATAAGCCCATACATCCACCGTATCGCCTTTAGTCCAGTTCCAGTACGGAAAAAGATGCAATACATTTTTATTCGTCCATTCACTTTGATACATGTAATAAACATCTTTAGGAAAACCAGCTAAATCAACAATGCCATAATAAGAACTGCGTGCAGGGAATTTTGCATATGGCAACGGCTCTCCTAAATAATCAAAGCCACTCCACACAAACAAACCACTAATATGCGCATTGCGTTTTACGGCGAGCCAGCTTTTTTCATGTGTGGCGCCCCAGTATGCATGTGTATTGTCGTATGCGCTGGCGGTATAATCTTTATTACCGTTCATGTTGGAAAAGGTATCCTGCGCTTTATAATCAGGTGGCCAGATGCGGATACTGTCTGATGGCAGATTGTATACACCTCTTGTTTCTAATGCAGAGGCGGTTTCGGTGGCAATAAATTTTTGGTTGGGGAAGCGTTTTGGCAATGCTTCATAATCGTACAGTTTATAATTAAAGCCGAGCACATCTAAAACACCTGCTTTGGTAATGAAATTTTTCTCCGCAAAAGTTTCTGTTAATGCCGTAGTTACCGGTCTTGTGCCATCCACTTCTTTTACCGCCGCAACTAATTTTGTTACAATGCTGGTGCCGGTGCTGTCAAACTGTTCCCGCTGTTCGTTGCCAATGCTCCATAAAATTACCGATGCATGATTCCGGTCTCTCTGCACCATTGCCTGCACATCTTTTACAGCCCACTCATCAAAATATAAATGGTAATCGAATTTGTTTTTTTTCTTTTTCCAGATGTCGTAGGCTTCATCAATTACTAAAAACCCCATTTCATCACATAAATCAAGCATGGCACTTGCGGGCGGGTTGTGTGCAAAGCGAATGGCATTGCAACCCATTTCTTTTAAAATGGTCAACTGCCGTTTTGCAGCAGATTTATTAAAGGCTGCCCCCAAAGCACCTAAGTCGTGGTGCATGCAAACACCGTGAATTTTTAAGGGCTGGTTGTTAAGGAAGAAACCTTTTTGAGAATCGAAGTAGAAAGAGCGGATGCCAAAAGTTGTTTCGTACTCGTCCATTTGCCTTGCGGCAATAAAAACTTTAAATACTATTTTATACAGATCTGGCTTTGCTGTACTCCACAACAACGGCTTTTTAATCTTATAAGTGAAAGCAAACCTGTTATCCTTATTTACCTCTACGGAATTCATTTTTGCTACAAATTTTCCCTTAGCATCAAACAGCATTGCATCTATACCAATATCCGTCGTTTTAGTAACGAGTTTAACTGATGCTTCAACGGTTGCTTCCTGTTTAGTAACCCTGTTTGTGTAAACAAAAACATCTTCCTTTTTTAAATACCACCATCTCGTTATTACCAGTTTCACATCCCTGTAAATGCCACTGCCGCTGTACCAGCGGCTGTCGGGTTGCTGGCTGTTATCTACTTTTACAACAATTACATTTTGTTTATCAAAAAATAAATACGGTGTTAAGTCATAAGAGAAATTAATGTAGCCATAAGGCCGTTTGCCCAAATAATGTCCATTGATCCACACTTCGCTGTTTTTGTACACACCATCAAACTCAATATTTACTTTTTTTTCTTTGGCATCTGCAGGAAGTGAAAATGTTTTGCGGTACCAGCCAATGCCGCCGGGCAAGGAACCGCCCTGGTTGGTGGCGGCAGCATCTTTGATGAAGTTGCTTTCAATGCTCCAGTCATGAGGTAAGTCGAGAGTTCGCCATGCCGCATCATTGTAAGATGGATTGATGGCATTGCTGTCATTACCCAATAAAAATTTCCAGCCGCTGTTGAAGTTGAGTGTGGTACGGAGGGCTTGCGCAAAACAATTTTGCAGTAAAAAAATTATAAGTACCGAAAGAAAATATTTTTTCATTACAATTAAAACTGTTGTACAATAATTATTTCATTTTAACTGAAAAGCTATAATTACCAGAACCTGTTTTCAAAGCTTTTTTACTTCCCGGTAAATACACCATTGCGGATGTATTGGCCGGTATGGTTACATTCAATTCAAAAACACCATTGTCAATTTTCCAGTAACTCACCACTTCTCCATATACAGATTGATAAGTTGCTTTTGCAAAGGTAACATCACCCACCAGCTGCGGTTTTATAACAATACTTTTATACGCCACTGAATTACCTGCTTGCTGTATGCCCGCCAGCCCGCTGTAAAACCAGTCCATCAAATGCCCCAGCATAAAATGATTATTACTTACTATAGGCAAACCCTGCCAGCTTTCCGTTAATGCAGTAGCTCCTTTTGCCAGCTGGTAACCATAGCCGGGCACATCGGTGCGGTTGTTCATTTTAAAAATGATATCGTTACGGCCTGCAGCACTTAACACTTTTAGTAAATGATGAAAGCCAATATCGCCACATGTTAAAGCATAGCTATGCTGCTCTATATCTTTTATAATATTTTGCAACACGGCTGATTTGTCTTTTTCATTTACCAATCCAAAGCTGATTGCAATGGCATTGGAGGTTTGGCTGCCGCTGCCATATTGTTTTGCCAGCTTATGAAAATACATTTTATTAAATGCCTGTTTTACACTGTCTGCCCACAAAGCATATCTTTTTGCATCGGCTTGTTTATTCAGCAACAACGCCATTTTATTCATCAGCTGCAAATCATTGTAGTAATAGGCCGTTGCAGTTAAGCCCATAGGTGTTAACTGGCAAAAGCCCGGACGGTTGGGCCCCAGATCATACCAGTCACTCAATCCATACATCAATAAATAACTGCTGTCTTTGCTGCGCAGGTAATTTGCATAACGCTGCATAGCGGTATAATTCTTTTCCAGTTCTTCTTTATCACCATACCATTTGTACAGGTTCCATGGCATAAGAATACCGTTGCTTCCCCACTCGGGTGAGTCACGGAAATAACCATCGGCAAAATGCATTTGAGTGTATTCCGGAACAGTAGAAGGAATTAATCCATTTTCATTTTGCTCAGCTCTTATATCGGCTGTAATTTTTTTTCCCAATGTATGAATATCGTATGTATGCTGCAGCGCATTGCCCATTAAATGCAATTGTTCCTGCCAGCCCAGGCGTTCCCGGTGCGGACAATCGGTAAACACACTCTGCATATTGCTGTTAACAGCCCATTTAATAAGGCTGTATGTTTTATTGAATAATTCATTTGAGCACGTAAAACTGCCGGCGGTTGCGGCGCTGTTTCTTGTATGAAGTGCTTTAATGGCAATTATTTTTGTTTGTGCGCCGTCGTTATCCTTTGGTAAAATTTCTGCTTGTGCGTAGCGAAAACCATAATACGAAAAACGGGGCTGCCAGCTTTCCGTTTCAGTGCCATTTAAAATATATTGATAGTAGCTCGGGCTGCCCGTTGCTTTTTGATTTACTGTACCGTTGTCTTTTAGTAATTCGGCAGTGGTGATTTTTATGGTATCTCCTTTTCTGCCCTGTACAGTTATTTGGGGAATACCACTCATGTTCTGTCCAAAATCATACACCCATGTATGATTGTTCAGCTGGTTGGTTTTCGCCGGTGCAAATTCTTCCATCACTTTAACTGGTGGTGCTGTTTGTGCTACCAGCTGATGCGGCGTGGCGATAACAGCATCCTGCCATTTGCTGTCATCAAAACCTGTTTGGTTCCAGCCCTTTTGTTCCAGTGTGGCATCATAAGTTTCGCCGCCATATAAACTTGAAAAAGTGATGGGTGATGCCGCTGTTTTCCAGCTATTGTTACTCACAATATTTTCTGTGCTGCCGTCTGTATATTCAATCAATACCCTGGCAATCATTTTTGGGTAACCGTAAGCGCCGGTCATTTTCCGGTAGCGTTCAGAAGGGATATAATAAAACCCGTTACCCAGCATAACACCCACCGCATTTGTGCCCTGCTTTACTTGTGATGTAATGTTGAAAGTTACATACTGCGCCTGCTGGTTATATTTTGTCCACCCCGGGTCAAGAAAATGATTGCCTGTTTTCTCACCGTTCACACTCAATTCAAACTGTCCCAGCCCGCAGATAAATGCAGTAGCCAGTTTAACTGATTTGTTTATGGTAAATTCTTTTCTGAACAATGGCAGCACATCCGGACGCTTACCCCATTCTTTTTTTCCATTACCATGTTCAGCAGGCACTATTATTAAACTATCAGGTAAGTTTTTATAAGCGATCCATTGCGCCTGCTTCCAGTCATTTTCTGTAAGTAATCCCATTTGCCAGTAAGCCACATCACTTTCAGCAACATTCCCCTTATTATCCCATACCCACACTTTCCAGAAATATTTTTTTGCAGCTTGTAATGGTTTGCCTTCATACTGCATTTGTATGGATGCGGCGCTTTGTATTTTATTGCTGTTCCAAATTGCTGCATTGCCATTTTTTAACTGGAAGGAATCATCTGCCACTAAAATTTTACAGGCAGTTTGTAATACATTCTTTTGCGTGCTTTGCAATTGCCAGCTAAAATGGGGTGCAGCAGTTTCAATGCCCAACGGGTTTTCGCTGTATTCGCAACGCAGGTTAGTTACCTGCAATTGTGCCTGCACATTTATTATGAAGAAAAATAAACCTGCTATGATCAGCAATCGTTTCATTAAGCTATTTTTAAAATTGGAACGCAGATGACGCTGATTTAACGGATAAACACAGATTTCATCAGTGCAAATCAGTTCAATCAGTCATATCAGTGTTCTATCCTTACTGCACATCAATCCCACTCAACGCCAGCCCCTCACCATTCTCTGCAATCAATCTTACCGTATAATTACCGGCATTAATTTGCGAACTGGTATTAATGGTAAACTGGTTCCATTTGCCCGGTTTTGTAAAAGTAAATGTAACCGGTTCTTCCTGCATCCTGTTACCTCCTGCATCAATCAGTTGCCATTTGCCTTTTACCGTCTGCTCTTTACCATAAAAATATTTTACGGTAACAGAGTAACGGTCTCCCACTCCTGTTTGAACAGGATAATCAATTATTGTTTCGTTATTTGTTTTTACAATAGCGCAGTAGCGGCCATTGACTGAATCTTTTGCGATGCCTTCACCCAGTTTTACAATATTTGTTTTGTACTGGGTGATGGATTTAAGATCGTATGCCGGCTGCATGTTGTTGGCAGGCTGCATGGCAATTATAAAATCTGAATTGAGATGCATTGATACCGAGTCACCTTTAGCTAGCGGCTTCCGGTATACTATATAGTTTGTGCCGCCGTTTTCATCAGTTACAATTTGGCTGTTAGTGTTTTCAAAACCCTTTAATTTAAAAGTGTCTGAACTGTTTTTTTTCTTAGCAACAAACAAATCAACAGGAATGTAAGCTGTATATTCAAAATTATTTTTTTCTGCAGCTGAATTTAATTGAACCCAGTAAGCACCAAATAAATTTGAAGGCAAACTGTTAATTTGAATTTTGTCATTTGCAAAAACTTTATCCCCAATATCTAACCAGTCGCTAAACGAAGAACTTGCTACTACCCGGGTTTTTGTTTTAAGAGTGGTATTTTTCTTTGCAATGGCAATTGCCGAAATAACCGCCTCCCCTGCTTTACTCTCAGGAAATGAAATAACCAGTTTTCCATTAACAGCTGTTGCTTTTACTGTTTTCTTCAACGCAGCATTTGTTCCTGCTTCTGTCCAGATGTCCAGATCATTCAACACTGTTTTACCATTAATAGCCACATCAAACAAGCGCATGCCCGATGCCTTCATGCCTCCGCCGGTACCCAACCAGGGTTCAATAAAATATAGTTCTACTAAATACTCGCCATTCGCTGCATCAAACTCGTATTGGAGTTTATTTTTTCCGTAACGGAATGTTTGAAACAGTTTCCAGTCATTGGTTCCTTTAATAGGTGAAAATGTGCGGCGCTGGCTGGCAAAATTTTCCGGCAGTTCCGGAAAAGCTTTTGTCCAGGATGAAACAAAGCCGTTATCGGTTTGCCAGATATTCCTATACTCATCCCTGTAATCAGGACCGCCACAGTTAATGCGGTACACGTAATTATATCCTTGCGTTGGTTTTAATGTAGCGGCGTACCTGTCCCTGAAATCTTTAAAGTTGGGAGATTGGGGCAAATGATTTAATACAATTACATCTGTGGCAGCAACTTTACCATTGATATAACCCACAGCGCTCAGTACATTATATTTAATATTCACACTGTCCCACTGAAAATGAGTACCAGCTCCATCCTTTTTTCTTCGTCCTAATGACAACCCATTCAGATCATTGAACAATTCCACTTCATCGCAGTTGCTGTATACAATGATGCCGTTTTTAATTCCCGGTGTCATCCAGCGGTTGGGCCATGTGTGCGAAACGATATACACCATCGGCTCCTTCTGTTTATCCGCATAATTGCTGCGGTACATATAAAACGCATCGGTCGGTTCTTCCCATGGTGTGAGCAGACCTTTATAATTTACAGGGCCGATCCTGTCTAATTCTCTTAGTCCTTCACCACCCTGCACACGGCCGGGATTATCATGCGAAGTGAGCAGCCACATAAAATGACCGGCCACACTGTCCTTTACTTTTTCTGCCAGCCTTACTTTTTCTTCCAGCAATGAACACATGCGGTCTTCACTATACACACCATTCTGATTAAAGTCACCTTCTGTATGTAAGTCTATTGTTCTCCATGCCCCGTATTCACCCACTAAAATTTGTTTCTTTAAATCCTCACCGTATGTGGCAGGATTACCTCCGTAAGTACCTGCCCAGTTTTGCGGCACATCCCAGTCGGTTCCTTCGCCGCCGTTGCAGGTGGTGACTAATCGTTGTGTTGATGCAGTTGGGTCTAATGAACGAATGAGTGCCGTGCATTCTTCTGCAAAATCTTTGGGCAGCTTGCTTTCGTTTTGCAGGCCCCATAAAATTACTGATGGATCATTTCGTCTTTCAATCACCCATTCTTTGAGCAGCTGCTTAAAATTATTTCTAAACGCTTTCGTGTCGTACCAAATATGAGCACTCAACTGTGTCCACCATAAAATTCCTTTTTGATTAAACAGCTTTCCGTACAATAAATTATGCGGCTGATGCCCATCCCTGAAAGCATTGAACCCGGCAGCCTGCACCCATTTTATCCTGGCTTCAATTTGTTCATTGCTGAAAGCATGGCTTTGCCCGAGCAAATGTTCATACTCTGCAATGCCGTTGATGAAAACAGGTTTTCCGTTTAAGGTGAACTGGTGTGAAGGATTATTCCATTTTAAAGTTCTGAAACCAAAATCTGTTTCCAGTTTATCAATAACAATATTGTTTTCTTTTATGAGTGTTACAATTTTGTAGAGGTATGGATTTTCTACACTCCACAAATTGATACCAGCCATATCAATTAGATTGTGCGATATGGTAATTGAATCTTTTACTTTTAGAAAATGTGAAGATGAAATTTCTCCTACAACTTTACCTGTTGCATCTATTAACCGATTACTAAGCAGAACTTTTTTATTTTGCTGAGAATAGTTTTTAAAAGTGGTGTTGACAAATAAAGAAGTCCCTTTGCTTTGAATGTCTGCCAATGCATGCACACCAAACGGTTCAATGCGCACATCGTTGGTTACAATTAAATGCACCGGCCTGAAAATACCCATGGGCTGCGAGCCCTCGCTAAAACCCCGTTCATCGCTGCAGCCGCCGCAAACCCAGGGAAGGTCCTGTATATTGGCGGGATGGGATGCCGTTACAAATATTTCATTCATCACATTACCGTCTTTAATCAAATCAGTAACGTTTAATGTAAATGTTGTTCTGCCACCGGCATGTTCACCTGCATATTTTCCATTTACAAATACTTTGGCATAAGAGCCCACGCCTTCAAAAAACAAAAAATATTGCTTGACTGTTTTTACTTTATTGATCCTGATTTTTTTATAATAAGCAAGTGAACCGTGTTTATTCCCGTGCAGTAATCTTCTGTAACCATCATATGCATCAGCATTGTGCGGAATGTTCACTTTATCCCACATGGATTCATTTCCAAAAATGGATGTGGCAATTTTATCAGTGTTTAATACCAGCCAGTTCTCATTCAGCAAAACGTCTTGTCTTTGTGCTGCAGCATTCAACCACAAAGACACGAAGAACACAAAGCCACACAACGCCTTCGTGAACCTTTGTGCCTTTATGTCTTTGTGGCTAAAAAAAAAGTTGAACAATGGTATTAAGTACAAGTGAGTGACACAACGATGCCGCCATGAAAAGCCGAAGCTGGTGACCAAAATATTTTTATAGTTTATTAAGCGATGCATCAAATTTATAAACGCCGTTCTTTTCTGTTTTGTAATATTTAGGAATATCGTTGTAGCGCAACTGCAATGGCATGCCCGCTTTTGACAGTACTTTTAAATAGTCCAGTTTACCATTGCTCCATTTCATGTCAATAACAAAACCACCCCTGGCGCAAATGCCTTTCACTTCCCCGTCGGGAAAAGCCGCCGGCAATGCAGGTAAAATATCGATGAACTGTGTATGGCTTTGCACCAGCATTTCGCCAATACCGGCAGCGCCGCCAAAATTGCCATCTATCTGGAACGGCGGATGTGCATCAAATAAATTGGGGTAACTGCCGGCACCGCCATTCTGCGGACTCAGCAGCATTTTTATCATGGTAAACGTATGTTCGGCATCCTTGAACCTTGCCCAGCAATTGATCTTCCACGCCAGGCTCCAGCCGGTGGCTGCATCACCACGGTATATAAGCGATTGCTTTGCGGCATTCATCAGCTTTGGCGTTTCGTCAAAATTAATTTCATTACCAGGGTACATGCCCCACAAGTGGGAAATATGCCGGTGCTTGTTGCTGGTATCATCCACATCTTTCATCCACTCCTGCAGTTGTCCGTATTTACCAATCTGCAGCGGGGCGATCTGTTTATATTTTTCTTTCAAAGTTTTGCGTAGAGCCGCATCAGTATTTAAAATTTCACCTGCTGCAATCACATTGCTGAACAGCGCACGAATAATTTCATGATCCATGGTGGGCCCGGCCACCAGCCCGCCCTGCTCGGGAGAATTGGATGGTGTACTGATTAAATAACCCGTTGAAGGATCTTTAATCAAAAAACTATTAAAGAACAGCGCCGCTTCTTTCATGAGAGGATAGGCTTTGTTCTTCAGGAAATTTTTATCCTGCGTAAATAAATAATGTTCCCATAAATGCTGGCACAACCATGCACCGCCTGTTACCCAAATGCCATGATTGCTGGCATTGATCGGAGCCGTACCTCTCCATAAATCTGTATTGTGATGCAATACCCAGCCCGGTGCGTTGTAATGGTCTTTGGCGGTTTGCTTACCGGTTATTGCCAGTTCACTAATCATGTCAAACAAGGGCTCATGCATGGGTGATAAATTCAGCAACTCTGCCGGCCAGTAATTCATCTCTGCATTGATATTGGTGGTGTACTTGCTGCCCCAGGGCGGATTCGTTAAATCATTCCAGATGCCCTGCAGGTTAGCAGGCCTGGTGCCCGGCCTTGATGAAGAGATGAG
>JBGAHV010000051.1:0-32764 GCA_044225995.1 Ferruginibacter sp. | reverse complement strand
CAACAAGATACCAAACCAATTGACCTCGGTATTTTCAGCGATGCCGCCAACCACTTTGTACAGCATTACCGATAAAGATGCAGCAGATTGTACCAAGGCCCGGCCATCCCAAGCATGCACCCTCAGAAATAACAGCCATTGCAGATAATATTTTACTACAAAAAATAACGGCGGCTGGCCAAAAAATTATGATGTACAGGCAATATTAACAGCAGACCAGGAAGACAGCCTTTCGCCGCAAAGAAAATTTTTGGGCAATGGACATGTCGATAAACGTAATTACTTACCAAATAAAAGTTACCTGAGCAAAGTGCATAGTATTTCTAAAAACGATAAATACAAAGATGCTGCGGAAGCCGGTTTGCAATTTATTATCGATGCTCAATATTCCAATGGCGGCTGGCCGCAATATTACCCGCTGGAAAAAAATTACAGCAAGTGCATTACCTATAATGACGATGCCATGGGCGGCATTATGTGGCTGCTGAAAGATATTGCAGAAGGGAAGCCCGAATACAGTTATATTAATTCAGTGTTGCGTAAGAGACTTTTAAAGTCGTATCAAAAAGGGCTGGGCTGTATTTTGAAAACACAAATAAATGATGCCGGTGTTTTAACCGCCTGGTGCCAGCAGCATGATGAAGTTACTTTACAGCCTGCATGGGCACGCAAATTTGAACCACCCAGTATTTGCAACAGCGAAAGTGTGGGTATTGTTATGCTGCTGATGAGTATAAAAGATCCATCACCAGAAATTATAAATGCGGTGCAAAGCGCTGTAAAATGGTTTAACGATTCAAAGATTTTAAATACAAGGGTAAAAACAATTGAAGCACCGGAGATGCTGACACCTTACCGCATTTCTAAATCAGACAGGATTGTGGTTACAGATGCTGCAGCGCCAGCCATCTGGACACGGTATTACGAATTAAAAACACACCGCCCTTTATTTTGCAACCGGGATAGTAAAGTAGTGTATTCCTTAGCCGAAGTGGACCGTGAGCGCCGTGATGGATACGCATGGTATACGTACGAGCCGCAAAAGGCATTGAATGCTTACCCCAAATGGCAGCAGCAGTATGCACCGGAAAAAAATGTGTTACAATAAAATAATTGAAAATAATAAAAACAGTCGCTTCAATAACTCATTTCATCCAGCTGTACTTTTCCTTTGAAAGTCCAGAAAACAAAACTGGTATATATACCCACTAACGGGGTGCCAATGAGTGCAATAATCAATAATATTTTCATTGTTTTTTGAGATGATGCTGCATTTTGTATAGTAATGCTGTTTGCTGCAATATTATTTGCATACACCAGGTTGGGAAAAACTTCAATAGCAACAGTAATGAGCAGTGCAGCAATAGTAACCGCCGAGCTTATAAATGCATAGCGGTATTTTCCCTTTTTCAACTGCCTTGGTATATTGGCAATGGCAAGAAACATGATAACAGGAAAAATAAAGTACGCAGGGTTTGATTTAATTGTATCGCTCAGGTGCGGAATGTAAAGCAGTGTATACATTGATGTAATTCCAAAAGCAACAATAAAAAAAACGGTAAAACTTTTTGCAAGTATTGTAAGCCTGGTATACAAACGGTTTTCAGTTTTCATGGCAAGATATATTGCCCCGTGCATCATAAAAAGGGCGAGAGTGGTTAATGCCACCATTATAGAAAACGGGTTGAAGAAAGAAAGCCAGTTGCCGGCAAATTCATGCTGCTGATCAAGTGGCAAGCCCAGGGCTATATTGCCCAGCATCAACCCAAGTGAAAGTGTTACCACAATACAGGCAAAAGCGTAAATAAAGTCCCATGTTAACCTCCACAACCTGCCAGGCTCCTTACTGCGGAACTCAATTGCAACAGCACGCCATATCAGCCCAATCAAAAAAACCATAACCGGTAAATAAAATGCGGAAAATACAGCAGCATACGCCACAGGAAAGCCTGCAAATAATGCTCCACCGCCAATTACCAGCCACACTTCATTGCCGTCCCACACAGGGCCAATAGCGTTCAATGCAATGCGGCGGCTTGTTTCTTTTTTTAAAAACAAATGCATGGCACCTGCCCCCAAATCAAAACCATCTAATATGGCATATCCTGTAATAACAGCTCCAAAAACAAGAAACCACCAGGTGTTGTATGATATTCCTAAAAACATTTCGCTATTTTGTTTTCATTAATGGGTTTTCCCTTATACTCAATGCTGGTTCTTCATCTTCTTTGGTTGAAGAATGCAATTCGGGGCCGTGTTTTATTTTTTTATTCAGCAGGTAAAGGAACAATACAAACAACGTGGCATATACCAGCGTGAATAAAATGAGTGACGTAAGCACCTGTTCTGCCTTTACAGTTTTAGACAATGCATCCGATGTTCGCAGCAAGCCGTATACCACCCATGGCTGCCTTCCCATTTCAGCTGTAAACCATCCGGCCTGGTTGGCAATTTGCGGAAGCAACACAGCCCATACAAAAATGCCCATCAGCCATTTATTATCAAACAAAGTTCCTTTTTTCCATAACCAACAGGCATATACCGATAGCGCTATCAGCAACATTCCTATAGCAATCATCAGGTGATACAATTGAAAAACAGCGTTAACCTGTGAAGGCCGGTCTGCTGGTGCATATGCCTGCAAACCTGTAATGGGGGCTTTAAAATCCTGGTGCACTAAAAAACTCAATCCACCGGGAATTTTTATTCCCGTTGTGGTACTGTCTTTTTTATTAACCCATCCCATGATGTACATATCGGCTGGTGCATTGTTTTCAAAATGTCCTTCCATGGCCGCCAGTTTCGCCGGCTGGTTTTTGGCCACCCCATCCGCACTTTTATGGCCAGTAAATAATTGCATTAGTGAGAAAACAGCGGCTACCACCAATGCAATTTTAAATGCAGGCTTTGCTATGGAAAGATGCAACCCTTTTTTGATGTAGTAGGCATTTACACTCAGCACTAAAAATGCGCCGGCTAAAAAAGCGCCTGTCCAAACATGCATCAGCCTTTCCATACTGGATGGATTAAATACCATTGCCCAGAAGTCAGTAATTTCTGCCCTTGCCGACATACCTTCACCTGCAATATGAAAGCCTGCAGGCGTTTGCTGCCAGCTGTTGGCAACCACAATCCACCTGCAATATGAAAGCCTGCAGGCGTTTGCTGCCAGCTGTTGGCAACCACAATCCAAACAGCACTAAACAATGACCCTAAAAAAACCATAATGGTGGAGAAAAAATGCATCCGGCTGCTGACACGGTTCCACCCAAATAATAGTATACCCAAAAAACCACTCTCCAGTGCAAATGCAAAAATACCTTCTGCAGCAAGAGCGCTGCCAAAAATATCACCCACATATTTTGAGTAGGTGGCCCAGTTGGTGCCAAATTCAAATTCCATGATGATGCCGGTAGCAACACCCAGCCCAAAGATGAGTGCGAAAATCTTAATCCAGAAACGGGTCATGTCTTCGTAAATCTTATTGCCTGTCTTCAAATAACTTCCTTCCATCACCACCAGTAATAAGCCCAACCCAATACTTAAAGGTGGGTAGATGTAATGAAACGCTACTGTAAAAGCAAACTGAAGACGGGATAAAATTTCATGATCCATAAAGCTCAGTTGTGTTACTGGTGCCGCTAATCTTACGTTATTTTAAGAGAAGGAATAACTGAAATGAGCGCAAAAAATGCGGCGAAAGTTAATGTCTTTCAGGAAACAGCTCCGTTTCCCGTAATTGAAATGCAAAGATATAATGCAACAGGTGAAGTACTAAAAAAAAGGAATATTTTTTTGCATCTTAGCCAAAAAAATATTTCAGGGTTTTACTCCCAGCTTCTTTAAAATATCCTCCATCAAACACCATTTGGTAAAGGCACTTTGAAAAAGATTGGCACCTACAAAAAGTGTAAACCAAAACCAGTTTTGATTTACAAACATGCCCAGTAAAACACTGACGAGGATGAACAGCCCGGCAATTGCCCTGATATATCTTTGAATCATATTGATTTTTCGATTTGTAAAACAGACAAATGAATTCTTGACAGTGTTTTTTGTTTAGCATTAAAATGCAGTACGGCAGCTTCCACCTTTACCACATCTTCAGCAGGAACAAATGCCCAGAACAATAACGAATCTGTTTCGTTGGTTTCTGCGGCAAACCAGTTATCATCCACACTTTCTGCGGATGCATCCCTGTATCCAGTAACATTCATGAATGTAAATGCTTTTACTCCCGAGTGAAGCAGCAGTTTTTTTACATCCTTTTCAAACTCTTTTACTACGGTTAATGTGAGCAGTTTCATCGTTATAAATTTTATTCGGGTTTTTCAGCCGGGTTATTTTCTTCTGCCTGCAATACCTGAAGCTCCTCAGCTTCTTCTGCTTCATCGGCAGCTGCAGCCTGTTGTATGCGGCTCCATTTTTTATTTTCCACCATATAATAAATCAACGGCACCACAACCAGCGTAAGCAATGTTGAAACAATAGCACCTGCCACCAGCGAAATGGCCAGCCCCTGGAAAATAGGATCGAACAAAATAATAGAAGCGCCTATTACCACTGCACCGGTTGTAAGTAATATAGGTGTGGTACGTACAGCACCGGCATCAATAATAGCCTGCTTCATGGGCACGCCGTCATTCAACCGTATTTCTATAAAATCTATCAGCAGCACCGAGTTCCGTACCATTACACCGGCCAGTGCAATCATACCAATAAAGGACGTGGCTGTAAAGAATGCACCCAGCAACCAGTGGCCCAATACAATCCCCACCAGCGACAATGGTATGGCCATCATCATTACTATAGGTGTTTTAAAATTCTGGAACCAGCCAACAATCAGCATATAAATAACAATGATCACCACTAAAAATGCAGCCCCAAGGTCACGGAACACTTCCAGCGTTATCTGCCACTCGCCATCCCACTTCACTGTAAAATTTTCTTCGCTGGATGGCTGGTTCATGTACAGTTCATTGATGTTGTAACCTGCAGGCAGTTTGATTTTTTTCAATTTTTCATCCATACCCAAAATGGCATACGCAGGGCTTTCCAGTTTGCCGGCCATATCGCTCAGTACATACACCACCCGCTTTTGATCTTTACGGTAAATTGTTTTTTGCAGGGTATCTGCTTTTACTTTTATAATATCACCTGCAGGCACCATATTACCACGCTGCCCTTTTATTTTGATATTGAGAATATCCTGCAGGCTGGTTTTATCTTTATCGTCCAGCTTGAGTATGATATTTACAGGGCTGTTAGATTTTTCATCCAGCAAATTGCTTATTTCATGTTCGCCCAATAAATAAGTAAGATTGCCCACCACCTGTTGTGGTGCAACACCATTCAGCATGGCCTTTTCTTTATCCACTTCCAGTTTGTATTCTACCTGTGGTTCTTCCGTCATCCAGTCAGTGTCCACCACATCGCTGGTGTTTTCCAAAATTGTTTTTACCTGTTGGGCAACTTTAATCTGTTCTTCATAATCGGGGCCGTACACTTCTGCTACAATGGTTGATAATACCGGAGGACCAGGCGGCACTTCCACAATTTTAATATTGGCGCCATACCGCTTTGCAATTTTTTGAATTTCGGGGCGTATTTTTTTTGCCACATCATGGCTTTGCAGTTTGCGTTCTTCTTTATGCAGCAGGTTCACCTGTATATCTGCCATATTACTGCCGCCACGTAAATCGTAATGACGCACCAGCCCGTTAAAAGTAATGGGTGCAGAAGAACCCACATAGTTTTGATAATTCACCACTTCGGGCACTGTTGTTAAATACTGCGATACATCTTTTGCAACAGCCGCTGTTTTCTCCAGCGTGGTTCCTTCGGGCATATCAATCACCACCTGTATCTCATTCTTATTATCGAACGGCAGCATTTTTACTGCTACTGATTTGGTAAAGAACATAAGTACAGAACCAATCAGCAGCACTACTGTAATGCCAAGCATCGTCCATCTTCTGGCACGGCTGTTTAGCAATGGTTGTTCTGTCTTTTTATAAATTTTATAAATCCAGCTGGTTTCTAAATTATGTGCATGCTTATCTTCCTGCTTATCTTTTTCACGCAGTAAATGATACCCTAAATAAGGAGTAATGGTTAGTGCAACAAACAATGAAAGCAACATGGCAATGGAGGCACCGATCGGCATCGGGCTCATGTAAGGGCCCATCATACCTGATACAAACGCCATTGGTAAAATAGCAGCGATTACAGTAAATGTTGCAAGAATGGTGGGGTTACCCACTTCATTGATGGCATAAATAGCTGCCTGCTTAAATGGCAACCGTTTCATTTTAAAATGCCGGTGCATATTTTCTGCAATGATGATGCTGTCGTCCACCACAATACCCACCACAAACACCAGCGCAAACAAAGTGATACGGTTCAAGGTGTATCCCAGCAAATAGTAACTGAACAGCGTTAATGCAAACGTAAGCGGCACAGAAAAAAACACCACCAAACCACCACGCCAGCCCATGGCAAGCATTACTAAAACGGTAACAGCCAATATAGCAATACCCAGGTGCATCAGCAGCTCTCCTACTTTATGCGAAGCTGTTTCTCCATAATTACGGGTTACTTCCAGGTTTACATCATTGGGCAATAATGTTTTTTTCAGCTCTTCCGTTTTTTTAAGGATCACATCAGCGATCTTCATCGCATCGGCGCCTTTTAATTTTGAAACCGAAATGGTTACCGCCGGGTAATCTGATTTGTATGTTTTGAAAGAATCATTGGCTTGCCCGTACCCAAACGAAATGTAATTGGCAGGCGCCGAAGGCCCGTCTTCTACTTTTGCAACCTGCTTTAAATACACCGGCATATTCTGGCTGGTACCCACCACTAAATTCTCTACATCTTGTTGTGATGACAGAAATTGTCCTGTGGTCAATAAAAACTCTTCGTCATTTTTTACAAAGCTGCCCGACTGGCTGCTGCCATTGCTGGCCTGTATCATTTGCAATATGTTCAATGCATCAAGGCCCGTTGCTGACAGTTTATCTTTATCAAGCACAACTTTTAATTGCCTTGTTCTGCCGCCAATTACTTTTGTAAGCGAAACATCTTTTATCTTTTTTATTTCAGAGGCCAGTTCTTCGCTTATTTGCCGCAGCTGGTAATCATCGTATTTATCACTCCATAATGTCAGCCCCATCATCGGCACATCATCTATGGAACGTGTTTTTACCAGCGGTTTGTAAACACCGGGAGGAAAAATATCCTGGTTCTTCATCAGCTCGTCATACAGTTTTACATAAGAACGTTCAATATCCTGCCCCACAAAAAACTGTACAATGATCATGGCCTTTCCATTCATAGCCATACTGTGTATGTGCTCCACTCCTTTTATGTTGGAAATAATTTTTTCCAGCGGTTTTACCACACGGCTTTCCACTTCTTTGGGTGAAGCGCCGGGATAGCCCACCATAATATCCGCCATCGGCACATTGATCTGCGGTTCTTCTTCCCTTGGTATTAAGGTGGAGCTGTACACACCAATCACCATCAGTGCCACCATTAATAAAATGGTAAGCTTTGAGTTGATAAAAAAATGGGCCACCTTACCTGATATTCCTTCTTTCATTCATCAATATTTTATTGGTGCAGTGCACCGGTACATGCATTTAATAAATTATTTTACCGAAACTTTTACGCCGTTGTACAATTTTCCATCGGCAGTAACAATGTATGGCTCATTGGCATTTAACCCCGACAACACTTCAACAGCGTTACCGGTTTTATTTCCCACACGCAACCAGCGGAGCACGGCAGTATTGTTGTTGCTTACAGTGTAAATACCAGTAAGCTGTCCGTTATGCACCAATGCAGATTCCGGCACGATAATGTTATTGGAATTTTGAGCTGCAGCAGGCGTATTAGCCACAGGAAACTGCACATTAATAAACATACCCGGGAGCATGTTTTTTGAAGGTTTAATCAGGTTAACTTTCACAACATATTGCCCGCCGGTATTTGCTGCGGATAAACTTATTTCAGCAACATTACCTTGTGTAACTTCCCCGGTTGATTTAAGATTTATTGTAACCGGCATTCCTTTTTTAATTTGCGTAATGGCGGTTTCAGACACCATTATATCTGCCTGCAATTGTGAAGGCGCTTCAATGGTAAGCAGCGGCATACCGGGGCTTGCCATGTCTCCCTGCTTTACAAAAGTTTGTGTTACCACACCAGAAATGGGTGCCGTAATATTGGAATACGAAAATTGTGCATTCACTTCGTTTTTCATTTGCTGCACTGCAGCTAAACCGGCTTTTGCCATTTCATACCGGGTGCGCATGTCTTCCAGTTCTTTTGCAGTAGCACTTTGCAGGTTATATAAATTTTGAAAGCGTTCATAATCTTTTTGTGCACTGTTAAGGCTGGCCTGCGCCTGTGCAATTTGTGCAGATACCTGGCCGCCTTTTGCAACAATATCTGTATTATTTACATTTACCAGTAACTGCCCGGCCTGCACCTGCTGCCCCACCTGCACATGAAAGCCGGTGATATAACCCATCATACGTGTGCTGACATTCGCTGTATTTTTTGCAACTAATTTTCCGCTGGCACTTACAAAAGCACCTGTATCTGTACCGGCTGTTTTATTCAGCGTTACAGAAATAGCAGTATCCATCTCATTTATTTTTTTTTCGTGAGAAGAACATCCAAATATGGCAAGAACAAATGCAGTTAATCCAATTGTATAAAACTTCATTTTTATTTATTTAAAAAGTTGAGATAAGATGAGGTGATGTTATATTCCAGTACGGCTTGCTGGTATTCCAGTTGCTTTTGAGTTGTTTGCATTTCTGCATTCAGCAGGTCGGTGGTTTTTTCAAGGCCTTGTGCAAAGCGGTTGCTTCGTATGCGGTATGCTTCCTGCGATTGCTCCACAGCCAGTTTTGTTAAATTAATTTTTGCCGCTGCATCATTCAGCTGCCGGATGGCCTTATTAATTTCAAGCTGGCTTTGCGATTTGTATTGTGCAAACTCCTGTTCTGCCTGGCGATAATTGGCTTTTGCCTGCTGCACAGCTCCTTTATTTTTATATCCGTCAAAAACATTCCATGCCAGTTGTACACCCAGCAAATAGCCTTCTCCACGAAAATTATATACCCGTTTATCGTTAAGTTCATAGCTGCCAAAAGCGTTCAGCCTTGGTAAAAATTTCTTTTGTGCCGACAATATCATGTTATTATATGCCTCCAGACCTTTGTTGTATGCTGCAAAGTCCTTCCTGTTTTCATTAAGTGTTGCAGGCAGGCTGCCGGCTTTTTCAAAAACCAAAGTATCTGCAGGCTTAATAATTTTATCAGTAGGCTCGTTCAGCAAAAAATGTATATAATCTGATGTATTGCGGATATTTGTTTTTGCATACTGCAACTGGTTATCAATTTCTGTAACCCTCACCTGCACATTCAGCAACTCTGTTTTTTGAAGCATGCCATTATTGTAATAATCATTTACGAGTTTTTGATTGGCTAAAGCTGTTTGTTTGGCCTTGTTCAATACATCCACCACCGCATACGCCATTTGCAGCTGCATATAACACTTCTCCACTTCAAAAGAAATATACTCTGCACTCCGTTCCATTTTCAATTTCATAGCATCCGCCTGAGCCTTAGCTGCTTTACGCTGGTACATCGCATCGTAATTAATGATGGGTTGCTGTACTTCCAGTTTGGTGTTCAGATTTTGAATATTCCCTGGGTCGTTGATTAATGCAGGATTAAAATCTGCCATAGAAACAGCTTCCTGGTTAATTTTTGAACCAAAGGCCATTAACGGGTTGGTGGTGGTGATGGCCGTATAAGAAAGGTTTACGTTGGGAAGGTAAATGGCTTTAGTTTGCTGGTAAGCTGCTGTTGCAGCAAGGTATCCCTGTTCTGCAATTTTAACCTGCGCATTATTTACCGGGGCGTCTTTTAACAGGTTTTGCTTATTCAGTATAATGGTATCCTGTGCCTGTAACAAACCCGGTAAAACAATTATTGCAATTAAGCTTCGCAATGCCTGCATCATGTTTCTTTAATTTGCGGGCAAAACTATCTTTCGCAAGCTGCTTGCTTTGTAACTTATATTACAAAGCTGTGTTTGTGCAGCCATATACAATAAAAAATAACTTTTGTTACATTGCAGGCCGGTAATCGGTAACAGAAGAGAGGAATGATAAATTTTATAAACGAGGACAAACATATATGATAAGCCCAACCCCTGGCAAAATACTATTTGAAAGTGATATAGCCTCTTACTGGTTTGAAGAAGGTATGCTTGTATCAGTATCTAAAAACACGAAAAGAACGGTAGAAAATATTGCCGCTAACGTAGCCCTTATCAAGTCAAAAACAAATAACACACCTGTGCCTTTGCTGATATATTTAACAAACTCACCGGTACCGGATAAAGCCACACGTAAATTTTCAACAGGGCAGTTGCCGCTGGTTTATAAAGCAATGGCAATGGTGAGCAAACCGGGGCTTGCAAAATTCATCATGAATATTTTGTTTGCACTAAAGCCGCCGCCAATACCCATGAAAAGTTTTACGGATGACGCCGAAGCAAAAAAATGGCTGAAGCAGTTTATTTAATTTACTTACTCCACTTCTATTTCATCTGCAAATAACCAGGCAGGTGTACCTGCGCCAGGGTTACCGGAAGGAATAGTGCCGAAGTTATGGGCTATAACACGTATATAACGGCAGCTATTATTAGCGGGTATTTCAATTTTTAAATTACCGGTTTGCTGCTGTACATCCACACTTGCCATTTTTAAAGGCGCCATTATTGCATTATTGTCTGTATCCAAACTCATTAAATATTGCACATCCACTTTTGCCGGTTGGTATATCCAGCTGCCGGGTTGCCCCAAAGTATGCAGTATAACTTTTTTAACCTGTGTTATTGCCCCCAAATCGATGGTTACATCAAGGTCCGTTCCTAAAAAACCTAAAAATTCATTACTCTTCGATAAGCCTTTTTCATTTTGCACACCATTTACCAATGTAAAAGCACCATCCCCTGGATATGATACTGAAGGAGGATTAACAATGGTTATTTTTTTACCAGTGGCTTTGTTGAAGAAAAAAGACTGTGTTATGGTTGACAGTGACTTTCCATCAGTTGTTAAAAGTTGTGCAGCTATTCCTTTCACAGACTCCTTAACTAAGACTGGTTTTTCATAATTATACATTGATGAGCTTAGTATGGATGGTATGATTTTAATTGTGCCATTTTTATTTTTTGATTCAATTTTCCATAATACCCCATTAAAATCTTCCGTTGGTATAACAGAAGATTGCAGATCGTAATAAGCCCCACTATAATTAATTTTTTGTTTACCTAATCGTTCAAACAGTACAGGCAACCGTCTTTCAAAATCATTCCAGTCCCTTTTTTCTTTGGGGCTCCACAACACTTCACTTAATGCCATCATACGGGGAAAAAGCATGTACTCCACTTTTGCAGCATTACCAATGTATTCAGTCCATAAATTTCCCTGTGCGCCTAAAATATGTTTGGCCTGTTCTGCATTTAATGCCGCAGGTACTGGTTCATAGCTGTATACTTTTTCCAATGGCAAATAGCCGCCGATAGTAACACTGTCTTCATTCTTGCTCTGGCTGTGGTCTAAATAACAATGGCTGCCCGGCGTCATTATCACATCATGATTTTGCTTGGCTGCTTCAATACCACCTTCTTCTCCACGCCAGCTCATAACGGTGGCGTTGGGTGCCAAACCGCCTTCTAAAATTTCATCCCAGCCAATAATGTTGCGTCCTTTGCTGTTTAAATATTTTTCTATGTGGCTGATGAAGTAGCTCTGCAGGCCGTGTTCATCTTTTAAGTTTTCTTTAATTNTTCATTCTTGGGCTGTTTAAATATTTTTCTATGTGGCTGATGAAGTAGGCCGCCTTCTAAAATTTCGTCCCACCCAATAATATTACGGCCCTTGCTGTTTAAGTATTTTTCCATGTGGCTGATGAAGTAGCTCTGCAAACCGTGTTCATCTTTTAAATCTTTTTCTTTAATAAGCTGCTGGCAAAATGGAGAACGCTTCCAGCTTTCTTTGGGGCATTCGTCACCACCAATATGAATGTATTTTGAAGGAAACAATTGTATCACTTCGTCCAGCACATCCTGCAAAAAATTAAAGGTATAATCTGTGGGTGCAAACACATCTTCAAATACGCCCCATGTTTGCTGCACCTGTTTGCCTTTGGTGGATCCGTTCCATGTACAGCCTGTTGGCACTTTGGTATCTTCCTGCGGAAAACAGCTTAACTGCGGGTAAGCAGCAATAGCAGCGGAAGCATGCCCGGGCATTTCAATTTCAGGAACTATTGTTATGTATCGTTCAGCAGCATACTTTACCACTTCCTTAATTTGTTCCTGTGTATAAAAGCCGCCATGCTTTGTGTTGTCATTTCCTTTTCCGGGATAGCGGCCAATGATAGTACCATTTCTCCATGCTCCCACTTGTGTAAGCAGAGGATATTTTTTTATTTCAATGCGCCAGCCCTGGTCATCGGTTAAGTGCCAGTGAAATGTATTGTATTTATACGCGGCTAAATAATCAATGTATTTTTTTACAAATGAAACAGGGAAATAGTGCCTCGCCACATCTAAGTGAATGCCTCGGTATTGAAACCTTGGCCCATCAGTTATTGATACAACCGGAATTACATAAACAGGATGAAAACTTTTTTGATCAGCCACTGGCAACATTTGCAGGATGGTTTGCATACCATAAAATGTACCGGTAATTGTTTGCCCGCTTACAATAATTTTTTGAGGAGTTATATCCAGGGTGTATGCACCCTCTTTTCCCGGCAGTAAGGTTTGCATGGTTGCAAACTGAATAAAATTTGTTTTTGCTGCCTTCACTTTTTTAAGAGAAAAACCAAACCGCTGCTTAATTGAAGCATTAAATAGATCTGCTGTGTTATTATCTGCACCGTTTTTAATTAAAATAACAGTGGCGCCTGACAAGCTAAAACTTCCGTTACCTGTTTTAACTTCTGAAGGCATTGGTACAATATTCAGTTTGTTCTGTGCGGTTGTCAACATACTATTCAGCAATAAAGCAATCGTTATAATCCTTTTCATAAACTTATTTTAATACTGGCAATATTATTTTACTCTGGTTTTGTGCATCATGATAAATGCGGATAGTGGCTTTTTGAAAATCACTGTCGCTGCAATGATAAATATCTACAAATTTTTGCGGATTACGGTCGGCCAGCGGAAACCAGCTGCTTTGTACCTGCACCATTATTTTATGGCCTTTTTTAAAAGTATGCGCCACATCCGGCAAGGTATATTTTACTGTGGTAATTTTATTGGGTTCAAATGCTTCCGGTGCAGAAAAACTATTACGAAAACGCCCTCTCATGATTTCGCCACGTACCAGCATTTGATAACCGCCCATTGGGTAAACGTGTCCATTCCCTTTTCCAAATTCTTTTTCATCGTATACAAATTCATCAGGAAAAACATCTATCAGTTTCACCACGAAATCAGCGTCGGTAGTGCTGATGCTTACTTTTAAATCGGCCACCAGCGGGCCTGCCAGTGTTATATCTTCGGTAAGCACATCAGTTGTAAAAGTTAATACATCCGGCCGGCGGCTTGCAAAACGCTGATCATCGGTCATGTATTCCCTTGTTCTGTCTAAATGCACATCTTCTGTATAAGGCACCGGGTGTGCAGGGTCGCTGATATATTCAGAAAAAGATGCTGGCCGTTTGCTCCTGTCTTCCGGTTTTATTTTGTTTGCTGCATTATCAAAAGACAGCAAACCGTTTTGTTTTAAATAAATGTTTTTGCTTTCAATATTTTGTGGCGGCCACTGCTGCAAATGTTTCCATTCATTGCTTCCGCTAAAAAAGATATTTGCTTCTGCAATATCATGTACTGTACCTTTTAATTTCAAATAGAAATTGAAAAAAGGCATTTCAATGTTTTGCTGGTAATACTCACTCGTTCTGCTGCCAAAGCGTACATTGCCTAAATAATCACCATTGCTTCTGCCGCCCCATCCGCCATGAAACCATGGCCCCATTACCAAACGGTTATCGGTGTTTTTACTTTTTTCTTCAATGGCTTTGTATAAATTCCAGGCACCGTAACAATCTTCTGCATCAAACAAACCACCCACCACCAGCATGGCGGGCTTTACATTCGTTACAAAATTCCTGGTATTGCGTGCCTGCCACCAGGCATCGTAATTGGGGTGATTCATTAAATCATTCCAAAAGGCAATACTGTCGCCCATTATTTTACTGAAATTTTTTAGGGCTCCCGTTTTTAAATAAAAATCATAATTATCCTGCGATGGAATATCATAACCGGGACTGCCAACAGTGGTAGGTTTGGGTCTTGGCTTACCAAAGCCACTGTAAAAACTAAAGCCATCCATTAACATAAAGGCACCGTTGTGGTGAAAGTCATCACCTAAAAACCACTCCGTAACCGGCGCCTGCGGGCTAACTGCTTTTAATGCAGGATGATTACTCAATGCTGCCATTGTTGAATAAAACCCCGGGTAAGAAATGCCAAACACTCCTACCCGCTTATTGTTACCCGGAATATTATTGATCATCCATTCAATAGCATCATACGTATCGCTGGCTTCATCAATATCTTTATTTTTTTTATTGGGGTTGAAGGGCCGGACATCCACAAATTCTCCCTCACTCATCCAACGTCCACGTACATCCTGCAGAGCGATGATATAACCTTCCTTTAAATAATTAAGCCAGTAAGTATAATATAACCTGCCACTAACTTTATCCTCTCCATAAGGCGCACAACTGTAGGGTGTGCGGTTAAATAAAATGGGATGCTTTTCGCTGCTGTCTTTTGGAATATACAGGGAGGTAAAAAGTTTTATACCGTCCCGCATGGGTATCTGTACTTCTTTTTTATAATAGTGCTCTGTAATCCATAGCGAGTCTGCATTTTGTGCTGCAACAATTATTGATAAAAAAAGACAGGCAGCTGGCAGTAAAAAATATTTTTTCATTGCGTTTGTTTGAGTGCTAAATTTAACACTTATAAATTGTTTGCAATGCCCACAAATGAAGAACTGATTAATAAGTTTTACACAGCTTTTGGCAACAAAGATTATACAACCATGAACAGTTGCTACAGTGATGACATTATTTTCTTTGATCCTGTATTTGGTTTATTAAATGGTGATGAGCCAAAAAAAATGTGGGAGATGCTTTGCAAACGCTCCACCGATTTAAACATCAGCTACGGCAATATTATTAAACTGGATGATGAATACAGCACCTGCGACTGGGTGGCCACTTACACTTTTACCAAAACCGGTAAAAAGGTAATAAATAAGATAAGGGCTAATATGAAATTTGCTGATGGAAAAATTATTGAACACAGTGATGCTTTTAGTTTACACCGCTGGAGTGCACAAGCATTAGGCTTTAGCGGCTGGCTGCTGGGATGGAACCGTTTTTTTCAGCAAAAGATAAAAAATAGTGCACGCAAAAGTTTAATGCAGTACATGCAGCAATAAATTTGCTGCTAAAGCATAAGGTATTAAAAAACAAAAGGCAGCAAATATTGCTGCCTTTATTATTTACACTAAAAATATATTAATCCACTACAGTGATCTTTACCATGTTGGTGGGAAGGTGTAAGTGTACAGGCGTGCTTCCGGTATTTACAACGGTATCGCCTTTTTTCAAATATCCCCGTTGTTTTAAAATTTCAATCTGGTCAAAAATAATATCATCCAGGCTTTCTTCTTCATCATAATAAAAAGCCCTTACACCCCAGCTTAAACTTAACTGGTTTACCAGTGTATGCTCTTTGGTAAAAATGTATAATGGGGATTTTGGCCGGTAGCTGCTTAATATAAAACCAGTGTAGCCGCTTTGCGTCATACCAATCAGTGCATCGGCCTGTGCATCCTGCGCCAGTTTACAGGCACTGTAACAAACCGCATCGCTGATAAAAGAAGGTGAATGGGGCTGCGGTTTTAAAATATCATCCCTGTCATAATCGTACACGGAATTCTCTACCTGCGAAATTATTTTGCTCATCATCTCCACCACCAGCACCGGGTATTGTCCCATGGCAGTTTCTCCACTCAGCATTACTGCATCGGCGCCTTCCAGTACTGCATTGGCAACGTCTGTAACCTCACTACGGTTAGGTTTGGTACGGTCCATCATACTTTCCATCATTTGTGTTGCCACAATAACAGGTTTAGCCCGGTGCATGCATTTACGAATAATGTCCTTCTGTAAAATCGGTACCTGCTCCACCGGCACTTCCACACCCAAATCCCCACGGGCCACCATTACACCATCACTTTCCACAATTATATCCCGGATGTTTTTTAACGCTTCGGGCATTTCAATTTTTGCAATTACTTTTATTTTGCTGTCGTGGCTCTTAATAATTTTTTTCAGCTCCTTAATATCTTCTGCTTTCCGTACAAAAGATAAAGCCACCCAGTCAAGGTTATTCTGAATTATAAAATCCAAATCAGCCTTATCCTTTTCTGTAAGGGAAGGCATGGTCAATGCAGAGTCTGGGAGGTTTACGCCTTTTTTGGGCAGCAGGGTTCCACCCAGTGTAACGGCAATTTTTATTTCTTTGTCGTTGAGTATTTCAACCACCTTCACTTCCATTTTACCATCGTCCAGAAATATACGTTCGCCAACCTTAACATCTTTGGCAAGGTTTGGGTATGACACGTAAATTTTTTCTGGAGTACCTACCATTTTGTCTGTGGTGAAAATAATTTCCTGTGCTTCTTTCAGTTCAATCTTTCCGTTTTCCAGTTCGCCCACACGCAGTTTTGGACCCTGTAAATCGCCGAGTATAGCAACGTTGTAAGGTTCTTTTTTATTCATCTCACGCAGGAAGCCGATGATCTTAAGCTTGGAATCATATTCTCCATGAGAAAAATTGAGGCGGAAGACATTTACGCCTGCACGTACCAGCTCCAGCAGTTTTTCGTAAGTATCGCAGGCCGGCCCCACAGTAGCAACAATCTTTGTTCTTTTTTGAGAGTGGACAATACCTGCTTTATTATCCATTTGTTTATACAGGTATTGCGTAAGGTCTTTGGTCATGTAATAATTTAAAGGTGAGTTTACGGTAAAGGTTGAAATAATTTACTGCAAAATCAAATCAGGTAGACAATATTTTTACAACTTTCATCCACTCTTCGCTGATGCGCTGCGTTTTCTTTACTGCTTCGTTGAGCGGTGTGTAATGCATTTTATTATTTACAATGCCTACAAATACATTATGTTTTCCTTCAATCAGGCATTCCACAGCATGATAACCCATACGGCTGGCAATAAGCCTGTCCATACAACTGGGGCTTCCGCCTCTTTGTATATGGCCCAATATGCAAACCCTTACTTCCTGCTGAGGTAGTTTTTCTTTAATAACCTTTGCCACTTCATCTGCACCGCCAAACTCTTCGCCTTCAGCCACCACAATCAGGTTTACCAGTTTTTTACGCCGTTCTTTTTCTTCCAGCGCTTTTACAATTTCTTTTATAACTGTTTTACGTTCTGGTATCAGGATGTTTTCTGCACCGGTGGCAATACCGCTGTGCAATGCAATGTAACCAGCGTCACGGCCCATCACTTCAATAATAAACAGGCGGTCATGCGCATCTGCAGTATCACGTATTTTGTCAATGGCTTCAACAGCGGTGTTCACGGCAGTATCAAAGCCAATAGTAAAATCTGTTCCCGCAATATCCTTATCAATAGTACCCGGTAATCCTATGCAGGGTATATCGTATTCATTGCTGAAGGTTTGTGCACCACGAAAACTGCCATCCCCGCCAATTACCACCAGCCCGTCAATGCCATGCTTCTTTAAGTTTTCGTAAGCAACTTTTCTTCCTTCGGGAGTATAAAATTCTTTACAGCGGGAGGTTTTTAAAATGGTGCCGCCACGCTGAATGATGTTGGCCACGCTCTTACTTTCCATTTTAAAGATATCATCTTCATACATGCCGCTGTAACCTCTCATAATACCGTAAACTTCCAGTCCATGGTAAAGGCCCGTACGTACTACAGCCCTCACAGCTGCATTCATTCCGGGACTGTCACCGCCGGATGTGAGTACGCCTATCTTGTGTACTTTCTTTTCCATGCGCCAAAGATAAGTTAAACAGGTGATTTCCATATGTGTCTTTAATACACAATAAAAAATGCAAACGTTTGAAACCTTGATTATTGAAAGCTGTTTAACAGGAAGATGAAATACTGTATACCATCTAACAGTTCTTGTTTATAAGCAAATGCAAATTGCTTTTATCTAAATTCTTCCGTATGAAAAATTGTAACTGCAAGCTGTTTCTTGAAAAAAAGTAAAGCCGGCAAGACTTAATTAGACATTATTTTTACATTATGACAATTTTGGTTACCGGGGCCAACGGCTTTGTTGGGCAGTATTTGGTTAAATTACTGGTTGATGCAACAGAATACAATATTATTGCAACAGGCATTGGCAGCAGCCGCTTACCACTTAGCAATGTAAGGCTGCAATGTCATTCCCTTGATATAACAAACGGTGTTGCAGCAACTGAGTTTTATTTGAAATGTAAACCGGATGCTGTTATTCACGCTGCTGCGCTTACAAAGCCCGATTATTGTGAGCTGAATAAAACAAAATGCTGGGATGCAAATGTTACCGCCACAAGATTTTTATTGGATGCTGTAAAAAAAACAAACTGCTACTGCATTTATCTGTCTACCGATTTTGTTTTTGACGGGCAAAAAGGAATGTACATTGAAACGGATACCACTGAACCGGTAAACTATTATGGCAGCAGTAAACTGGCAGCAGAGAAAGCAATAATTGAGAGTGGCATCAATTTCGCCATTGCAAGAACCTGCCTGGTATATGGCAATGCCCTGCAGGGCAGCCGCAGCAATATTATTACATGGGTAAAAGAAAATTTGCAGCAGGGTAAAAAAATAAAAGTGGTAAATGACCAGCTCCGCACGCCCACCTATGCAGAAGATTTTGCAAAAGGGATTTTATCAATGCTGGAGAAAAAAGCCAATGGCATATTTCATATTTCAGGGGAAGAAATGATGACGCCGTATAACATGGCCATTGCTACGGCTGATTATTTACAGTTAGATAAAACACTTATTGAAAAAGTGGATGCATCTGTATTTACAGAGCCGGCAACACGGCCTTTAAAAACTGGTTTTAAAATTGATAAAGCAAAAACAATTTTGGGTTACAAACCCGTATCTTTTACTGAAGGATTAAACAAAATGCTGTCCCATTAATTACGGAGGTCTTTCCAGATAACTTTTTGAAATACGGCTTCATTAAAAAAATTGGGATGAGTGTGATCGCCGTTACCACCGATACCGCCACTGGGGGAGAAAAGGTAGTTGCAATTCTCATCCCACAACAGATTGAATCGGTCGCAGCAGCCGGCATACATTAAATAAACAGTTGCGCCCTGGTATTTATAAGAAAGAATTTCAACAAAAACATCTCCCACGGGTCTTGCCACAGAGCTGTCAATAGCTGCCTGAATACATGCAGGCACTGTACTGGTATTCTCTTTTTTGCAGGAAACGGCCAGGCAAATTGCAGCCACCACTAATGCTATCAGCAACTTCAATTTCATAAATAATGCTTTGCTGGTAAGACAATGACCCTATAATTTTCGCTGCTTTACATTATTTTCGACAAACATTATGGTTAATTCGAAACCTTTGGTTCTGGTTTTTCATAATATGGTTTCGATTTTGGTAATTGAAATATAAAGGGTTTTGTTACTCTAAATACAGTTTGAATTTCATTTTTTTCATTAATCTCCCATCCAAACAATGACTCTGTCGGGCTAATTGGAACTGAATCATCATGCATATCTTTATCCGGAGTTTTGTAAAAAACATAAATAGGTAAATAGGTTCTTTCTTCATTTTTCAGTAGAAGCAGAATCCCCTTTTTTCTTGCAGAATCAACAGCTCCCATAAATGCAGTTTGTACAATGCTGTCTATTAAATGATTTCTGTAGTTATACGAAATCCAGTTAACCGAGTCTTTATTAACTACCTGATAGCTGAAATAAAATAGTTTTTTGAAGGGTACATCGCTCAAGGTAGTTACGTTTAGTTTAGGTAATAAACGAATACCGATGTAGCTTAAAAAATTTGCTTCTGCTTCTCTGACTTCCTTACTTTGTGATTTTGATACAATGCAAAGGCATACAGTAAAACTTAAAAATAGAAATAGCTTTTTCATAACGCATTTTAATTACAGCGTGTACCTTATGTTTACAGAAGCTGGGACAAACTGATTGAGTTTATATCCGCTTTACATTCTCTCCGGCACAGCAATACCCAGCAACTGCATACCACTTTTAATTACATTCGCCGTCATTGCAGATAATTGCAGCCGCAGGTTTTTCTTATTTGCTGTTTCAGCATTTGCAATGGAGTGTTCCGTATAAAATGAACTGAAAGTTTTTGCAATATTGTAAATATAAATGGCGATGGCACTTGGGTTCATTTCTGCACATGCCTGTTCAATTACTACAGTGTATTGCTCCAGTGCTGCAAGCAACTCCTTCTCTAATGGGAGAAATCCTTCTTCAAGCGTCCAGTCTCCCGGTGTTCCCTCTTTTCTTAATATAGATTTTATCCTTGCATGGTTGAACTGGATAAACGGCCCTGTAAAACCATGAAAGTCGATACTCTCTTCCGGGTTAAAGATCATTTTCCGTTTGGGGTCTACCCGCAGCAGAAAAAATTTCAATGCCCCCAGGCCAATGGTGTGATACAATTCTTTCAATTCATCTGCAGTAAAATCTTTTACTTTTCCCAAGGCCTCTGTTTTTTCCTTTGCTTCTTTTTCCATTTCTTCCACTATATCATCTGCATCCACTACGGTGCCTTCCCTGCTTTTCATTTTACCTGTGGGCAGTTCCACCATGCCATAACTTAAATGGTAAATGGCATCCGCATAAGGCAGCCCCAGTTTTTGACAAATCAGTTTCAGCACTTTCATGTGGTAGTTCTGCTCATCGCCAATTACATAAATACTCTGGTCAATTTTATACTCATCATATTTCTGCATGGCAAGGCCAATATCCTGTGTGATGTAAACAGAAGTGCCGTCTTTCCGCTGAACAATTTTTTTATCCAGCCCGTCTTTTTCCAAATCGATCCACACACTGTTGTCAGCTTCTTTATAAAACACATTTTTAGAAAGGCCCTCTTCCACCGTTTTCTTACCCAGTAAATAAGTGTTGCTTTCGTAATAAGTTTTTTCAAAATCGCTGCCGATGTTTTTATAAGTAATATCAAAACCCTCATACACCCATCCGTTCATTTTCTTCCATAAGTCCATTACTTCAGGCTTGCCCGCCTCCCAGTCCAGCAGCATCTGCTGTGTGGCTTTCATAATAGGCGCTTCTTTTTCCGCTGTATCCTTGTCAACTCCGTCCTTAGTCAACTTTTCAACCTCAAGTTTATATTCATCATTAAACTTTACATAATAATCACCTACAAAATGGTCGCCTTTCGTTCCCGTGCTTTCCGGTGTGGCTCCGTTACCAAAAAGCTGCCATGCAATCATGCTCTTGCAAATATGTATACCCCTGTCGTTAACAATACAGGTTTTTACGACGTCGTATCCATTTGCTTTAAAAATTTCCGCCACACTCCAGCCTAAAAAATTATTTCTTAAATGGCCTAAATGAAGCGGCTTGTTGGTATTGGGTGAAGAATACTCCACCATTACTTTTTTTCCATTCAATGCTTTCTTACCAAAACAGATATCATTGTAATTAGTTTTCAGCACCTGCATCCAGTAAGTATCGGCCACTGTAAGGTTTAAAAACCCCTTAATGATATTGTATTTGGAGAAAAGCTGCGGATAATTTGCAGTAAGGTGGCTGCCTAATTTATTACCCAAATCATCGGGGGACAATTTTAAAGTTTTAACCAGCGAAAACAGCACTACGGTATAATCCCCTTCAAATTCCGGCTTGGTTTGGTTTACCTGGAAATCCTTTTCGGTAAACTGCTGGACAAAAAGAGCTGCTAAACTTTCTACGGTACTTTGTTGTAACTGTTTTACTATCTGCATAGGCGCAAAGATAAATATGTTTGTGGTTTATGGTTTGTGGTTAAGCATTTTTGCCAGTTAGATTATTTGTTAATAGCTGAATGGCTGCAGCAGCCGAAAATTAACCACAAACCATAAACTGCAAACCTCAAACAAACCTGATAAACTGCAATAAAAACCCACCTTCTTCCCTTATCTTTGCGCACTTTTTATAAACTATGATAAGTGTAAATAATGTAACCCTGGCTTATGGCAAAAGGGTGTTGTTTGACGAGGTTAAAATAAATTTTACAAAAGGCAATTGCTATGGCATTATTGGTGCCAATGGCGCCGGTAAATCCACTTTTTTAAAAATATTAAGTGGCGAAATTGAGCCTAACAAAGGCACCATTGATATTACTCCCGGTGAACGGATGGCTGTATTAAACCAAAACCAGTTTGCGTTTGATGAGCATACCGTGCTGGACACCGTAATGATGGGGTATAAAGAACTGTGGAAAGTAAAGCATGAAAGAGATACCATTTATGCCAAGGAAGATTTTACAGAGGCAGATGGTATTAAGGCAGGTGAACTGGAACATGAATTTGGCGAAATGGGTGGATATACTGCAGAAAGTGATGCAGCAACCTTATTGAGTGAACTGGGTGTAAAAGATGATTTGCACAACCTGCTGATGAAAGATGTGGCCGCCAACATTAAAGTGCGTGTGCTGCTGGCACAGGCACTATTTGGTAATCCTGATATCTTATTATTGGATGAGCCTACCAATAACCTTGATGTGGAAACCATCAGCTGGCTGGAAAATTTTTTAGCCGATTACCAGAATATAGTTTTGGTGGTGAGCCACGACCGTCACTTTTTAGATGCAGTGTGCACGCATGTGGCAGATGTGGACAGGCAGAAGATAAAAGTGTACACTGGTAACTATACTTTCTGGTACGAAAGTTCCCAGCTTGCTTTGCGCCAGGCTGGAGACAAGAACAAAAAAATGGAGGACAAGAAAAAAGAACTCCTTGAATTTATTGCCCGCTTTAGTGCCAACGCTTCTAAAAGCAAGCAGGCTACCAGCCGTAAAAAAGCGCTGGAGAAATTACAGTTTGAAGAAATTACCCCCAGCAACCGTAAATATCCCGGCATTATTTTTAAGCAGGACCGTGAAGTGGGTAATGAAATTTTGAAAGTGGATAATCTTACCAAAATCATTGAAGGCAAAACCATTTTCAGTAAAGTAAAATTTGATATTCAGAAAGGAGAAAAAATCGCTTTCTTCAGCCGTGATCCTATTGCCCTTACTTCTTTTTTTGAAATAATAAACGGCAAAATGAAAGCCGACAGCGGCACCTACGAATGGGGAACCACTGTTACAACCGCTTACCTGCCGAATGACAACAGCGAATATTTTGCCGGCAACAGCGATAACCTGATGGATTGGCTGCGCCAGTTTGTACCACCTAACACCAAAGAAACGGTAGATGAAGATTTCTTACGCGGCTTTTTAGGCAAAATGTTATTTAGCGGCGAAGAAATTTTAAAGAAAACAAATGTTTTAAGCGGAGGTGAAAAAGTGCGTTGTATGGTGAGCAAGATGATGCTGCAAAATCCCAACGTGGTAATACTCGATGAGCCTACTAACCACCTGGACCTGGAAAGTATCACTTCCTTTAACGATGGTATGATTTCGTTTCCGGGTATTGTGCTGTTAAGCAGCCACGACCACCAGTTTATGCAAACAGTTTCTAACCGTGTTATTGAATTAACACCCAAAGGGATTATTGACAAGCTGATGAGTTTTGACGAGTACCTGGAAGATGAGAGAGTGAAAGCAGCAAGAGAAGAAATGTACAGCTAATGATGAGTTATGAACGATGAGTTATGAGTTGCCATGCAACTTATAACTTATAACTTATAACTTATAACTCAAAAATGCCTAAACAAGCCATAATAGCATTCATCGATTTTTTTTACCCGCCGTTTAAGAAATTAATGCCGGAGCAAACCTTTCGTTATGCGGCCTGCGGCGGCGGCAATACAGTTTTGGGTATTGTTGTTTTCTTTGTATTTCACGAATATGTTTTTAGGGGAAAGACGTTTGACTTTGGGTTTTATGCCATGAAAGCGCATACCGCCAGCAACATCATTTCCTTTGCTGTAACACTGCTGGTTGGTTTTTTACTCATGAAATATGTGGTGTTTGTTGACAGCAATTTAAAAGGCCGCATTCAGCTCTTCCGCTATACGGTATCATCTTTTATAAACCTTTTTATAAGTACATTGCTGCTGAAACTTTTTGTAGAGCAAGTTGGCCTGAATGCGATAATAGCACAACTGATAACAACTGCCATTGTAATTGTTATCTCTTATTTGAGTCAAAAACATTTTTCGTTTAAGGTTAAACCGGTGGTTGAGGAGTAAACTATCTTCAAAAAGATCAGATGCACAATGTGCATGTGAAAAAAATGTTAAGGTCTTTGATGTTTGAATTGAAAAATGGTCTAAATTGCTGCCCAATCAGAGAAAAAAATAAGCCCCTCTGTAGAAACAAAGCGGCTTTAACGATTGCTTGCTATATGAAAAATTCTTGAATTCTTTTTGTTCGAGGATTGTCTTGCTAAAGTCTTTTTCAATTCCTGCACAAGCTGCAGTTTACGATTGGTTGTTTTACTTTAACGATTGTCTGCTATTTCATTAACTCATCCTCTGACACAAAAGTAGGATGAGTTTTATTTTTGCTAAAATCAACTTAATATTGGTTTTATTACGGTGAAACCGATTACAAATGGCCAAAACCCACGCCAGTATTGAGTTTTATAATAAAAAATTAATGATGCCCAACCGGTTTACAGACACATTATTTCAATTAATAAAGTCGCTTGAAAAGGCCGAAAAGCGCCATTTTAAGCTCTATATCAAGAGAAGTTCGGGCAATGAGGACCTAAAAATCATCGAATTGTTCGATGCACTGGATAAATTACCCGAATATGATGAGGCCCTGCTGCTTAAAAAACTCAAATCAATAAAAAAACCCCAGCTTTCCAATATAAAAGTTCACCTGTATAAACAGCTGCTGGCCAGCCTGCGCCTGCTTAAAAGCAGCGACAGTATCGACCTGCAGCTGAACGAGCAATTTGACTACGCACACATCCTTTATAAAAAAGGGCTGTTTAGCCAAAGCCTTAAAATATTGGATAAGGCAAAAGAAATGGCCCGTGCCAACCATAAAATAAACTTTTTGGTGGGAGTAACGGCCATGGAAAAAAGAATAGAAACCCTGCATATTACCCGGGATATGCAGACCCGTGCAGAAGAACTGAGCGCCGAAGTAAACCAGGTGGTGGAACAGATAAGTGCCCTCAGCAAACTGAGTAACCTTGCCATGCTGCTATACAGCTGGTTTATTAAATATGGCCACTCCCGCAACGAAAAAGACGAGGCCAGTGTTAAAGCCTATTTTAAAGTACACCTGCCTGCCAATGCCTGGCAGCAAAAAGGGTTTTATGAAAGAATGTACCTGTACCAGAGCTTTTGCTGGTATGCATTTATACTGCAGGACTTTTTAATGTATTACCGCTATGCTCAAAAATGGGTGGATATTTTTGACGCCGAACCCCTGATGATACGGGTGGAAACAGCGCACTACATTAAAGGCCTCCACACTTTATTAAACGCACATTTTGATCTGCGCAATTACAAAGGTTTTGACGAAGCACTAAAGAAGTTTGAAAAATTTGCAGGAACTGACCGTGTCCGCCTGCACGACAACTTCCGCATACAGGCATTTGTTCATATACACAATGCAAAAATTAACCAGCATAACATGATGGGCACTTTTAAAGAAGGCATAAAGCTGGTGCCCCACCTCATTCAGCAACTGGAAGAAAACGCCCTGTTTATAGACCAGCACCGTATTATGGTGTTCAACTACAAAATTGCCAGCATGTATTTTGGCAATGGCGATTATGATACCTGCATCGACTACCTGCAAAAGATCATTAATGAAAACAGCGAAGTGCGCAACGACCTGCAAAGCTACAGCCGCCTGCTGCACCTGATGGCCCACTACGAGCTGGGCAATTACGAACTGATGGAATACCTGAGCAAACAGGTGTACCGCTTTATGAGTAAAAAAGAAAACCTCACCATTGTTGAAGAAGAGATTTTTAAATTCCTGCGTAAAACCTTCCATTTAGACCGCAGCAAAGTACAGACTGAACTGGAAAAATTTCTGCACCGCATTAAAGGGCTTGAAAAGAACCGCCATGAAACAAGGGCTTTTGCCTACCTCGATATCATTAGCTGGGTGGAAAGCAAAGTGTACCGCAAAAGCATGGGTGAAATATTACAGGAAAAGTACCGGAACAGCCACCACAGGTAAGAATTAGGAATAGGGAATTGGGAATTAGGAATTGGGCCAGTCTCCATCCGGTAAATTCCTGGTTAATAAATCTGCGTAAATCAGTTCAACCAGTGTCATCAGCGTTCCATCCTCTGCCATTTTTGCATATTTCCCCCAATGGCACAATCATTGACAAATACCAGTGTAATCTTTAAAACTTATACAATGGGAAAGATAATTGGAATTGACTTAGGAACCACCAACAGCTGCGTATCCGTAATGGAAGGCAACGAACCCGTGGTAATTGCCAACGATGAGGGACGCCGTACCACCCCGTCTGTTGTGGCTTTTCTTAAAAACGGCGAACGCAAAGTGGGTGACCCTGCCAAACGCCAGGCCATTACCAATCCGCAAAACACCATTATGAGTGTTAAGCGTTTTATGGGCCGCAAATTTGACGAAATAACTGAAGAAAGCAGCCACTGGAGCTACAAAGTGGTAAAAGGCGACAATAATACAGTGCGTATTGACATAGATGGCAGGCTGTATACACCGCAGGAAATTAGTGCGATGGTATTGCAGAAAATGAAAAAAACAGCCGAAGATTATTTAGGCCAGGAAGTAACCGAAGCGGTGATCACTGTTCCGGCTTACTTTAACGACAGCCAGCGCCAGGCTACTAAAGAAGCAGGTGAAATTGCAGGCCTTACCGTAAAACGTATTGTAAACGAACCTACCGCCGCAGCATTAGCTTACGGTTTAGATAAAGGCAAACACGACCAGAAAATTGCCGTGTTCGACTTAGGTGGTGGTACGTTTGATATCTCTGTACTGGAACTGGGTGATGGCGTGTTTGAAGTAAAAAGCACTAACGGTGATACACACTTAGGTGGTGATGATTTTGATAAAGTGATCATGGACTGGCTGGCCGATGAATTTAAAAAACAGGAAGCCATCGACCTGCGCAAAGACCCCATGGCTTTGCAGCGCTTAAAAGAAGCTGCTGAAAAAGCGAAGGTGGAATTAAGCAGCAGCAGCGAAACAGAAATTAACCTGCCCTACATTACTGCAGTGGATGGTGTGCCCAAACACTTAGTATTAAAATTAAGCCGTGCAAAATTTGAAGCATTAGCTGATAATTTATTTGAGCGTTGCTTAAAACCCTGCGAAGCTGCATTGAAAGATGCAGGCATGAGCACCAGCCAGATTGATGAAGTGATTTTAGTGGGCGGTAGTACACGTATACCTAAAGTGCAGGAGATTGTAGAAAAATTCTTTGGTAAAAAACCCAACCGTGGTGTTAACCCCGATGAAGTGGTGGCCGTAGGCGCTGCCATACAAGGCGGTGTTATGACGGGTGAAGTAAAAGACGTACTGTTGCTGGACGTTACACCGTTGAGCCTGGGTATTGAAACCATGGGTGGTGTAATGACCCGTTTAATTGACAGCAACACCACCATACCAACCAAGAAAAGCGAAGTGTTCAGTACCGCCAGCGATAACCAGCCCGGTGTGGAAATACACGTTTTACAAGGCGAACGCCCCATGGCTAACCAAAACAAAAGCCTTGGCCGTTTTAACCTGGCAGATATACCACCGGCACCCCGTGGCGTACCGCAAATTGAAGTGATATTTGATATTGATGCCAACGGTATTTTGCACGTAACGGCAAAAGATAAAGGCACCGGTAAAGAACAGCGCATTACCATACAGGGCGGCAGCGGCTTAAGCAAAGAAGAAGTGGAAAAAATGAAAGCAGAAGCAAAAGCCAACGAAGCCAGCGATAAGGCCGAAAAAGAAAAAGTAGAAAAAATTAACCAGGCCGACAGTATGGTTTTTCAAACAGAAAAACAACTGAAGGAATATGGCGATAAAATACCGGCAGATAAAAAAGCGCCGATTGAAGCAGCCCTGAATAAATTAAGGGATGCACACAAAGCCGCCGACTTAACCGCCATTGACGCCGCCATGGCCGAAATGAATACCGCATGGACAGCCGCCAGTGAAGAAATTTACAAAGCACAGGCCGCAGGTGCACAACCCGGCCCCGATGCTGGTGGCGCACAAGCTGAACCACAACAAAGCAGTGGAGAAAGTAAAGTGGAAGATGTGCCTTTTGAGGAAGTGAAGTAAGCTAAATGATAAACAGGAACCGCAGTTAACACTGCGGTTTTTTAGTTTTTGAAATAACCTAACCTTCAACATTAATAATTTTTATAAATATGGAATCGCAGGCATTGTTAGTAATTGGAAATGGATTTGACAAATCTCTTGGGCTAAATACAGGATACAAAGAATTTTTAGCAAGTGAAGAATTCAATTCTGCCCACATGACAGCCAAAAAAAATTTTAAACACTCCAATTTAACAAGCCAAATTCATAGAAATTTCCTGCTAAATAATTGGGTTGATGTTGAATTAGCAATTAGAAAATATGCGCTAGAACTTGAAATTAGCGGGATTGAGGAAGAAGGCTCGATTGAACTTAAAAGTGAGTTTGATAATTTAAAATCTGCTCTTACTACTTATCTAAAGCGAAACGTATTAGACCTTGCTTGTAGTCAAAAAAAATGCTTTTTTTAAATACTATTCAAAATTGCTTGGAAAAAATTTTTCTGTGATGAATTTTAATTATACAAATATTTTCTTAAAAGCAACTGATAAAATGGGATTAGGAGCAATCCATAATGATAAAGTTTTTAATATACATGGTACTTTGGAAAATGACAACATAATTTTTGGGATTGATGACACTGATAATTTATCTCAAAGAATCACTTTCCTACAAAAGTCGGCGCATCTAAACTATGGTGCTCGCAGAGCAGTTAAATTATTAAATACTTGCAATGAAGTATTTTTTTATGGTATTTCCTTAGGAGAAACTGATCGACATTACTTTCAAGACTTCTTTTCTAATCTCATTCTTGAAAGCGAAGGCAAATCATTATACTTTTCTTTTTATGGTCAAGAGGGGCTCAATCAATTAAACAATACTTTACGTTTCTACACTGAACATAAACTAAATAAACTAAAAACTCGTCATGACGTAAACTTTTTTGATTGTCAAAAGCACAGTTGGTCATAATGCATCCTTCTCATCCTCCTTCCCAGCAACGTCTCTTTCCAAAGCTTTGTGCGCAAGCCAAAGGTCGTTGATGCAGCAATAGCCTTTTTCCTTAACTTCAACTAAACAAAAAATCACCAGCGGTACCAGGTGAACGGAATACAAATCCTCCACCTTCGGCAATACTTGTCCGTTAGCAACAATAGTAAATGAGCTTCGATCTATATTTCTACAAACACAAGGATAGCAGACTTACGGAAGAAGATGTTGCAAAATATCTCTCGGAAAACATTGGCTTTAATGATAGTGAGCACGAAAGACAATGGAGTTATGAAAACCCTGATACGGGTTCATATTTCATAATAGATTGGCAAGAAAAAAATACAGACCCCGAGGAAATAGAGCTATTTGACAGCTTTGAAAATTTTGTCAATCTCAATTTCTATTTCTACATAAACTTTTTACGGCCAAGGTTTTTTGGTCTTGAAACCTTTCCCATTATTGACAAATTAATAGAAGATTTAGATTTATATATTTTAAATCCTCAAGACCATGAGAATCCTGAATTGCCGATGAAATATGAAAAAGGCACTCTGTTGGAAAGCTGGATTGATAGTAATGACAAAGTTTCAAAAGGTCCGCATGAAGGTTTCAATTTAGAATACATGCCGCTGGACAAATCCAACTATTTATGGTGGTATCAATTTCATAAAAATGAATTGGAAAATTTAATTACGGAGGATATTTATATTCCAGATTTATTTGTAATTAAATCACATGAAGACAACTTACTTTATACTGCTTGTGCCTGGCCCACTCATATTCCGTTGTTATTACCAGCTGTTGACTATGTGATAATTCAAAAAAAATACAAGAAGCTTTTTCGTACCATCGAGGAATCTGGACTGGTATCATACGATTTGGTAATGGAAAAATTGGGACAACATTTTACTGATTTTGAGTTTGAAGTACCAAATCTTAAAATTTTGACACAAACCGAAGCCGATAAAATGGAAAAGGGATTCAACAGTCTTAAGATTTACAAGACGATAAATGAATTTGGAAGCGGTGTTGCCAAAGATAGTTTTGTTAATGTACCTCAATAAATACTTCTTCCCAGCAACGTCTTTTTCCAAAGCCATGTGTGCAAGCCAAAGGACATTTCCGTTCCGACGGGGTCTTCAAAGCGTTGGCATGTGTGCTGAGAGACCCCGGCACAGAAAAGAGTTTTTTCTTCCCGGCAACGTCTTTTCCCAAAGCCCATGTGCGCAAGCCAAAGGACATTGATGCAGCAAAGGCCTTTTTTCTTAACTTCAACAAAAATCAACAGTGGTACCGGGCGAACAGAATGTCAATTCCCGAACTGCCCAAAGCCGCCGCTCCTTGTCAGCAATAAAAACAGGCCGTATGCAAAAAACAATTCCCCTTCTTTTTTTGACAATGTTTTCAATGGTTTTGTTTGGCCAGACAAACTACGAGAAATTTAAAACATTGTTTAAGACCAACGACACAACAAAAATAAAATCTTTGTTTGCTGAATGGGAAAAGACAAATCCAAATGACCCTGAACTTTACACCTCTGCAATAAATTTTTATTTTTCAAATAGCAAAAAAGAGATCATTTCGCTTGACAGAGAACAAAAGAGCAAAGAGAGTTTTCAATTTACAGACAGCACAGGAAAAGTTGCAGGCTATATAAATTCCAATTGGGGTTACGACCCGGGTAAATTGAGCAAAGCAGTTAAGTACGCAAATACAGGCATTGACAAATTTCCCAACAGGTTAGACATACGATTTGGTAAATGTTATTTGCTTCAGCAAATTGGAGATTACGACAACTTTACAAAAGAAATTATCAAAACAATTGAGTATTCGCAAGTGAATAAAAACAGTTGGTTGTGGACTGAAAATAAAAGGCAGGAAGACGGCAAAGGTTTTATGTTAGGTACAGTTCAAACTTATCTGAAAGAATTGTATGACACTGAAGACGATAACTTGCTTCCTAATATGATACAAATTGGGGAAGCCACTTTGAAGTATTACAACGATAATGTTGAAATACTATCAACAACATCAGTTGCTTTAATTCTTACAAAAAATTACGACAAAGCCATTAACTATCTAAAACAAGCCGAGAAAATAAATCCAAAAGACTACATTGTTCTTAACAACATAGCTGAAGGATATAAACTAAAGGGCGACAAAGCAAACGCCATAAAGTATTACGAGTTAACTGCAAAATATGGTGACGAACGAGCAAAACAACAGGCAAAAGAAAATATCAAAGAGCTAAAACAATAGCCTTTACCTCTTCCGGCAACGCCTGTTTCCAAAGCCCGGAGTACAAACCAAAGCACGCTGATGCAGCAAAAACTTTCGAATAACTCAGGAACTATAATTTTCGTTTAGCCTCTGCTTCAATTCCCTTTACAGTAAAATGCTTCGCATTTTTTGTAACTTCATTTCACTTTCGGGGCTTCTCAATACAAATTTTCCTGGCGATAACTTTATACAACTCTCATGAAAAAAAAGCATATTTATTTACATGGTTCATTAACTGCAGGGCTGTTCATTATTTTATTTACGGGCATAACCCATGCCCAGGAACCAGCTAATTCTAAATATATCCGGACAGAAATTGAAGCTGCCAGAATGGTAAATAGTGTAATAAAGACAAATCCGGTTATTGATGGGCACAATGATTTCTATCATAGTTTTTTTGATTGTTCAACCTGCACCGGAAATATTAAAGACTTCAACCTGGATTCACTCAATAGCGGCAATACCAATATTCCTTTATACAGAAGGGGTGGCGTTTCCGGGCAATTGTATAACATTTATGGTAAAGACAGAAAAACAGAGAATTTATTGAAGGCTTTTGATCTTATGGATCAAATGGCCAAAACCTACCCGAAGGATATAACAATTGCATTTACATCTGCTGACTTACGCAATGCTGCACATAATAGTAAAATTGCATTGCTCCCCATTCTTGAAGGGGCAGTATTACTTCAGGATAATAAATCGCTTTTGCGTATGTATTACAAGCTTGGCTTACGAAGCGTTACCCTGGCTTATAAAACAAACAATCTTGCTGACGGCAGTGATGATATAGCACGGCATCATGGCATTTCAGAATTAGGAAAGGAGATGATAAGAGAGATGAACAAGCTCGGAATAATTATCGACATGAGTCATGTATCTGCAGATGCAATGAGAGATATATTAAAAGTAACCAAATCACCAGTAAT
>JBGAHV010000050.1:0-33070 GCA_044225995.1 Ferruginibacter sp. | reverse complement strand
TAACAAAAAAAATGATTGTCGCTGCAACAAGAATTAATATTATGATTTGAGGATTCTTCATTGTCTTTTACATTGAAATGGATGTCGAACTAAATTGCACACAACGTTCGGGTATTTGCGAAAGCAGGGAATTCATTGATTGTTCAGCCCGGTACAAATGCCCATTTGAAAATATGTTGTTGAAGTTAAGAAGTAAAGTTGAAAATTGAAGGTGCGCCTAGACTACAGGACAGGGCGGGAGAACGAAGCGAAATTTTTTTGTGCCGAACCGGTGTGAAGGGACCTGGTTTTTGAGTTCCATTTTTGGTTGATTTGTAATCAACCTGTTTCAGGACGAGACATTATCCCCAAAGATTTCCAGATCGTGGTTTGCCAATGCAGGATCAAATAGTTTATTTATTCTTGGTTGTATAATCCAAATGCCAATGGGGAAAAACCAAATCAGAAAAAACTCACCAGCAAAATCACTAAATGTTACTGGCCTTTGCCATTCTACAGATTTCATTGCCTTGGCGTTGAAGAATAAGCAGAAAAAAATGCAGAACATGGAGAATATGTGCAATGGCAATATAAAAGCAAATGTTGATTGGCTAATTTGTCCTCCTGCAAGTGGATCTGAAAATTTGAGAGCGACAAAAATTAATATCACCAGCATGTAAAGAGCGGGGATAAACAGGAAAATTTTAAATCGTGTTAAATTCATGCTAACCGTTGGAGGTAGTTTTTTGTGAAGATTTGTGCCAAGGGCATAAAACCAACAAAAGAAAAGCCCAAGAAATAATATCATCATAACTGGAAATAGAGAAAAGAGTAGTGATGTATTTTTTCTTGATAGAAACGAATCAATGGTAATAAATTCAAGTATTATGGGCAGGCCCAGTAAGAGCACAAATAATTGCCAGTGTTTTAGGGTCAGAAATTTTGCCATGTTATTTTAGTTTTATTAAGTTAGGATTAGCCCAGGGTATTTATAGCCTGTCAGCTAACGTTTGGATATTTGCGAAGGCAGGGAATTCATTGCATGCCAAGCCCGGTACAAATGCCAAATTGAAAACATATTATTGAAGTTAAGAAGTAAAGATGAACAATGGAAACCTGACAACCACGGAAAGAGTGAAGATATTAGCGAACGGTTCGTGAAGACACGAACTGAGGCGAAGGATGAACATTTAGCAGTAAACAAAACCATTAAAAACGCAGTGACGAAGTCTTTTCCAGCGCTGGGGTCTCATGCAGCACACGCTGCCCGGCTATGAAGACCCCGGCGGGACAGAAAGCCCGGTACAAATGCCCATTTCAAAATATGTTGATGAAGTTAAGAAGTAAAGTTGAACAATAGAAACCTGACAACCAGGGAAAGGGCGAAGATATTAGCGAACGGTTCGTGAAGACACGAACCGAGGCGAAGAGAAAATGGGGCAGAAGTACCCGGTCAAGCCCGTATTGCGCCAAACTGGTTGTTGTAGGCAGTTATTTAGATTTCCCTATTTTTTTGTCTAACGAATTTAGATATTCTTCTATTGTTGTAAACCCAGGTGGTATATATGCCCAGCCTCTTTCTTCGTCAGTATAATCAAAGTCAGCGATTCTGTCCGGAATAATCGGTTGTGGTGTAACCTTGCCTAAATACCCATTGAATAAATGATTGATTTCGCATTCACCGACTCTACTGCGTAATTCATGCCATCTATCATCCTCATCAAAGCCTTCCTCAATATATGAATTCATAACCCAACCCCAAATTTCAATTTCTGCGTCGTTAATTGTTAAACCCATTGATTTAAAATGTTCACGAGTGTAATATTGTTGTGGGTCTATGTGAACTCCTAAAACTACATAGCAATCATAAACAATTTCGAGCAATTTAATAAAGTGGACTCTGCAACATGAAACAATATCTTTAAATTCCAATTTGTCTTGATCTTTAAAACGATATTCTGATTCTCCTCCGAAAAATGTGGCACCCATAACTGGATTTGGACCACCATGAACATTATCGTTTCTTACTTCTAGGATAAATTTAGCAAGAGGATCAGATTTAAGTGCTGACTGTTTAGGTTCATACCATTCTGCAAAGCCAGAAATAAATTTGAACCTTTGTAGAGCTAGTGTTATTGATCTGGATGCAGAAAGGAAAGCGGTCAAATAGCAAGAGAACTCAAACCAATTGTTTTTAGCTTCAATCATTTTTTTAAGAAAAAATTCAGTTTCATTAATTTTTTGGTCTACTATGCCAAATGAGTACGACATATATAAAGCTGTTTGGAAATTGCCTACAACGAGCAGGGCTTTATGCAGGTTGGGAATTAGTATTCCGTCTGCCGATAACCGCTGCTGATTAAAAATATAAAGTTGAAATTAAGAACTAAAGTTGAAAGTTGTTTGTCCCGCCCGAACCACAGTTTGGATTTGCGATTAGCTGATGCTTGCTGGTCATGCCCAACTTGCATAAAACCCAATGTTGTACGCCGCTATTCTTTGTCAACGAGCATTGTGTCAAACTTATTCCAATAAACTGTGTCTGCTTTTATTATTCCTGTCTTTGGGAACTCTTTTACATCGCCATTATAATTTGATTGAATAATTTTCAATGTATCGTCTTGTCGTTCATAGTCACCGTAATAAATGGTGTGTCCAAATAAATTATAGTCGGTCAATACAAAGTGCTTACTGTCTTTAAAATCAAATTGCCACACATTGTTTGCACCTGCTTTGTTTACTACTTTAAGCACTGTCTTAGAGCTGTCAATAGAACTGCGGTAAATGATTTTAAAAAACACGATGAAACAAATTGTCACCGCAATTAATGAAAATGAAAACTGATAAATTTTCCTGTCAACTTTAAAAGCAGAACGGTCTAATAATAAAATAACAATCGTCAAAATTATAACTATGCCCAAAGGGATGTAGTCAAATTCGCTTAAAACTCCAACGTCATAACCGCCAAACTGATGTCTGATAGATTTATAACCAAAGAAGATTATTAAAAGTCCAATTGCTATGCGTAAGTAGGGTCTCATATAGTGGCGTACAACTCGTAAATATGCGAAAGTTACATTTTCAATTTTTTACAAACCCTCACACAAAGTTGCTTTTTAAAGATATACACAAAATAATATTAATGCGAAGGTTTCAAATCCTTCGCATTTATATTTGCAGGCATAGCGTCAATACAAAAAACGCAAATTTCTACCCAGCCTAATTCCTGCTGTCGTTATTTACTTTAATCACAAAATCTTTTGGCGGTATGCCGCCTTTTAAGTTGGCAATAAAATAATCCCAGCGGCGGCGCATAATGTAATAACTGTCTGCCCCATAACCATGCCTTGCATTGGGCAGCACCAGCATATCAAAACTTTTATTGGCTTTCATTAATGCATCGGCCACCAGGTAAGTATTATAAGGTGGTACATTATCATCCATGTTGCCGTGTATCAGCATCAGTTTGCCTTTTAAATTTTTTGCATTCACTTCGTTGGCCTGTTTTGCATAATTGTCTTTATCCAGCAAACCTATATAACGTTCGCCCCAGTCATCTTCGTAATTGCGGTTATCGTGGTTGCCGCTTTCGGCAATACCCACTTTATAAAAATCAGGATAGTTAAACATGGCAGCACCGGTGGCAAAGCCGCCGCCGGAGTGGCCCCAAACGCCTACATTATCCAGGTCCATATACGGGTAACGCTTTTGTAATTGCTGCAGGCCGCTTATCTGGTCGGGCAGTGTATTTACACCCATGTTTCCGTAACAGGCATCATGAAAAGATTTGGAACGGTCGGGGTTGCAGCTGCCTTCAATCAGTACGACCACAAAACCCAGTTCGGCCAATGCCTGGTGGTCCTGCCGTCCGGGGGCAAAATCCCAGGAGCCAACGCTGCCGCCCTGCGGGCCTGGATAAATGTAATTGATCACCGGATATTTTTTAGACGCATCCAGGTGGCTGGGTACATACATAATGCCATACAGGTCCCAGCCATTGGCGGCAGATTTTACAGTAAAGGGAATCGGCGCTTTCCAGCCGGCAGCGGTCAGCCTGGTAATGTCTGCTTTTTCCAGTGTGGCAATCAGCTTGCCATTCATATCTCTCAGTTCCGCCACATTAGGAACAGTGGTTTGAGAATAATTGTCAACAAAATAATTACCGTCTTTTGAAATGCTGATGCGGTGGCTGCCGTCGGCAGGGGAGAGCAGGGTAATTTTTTTACCGGCAAAATCCACTTTATAAAAATAACTGTGGTAGGGGTTGCGGCCGGCTTCTTTTCCTTTTCCTTCAAAATAAATTACCCGGTTTTTTTCATCCATTTTTAAAACTCTTGTTACCACAAAATCGCCTTTGGTAATTTGGTTTTTCAGTTTACCGGTATTTACATCATACAAATACAAATGGCCCCAGTTGTCTTTTTCGCTGTACCATATAAACTCGTTGGTGGCGGGTAAGTATTTCCAGTTTATACTTCCCTGGCCAGATTCGTATTGTGTGGCCACGGTTTCTTCAAACACCACCCGTACATCGCCGGTGGCGGCATCTGCAATTTTCAGTGTGGCTTTTTTATGGTCACGTGGGGTGGATACAAAGGCCAGTGTTTTACTGTCGGGGCTCCATTCGTTATCATCAAAACTGCCACCGCAACTGATGTCATCGCACAAAGTGCTGCGGCGGTCATCTGCCGGTGTTTTAAGGCGAACGATATTACCGGTTTCCACATCAATGATGATGCGTTGTATTTTAATAATGGCAGAGTCGCCGGGCAATGGGTATTTCCATTGTTCCAGTTCGGGGGCACCCACTTTTGTTCTTACCAGGTACATATCTTTTACATGGCGCTGGTCCTGCTGAAAAGTGGCAACTTTTTTTGAGTCGGGGCTCCACAATGCAATGGCACGGCTGCTGTGTGTCCACCCGGCATTGTCGGTGGCGTAACCAAAGTCTTTTACACCGTCTGTGGTTAGTGCAGTTTCTTTACCGCTGGCAATATCTTTTACCCACAAATTCCAGTTACGGATGAAAATTGATTTTTTGCCATCGGGAGAAACCAGTTCTCCATTGCCAAACCTTGCGGTTGCTGTTGCAGGCTTTACTTCTGGTATACCTGCCAGCAGGGTTTTTAAATCTGTTACGGTTTTGCGGGTGCCGTCTTTTGTATTTATTAAAACATACTCGCTGCCGGTGGCAGTTAGCACCTTGTAATAAAAATTACCATCGGGCAGCCAGTTGGGGGTTACATTGCCACGGTCAATATATTTGGAGAGGTTGCCGCCCAGCATGTTGGCAGCATTTTGATAATCGGTTGCCGTATAAACCTGTTGTGCAGTTGCACTTAATGTAACAGCCACTGCGGCAGTAAAAGCCGCCGTTCTTAAAATTTTCAGCATAGTATTTAGTTAAGAAAATGAAGGTACACAAAATGGGAGATTTTGCACTTTCACAGAATTTTTCTATTTTAAAACCAGATTTGAACAGCGGAGAAAGACAGATTTTAAAACGATTGCCCATGTCATTTGTTTCAACTATTGATGCTGCCACCATACAGCAATGGATTGCCGCTAAACTGGAACCTGCTGCCGTGGAAAAAGATTTGCAATTAAAAGGCTTTGACGAAAAAGCCATTGCCACACATCTAAAAGAATTCCGCAAAGCCCGTAATGCAAAAAAATTGTCTGCCGGTATGGTGTATATGGCTATTGGCGCTTTTTTGGGTTTTATAAGCACCGTACTGACCATTTTTAACCCGGTGCCGGAGTTATACAATTATATTCTTTATGGCCTTACATCCGTAGCCATACTCATAATTTTCTGGGGCCTTTACCTCGTTTTTGAATAAGCCTTTACAAAACGGTATTTAATTAACAGAAATCAATAGTTTCTTGCGCTGCCGCATTCCCGTAACTGATAATTCTCATTTCCCCGGTTAATGCAAATCATGTTGGCGTAGTGTATGCCTTGCTATCTTGCTCCACGAAAATAAATCTCACTCAAAAAACTTTTTAGCACATGAAACAGGAATACTGGATAAACGTTACTCATGTAGATAACCGGCTTGTTATTTACCTGAATGGCGAAACCGTTTGGGACAGCGGCATTGTACACGGTGATCCCGCTATTGACAAATTTATAAACATTACCGGTTTGCTGCAGGCACACCCCGAGCACCACAGCGAACTGATATTTGAAGGCTTTAACGATTCTTACACCATCACCGATGAAGAAGGAGAATTTAACCCCTGGCATTTTAGTTACCGGGTGTTCCGACGGATCATTAATGGTGATGAAGTTATTGAAAAAGACATCCTGGTACCCTATAATGAAAAACATTTATCAAATCCAAATATCAAGGCGATTGAAAACGCTTACCAGATCGTTTTAAAAGACGGGCTGTATAAGGTGGTATCCAACTCCCTGTCTCAGAATTTTTATAAGTAGCATCATAATGCTGCGGTTTTTTGGTTTGGCTTAAGATTGCCTGCGTATATGAAAAAGGTGTGTTAAACATTTTCTCATTTGTGTGGGATGCGGTGTATAAAATGCGAGGGTGCTTTTTATATGCAGCATCCCTTTTAGTTTAAAACTGTTTTTATGCAAAAGATAACTCCCTTTCTTTGGTTTGATGGCAATGCGTACGAAGCGGCGCAATTTTATACATCTGTTTTTAACAACGCAAAAATTACCGGTATCATTCCTGCACAGGAAGATAAAGCCATGACGGTGACTTTTGAACTGGATGGCCAGGAATTTATAGCATTGAACGGCGGGCCTGTGTTCAGTTTTACCGAAGCCATTTCATTTTACATCAGCTGTGCCACGCAGGAAGAAATAGATGAAAAGTGGGAAAAGCTGACGGTCGATGGTGGTAAGGAAGGTATGTGCGGATGGCTGACGGATAAGTTTGGCATTTCCTGGCAGGTGGTGCCTGAAATACTACCACAATTGCTGGCAGATAAAAACACTGCAAAAGCAGAAAGGGTTGTACAGGCGATGATGCAAATGAAAAAAATGAATATTGCCTCCCTGGTTCAGGCTGCTGAAGAAGTGCCGGAAGCAATAGCAGCATTATAAACAAGTTTGTATTTTTACCGCTCACAGCAATCAACTTTCCTGATGAGCACTTTTTTTTCCAACCAGCATATTGCAATTGCCTCTGCCGGTGATATTGGCGCCATTACAAGTTTATTGAACAGTGCCTACCGCGGCGAAACTTCCAAAGCCGGATGGACCACTGAAGCACACCTGATTGAAGGTGAAACCAGGAGTACAGAAGAGGATGTGCAGCAGGTAATGGAAAAGCCCGGAAGTGTTTTCCTGAAATACACGGGTGACAATAATAGTATCATTGGTTGTGTAAACCTCCAGTTAAACGGCGATAAGCTTTACCTCGGCATGTTTAGTGTTTCTCCCGAATTACAGGGCGGGGGTGTGGGCAAGTTGTTACTGCAGGCTGCAGAGGAATATGCACGCAGCATCAGCTGCCGGATAATTTACATGTCGGTTATCAGCCTGCGTACTGAGCTTATCAACTGGTACAAACGGCATGGTTATACAGATACAGGAGAAAGAATTCCATTTAAAGAGGATGGTAAGTCCGGTAAACATTTACAGCCCCTGGAGTTTATGGTAATGGAAAAAACAATTTTGTAAGCAATCAGCATCTTTTAGCAGGTAACACATGCCGGAACATTTTTCTGTTTTAAACTGGATACTCATTCTTATTGCAGCATTTATCATTGGCATATCCAAAGCAGGTTTAAAGGGAATTGACATGATGAATGTGACCATTATGGCCATTGTTTTTGGTGGCAAGGCATCTACCGGTATTGTATTGCCTTTGTTATGTGTAGCTGATATTATGGCTGTTTGGTATTATAACCGGCATGCGCAATGGCCGCATTTTTTTAAACTGCTGCCATGGATGATTGCAGGGATACTAATTGGTGTGTACACCGGGAAAGATATTAACGAAGCATTGTTTCGTAAAATAATGGCCATAATAATTGTGCTTACTGTAATTATTATGGTTTGGCTGGAGTTGCGTAAAAGTCCGCTGGTACCAAAAAATATTTTTTTTGCGGCAGGGTTGGGGCTGGTGTCGGGCTTTACCACCATGCTGGGTAATTTAGCGGGCGCCTTCAGTAATTTTTACTTTTTAGCCATGCGCATGAACAAAAATGATTTTATTGGTACCGCCGCATGGGTTTTCCTGGTCATTAATTTATTTAAACTGCCGTTCCAGGTATTTTACTGGAAAAATATTGATGCGGCTTCCTTAAAAGTTGATTTGATCTTACTGCCGGCTTTGTTAACAGGTTTTTGGTGCGGTTTAAAAGTTGTTGCAAAAATTAAAGATGATGGCTACCGAAAAGTAATTTTAGCGCTGACGTTGATTGGAGCGGTGTTTATATTTTTAAAATAGATGAAAACTGCCTGGTGATTTCTTTGCTTTAAACCGGTTTCGACAAGCTCAACCTGACATCTTTTCAATTCATAGTTTTGTAAAGAGGGGCTCAGTTAATCACCGTGCCACATCGATCTTAACTTTCTTATTTTTTATTTTTTCGTTTTTTATCAGTTGCAGCACTTCACTTACTTTAATTTTTTTAATGGCAACAAAACTGAAAAAATCTTTCACTTCTATAATGCCAATGTCTTCTTTTTTTAATTGCCCTTTTTGAGCAAAGAAGCCTACAATATCTATTTTATTCACTTTGTCTTTTTTACCTGCAGCAATAAAGAGCGTACTCCATTTAGGTTTTTCAGGCAACGGTGCAGACTCAGGTAATGCCTGTTCACCAGATGCCTGGATATAATCCGGCAATGTTTCGTCGGCACTATAGATTACATAGGCTGTGCCGCTGGCATCCATACGGGCAGTGCGGCCATTGCGGTGCGTAAATATATCTTCTCCGGCGGGCAAATGGTAATGTATAATATTACGGATGTTGGGAATATCCAGCCCACGTGCTGCCAAATCAGTAGTTACTAAAAAATTGGCGGTGCCATTGCGGAATTTGCACAAGGCTGCGTCCCGTTCCTGTTGCTCCATACCACCATGATAGAATACACTTACAATGCCTTTATCATGCAAAATGGCACGGGTGCGTTCAACAGCTTCCCGGTGATTACAAAATATAATAGTGGAGCGGTTCCCTAAAAAACAAATGAGTTTAAACAGCGTATCTGCTTTGTCTTTTTGGGGAGAAAACACTGTTTTTATATCCAGTCCGGCAGATGCTTCATTTTCGGCTGATAAATAATTTAACTGCTGCGGATTTTGCAAACCCACAAATTCCGGTATTTCTGTAAGGTTTGTGGCGGAGGTTAATATTCGTTTAGTAAGGTTTTTAAACTGGCTGATTACAAATTCCATTTCTTCCACAAAACCCAGCTCCAGGCTTTTATCAAATTCATCCAGCACCAGCGTGGTAATATTTTCGGTTAAGAAATTATTGCGGCGTAGATGATCGGCCAGCCGGCCCGGTGTCCCAATTATTACTGCAGGCGCTTCTATTAAATTGGTTTCTTCAATTTCCCGTTTATGGCCGCCGTAACATAAAGTGGTTTTAAAGCCGGTTTGCATTTTGCGCCAAACATCATCAATTTGTATGGCCAGCTCACGGCTGGGTACAATTATTACTGCCTGTACAGCTTTTAAATCTTTCTGTAAGTTTGATAAAACCGGCAATAAAAACGCCAGCGTTTTACCAGAGCCTGTGGCGGATAATAATATAATATCCTGCGCAGCTTTATTAGCTTCCAGCGAAGCCAGTTGCATTTCGTTAAGTTCTTTGATCTTTAAATTAGAGAGGATGGAATTATATGCTGTTTTCATTTGCGCAAATGTAGCGCTTGTGAACTTGCCTGCACCATTGGCGAAAGCCATAATAATTATTTTATTAACAAAGTCCTATAATTAACATTATGTTAAATAGAATAATCAACAAATAATAAACGATCCGTTTTGCTAAACGTAACGCCTTTGAATTTGTAAGTAATAACCGCTTCGCCTCCTTCCATTCGGGTTTGTTTGTATTTTCTTTTGCTGCAATTATTCGCTGCAGGTATTTATTTGAAATCGCTAAATAGTTTTTGTAACGAACCTTGGTATTGGCATTGCCTGCACCAGTTAAAATTTCCTGGGCCAGGTTGATATAGGTTTTCGCTAACAGCAAATTTGCTTTAACTGCTGTTTCCTTTGAACCAGTAAGCGGTTTTAAAATGTCAATGAGTTGGGCTGCACTCACAGGTGCTCCGGCTGCTTTAGTGGGCCAAAGGCTGTTAAATATATCGCTGCAGTAAGCCAATTTATATTGCAGGTTACCGGGATCGGCAGTTATTAACTGCTGGTACTTTTTAAATAAACCTGCATAATCCTTTTGCTGGCGCAACCCATCCATTTCTGCCAAAGCAAAAATTACGTTGCCTGGATATGCCGCTTTCGCCAGTGCCAGGTATTTATTAAATGTTTCTCCTTCCTTCCGGCTGCTGTAATAATATAACAGCCACTGGTAAGCAATTTCTTTTCCTGCAACAATGGGTTTACTGTCAGAATTAATATCGAGTATTTTTTTAGAGTAAATTAAGGCATCTGTTTCATTTTCAGCATTAATTGCAGATTTTGTCAGGAAGGATAATAACAAAGAATTTAATGGAACGCTATCCCATTTAAGCCGGTAACCAAACTCGTTTACCTTTTCGGCTTTTTTAAAAATTGCCAGGGCATTTTCAAATCCCGCCTTACTGCTTCTGTCAACTGCTGTATTAAAATTTGCCAGTCCTTCGTTTATGAAACCTGAATACAGATCCCCCGCAAGCTCCTGTCCTTGCCTTAAAACATATTCATTTTTTAGTACTGCAGCTTTTTGCAGTGCTGTAAATGCCTGCCAGCGGGCATCGGGCAATAAATTGTTTGCTTCTGGTTTTTTGGCAATGGAATCATACACTATGGCTTTGAGAAAATAATTTTCTGCTGTTTCTGTTCCGGCAGCCAGTTTGTCCACTGCTTCTTTTGCGTGGGCATACTCTTTTTGGCTGAGTAATGTTTTAATGGCAACGCTGTCTTGCGCAGTTGAGTATTCCATTAAAAACAAAAAGCCAATACTAATAAGTATTGACTTTTTATATGCAATAAATTTTTTCATTTATTGATTATCAATATTTTCAGATGTATCCTCTGCTTGTGATTCGCTTCCTGAATCCTTTGCGCTTTCAGGTGTGTCATTTGCTGTTGCACCTTCCACAGGTGTTTCTGCTTCTTCCTCCTGCTCATCCAACTGCGTTATTGCTGCTATGGCATCATCTTCATCGACCCGTATTAATTTAACGCCCTGTGTTGCCCGGCCCTGCTCACTAATCTGGTTAACCGGCATACGGATGGTAATGCCGCTTTCGCAGGTTATCATCAGGTCTTCTTTTTCTGTTACATCTAATAAGCCAACCAATGCCCCGGTTTTATCGGTAACATTTATTGTTTTTACTCCTTTACCGCCACGGTTGGTAACACGGTAGTCTTCCAGCGCTGTACGTTTGCCATATCCTTTTTCACTTACCACTAAAATGGTACGGCTCTTGTCTTCCCTGTTTACGCATGATAAACCTACCACTTCGTCTTTTTCATCATCCACTTCAATACCGGTTACACCCTGTCCGCCACGGCCGGTGCTGCGTACTTTTTCTTCAGGAAAACGAATAGCACGGCCGCTTTTTACTGCCATCATTATTTCGCTGTTACCATCTGTTAAGCGTGCTGCCAGTAACTGGTCGCCTTCTAAAATAGTAATGGCATTTATACCCGATTGCCTTGGACGGCTGAAATCTTCCAAATCGGTTTTCTTGATCATGCCTTTTTTAGTGCACAGCACAATGTAGTGGCTGTTTACAAAATCGGCATCTTTAAAATTCTTAACATCAATAATGGCCCTTACTTTATCATCGGGGGGTATTTGCACCAGGTTTTGTATAGCCCGGCCCTTACTGGTTTTATCACCTTCAGGAATTTGGTACACCGGCAGCCAGAAACAACGGCCTCTTTCGCTAAAGAATAATAACGTATGGTGAGTGCTGGCTACAAACAGGTGTTCAATATAATCTTCCTGTCTTGTGCTGCTGCCTTTGGCACCACGGCCACCGCGGCGTTGCTGACGGTATTCGCTAACAGAGGTACGCTTAATGTAACCTAAATGTGAAATGGTAACTACCATGTCCTCTTCTTCAATCAAATCCAGCATTCCAATTTCATCATCCAGGTAAGTTATTTCGGTACGGCGTTCATCACCAAACTTCTCTTTTACTTCTGTTAATTCAGCTTTAATAATATCAAAGCGCATGCTTTCATTGGCCAAAATTTCTTTAAGGTGTTCAATCAGCTTCATTATTTCGGCATGTTCTTCCCGTATTTTTTCAATCTCCATACCGGTAAGGCGCTGCAAACGCAGTTCTAACACGGCTTTCGCCTGTATTTCGCTCATGCCAAAGTTGCTCATCAATCCTTCCTGTGCAATGGCTGGTGTGGCAGAGTTGCGGATCAAAGCAATTACTGCATCCAGGTTATTCAGTGCAATAATGTAACCTTCTAAAATATGAGCTCTTTCTTCTGCCTTCTTCAGTTCGTATTTGGTACGGCGTATCACCACTTCATGGCGGAAATCGACAAACTCTTTAACAAGATCTTTCAGGTTGAGCGTATAGGGCCTTCCTCTTACAATCGCCACATTGTTGATGCCGTAACTTGTTTGCAGTTCCGTATGTTTATACAACTGGTTTATCACCACCTGGGCCACAGCATCTCTTTTTAAGTCAACTACAATACGGGTGCCTTCTTTATTATTACTCTCATCGTTAACATTGCTGATGCCTTCCACAATTTTTTCAGCAGCAAGCTCACCAATTTTAGCAGCCAGCGTATCAATATTAACCTGGTAAGGCGTTTCATAAATTACCAGCTTTTCCCTTCCGTTGGCGCTGGTTTCAATATTTACTTTACCACGCAATACTACTCTTCCACGGCCTGTATGCATACCAGCCCTTACTCCTTCAAAACCATAAATAGTTCCACCGGTGGGAAAATCAGGCCCTTTAACGTAACCAATCAAATCTTCAATGGTAATATCATTGTTGTTGATGTAGGCTATACAGGCATCAATAACTTCACCGAGGTTATGCGGCATCATATTAGTGGCCATACCTACGGCAATACCACTGCTGCCGTTTACCAGTAATTGCGGTATACGGGTTGGCAGTACAGTTGGCTCTTCTAAACTGTCATCAAAGTTCAGCTGAAAATCTACGGTGTCTTTCTCAATATCTTCCACCATGGCCTCGGCCAGCTTCTGCATACGGATTTCTGTATAACGCATGGCAGCCGGCGGATCGCCACCCTGGCTTCCAAAGTTACCCTGCCCATCAACCAGTTTATAACGCATGTTCCAGCCCTGTGCCATACGCACAATAGTGTCGTAAATAGCACTATCACCATGCGGATGGTAGCGCCCCATTACATCACCCACAATACGGGCACTTTTTTTATAGGGTTTGTTACTGTTATTCCCCATTTCATTCATGCCATACAAAACCCGGCGGTGCACCGGTTTTAAACCATCTCTTACATCGGGCAGGGCACGGCCCACAATTACACTCATGCTGTAATCAATGTAAGAAGTCTTCATCTGCTCCTCAATATTTACAGGTATAATTTTGCCCCTGTTATTGGGATTGTTGTCTTTTAATTCTTCGTTATTTTCCATATAATTTTTGCCTGAAAAATCAGGTTTGCGAAGTTAACCTTTTAAGGGCGTTTTTCATTGGTAAAAAGGGGCTTTTTAAGGCTTATTTGTACACATTTTTTAACGGGGTGTGGAGAAGATTTTGAACCCGGCAAAATCACGCTTACCCGGCTTCAGTGGCGTCGCAGTACGTTCAGCCATAATTATTCTTATCATCTTTGATTAAAGCGTATTTTTTTGCCCGTTTAAAACCTTTAACTTGCCGCAAATTTCTCAGATTGTGAAAACTATCCTCCTTTTTGGGGCCGGTAAATCGGCCACCGTACTTATAGATTATTTGATTGCAGAAAGTGCAAACAGCCAATGGAAAATCATCGTGGCGGATGCCGATAAAAAACTAATAGAATCCAAAACAAAGAACTCTCCCAATACCGAAGCTGCAGTTGTTGATATTACCAAAGATGTACAACGGGCAGCTTTAATACAACAGGCAGATTTAGTAATTAGTATGATGCCCCCTGCCCTGCATTTTTTAGTAGCAAAAGATTGTGTGGCTTTTGGCAAACATTTATTAACTGCTTCTTATGTTGATGAACAGATAAAAACACTGGCTGCTGATATTACTGCAAAGGGGTTACTCTTTTTATGCGAAATGGGCTTAGACCCCGGCATTGATCACATGAGTGCCATGAAAATGATTGATGAGATAAAGGCGGAAGGTGGTAAAATAACTTCCTTTAAAAGTCATTGCGGTGGTTTGGTGGCGCCTGAAAGTGATAATAATCCCTGGCATTATAAAATCAGCTGGAACCCACGCAACATAATTATGGCTGGCAGTGCCGGCGCTGTTTATAAAGAAGCCGGCAAAACAATTAAAACCGAATACCACGCTGTTTTTGAAAATAGTAAAACGGTTTCTTTTCCCGGTTTAACGGAACTGGCTTGGTATCCCAACAGGGATTCGCTGAGTTATATTCCTGTTTATAAATTAGAAGAAGCTGCAACATTTATCCGCACCACATTACGCTACCCTTCTTTTTGTTTTGGGTGGGACTATATTGTAAACCTTGGCTTGACCGATACAGAAGACCACGACAATATTATTGACTGCGAAACATACCTTGACTGGATTGAACGCAAACTGTATGTTGTTGAAAACAGGGAAATGGATTTGAACGAATATATTGAATTGTATGTACCGGAAGAGCAGGAAGGTTTGATAAAAGAACTCTTCAATTATTTGGAATTAACTGCCAATACAAAGTTGCCAAAAGCGGCACAATGCAGTGCAGATATTTTACAATTTATTGCCGAAAATAAATTTGCCATGCAGCCGAATGATAAGGACATGATTGTAATGCTGCATGAAATTGATTATGCATTAAACGGAAAACAATCATCCGTAAAAAGCTCCTTACTGGTAAAAGGAGAAAATAATTTACATACTGCCATGGCAAAAACAGTTGGCCTGCCATTGGGCATTGCGGCAAAATTAATTTTAAATGGAACAATCGGGTTAACTGGTTTGCATATTCCCACTCACAAAGCAATTTATGAACCGGTGCTGCAGGAGTTAGAAAAAAAAGGGATTGTTTTTACAGAAACCCAGATATAATTCAGTTTGCTGAAGTATTCCCGTTCTGCGTAAGCAATATTTTTCTTAACTCCTCCACTCCTTCTGTTGCCGGCTTTTCAATAATGTGCAGGTTGGCATAACTGTTTATTGCCGGAATCTTTTTATCAATAATAAATTTAGGCAAGTTGCCTGGCGCATAATGCAGTAACGATGCTGCAGGATACACTTGCAGCGATGTACCCACCACTACAAAATAATCAGCCGTACGCAAAACATTTACTGCTACTTCAATCATGGGTACAGGCTCTTCAAACCAAACTATATGTGGCCGCAACTGGCTGCCGTTTTTATCAGTATCACCAACATTTATATCTCCGCGTATTTCATAAATAGTTTCTTCATCATCCACACTCCGCATTTTAAAAATTTCGCCATGCAGGTGCAATACATTGGTACTGCCACCACGCTCGTGCAGGTCATCAATATTTTGGGTGATGATGGTTACTTTAAAATCCTTTTCCAGTGCAGCCAAACCAGTATGCGCTGCATTGGGTTGCGCCGCAGCCACATCTTTCCTGCGCATATTGTAAAAATCCAATACCAGCTGCGGATCTTTTTTAAAGGCCCTTGGCGTTGCCACATCTTCCACATTGTAACCCATCCACAACCCGTCTCCGTCACGAAAAGTTTTTAAACCGCTTTCTGCACTGATGCCGGCACCGGAAAGCACCACGATGTGTTTTTTATTCATGCACCAAACTTACACATTTTGCTGTGCGGTTACTTTTGGTGAACGCATTTTTTTCCATCCTGCAACAAGCACTGTTATAACCAGCAACAACGGCCATATTGATATGAGACCCACAAATAATTCTCCCACCCATCCGGCACCGGATTTAAAGGCTGTTGCTATTCTTGTTCCAAAAGAGGGTGCATCAGTGGTTGGTTTGTAACCTGCCATAGGCTGATAAAACGTAAGGTTAATGGTACTGAATGCTGACTGGTGTGTTAAGTATCCCACACGGCCCGATGCTGATTCTATTTCTTCCTGTATGCCGTTTATTTCATTTTGCACCTGCAGTACTTCTTCCATGTTTTTCGACTGCTTTAAAAAATCGAGATACTTTAAACGCATTTGTTTTTTAGCTTCCAGTCTTGATTTTGTATCCACTACTTCACCAGTAACATCTTCGCTGGTGATTTTTCGTTCCATCACTTTTACATCGCCACCTGGTAACTGGTTCATCATGTCTTCAAACTGTGCCACCGGCACTTTTATAGAAATGGTGTTCTCCGATTTTTCATCAGACAAATGCTGTTCTTCCTGTGCAATGTAACCGCCAAATTGTTTTACAGTTTGATGAACTTTATCAGTATAGGATTTGAAATCTTTTACCTCAACTTTGAGCTCTGCAGTTTTAATTATCTTTTTATCCCAGTCTGGATTTACAGGGAGTATTTTAGCAGATTGCTTCGCAGGTGAAGAATCTGTTGTTAGTAATGGTTGTCCGTTTCCAACAGGAATGGGCGCTTGTTCTTTATCTAATAGGCCATTTGATAAAGAGCCTGATTTGGGTGGTGCATTTTTGTGTACTTCTGTTAATTGAAAATCAGCTGAAGGGGTTTGTTCCTTTTTATTACCATGATTGCAGGAAATAAATACAAACATTGTTGCACATGCAACAAGTAAAAGTTTTGTTTTCATAACAATGAGTTTGATTGATGAGATGCTCATTGATACTTTTTACACAAAACTTGTAACCGATAAAAAAAGTTAAAGGAAACAGAAAGCTTTTACTATTCTCCCGCAAGCTCCATAATAATTTTCCATTCTTCCGGCTTTACGGTTTGCACACTCAAACGGCCCAAACGTACCAGGTCCATATTGGCGAGGCGTTTGTCTTTCTTTATTATATCTAATGGCACGGACTTCTTTAATTTCTTTACAGGCTTCAAATCAACAGCCACCCAGCGGTCATCTTCTGTGGTGGGGTCCTGGTAGGCTTCTTTAATTACTTTGGCAATACCCACAATCTCCACGCCTTCATTACTGTGGTAGTACAGCACCTCCTCTCCTGTTTTCATGGCACGTAAATTTATACGGGCAGCATAATTGCGTACACCGCTCCAGAAAGTTTGTTTCTCCTGCACAAACTGGTCCCAGCTGTAAACGGAAGGTTCTGATTTTACTAGCCAATAAGCCATACAATGAATAATTAAAAATGAACAATGAATAATGCGCCAAATTTAAAGATATAAATAATGCAGGCAAAGCTGAATAATGAAATATGCTTGAAGAGTGGTTATTTTTCTTTTTCATCAAAAAAAAAATAACAAACAGCTGTTGGCGGCGTAGCTGACAAGAAACCGGCTGCTGAAAAAAATATCAAAACCTTCAATCCATACTTTCCCTTTCGCCGTAAGTGATGATAGCAGTTGCCAAACTGTATTTAATCATTCATAAAAAACACTAACAATGAAACGGAAAAAATTATTGTTTGCTGCAGTGGTTGCAGCAGCATTTGTTACCGGGGGCATTCTTTATGCGGCAGACCATATTGACACTCCGGCAGTAACCAATCAAACGACAGACATTACCGACCTGTATGTTTTTCGTGCCCAGGACCCCAACAACCTGGTGTTTGTTGCCAACACACAGGGCCTTACCTCTCCTGCAAATACCGCAGCGTTAAAGTTTGATGAAAACACGGTACTTGAATTTAACATTGATAAAACCGGCGACAATATAGAAGACCTGGTGATACAATGTAAATATGATGCAGCCAGCAATAAAATGCAGGTGTATGGCCCCGTTGCTCCATCGGCAACTGGTACTAAAAGCAAGCTGGAAGGCAGCGTAACTGCTGAAGTGGCTGTAACTGCCTATGGTGCGGCAGCAGCAACTGGAACCGGCACATCAGGAATAAAAGTATTTGCCGGCCCAAGAGATGATCCTTTCTTTTTTGACCTGAACAAATACAAAGCAATCTTAGCCGGTACAGCAACAGGTTTTGCCAACCCGGGTACCGATACTTTTGCCGGTACCAATGTATTGAGTATTGTGGTGGAAGTGCCTAAATCACTGATCGGTGCCAGCGGCAATATCAATGTATGGTTAGAAACAAAAAAGAAAATTTAATTCACTCCAACTTTTAAAAAACAAGACAATGAAACAGATAAAAATATTTGGATTAATACTGGGAGCCGCCATCATTGCATCTTCCTGTAAAAAAGACGACGACATGACCCCTGAAGCCACTGTGTATTATGAACAGCAGGACCAGATGGCACGTCCTGCAATTAATACGGTATTTGTTACCGCGGCTGCAGATAAAGATGCTTTTAATACAACTATTCCTTCTGCAATGGGGACAGCGTTTCAAAGTAAATTTCAAGCAAGATTACTTGGTTTAAATGCTGGTTATACAACTAATATTTTAGGTTTAAATGCCGCCACATTTACAGGCGTTTTAGCTACGGATGTTTTGAACGTATCAACTACTGGTACAACAAAATTCTTTACATCGCCTTCAGATGCTTTAACGGGAAGAGGATTAGCAGACGATGTTATAACTAATGAACTGACATTGATTTTTGGTGGTCCTACCGGTGGAAGTAATCCTACACTTACAGACGACCATGTAGATACAAACGACAAAGCATTTTCGGCATCGTTTCCATATTTAGCCAGTCCCTGGTAAAAGAATTTAAGATACTTATTTAATGATAGAATGTTGACCGTAAAATCAGCATTCTATTTTTAATTTAAAAATAATTAATTATGAAAAAGATATTTATACTTTCAGTATTTCTCGTAACCGTAATTATTTCTTTAAAATCTTTAGCTCAAACTACAACAATTAATTATCAAAATATTCCCGTTTGGGGTTCAACGCCAGTTAATTGTTTATTTAATGACCCATCTGGACAAAATTCACCTTTTGCTATTGGAGGATATAATCACTATGCAACTGCAGGTGGGGTTTATTATACAGGAAGTGAATTACGGCTTCAAACTTTAAGTAATGGTTCGGGTACTGGTTTTGGAATTTACTATCCCTTTTCTCAAGGTTATAGATATAAAATAATAATAGAAGCTAATCAAGAAGTGCAAAATGGGCAAATTAGAATTAGAAGCGGCGTAAATTCAAGTTTGTTAGGGGCAGCACAAAAATGTACTCCCGAATACGTGTTTACTGGGGGAGGTGAAAATTTGATTGAAAATTTGACAACTACATATGATAGCTATACAGTTTTGGACAATTATACACCATCAAGTTCAGGAATTAATTATTTCTTAGTTGCAGCACTACCAAATGGAGGTCCACCCGGTGATCGATATGCACAAATTAAAAGCATTACTATAATTGCTACCAATAATTGCCAATTATTACAACCGACTGGTATGAACATCCCATATTTATCTAATACAGTAGCCATTGTAAACTGGAATGCTGTTTTTAAGGCAGTATCATATACTGTGGATTACAAGCAGACTTCATCATCAAATTGGATAAATGTCCCAAATAGTTCAAGTGACCCTGCTTACAGAACTTATACCATTTACAATTTAAATCCTGGGACGTCCTACGATTGGAGGGTAAAAGGTAATTGTACATATTCTAGCAATAATAATTATGCATATTCTCAATTCACTACACCTAGCTGTTTAGTTCCAACTGGTTTAGCAGCAACAAATATTACCAATTCATCAGCAACAATATCGTGGGATCCGATGGCAGGTGCAACTTCTTATAATCTTTTAGTTGAAAAGCAAATTACACATGAAGTTGTAGTTCAAAATTCAAATGTAAACGTAACAACTTATAATCTTACGGGTTTGTCTGAATTGCAAAACTATGATGTCTTTCTTAAAACGAACTGTAATACCGGAACAAGTGATCCTACAGAAATAATATTTCAAACAACAGGCACCTGCCCACCCCCAAGCAATCCTTCAGCTTCGGGTATAACCGCAAGTCAAGCAACGCTGAACTGGACCTCTGCTACATCAGGAAATAAAATTGACTATAAGGAATCAAATTCTTCAACTTGGATTGAGGCCTCGTCATTTGCATATAATCCATATACATTATCTGGTCTCACATCTAATACAACTTATGATTGGAGAGTTGCTTCGATTTGCTGGGGCGCTGGTTTTAGTAGTTATATTAATGGACAATTCACAACATTACCACCCATGCGAAGAGAAAACAACGAAATAAAGTATAATAGCAGTAGTGTTCAAAACAAAAATGAAAGTAACAAAATAGATGTAGAAAAGGAAAGTAATTCAAATGAAATGAAAATATTTCCTTCTCCAGTAAAAAAAATACTAAATATAAGTTTACGAAATCAAAAATCGAATTCAATAAAAATTGAAATAAGAAGCCTAGATGGAAAATTAGTTTATTCAAAACTAACTACAGAAAAATCTTTGCTTACAATCGATTGTGAAAAATTTGTGAATGGCATTTATACAATTACGTTAAGAGATTTAAACTTTGTTGTAGTGAAAAAGATTATAATAGCACATTAAATATGAAAAATAGATACAGCTGTAATTAATATGGCTGTATCTATTTTATGATTTAAAAATTAATTAACAAAAGCTTACCTTCAAAATATATTTTACAGTTATTAATGAAAAAGCTGTTTTTACATATTGTGCTTATCAGCTACGCAGCATTGCTGTTTAAACCGGTGATGCCGTATGTAAATGACTTTGTAAGCCACGTTTTCTTCTACGCAAAACATATGGCTACGGTGCATGCGGAAAACGGCCAATGGCATGTTCATATTGAAGCTGCAAAAAACACTCAAAGCGATACTAATAAAGAAGGCAATCTTCCCTCATCATCCAAAAAGGAAAATACAATTACTGAACATTGTTTATTTTTTAATAATGATGAACAACAGCATGGCAACGCTGAAGGACAAAACTACTGGCCTTTAAAAAATGAAGGCGCAGTTAACAGTCATACTGAAAAAAATTACCCTCCTCCCCGCTGTTATTCTTTCTGCTAAATCAGGCTGCGGTGCTTTTAAATGCATTGCGGCATATCTTATCTTTTAAATACCGGTAAAATCCGGAAATACAAACAACAGAACAGATGAAACAGCAAAAAAAATGGTGCTGTTTTCTGGTAAATATTTTAATGCTTGTATTGCCGCTGTCCCTCACTGCCCAAAACACAATCAGGGGTAAAGTGATGGACGCCAAAAGCAGGCAGCCGCTTGATGCGGCTACAGTAACCCTTAGTGGCACCACCGCAAAAGCTGTTACTGATGAGCACGGGAATTTTATCATTAAAACAGTACCTCAAAATAAATCTATCAGCGTATCTCATATTGGCTATAAAGAATACGTTGCAGACATCAACAGCAATAATGACCTGGTGATTGAAATGCAGCCCGATATTATCAAGCTGGACGATATTAAACTCCAGTCTGCAGCCCTCACAAAATTCAGCTCACTTGCAAAAGCCGACCTTTCAGTAAAACCTGTTAAGAATACGCAGGAACTGATGCGTATGGTGCCGGGCCTTTTTATTGCACAACATGCAGGTGGCGGCAAAGCGGAACAGATTTTTTTACGTGGCTTTGATTGCGACCATGGAACAGATGTGCAGGTGAGTGTGGATGGCATTCCGGTAAACATGGTAAGCCATGCACATGGACAGGGTTATGCAGATGCACATTTTATTATTCCTGAAACAGTGAATACAATTGATTTTGGAGCCGGCCCTTATTATACACAACGGGGCAACCTGAATACTGCAGGTTACGTGGCTTTTTCCACGTACAAGAACATTTCTAAAAGTTTGGTACAGGCAGAAGCAGGCCGGTTTAATACCATACGCACCCTTGCCATGTTTGACCTGCTGAAAAAAAACAAAGACAGGCAAAGTGCTTATGTGGCCGCAGATTTTAATTACACTGACGGGCCAACGCAGAACAAACAACTATTCAAACGCTTTAACCTGTTTGGAAAATATAACATCAAACTGTCTGATGCCACTGATTTTTCTGCATCTGCCAGCGCTTTCAAAAGTAACTGGTATGCCAGTGGTCAAATACCCGACCGTGCTGTAAAAGCGGGTATCATTGACCGGTTTGGAAGTGTTGACCCAAGCGAAGGAGGCAATACAGAACGATATAATGTAAATATGGTTTCTACCACCAGTTTTAAAAATAACCTGCAATGGGAGAACCAGGCGTTTTACAGCCGGTATATTTTCAACCTGTTCTCCAACTTTACTTTTTTCCTGAACGACCCTGTTAACGGAGATGGTATAAACCAGGCAGAGAAAAGGGATATCTACGGAATAAGTTCTAAAATAAAACAGCAACATTTTTTAGGTAATGCAGTTTTGCAAAACGCCGAAGGTATTGGTTTGCGTTACGACGCCACGCATAACACCATGCTGGCACATGAAGTGCAGCGCAGGCTTACCGGCTTTGTAATGCTGGGAGATATTAAGGAAAGCAATCTTTTTGCATTTACCCAGCACCAGTTAACAACTGGTAACTGGTTGTTTGATGCAGGCCTGCGGCTGGATCATTTCAGTTTTGATTATTTTGATAAACTGAGTGCAACACAAAACCCGTCACAACAAAAAACAACGGTAAGCCCCAAACTGAATATACAGTACAATATAAATAAGAATGTACAGCTGTATGTAAAAGGCGGCAAAGGTTTTCACAGCAACGATACCCGTGTAGTGGTGGCCAATAGTGGCAAAGAAATTTTGCCTGCAGCTTATGGCGCCGATGCTGGTATTATTTTAAAACCAGTGAGCAATTTTTACCTGAACATAGCGGTTTGGTACCTGCATCTTGACCAGGAATTTGTTTATGTGGGTGATGAAGGTGTGGTGGAACCCAGTGGTAAAACAAAAAGACAGGGCATTGATATAATTGCACGTTACCAGCTGAACAAACATTTATTTGCCAATGCCAATTTCAACTTTACAAAACCAAGGGCTATTGGCGAACCTAAAGGAGCAGATTATATTCCCCTGGCGCCAACGTCAACCAGTACTGGTGGATTATTTTATAAACAGGCAAAAGGTTTTAATGGCGGCATCAGTTACAGGTATATAAAAAACAGGCCTGCCAATGAAGACAACAGTATTGTAGCCAAAGGTTATTTCATAACAGATGCTGCGGTAAGCTATACAAAAAGCAAATACGAAATAGGGCTGGCAATAGAAAACCTGTTTAACTCCGAATGGAATGAAGCACAGTTTGCCACCGAAAGCCGGCTGCGCAATGAGCTGGTGCCGGTAACCGAACTGCATTACACTCCCGGCAATCCGTTTATGATACGAGCGAAATTTGCAGTGTTCTTTTAAATCTTAAAACAAAGCAAATCCGTATCTTTTTATTATGAATGCAATAAGAACCTTGTGTAATAAAAAAACAATGGCGCTGCTGCTGTTACTCATCAGCAGCAGCGCTGTTTTTGCGCATGCCACTGTTATCGATATTGAAAAGATGAACAGTACTGATTCTGCTGCTCTTTATTTAACGCTTGGCTTTACACACATTATTCCGCTTGGGTTTGATCATATTTTATTTGTGTTAAGCCTTTTTCTGTTAAGCCCTAAATTGAAACCTGTACTGCTGCAGGCTACTGCTTTTACGGTTGCTCATACTGTTACCTTAGGCTTGTCGATGTACAAAATAATTACACCGCCGGCCAGTATAGTCGAGCCTTTAATTGCATTGTCGATTATTTATGTTGCACTGGAAAATATTTTCTCTCAAAAAATAAGGCCTGCACGTATTGCTGTTGTTTTTTTATTTGGGCTGGTGCATGGTATGGGCTTTGCCAGCGCTTTAGGCGAACTGGGTTTGCCGCAAAACCGTTTTTTTACATCGCTGCTGTTATTTAATGCAGGTGTGGAACTTGGGCAAATAACCATAATACTGGTTGCGTGGTTTTTGGTGGCAAAATGGTTTAGTAATAAATCCTGGTACCGTAAGTATTTTGTAGTTCCGTTATCGGCACTTATTGCCTGCTTTGCAGTGTATCTTCTTTTTAGCCGTATTTCTTTTGGCAAAAAAGAAACTGCTTTTGTAAACCCGGCTGTTGCCAGCAGCACTATGCTGCATTACAACGACAGTGCTGTTAGTAAAGCAAATGATGAAATAGCGTTTTGGAAAAATCGTATTCAGCCTAATACAGCAGATTACACAAATGCCATGCGCTATGCTGCGGCATTAATAAACCGCTTTCACTTAACTGGCAATATTGCAGATGTAAAGCAGAGCGACAGTATATTATTCAGTGTTGCGAATACATTTAAACAAACCGAAGCCGCACCTTATTTATCATTAAGCAGCCATGCTATTTTGCAGCACCAGTTTTTAAAAGCGGATTCGCTTTTAACCATTGCCAAAAGAATTGGCATAAAAAAATACGATGCTTTTGCCGCTGGTTTTGATGTGAGCTTTGAACTCGGCCAGATTTCTAATGCTGCCTTAAATCTTAAGGGCATGGGGCAAACAACAGATTATGGGTACCAGTTCAGGCAAAGCAAGCTGATGCATTATAAGGGACAAATGGATTCTTCAATTGCTGCTATGAAAGCTGCCTGTGAAATGAGTGGCAGCAATCCTTTTTTAAAACAGGCGGCGCTTTCCAACCTTGGCGATTTGTACATTCACGCAGGTGATTTGCAAAAAGCCAGGGACTGTTTTATAAACTGTATTAAAGCTAATGGATCGGACTTGCACAGTTTTATGGGGCTGGCATGGATTGCTTTGCTGCATGATAAGAATGATTCGCTGGCGGAAAAGCTGCTTCAATTCGCCGCAACCAAAACACAATCTCCCGAACCTTTATTTAAATTAATTGCCGTAGCGCAGGAGCGTAAAAATAATGAGCAGGAATACCAGTTTGCAAAAACATTTGAACAGGCTGTAAGCGATGTTCGTTATGGTAACATGTATAACAAGTATTTGATTCAGCTTTATTGTGGCGTTTTAAATAGTGCCGCAAAAGCTGTAACCATTGCTGCCGCAGAATTGCAAAACCGCAACACACCGCAAACAAATGCATGGTATGCATGGGCGCTGTTTAAAAATGGCCGGCAACAAGAAGCATTAAAAGTATTTGAACAAAAAGTGTCGGGTAAACCCCTGGAAGCTCTGGAATTATACTGGATGGGTAAGCTGCTGCAGGCTTCGGGCAAAAAAGGAACAGCGTCGCAATATTTTTATGAAGCCGCAAAAAATAAAAATGATCTGAACCCTTCTGATATAAAAGACCTGGACTCATTATTGAATTAACACACGGGTCAGTATGCAAGACTTCTTTTTATGCCGAAAGCATTAAAAAGATCAACAAATTTTTTCATCATAGAATCTGTATTACATTCATCAATATTGACTTTAATGGATTTACTGAAACTATATACACGACAGCCAAAACCAATTTCAATAAAACCGCATGGCCTGTCTGTACTGTCATAAAAAACAACGGCATCCTGTATTGCTTCACCGCATTTTGGAAAGCCGGGATTATTTTTTGCATAACATGTGCCCAGTTCACCGACCAGCAATGCTGATTGTTCTTTGTTCAATACAACTGAGTCGCAATTGTGACTCAGCGGGTTACCCAGTGAATCGAGAAAGGTAAAAAATCCATATGCTCCCCTGATAATTTTTTTACTTACAAAACTGTCAAATAATACTGGATTGAAAATGGAGTCGTAAAGATTCTTTTTGAGATACAGTATCCGCACAGTTTTAAAGGAAGGAAAGGTAAGCTTACTGTAATCAGCACTGGTTAAGGGATTTTTGTAACTGTCGCCCTGTTCAGTGCATGAGCAGAACAACAGGCACAGGTAAAATCCAATGAACAGGAGTAAATATTTCATTGGTAGTCCAGGTTATTCCCAACCGCTGGCCAGTACATCGGCAATGTGCATTGTTTTTAAAGGAAGATCCTTTCCTTTAATATAACCATCAATATGCATCAGGCAACTTAGGTCGGTAGAGATAATAGTTTCAGCGCCGGTATCTGCAGCATTCCGTGTTTTTTGATCAGCCATTCCAATGCTGATGGCGTCAAACTTTACAGCAAACGTACCACCAAAGCCGCAACAGGTTTCCACATCTTTCATTTCCACCAATTCCAATCCTTTTACATGGCTTAATAATCTGCGTGGGCCTTCTTTTATTTTACATTCCCGTAAAGCAGCGCAACTGTCGTGGTAAGTGGCTTTAGTATTTAGTACGGCTCCAAAATTTTCAATCTTTACCACATCCGTTAAAAATTCGGTGAATTCGTAAATACGTTTGGTAATATCTTTTACCTGGTTATGCTGCGATGAATTGTCGAACAGTTTTGCATAGTAGTTTCTTACAAAACCCACACAGCTGGCGCTGGGCGCCACAATATAATCAGCGCCTTCAAAATCTTTTAAAAATTTAGTGCAAACAGTCCTGGCTTCATCCCAAAAACCGGCGTTAAATGCAGGCTGGCCACAGCAGGTTTGGTTGGTGTTATAACTCACTTCGCAGGTGGCTTTCTCCAGCACCTTTACCATATTAAAGGCAGTTTGCGGATAGAGTTGGTCAACAAAACACGGTATAAAGAGTTGTACTTTCATTTGATTGTTTTTTACAGGCCAATCATTTTTAATGCAGTTATGGCCGCTTCTTCACCCTTATGCCCATGCTTACCTCCCAGTCTCTCATCAATCTGCTGCTGGTTATCTACTGTAAGCACACCAAAGATGGTGGGTACAGGCAATAAAAGATTTAGCTGCACCACACCGTCGGTAACAGCTTTACACACATAATCAAAATGTGGTGTATCGCCACGCAGCACACAGCCCAATGCTATAAATGCATGCGGTTTATCGTCTTTGTACTTATGCTGCTCCCAGTATTTCTTTATGGCAAAAGGAATTTCAAATGCGCCGGGAACAGTAACGGTTTTAAATGAAACAGAATGCTGTTGTAAAATACGTATGGCACCCTCTTCCAGTTTATCAACGGAATCCGCATTCCATTCGGTTCGTACCAGCACAACACAGGCATCCTTTGGTATTTGGATGCCTGATGTGTTATATAAATTATTTGAATTAACAGACATGAAAGTAAGTTGGTTAATCCGTTAATTAATTAAAACGCAAGAATTATTCAAATACTCCCAGTTTTGCAAGGTATTTATCTGCATCAAAATCTATGCGGTTGTTACGGAGAAAATCAGGAGTAATTTCTTCTTTTATTTGTTTAAGATAAGTAACTGCATCGGCTGTTTTACCAATAGCATCACAAAACAATGCCGCCCTTGATAATGCCTGGAAACGGGTTCCTTCATCCTTTACTGATGAGGCATCAATCGCTTTTTTATAATAGCTGAGCGCCTCATCATTATTTTTCTTTTCTGCATAAGCATCACCCAGCATACGGTAAGCTGCACTTTGTACCTGGCTGGCACCATGGCCATCAAAGTCTTTCAGGTGGCTGATAGCTTTATCAAACTCTTTTAAATGAAGATAGCAGGCACCTGCCATATAATTAGCCAGGTTAGCTGCAGGAGTACCATCGTAGTTTTTAATAACAGTCAGCAGGCCGGTAACTTTAATTTCACCATCTGCCCCGCCATTTAAAACTGTATTAATGGAGTCTTTACTGTAAGTGCCCGCCTGCACAATTTTACCAAACAGTTTTTCTGCAGGAAAAATTGTTTCGCTTGCTTTTTGCACTTTGGGTGCTACAATAAAATATTTGTAACCGAACCAGCCGCCTATTAATAAAATAATTGCGCTGCCAACATAAATAATGGGTTTGCTGAATTTTGCCCAAAAATCTTTAGCCTTTGCCACCACTGCATCTGTTTCCACCACTTCAGGCTGTACTTGCTTTTCTGCCATCGTTAAAAAAGTAAAAATTAAAAATTAAAATCTAAAAATGTTGTGTTATGATTAGTCAACAATAAACGGGTAGTCCTGCTGTACATAAACATCTTTCAGCAGTTCATCATCACTTGGCCAGGGGCTTTCTTCGGCAAACTTCACACACTCTTCCACTTCATTTTTCACCCTGTCGTTAATAACTTCAATATCCGCTTCGCTTACTTTATATTGCTCTGTAAGCACTTTCAATACATGGTCAATGGGGTCTTTGTCTTTATACTCTTCCACTTCTTCCTTGCTCCTGTATTTCTGCGGATCACTCATACTGTGTCCTTTATAGCGATATGTTTTAATTTCCAGTAAAGTTGGACCTCCCTTTTCACGTGCCCTGTTCACTGCTCTTAAAACTGCGTCATGTACGGCTTCAGGGCTCATGCCATCCACTGCATCTGCAGGCATATCATACGCATCAGCCAGTTTATAAATATCCAGTGTCTTACTTGTTCTTGCTACAGATGTACCCATGGCATACTGGTTGTTTTCGCAGATAAACACCACCGGCAAATCCCACAGCATAGCCATGTTAAAAGTTTCATGCAGCATACCCTGGCGGGCAGCACCATCACCAAAAAATGTAAGGGCTACGTTATTGGTGCCTTTATACTTTTCTGCAAAAGCCAAACCGGCACCAGTACCAATTTGTGCACCCACAATACCATGACCGCCAAAAAACCCATGCTCCACTGCAAAAAAGTGCATACTGCCACCTTTACCCTTTGCACAACCGGTGGCCTTGCCAAACAGTTCAGCCATGGCAGCTTTAGGTGTAACACCTTTAGCAATACCCAGCGCATGGCAACGGTAAGCCGTAATAAATTTATCGTCGGGTTGTGTAGCTGTCATACAACCGGCAGCTACGGCTTCTTGCCCTATGTACAGGTGGCAAAAGCCCCGGATTTTTTGCATTCCATACAGTTGTCCTGCCTTTTCTTCAAACCGGCGCAGGAGCAGCATCAGCTCGTACCAGTATAAATAAGTTTCTTTAGAAAACTTTGTAGCCAAGGTTAATAATTTTAGGCGGCAAAGATAAGGGTTTTACCTTTCAAGTTATCAGTTTTTGAATTACTGATTTTTATGTTATCAGCATCATTTCCACATTCAGCCGTGGTGGCGTCGCACACTTGTACTGCCTGTCTTTTTTCAGCTTTTTTATACAGAATAATAACCATTTATTTAGCTGCCGTTAAGTACATTATATTGCAGGCGAAATGCTGTTTTTAAAAAAGCTACATATTACCCAGTATAAAAACTATTCGTTTGCCACTTACGATTTTAATGAGAGAATAACCGGCGTTTGCGGTTTGAATGGTAAAGGCAAAACCAATTTGCTGGATGCCATCTACTACTGCTGCTTTACCAAAAGTTATTTTTCTAAAATGGATGGACAAAACATCCGTTTTAATTCAGATGGTTTCCGGCTGGAGGCGGATTTTATAAAAGAAGACGAAGCACAAAAAGTGGTTTGTATAAACCGGGGGAATACAAAAAAAGAGCTGTTGTTAAATAATGTGCTTTATGATAAAATGAGCCACCATATCGGCCAGTTTCCGGCAGTAATGATTGCCCCGGATGATATCCAACTGATAACAGATGGCAGTGAAGAGCGCCGCCGTTTTATGGATACAGTAATCAGCCAGGCAGACAGTGACTATCTTCAATTGCTGATTCAGTACAACAAAATATTGCAACAACGAAACAGCGCTCTTAAACGGTTTGGTGATGAAGGTAAAACCGACCTGGCTTTACTGGAAGTATTAGATGGCCAACTGCTAAAACCGGCGCTCTATATTTACAGCCGCCGCGTTGCTTTTATGCAAAAATTATTGCCATTGGTTGAAGCATTTTGCCTGCAGATTGCAGGTAAAAATGAGCAGGTGTCCCTGCAGTATGAAAGCCAGCTAAAGACCGGTAATTTTGAAGATTTGCTGCTGCAAAACCGGCAAAAAGATTTGCTGTTGCAACGAACAAATGCAGGTATTCACAAAGATGAGATCTCAATTCAGTTACAGGGCCAGCCGTTTAAAAACATTGCATCACAGGGGCAGCGTAAAACACTGCTGTTTGCCTTAAAACTGGCAGAGTTTGAAATACTGAAACAGGAAAAAGGCTTTGCCCCGCTTTTATTTTTGGATGATGTGTTTGAAAAACTGGATGACGGACGCATGCACCAGTTGTTGCAAAAAGTTTGCTGCGAAAATGATGGACAGGTTTTTATTACCGATACCCACAGGGAACGGCTGCAGGATGCTTTTTCAGCATTAAAAATTCCATTTGCCATAATTGAGTTGTAAAAATAAAATGTAATTATATTAGCTGATTATTTTAAACCTTAACCAGTATGACAAAATTTGTTTTTTCTTTTTTATTGATAATAACAGTATCGGGTGCCGTGGCACAGGCTGGCAAAAAGCCGGTGTCAAAGCCTGTAGTAAAAAAAGCAGTAGTAAAGCCGGCAGTGGCAGAAACCGTAACACAGGATTTTCCGAATGGCATAACCATGAATATAAAAGGGTTTAAAGTGGCTGAAGCAGGTCTGTATTTTGAAGACGGCAATAAGGTACCTGAAGGCAATACCATTGAACTGAATCAAAAGGTGATTATGTATGCAGTACTGGACAGTGGTTACAAAGTGGTGGGTGGAAAAGTATTTCCCGGCAGCTCAGAAAGAATTGTACTGAGCAACGGGTATGAAGTATTAAATACACAGGACCTTTTTGCCGGTTATAGCGCCGGGGTTACAAAAGAAGATGGTAAATATATTTCACTTAAAGCAATGATGACACAGATAGATGATAAATCCATGACCATTACAGTAAGCTTTAAAATATGGGATAAGAAAGGGCCAAGCAATATAACCGGGTCATACCAACTCCATATAAAATAACATGAGCGAAATTTCTTTACAGGATGCCATACAGCAGTTTTTGCAAAAGAGCCGTCTTAAAAGCGGCATACAGGCTGCACGCATTGAAGAAGTGTGGGAACAACTGATGGGTAAAACCATTGCGAAGTACACTGATAAAATTCAGATCATTAATCATACTTTGTTTATAACAACTGCTGTGGCGCCATTAAAGAATGAATTGCTGTACCAAAAAGAAAATATTATTCAAAAAGTAAATGAGGCTATGGGAGAAAAAGTGATTAGTGAGGTGGTGATAAAATAAAAACTTCTGTATGCATACATAATTGGTCTCTTACTTATCAGTTAACAGGATTCCAACGATGATGCACATCGTAATATTTGTTATTTTAAACATGCATAGAAATTTTCTTTTTATAACACTTGTTTTGATTTGTAATTCAGTTGCAAGTCAGAGTAAAGTTTTGTTTTCCGAAAATTTTAAGAATAATAAAAACGGATGGAGAGAGCAAAATGACTCATCGTTTTCTGTGATAGTTAAAAAAGGTGTATTACGGTGGGAGAAGTTAAATAAAAACTTCGATGATCGTGGTTGTCTTTGGTACAAAAAAGAAATACCAGGCTTTAATACACTGCAGGATTTTTCTATTACCGTTGTAGCAAAGTTTTTAAGTGGCGGAGATCACACAGACATTTTTGATTTGCAATGGGGCAATTGGGATAAAGAGATTCTTAGTAAGATAACAAGTATTTACCAGCTGAATTTTTTCTTAAAGGGGGATGTAAAACTGGATTATTATAATAAAGGATGGAATTACTCATTAAGAAAGAAAACACATGAATTAAGCGGAGATAATTTATATCATGCAGGCGAATATAATAAGTATGAAATTATTCAAAAAGATGGGTTTATAATGTTTAATATAAATGGAAAACAGTTTTTTAAACAATTTGTTACTCCTATAGCTGGAAATGCTATTGGCATACAAGGTTGCCTGAAATCTGCCTGGGAAATTGACAAAATTATAGTTAAGCAATTAACGAAAACTAATATTATAGAAACTGACAGCATTTCTTCTGTGATCGTCCCAGACTCTGCAATGCAAGTACCTGATGCTACTGAAGGCAACCTAAAGGTGTTTCCCAATCCATTTGTTAATGCTTTTACTATAAGCATGCAAGTTGAAAAGAGTACAACCGGATCTTTTGAACTTTTTGACATACAAGGAAACCTGCTTCTAAAATATGATAAAAAACTGGATGCAGGAAAGCAATTAATTAAGTTGTATGCTGATGTAGTGCCTGGAAACTATATTCTAAAAATTACAGATAATTCTAAAACTATAAGTACAAAATTAGTAAAGCTGTAGTCTGTTTAGTTGAATTTCACATGTTGAGATAATTTGTAGGAATTTTTATTGAATAATAAATACAGCCGGCACGGGCCGCTCCCCTTCTTTATCGCTTACTTTAATGGTTTCTTTTCCGTTTATCAACATACAACTGCTGCCGCCACCATCTAAATTCAATGCTTCCACACAGTCTAAATCTTTTAAAAGCTGTGCTTCCTGCACCAATGTTGCGCCGGCAGCATCTGCACTTCTGCCTTGTATTACCATAATTATTAATCGGCCATCTGCTGTATAACCCATACAGGTTCGTGGGTGTTTGTCAGTCAATCCGGTTTTACCACTGAATTTTAACTCTTCTTCATTGGTAATTTTTATGTTGCCATTTTGTAAAAGTGCTGGTCCGCCACCAACGGCGGTTTTCATTTTCCACAATTCAAGGTTATTAAAATAAGTAGTGTCAAACAATGTTTTTGCTAATAATAATTGTGGAACAGAATCTTTATAATTTGGTAACACATGTTGTGATGCGTATGCATAGGTGGCGCCGGTATCTGCCTGTATCCATGCAACGTCTGCCTTTCTTTTTTTAGTAATCCCTAAGGCACTTACAAACGGGTGCCTGTATGTAAAA